>NZ_DASWPE010000216.1:0-17387 GCF_036404135.1 Rhodopseudomonas sp. | reverse complement strand
GCGTCGAGCGATGGCAACGTCGGGGCCGCACCGGGAACACGCGGTGCCGTCAAAACGGTCATGTAACGATCCTGCCTATTATCTCGACAGCAATGGAGCCTAGGCCTACTATAAAGTCTAATCTTCTCTTATGATCAATGTCGATAAAATTCTTTTATCTGACAAAAGGTGCCTGCAGATGCCGGATTTCAAGGCCATCGAGACCTTCCTGTGGGTGGTGACGCTCGGCAGCTTCCGCGGCGCCGCGCAAAAACTCAACACCACGCAGCCGGCGATTTCGCAACGCATCGCCCAGCTCGAGCGCGAACTCGGCGTCAAGTTGTTGCAGCGCGACCACCGCAGCGCCTCGCCGACGCCGAGCGGCCGGCAGATGATGGTCTATGCGGAAAAGCTGATCGGGCTGCGCTCGGAGATGCTGGCGGTGGTCGGCGATCGTTCGGCGATGCGCGGCGTGCTGCGGCTCGGCGTCGCCGAGACCATCGTGCACACCTGGCTGCCGCAGCTGATCAAGAGCGTCAACCGCGCCTATCCGAATCTGTCGCTGGAGATCGAGGTCGAAATCACCCCGGACCTGCGGGCGCGACTGATGGCGCAGGAGATCGATCTGGCGTTCCTGCTCGGCCCGCTGCCGGATCCCACGGTGCGCAACCGGCTGTTGTGCGACTACCCGGTCGGCTTCCTGGCGAGCCCCTCGCTCGGGCTCGGCGACGGCACGTTGACGCTGCGCGATCTGGCCAAACATCCGATCATCACCTTCCCGCGCAAGTCGCAGCCCTACGAGACCATCCGCTCGCTGTTCAGCCGCCCGGAGCTGCCGCCGATCCGGCTGCACGCCTCGGCCTCGCTGGCCACCGTGATCCACATGGCGGTGGAAGGCCTCGGCATCGCGGTGATTCCCACCGACATCGTCGAGGCCGAACTCGCCGACGGCCGGCTGCAGCTTCTGACCACCGACCTGCACATTCCGCCGCTGACGTTTTCGGCGAGCTGGCTGGATTCCGCCGACACCACCGCGGTGGAGCGCGTCGCCAACCTCGCCAGCGAAATCGCCGAGGTCGGCGGCTTTGCCGGCAAGCCGGGCTCGCCGGCGCGGTCGCAGACCCCGCCCGCCAGCAAACGCAGCTCGCGCGAGCCGATCGGTTGACGCCGCGCCGTCGCCGCGCCATGGACAAGGCATCGTCCGATCGATGACGCCAACCGCAATCGGGACATCCGCATGATCAACCTCGCCTCCAATCTGCAAATCGATGCCACTCGGCTGTGGAGCACGATCCACGACACCGCGAAATTCGGCGGCACGCCGAAGGGCGGGGTGCGGCGGCTGACGCTGAGCGCCGAGGACAAGCAGGTGCGCGACTGGTTTGCCGCGGCGCTGAAGGCCGCCGGCTGCGAAGTGCATGTCGACGCGCTCGGCAACATGTTCGGGCTGCGCAAAGGTCGCGACATGTCGAAGCCGCCGATCGGGCTCGGCTCGCATCTCGACACCCAGCCGACCGGCGGCAAATTCGACGGCATTTTGGGCTCGCTCGCAGCACTCGAGGTGGTGCGCACGCTGAACGACGCCGGCATCGAGACCGAATTGCCGCTGTGCGTCGCCAACTGGACCAACGAGGAAGGCTCGCGCTACGCGCCGGCGATGATGGGATCGGCGGCCTATGTCGGCGAGTTCACGCCGCAGGATATTCTGTCGCGCAAGGATAGCGACGGCGTCAGCGTCGCCGAGGCGCTGGACGGCATCGGCTATCGCGGCGACAGCCCGCTCGGCACGCAGAAATTCAGCTCGTTCGTCGAGCTGCATATCGAGCAGGGCCCGATCCTGGAAGCCGAAAACAAGACCATCGGCGTGGTGGATTCCGGGCAGGGCGTGTTGTGGTACGACGGCCGCGTTGCCGGCTTCGAAAGCCACGCCGGCTCGACGCCGATGCAATTGCGCCGCGACGCGCTGGCGGCGCTGTCGGAGGTCGTGCTTGCGGTGGAGCGGATCGCCACCGAGCTCGGCCCCAACGCGGTCGGCACCATCGGCGAGGCGGTGATCGCGCGGCCGTCGCGCAACGTGATTCCCGGCGAGATCGCCTTCACCATCGACATGCGCAGCGCCGATGAGGCGATCATGGACGCGCTCGACAAGAATTTGCGCAGCGCCGCGGCGGAAATCGCCGCGCGCCGCAAGGTCGAGATCGCGCTCGATCTGGTGTGGCGGATCGCGCCGACGCATTTCGACGCCAGGCTGGTCGACGCGGTGCAGACCGCAGCGACCGAGCTCGGCTACAGCCATCGCCGCATCACCTCGGGCGCCGGCCACGATTCCTGCAACCTCAACACCGTGATGCCCGCGGCGATGATCTTCGTGCCGTGCAAGGACGGCGTCAGCCATAACGAGCTGGAAGACGCCAAACAGGCCGATTGCGGCGCCGGTGCCAACGTGCTGCTGCATACCGTGCTGGCGCTGGCCGGCGTGGCGAAGTAATCAGTTCATCGGCTACGATCCCGTGCGCAACGAGCGAGGTCCCACCTCTCCCATAGGGAGAGGTCGGCCGGCGAGCGCAGCGATGCCGGTCGGGTGAGGGGTTACGACCGATCGATAGGTCGTAACCCCTCACCCCACCCCTCTCCCCATGGGAGAGGGAGCCTGCTGCCGACGTCGACACGCCTCGATCCGCCGGCGCGCCCGAAACGATTGGACGAAACCGTAAGGAAAACGCGATGCACGCGGTCTTTGTCGACGCCAGCGAGACGCTGGCGGATCTGTTCGAAACGGTTTCCACCCCGCTCGATCTGCCGATCATCGTCAACCGCGATCCCGACGTCGCGCCGCGGCAATTGCCCGGCGTGATGTTCGGCAACGCCGCGATCGCGATCATCGATCACACCGCGCTGCCGACCGAGATCGCCCGGCAATGCCTCGGCCTCAGGCATGTGGTGTTTCTCGGCACCGGCGCCCGCAGCTACATGAACCCGGAAGAACTCGCCGAACTCGGCATCACCGTGCACCTGATCCGCGGCTATGGCGACACCGCGGTGGCGGAATGCGCGATCGCGCTGATGTGGGCCGGCGCCCGCGGCCTCGCCCACATGGACCGCGAGATGCGCGCCGGCAATTGGCTGCGCGAGGACGGCGTGCAGCTCACCGGCAAGACCCTGGGGCTGATCGGCTTCGGCGGCATCGCCGCCGAGGTGGCGCGGATCGCGCGCGGCTCCGGCATGAAGGTGATCGCCTGGAACCGGACGCCGAAATCCCATGACGGCGTCGAATTCGTCGAACTCAACGCGCTGCTGGCGCAAAGCGACGTGGTGTCGCTGCATCTGCTGCTGACCGACGAGACCCGCGGGTTTCTGTCGCGTGACAGAATTGCCGCGATCAAGCCCGGCGCGATCCTGGTCAACACCGCGCGCGGCGCGCTGGTCGACGAGGCGGCGATGATCGAGGCGCTGCGCGCCGGCCAGCTGCGCCACGCCGGGCTCGACGTGTTCGACACCGAGCCGCTGCCGGTCGGCCATCCGCTGACCCGGCTGTCCAACGTCACGCTGTCGGCGCATTCCGCGTTCCGCACCCCGGAGGCCAGCGTCAATCTGGTCGAGGCGGCGCTGGTGCATTGCAGAAGGATCGTCGCCGCCGGTTAGGCGCGCGCGGCGTCGTGGCCGGCGAAACACATTCAGCAGCATCTCGGCCGCCGCCAAATTCCATGAACCAATTGCCCCGTCGCGCGACGTATTTTAGGCTTACTACCACGACCCCTGCGTGTTGATCGTTACTGATCGCGTGCATAGGACGCCGGCCATTCGCGGGCCGTTTTTGACATTGCCGAACACCCATTGATGCGGTCTTGTTTCCGAAAAATTATGTTTGGAAAGGCTTGTTGAGCTTTCCCGCGTTGCGATCGTTTTTGACTGCCCTTCGATCACCCACCTCATCCAAAGCTGTCGCATCCATGATGACGGCAGCCGGTGCCATGGGAGCGCGCTATGCATACTCGGCGAAATGTCTGGAAACTGTCGCCGCAGCCCTGGCCGGATCTGCTATTGTGGTATGCCAAGGCGGTGCGCGAGTTGCAGTCGTGCCCGACCGCCGATCTGACCAGCTGGAATTCGCTCGGCGCCATGCACGGATTCGACCAGCAGCTCTGGATCGCCTTCAACTACATCTCTGCGTCGACGCCGCTGCCGTACGCCGCCGACCAGGCGCGATACTGGAAGCAGTGCCAGCATCAGAGCTGGTACTTCCTGCCCTGGCATCGCGGCTATCTGTGGGCCTTCGAGGCGATCGTGCGCGCCGCGGTGGTCAAGCTCGGCGGGCCGGAGAGCTGGGCGCTGCCGTATTGGAATTACAGCGACACCCACGACGCCAATGCGCTGAAGCTGCCGACCGCGTTTTCCGCGCCCAAGTTGCCGGACGGCAGCGCCAACCCGCTGTTGGTGACGCGGCGCTACGGCGACGGCACCGGCCATGTTGTGATCCGGCCGAGCGACGTCACGCTAGGCGCGCTGACGCAATCGCAATTCGCCGGGCCGCCCGGGGGCGGCGGACCGACCGGATTCGGTGGCCCGCAGACCGCGTTCCAGCACGACGGCACCGACAACGGCCAGCTCGAACGCCAGCCGCACAATGGCGTGCATGGCTTCGTCGGCGGCCAGAAGCCCGGCAGCAATCCCAACGATCCGCGCAGCTACGGCCTGATGTCGATGCCCGACACTGCCGCGCTCGACCCGATCTTCTGGCTGCACCACGCCAATATCGATCGGCTCTGGGTGGTGTGGCGCGAGCGCACCGCGACGCATTTCGATCCGACCGAAAAAACCTGGCTGACCGGACCTGCGGCGCGCACCTTCGCCGTCCCGAAACCGGATGGCCGCCGCCACGACTTCGCCGCGCGCGACGTGGTCGACACCGCGACGCTGGGCTACACCTATGATGATACGTCCGATCCGCTCGGCGGAACCCATCGGCTGGTGGCGCGGTTGGATCGGCTGGCACTGCCTCAGGTGACCGCGAGCGCACAGGAGATTCTGGTGGCGGAGCGCAAACCTGCCGAATTGCTCGGCGCCAACAAGACCGCGGTGCAGATCAGCGGCGCGGCGGTCGAAACCGCAGTGCGGCTCGACACCGGCATCAAGGACAAATTGATCCGCAGCTTCAGCGCGCGCAATTTGACCGCGGCGCCCGGCGGCGCCAGCGCGGCGATCGAGCCGGACCGCGTGTTCCTCACGCTCGAGAACATCCGCGGCGTCAACGATGCCGCGGTGTTCTACGTCTATATCGACCTGCCGAAGGACGCCAAGCCGGAGGACAATCCGGATCACCTCGCCGGCGTGGTGTCGCTGTTCGGCGTGCGCAAGGCATCCGCGACCGATAGTACGCATGGCGGCAACGGCATCAACGAGACGCTCGAGATCACCAACGTCATCGACAAGCTGCACCTCGGCCACAAGCTCGACGCCGACCAGCTCAACGTCCGCTTCGTCTCGCGCACCGAGATCACGCCGGACGATGCGATCTCGGTCGGCGGCGTCAGCGTCTATCGGCAGGGCGAGTGACATGAAGCCCGGCGGCGTGGCGCTGGCGCTGGTGCGGCGGCAATCGCCGGCACTGCTGGCGGCGAGCGCCGCAGGCTGGGCCGCGCTATTGGCGTTCGATCACGCGATGCTGCTGCCGGCGCTGTGCGGGGCAAGCGCAGGCGGCGCGGATCGTCTCGCCGCGACGCTGGCGCTCAATCCCCCCGGGCTGCTGATGCTGGTCTGGATTGCCATGCTGCTGGCGATGATGCCGCCGCTATTGACGCAGCCGATCGCGCATCTGCGCCAGCGCAGCCTGGCGCGGCGGCGCTGGCGCGCGCTCGCGGTGTTTGCTGCGGGCTACGCCCTGGTGTGGTGTTGCGCCGGCGCGGTGCTGATCGCATCGGCGCTGGCGCTGAGCCTGCTGCAGACGGTGAGCGGCGTTCCGGCGTGGGGCTTCGCCCTCATGCTGGCGCTGCTCTGGCAGTTCAGCCCGGCCAAACAGCTCTGCCTGAACCGCTGCCACCGGCTGTCGCGGCTGTCGGCCTTCGGCCTGCGCGCCGAGCTCGATTGCCTGCGCTATGGCGCGGTGCACGGCGTCTGGTGCGTCGGTTCGTGCTGGGCGTTGATGCTGCTGCCGCTGACCGCCGGCGCCGCGCATCTGGCGGTGATGGCGGCGGCTTCGCCGGCGCTGCTGCTGGAGCGCACCTGCGCGCCGCGGCCGGCGCATTGGGCTTTGGCGCGGCCGCGCTGGCTGGCTCGGCCCAGACTTTTCCCCCGCACCACGCTACGCGCGAGGACCGCACCATGATCATCGGCATTCCGGTCTATCAGGGCGTCGACCTGCTCGACGTCGCTGGCCCCCACGAGGTGTTCGGCTGGATGGAGGGCGACATCGAGATCCGTCTGATCGCCGCCTCGCTCGACCGCCCGATCGTCACCCGCGACAAGTTCAGCTTCAACGCCACCCACAGCTTCGCGCAGACCCCGGATCTCGACGTGCTGTGGGTGCCGGGCGGCGATCCGCCGATGCTGGCGCAGATCATCAACGGCGCGGCGTCGCGCGATGACCTCGACTTCCTGATCGATCGCGGCAGCCGCGCCACCTGGGTGTGTTCGGTCTGCGAGGGCGCGCTGCTGCTGGCGGCGGCGGGACTGCTCAACGGTTATCAGGCGACGACGCATTGGTTGTTCCTCCCATGCCTCGCTTCATTCACAGGCGTCACCGTGGCCCCTGGCTTTCCGCGCTTCGTGCTGGATCGCAACCGTCTCACCGGCGGCGGCATTTCCTCCGGCCTCGACGAATCGCTCGAACTGGTCAGGTTGCTGCAGGGCGACGGCGCCGCGCGCGATATCCAGCGCACCATGCAATACTATCCGCAACCCCGCTTCCCGAGCGATCTGCAGGCGCCGCAGCGTTGCGAATTCGCCGGGCTGACGCAGCCACCGCATTAACCGCATCAACATCGGTGTCGCCACCAGGGAGCCAGCCATGCCAAGCTCAGATCTCGCCGGACGATGGACCTATCGCAGCTTCCGCAACAATCCGGCGCCGGTGAACGACGATCCCGACAAGCTGGCACAATTGCTGTTCGCCGAAGCCGAGTTCCGCTTCGAGCCCGTCACCGACACGTCCTTCAAGGGCGTGATCGACTGGGGCAGCGGCGGGCTCGATCTTGCCGGCATCATCACCGCCGGCAGTGCCGACACGCCGGTCGCTTTCGCGATCACCGGGCTCGGCCGCCCCGGTAGCGAAACCGATGGCTGGCAATACGACTACAATGGCTGCATCGCCCACCAATGGCCGAACGGCATCGACCAGGTCCCGGCGTTGGTCGGCTCGGTGATCCGCGTCAAGCGGCACGGCGAGTCGCCCGCCGGCTATTCGGCGTCGTTCATCGCGGTCAAGTGGCCGTAGAGTGTCGCTATGGTCGTCTGCCGCGGCGGCAGGTCGCGACGCGCCGCGGCACGCCAGTCAACCGCAAGCAGCAACACGAAACCCGCGTGCCTCCGACGCTGCACTGCACCGTGACGTCCCCGCGAACGTGAAACGGTTTTCCTTGCCGCCGCGCCGCGGCGCGCTAAACTTCCTCCACGGCTGATCAACAAGCCCGGCCAACGCGCCGATATATATCAGGGTGGAGAACCAATCATGACGACAGGCCATTTTCGTCCATGGTCGCGGCGCGCGCTGCTGCTGGCCGCCACCGCGCTCGGGCTCGGCGGCGCGCTCGGCGCCGAGTCCGCGTTTGCCGCCGATCCGATCAAGATCGCGGTGATCGCCGAAGCCCAGGCGATTGCCGGCGCTTCGATCCCGCAGGCGGCACAGATGGCCGCCGACGAGATCAACGCCAAGGGTGGCATCGACGGCCGCAAGGTCGAAATCGTCACCTACGACAACCATTCCTCCTCGGCGGATTCGGTGCGCGCGTTCCAGCGCGCGGTCAGCGAGGACAAGGTGCACGCGGTGATCTCCAGCTATATCAGCGAGGTGGTGCTGGCCTTGATGCCTTGGGCGTCGCGGCTGAAGACCCCGTTCATTACTCCGGGCGCCGCCTCCAACGAAATCACCAAGGCGATCCACGCCGATTACGAGAAGAACAAATACACCTTCCACGGCTATCTGACCTCCGGCGAACTCGCCACCTCGGTGTGCGACGCCGCCAAGGACCTTTTGGTCGACGCCAAGAAGATGACCACCGCGGTGATCATGAGCGAGGACGCCGCCTGGACCAAGCCGCTCGACGTCGGCTACGAGGAATGCCTGCCGAAGATCGGGCTGAAGGTGCTCGACCACATCCGCTTTTCGCCCGACACCACCGACTTCACCCCGATCTTCAACAAGATCGAGGGCGCCAAGCCGGACGTGATCATCACCGGCATTTCGCATGTCGGCGTGCAGCCCACCGTGCAGTGGAAGAACCAGCAGGTGCCGATCCCGATGCTCGGAATCTCGTCGCAGGCCACCAATTCCTCGTTCGGCAAGGACACCAACAACGCCTCCGACGGCGTGCTGTTTCAGGGCGTCTCCGGCCCCGGCGTCGCGGTGACGGCGAAGTCGATCCCGTTCGCCGACGGCTTCAAGGCGAAGTTCGGCAACTTCCCGTCCTATGCCGGCTACACCGCCTATGACGAGGTGTATTACATCGCCGACGCGGTGAAACGCGCCGGCTCCACCGACGCCGACAAACTGGTGACGGCGCTGGAGAGCACCGACTGGGAAGGCACCATCGGCCGCATCCAGTTCTACGGCAAGGACGAGCCCGCCACCCACGGTCTGAAATACGGCAAGGGACTGATCACCGGCTTGATGCTGCAATGGCAGGACGGCGTGCAGACCAGCGTGTGGCCGCCGGAGGTGGCGAAGGCGCAGATCAAGTTCCCGAGCTTCATCAAGCTGACGACGAACTGACGGGCGCGGCCTTCCCTCTCCCCTTGTGGGAGAGGGTGGACCGGACGAAGTCCGGGCCGGGTGAGGGGGCGCTGCAGAACTCTACCCCTCACCCGACCGCGCTGGCGCGCGGCCACCCTCTCCCACAAGGGGAGAGGGAAGGAGACGCGTTCGTTTCGCCGCGCTTCAATCGCACTGGACAGATTTCTAAATGCTAGCCCTGCAAATCCTGATCGACGGCTTCGCCATCAGCGCGCTGTATGCGCTGGGCGCCACCGGATTCACGCTGATCTTCGGCGTCTCCGGCGTGCTCAATCTGTCGCACGGCGCCATCATGGTGCTGGCGGCGGTGGCGGCCTGGGCCGCCTCCAGCGTGCTCGGCGTCAACAGCTATGCCGGGGCGCTGATCGGCATCGCGACCGCGCTGCTGGCGGCGCTTGTGACCTATTTCGCGGTGGTGCAGCCGATCCAGCGCTCGCGCCGGATCCCCAACGAGGAGAAGGAGATCTTCGTGCTCACCGGCACGCTCTTGTGGGGCATCATGATCCAGGAGCTGATCGCCTATTGCTTCACCAACAACGCCAAGACCGTGCTGCCGATCGTCGAAGGCGTGATCAGCATCCTCGGCGTGCGCACGCCGAAGAACGAGATCTTCACCGCGCTGGTGTGCTGCCTGGTGATCGGCCTGTTGTGGCTGGTGGTCAACCGCACCCGCACCGGCAAGGCGGTGCTGGCGGCCTCGATGAACCCGCGCGGCGTGACGCTGCTCGGGCTGGAACTGACCAACATCTACATCGTGGTGTGGGCGATCTACGGCACGCTGGCCGGCATCGCCGGGGTGCTGCTCGGCATGTTCCTCGGGGTGTCGTCCTACAGCGTCGGCCCGCTGACCGCGAGCGCGTTCTCGATCGTGGTGCTGGGCGGGCTCGGCAGCGTGTCCGGCTCGCTGATCGCCGCCTTCGTGGTCGGCTATCTGGAGACGCTGACCGCCTATCTGTTGTCGCCGGCCTACCGCACCATCCCGGCGCTCTTGCTGCTGGTGATCGTGATGTATATCCGGCCGCAGGGCCTGCTCGGGAGGCGCTGAGATGGGCTTGTTCAAATCCCGGCTGTTCTGGATCGGGCTCGGCGTCGTGGTGGTCGCCGCGACGCTGCCGCTCTACGTCTCCGGCTACATCCTTGGCCTGCTCACCGTGGCCTATTACTTCGGCGTGTTCGCGATGGCCTGGGACCTGTTGTTCGGCTTCGCCGGCGAGGTGAATTTCGGCCCGACCTTCCTGATCGGGGTCGGCGCCTACACCGCCGGCATCCTCAACAACCAATATGGCTGGTCGGTGTATCTGTGCATCTTTCTCGGCGCGATGGCCTCGGTGGTCGCGGGCTTCGTGCTGGCGCTGCCGGCGCTGCGGGTGCGCGGGCCGTATTTCCGGCTGACCACGCTGGTCGCGGTGCTGATGCTGCAGAATTTCATCGTGGTGTTCGCCGATCTCACCGGCGGCGAAATCGGCCTCACCATCCCCGACGTGATCTCGATCAACGCCGGCACCAATTACTGGATCGCGCTCGGCTTCATGACGATCAGCGCTGTCATCCTCTACGGCCTGTCGCAATCGCCGATCGGCCTGGTGCTGCAGGCCTCGGGCCAGGACCCGGTGCAGGCCGGCGCGCTCGGCTTCAACATCGTCAAGCACAAGCTGTTCGCCTTCGTGGTGTCGGCGTTCTTCTCAGGCCTCTCCGGCGCGATGCTGGTGTTCTATTTCGGCACCGCCTCGGTCGGCACCGTGGTCGACGTCGCGGTCGGCGTGCAGGTGATCGTCGCCGCCGTGCTCGGCGGCCGGCGCACCGTGCTCGGCGCTGCACTCGGCGCCATCTTCCTGATCGTCGCCGGCGAATTTCTGCGGCCGACCGGCGAACTCGCCACGCTGATCGTCTCCGCGGTGGCGCTGTTGGCGATCCTGTTCTTTCCCGGCGGCTTCCTCGGGGCGGCTTTGTCGCGCGAGGCCCGCACATGATGCACGGCCCGACCAATCTCGCCCCGGTGCTCGAAGTGCGCGGCCTGACCAAGCGCTTCGGCGGGCTGACCGCGGTGAAAAACCTCAGCCTGGAGCTGCGCGCCGGCGAGATCTTCGGGCTGATCGGCCCGAACGGCTCCGGCAAATCCACCGCGATGAAGTCGATCATGGGAATCGAGCGGCCGACCGCGGGCGAGGTGCTGTTCGAGGGCGAAAACCTCGCCGGATGGCCGGCGCACAGAATCGCGCGGCGCGGCTTCGGCATGGTGTTTCAGCATTCCCGGCCGCTGAACCGGCAGACCGTGCTGGAAAACATCATGGTGGCGCTGCTGCCGGACAGCCTGCTGATGCTGTTCGCCGACAAGGCGATGACCGAGCGCGCCAAATGGATCGCCGAGCGCGTTGGGCTGGCCGCGGTGATGCACCGCCGGCCGCCGACGCTGCCGTTCGCCGATCTGCGGCGGCTGGAGCTCGCCAAGGCGATCGCGCGCGACCCCAAGGTGGTGCTGGTCGACGAACCGTTCGCCGGGCTGACGTTCGCCGAGGTCGGCATGTTCTCCGAACTGATCCGCAGCTTCCGCGACGAGGGCCGCGCGGTGATGCTGGTCGATCACAACGTCAAGAGCGTCGCGGCGCTGGTCGACAGCGTGCTGGCGATGTATCTCGGCGAGGAGATCTGCACCGGCCCGGCCAGCGAAGTAATGAAGAACGAAACCGTGCGGCGAGTCTATCTCGGCGGCGCGATCGAGACCGCGGCGCGACCGGAGACCTGCTTCAAGGACAAGGTGCCGCTGCTGCAGGTGGAGAACGTCAGCGTGCAATACGGCAAGGCGCAGGCCTTGCAGAACGTTTCGATCCACGTCCATCAGGGCGAGTTCGTCTCGGTGGTCGGGCTGAACGGCGCCGGCAAGACCACGCTGTTCAACACCATCTCCGGCTTTTTGCCTTACTCAGGCGAGATTTTTCGCGACGGTGAAAAGCTGCGCGGCGCGAGCCCCGCCAAAATCGCCCGCAGCGGCCTCGTGCAATGCCCGGAGAGCCGCGAATTGTTCGGCGAGATGAGCGTGCGGGAAAATCTCGACCTCGGCGGCCACCATCTGAGCGACGCCGCGCGGAGCAAACAGATCGGCTGGCTGTTCGAGCTGTTTCCGATTCTGCAGGAACGCCAGAGCCAGATGGCGCAGACTTTGAGCGGCGGCGAGCAGCAGATGCTGGCGATCGGCCGCGCGCTGATGATGCAGCCGAAGATTCTGATCCTCGACGAGCCGACGCTGGGGCTCGCGCCGGTGATCCTCGAACAACTCTCGAAAGCGCTGGAGAAATTGCGCCAGACCACCGAGATCACCGTGCTGCTCGGCGAGCAAAACGTCACCTTCGCGCTGCCGCACGCCGACCGCGTTTACGTGCTGGAGCACGCCCGCATCGTCTGGGAGGGCGATCCGGCGCGCTTTGCCGCCGAAGCCGGCGAGGGCTATCTCTGATCCGATCGTCCGCCATCGAACGCTTGATCGCGCAGAGTGAGCGCGGCGCGACAGCCCGTCACGCCGGCAACGGTCGGGCCGCTTTGCCGCGCGCAGCGCATGCAGCCGTGGCGGTTGACAGCGCGCCGCCTGATGCACCAGCCTGCGCCGAGATCCGGAGGGCGCGCGTGACATCTGGCGATGATCTGATCCGTGCGACGGCGTGTGACGTCGTCGACAAGCTCAATGCGGGCGAGGTCTCGCCGCTGCAACTGCTCGATGCGCTGGAGGTGCGGATCGCCGCCGTCGACGGCGCGGTCAACGCGCTGCCGACGCGATGCTTCGACCGCGCCCGCCGCAACGCCGGCGCCTTGATGCAGCGGCCGCGCGGCGAACGCGGGCTGCTCGCCGGGCTGCCGCTGCCGATCAAGGATCTCACCGACGTCGAAGGCGTGCTGTCGACGCAAGGATCAAAGATCTTCAAGGATCACGTCCCGGCGCGCTCCGACCTGATGGTCGAGCATCTCGAAGCCAATGGCGCGGTGATCTACGCCAAATCCAACACCCCGGAATTCGGCGCCGGCGCCAACACCTTCAACGAATTGTTCGGCGCCACGCGCAATCCGTGGGATCTGTCGCGCTCCGCCGCGGGCTCCTCCGGCGGCGCCGCGGTGGCGCTCGCCACCGGCATGGCCTGGCTGGCGCAGGGCTCTGACATGGGCGGCTCGCTGCGCAATCCGGCGAGCTTCTGCGGCATCGTCGGGATGCGGCCGAGCATCGGCCGCGTCGCGCATAGTCCCGCCTTCAAGATCGACCGCACGCTGGGCGTCGTGGGGCCGATGGCGCGCAATGTCGAAGATCTCGCGCTATTGCTCGACGCGATGAGCGGCGAATGCGCCGCCGACCCGTTGTCGCTGCCGTCGCCGCGCGATTCGTTCCGCAGCGCCGCGCGCTCCGGGCGGCGGCCGAAGCGCGTCGCCTATTCGCCCGACCTCGGCATCACCCCGGTCGATCCCGAAGTGGCCGCGATCACCCGCAAGGCGGCATTGCGCTTTGCCGAGGCCGGCGTGGCCGTCGAATTGGCGCATCCGGATCTGCGCGAGGCGCATGATTGCTTCCAGGTGCTGCGCGCGTTCGATTTCGCGATCAGCAAGGCGCGATTGCTGCGCGAGTGCCGCGATCAGTTGAAGCCGGAAGTGGTGTGGAATATCGAACAGGGCCTCAAGCTCACGGTCGACGACCTGGCGCGCGCCGAAGCGCAGCGCGTCGCGATGACGGCGCGCACGCTGGAATTCTTCGAGAGCTACGACCTGTTGCTGACGCCGGCGACCATCGTGGCGCCATATCCGATCGAGCAGCGCTACGTCGCCGAATGCGCCGGCCAGCGCTTCGACAACTACGTCGAGTGGCTGGCGATCGTCTACGCGATCACGCTGGTATGCTGCCCGGCGCTGTCGATGCCCTGCGGCTTCACCGCCACGGGGTTGCCGGTCGGCTTGCAGATCGTGGCGCCGCCGCGCGGCGAAGCCAGGCTGCTCGCCGGAGCCGGCGTGCTCGAGGAGATTTTCGGGCTGCGCGGCGCAACGCCGATCGATCCGCGCCCGGCGCCGCCGCCGGCGGCGTAGCGCGCGGCGCCTGTTGCAGAGGCGAGGCGGCCTGCGCAAAAATGTGATCGCGGCCGGCTGCAGTGGCCTCGCTCCTATGGCACAGTCGAACGCCGCAGGTCGCTGCGGTAGACGAGGACGTTTCGATGCCGCGCTTTGCCGCCAATCTGACCATGATGTTCACCGAACTGCCGTTTCTCGATCGCTTCGCGGCCGCGGCGGATGCCGGCTTCACCGCGGTGGAATTCCTGTTTCCCTATGAGCATCCGCCTGAAGCGATCGCCGAGCGACTGCGGCGCCATGATCTCACGCAGGCGCTGTTCAACCTGCCGCCCGGCGATTGGGCCGCCGGCGAGCGCGGCTTTGCCGCGCGGCCGGACAAATTCGCCGAGCTGCAGGCAGGCCTTGCCACCGCGCTGCGCTATGCGCAGGCCACCGGCGTCAAGCGGCTGCATCTGATGGCCGGGATCGCCGATCGCGGCGATCCGCCAGCGGGCGTGGCCTATCGCAAATCCGTCGCGGTCGCCGCGCATTTCTTCGCGCCGCACGGCATCGACGTGCTGATCGAGCCGATCAACCGCCGCGACGTGCCGGGCTATTACCTCGACGATTTTTCGTTCGCGCGCGACCTCATTGTCGAGCTGAAGATTCCCAATCTGAAACTGCAATTCGACGTCTATCACTGCCAGATCCTGCACGGCGACGTCACCACGCGGCTACGCGAATTGCTGCCGCTGATCGGCCATATCCAGATCGCCAGCGTGCCATCGCGGGGCGAGCCTGACGATGGAGAATTGAACTACCCGTTCCTGTTCGAAGAGCTCGACCGGCTCGGCTATGCGGGCTATGTCGGCTGCGAATATCGGCCGCGCGGCGCGACGCCGGACGGGCTCGGCTGGTTCGCGCGCTATGCCGGGGCGCGCGAATGACGCTTTCGCTGGGCTGCATCGCCGACGACTACACCGGCGCCTCCGACCTCGCCAACACGCTGACGCGGCAGGGGCTGCGCACGGTGCAGACCATCGGCGTGCCGGCCGACGCTCTTATCTTGCCCGAGGTCGACGCCGTGGTGGTGTCGCTGAAAAGCCGCTCGATCGCAGCAGCATCGGCGGTGGAGAAATCCCGCGCCGCGGCGGCCTGGCTGCGCGGCCGCGGTGCAGCGCATCTGTTGTTCAAGATCTGCTCGACATTTGACTCCACCGACCAAGGCAATATCGGCCCGGTGCTGGAGGCGCTGCGCGCCGATGCCGGCGACGCCATCGTGCTGGTGACGCCGGCGTTTCCCGAAACCGGCCGCAGCGTCTATCAGGGCCATCTGTTCGTCGGCGCGGTGTTGTTGCACGAAAGCCCGCTGAAGGATCATCCGCTCAATCCGATGCGCGATTCCAATCTCGTGCGGGTGCTGGGGCGACAGAGCCACTGCAAGATCGGCCTGCTCGCTCTCGCGACGGTGGCGGCGGGCGGCGATGCGGTCCGGGCACGGCTGGCCGTCCTCGCGGCGGAGGGCTGTGGCGCGGCGATTGCCGACGCGGTGTTCGAACGCGACCTCGAAACGCTCGGCGCGGTGGCGTTGCATCATGGCGTGTCGGTGGGGGCGAGCGGGCTCGGCCTCGGACTGGCGCGGGCGCTGCGCGCCAGCGGCCGGGGGACGCCGCGGCCGGCTGCCCCCGATGCCGAGCCGGCGATCGGCGGCGCCGCGGCGTGTCTCGCCGGCAGTTGTTCGCAGGCGACGCTGTTGCAGATCGCGCGCGCCGAGGCCGCGATGCCGGTGCTGCGGCTCGATCCGGATCGGCTGATCGCCGGCGCCGGCGGGATTAAGCGCGCGATCGCTTTCGCGGCCGAGCGGATCGGCGAGGGGCCGCTGCTGATCGCCTCGAGCACCACGCCGGATCTTGTCGCGGCGCTGCAGGCCCGCCACGGCCGCGACGCCGCCGGCCACGCCATCGAACAGGCGTTAGCAGAGATCGCCGCGGCGCTGGTCGGGCTCGGCGTGCGGCGGCTGGTGATCGCCGGCGGAGAGACCTCCGGCGCGGTGGTGGATCGGCTCGGCCTTGCGGGCTTTATGGTCGGTGCCGAGATCGCCGCCGGGGTGCCGGTGCTGCGCAGCGTCGGGCCCGCGCCCGGGATGCTGCTGGCGCTGAAGTCCGGTAATTTCGGCGGCCCGGACTTTTTCAGCGACGCGCTGCGCCTGATGCGGTGAGCCGCGACGGCGCCGTCACCCTGCATGGACAACCAGGCGCGAAGAATCGAAGATGTGCTGGCGAGTGACCAAGACATTCCATCGCGCGAAATCAACCGCGAAAATTAGCAGAGGAAACCATGCAGTTCAAACACGTGACCCTCGATGTCGACGGCGCGGTGGCGGTGCTGAGGCTCGACCATCCCGAGGTGATGAACGCGGTGTCACCCGAGCTGCTGGGCGGGCTTGCCGAAGCGCTCGACGCGGTCGAGCACGACAAGGCCAAGCTGCGCTGCGTGGTGATCACCGGCGCCGGCCGGGCGTTCTGCGCCGGCGCCAATCTGCAGGGCCGCAATCTCGCCGAGCCCGGCAAGGTCGTCAACGCCGGCGCGGCGCTGGAGACCGCGTACCATCCGTTGTTGCGCCGCTTGAGGAACCTGCATTGCCCGATCGTCAGCTCGGTGAATGGCGTGGCGGCCGGCGCCGGGATGAGCATCGCGCTGATGGGCGACATGATCCTGTGCGCGCGCTCGGCGTATTTCCTGCAGGCGTTTCGCCGCATCGGGCTGGTGCCGGATTGCGGCTCGACCTGGCTGTTGCCGCGGCTGATCGGCAGGGCGCGGGCGCTGGAATTGTCGCTGCTCGGCGACCGGCTGCCGGCCGAGACCGCGTTGCAATGGGGTCTGGTCAACCGGGTCTATGACGACGCCGCATTGTGGGACGAGACGATCAAGCTGGCGCACGAATTGGCCAGCGGCCCGACCGTGGCGCTGGCGCTGATCCGCAAATTGTACTGGGACAGCGCGGAGAATTCCTACGAGCAGCAGCTCAATCTGGAATGCCAGTCGCAGCGCATCGCCGGCGCCACCGCCGACTTCAAGGAGGGCGTCGCCGCGTTCCTGGAGAAGCGCGCGGCGACGTTTCACGGCGAGTAGTTGGGCGAGGGCGTGCTGGAAAATGGCGTTGGTTGTTTACGACCCGCCATGCGCCGTCATCCTGAGGAGCCGTGGGTTTTCGCGCGGCGTCTCGAAGGATGACGGCGACAGCAGCGTGGCTGTGGCCATCCTTCGAGACGCCCGGCTGCGCTCTTCGAGCTCAGCCGGGCTCCTCAGTGTCTGACCGAAAAAGCAGCGAGTAAAATCAGGCGTTTTTGTCATTGCGAGCCGAGGACGGCGCGCAGCGCCGGCTTCGATGCGAAGCAATCCAGGGGCTTCACGCGTGGCCCTGGATTGCTTCGTCGCAAGAGCTCCT
>NZ_DASWPE010000215.1:0-2754 GCF_036404135.1 Rhodopseudomonas sp. | reverse complement strand
TTCGATGGAACGACGGACGAAGGCCCAAGCTGAGGTTCGGGCTTCAAAGCCCTCGGATGACCCGGTCTCTCGTCCGCCACCGCGCGAGACAGCCTACCGCCTCGCCCAGCAGAATTTAAGTTACAAGGATGACGGCGTTTGGCGCTCGCTGATACAGCTTGCCTACGGCGATCAGATCATCGCCGCCGCGGCACTACGATCATAGAAAATCACAACCGCCGCAGCGCCACGCTTTCGACGACGTGATCGGCGCCCTTCTTCATGATCAGCGTGGCGCGCGGCCGGGTCGGCAGGATGTTGTCTTCGAGATTGGCGAGGTTTGTGCGCTCCCAGATCGCCAGCGCGGTGGCGATCGCCTCTTCATCGGACAACGGCGCATAGCGATGGAAGTACGACCGCGGATCATGGAACGCGGTGTCGCGCAGCGCCAGGAACCGCTGCACGTACCATTCGCGCAGCACCGGCTCGTCGGCATCGATATACACCGAGAAGTCGAAGAAGTCGGACACCACCGGCACCGCCTTGCCGTCGCGCGGCAGCCGGCCGGTCTGCAGCACGTTGACGCCCTCGACGATCAGGATGTCGGGACGGTCGACGGTGACGAATTCGTTCGGCACGATGTCGTAGGTGAGATGCGAGTAGTTCGGCGCCTGCACCCGGCGCCGCCCGGCCTTGATGTCGCTGAGAAACGACAACAGCCGCGGCAGATCGTAGCTCTCAGGAAAACCCTTCTTCTGCATCAACCCCTGCCGCTCCAGCACCGCGTTGGAATACAGGAAGCCGTCGGTGGTGATCAGGTCGACCTTGGGCCGCGGCGACCAGCGCGCCAGCAGGGCCTGCAGCACCCGCGCAGTGGTGGATTTGCCGACCGCGACCGAGCCGGCGACGCCGATGATGTAGGGCATCTTGCGGTCGACGATGCCGAGAAACCGCCGCTGCGAGAAATACAGCTGCTGCATCGCCGCGACGTAGATCGACAGCAACCGCGACATCGGCAGATAGATCTCCTCGACCTCCTTGAGGTCGAGCCGGTCGTACATCGAGTGCAGCGCCGCGATCTCGCTGGCGTCCAGCGTCATCGGGGTGTCGTCGCGCAGCCCGGCCCACTGTGCCCGCGTGAACACCCGGTACGGGTTATAGACCTGGTCTGCGCGCGCATCCATGCCGTCATTCCTCGTGGCCTGGCGCGTCGCCGACGCGCACTTCTGTTGCCGGGTCTTGAGCCTCACGCTGGCCGGCTGCCGTAGTAGCCGGTGACCTCTTCGACTTCGCCGTTGCGGCTTGCCGGATCGGCAAACCGCGAGCCGGATCGCGCTAGTCGCGCTTGCGCGACGCCTTTTCCGCCAACCCCGACATCGTGGTGCGCAGCGCCAGCGCCGCCTCGACCTCGTCGAGCCGCACGTCGCGGGATTTCAGCAGCACCAAAAGATGAAACAGCACGTCGGCGCTTTCCGCGATCAGGTGCGCGCGGTCGTTCTCGACCGCGGCGATCACCGTCTCCACCGCTTCCTCGCCGAATTTCTTGGCGCAATGCTCCGGCCCCTTGTCGAGCAGCTTGCGGGTATAGGAGGCTTCGCCGCCGGACGCCGCGCGGGCATCGACGGTGGCGGCCAGATCGTGGATCGTGAAACGGGCCATCGCGGCCTCCAGCTTTCTGTTGTGCGGCGGCGCCAACGCGCCGCGTCGTTCGAAACGTCGTTAAGGATCGAGCCGCATCGGCAACCCGGCGCGCACCATGTGATCCTTGGCCTGGCGAATGGTGAATTCGCCGAAATGAAAGATCGAGGCCGCCAGCACCGCGGTGGCATGGCCGCCGCGGATGCCGTCGACCAGGTGATCGAGATTGCCGACGCCGCCGGAGGCGATCACCGGCACGTGCACGCTGTCGGCGATGGCGCTGGTCAGCGGAATGTCGAAGCCCTGCCGGGTGCCGTCGCGGTCCATCGAGGTCAACAGGATCTCGCCGGCGCCGAGCGACACCACCTCCTGGGCGTATTCGATGGCGTCGATGCCGGTGGCCTTGCGCCCGCCATGGGTGAAGATCTCCCAGCGCTCGGAGCCGCCGGCGCGCTTCACCCGCTTGGCGTCGATCGCCACCACGATGCACTGGTCGCCGAATTTCTCCGCGGCCTCCTTGACGAATTCGCGGCGCGAGACCGCGGCGGAATTGATCGAGACCTTGTCGGCGCCGGAGCGCAGCAGCACCTTGATGTCGTCGACGGTGCGCACGCCGCCGCCGACCGTCAGCGGCATGAAACAGGCCTCGGCGGTGCGCCGCACCACATCCAGCATGATGCCGCGATTCTCGTGGGTGGCGGTGATGTCGAGGAAGCACAATTCGTCGGCGCCGGCGGCGTCATAGGCGATCGCGGCTTCCACCGGGTCGCCGGCGTCACGCAAATCGACGAAGTTGATGCCCTTGACGACGCGGCCGTCCTTGACGTCGAGGCAGGGGATGACGCGAACTTTGAACATGCTATGCCTCAGGCCGCCGCCGCCGCGCGGCGCAGCAAGGCCAACGCTTCCGCCGGATCGAGCCGTCCGTCATACAGCGCCCGGCCGACGATGGCGCCTTCGAGCTTGTTCGCGCGCGGCTGGATCAGCGCCTTGACATCGTCGATCGAGCCGAACCCGCCCGAGGCGATCACCGGGATCGAGATCGCTTCGGCAAGCTCGATCGTGGCGTCGAGGTTGAGGCCCTTCAACAGCCCGTCGCGGGCGATATCGGTGAAGATGATGGCGGCGACGCCGGCA
>NZ_DASWPE010000214.1:0-41449 GCF_036404135.1 Rhodopseudomonas sp. | reverse complement strand
GCCGCGCGCCGCCCGCGGGGTGGCGATCCGCAGCTCGGCGAGGATCTGCGCCGGGCGCTGCGACAACAGCACGATGCGGTCGGCGAGCCTTGCTGCGTCGTCGACGCTGTGGGTGACCAGGAGCGTGGTCACCGGGGCGCTGTCGACCAGGGTGGCGATTTCGTCGCGCAGCCGTGCGGCGAGCGCGGCATCGAGCGACACCAACGGCTCGTCGAGGATCAACACGTCTGGCTCAATCGCAAAGGCGCGGGCCAGCGCCACCCGCCGCGCCAACCCGAGCGACAATTCGCCGGGGAAGTGACGGCGATGCGCGGTGAGCTCGAGCGTGGCGAATAGTTTCGCCAGCGTGGCCTCTTCGACGTCAGGAGCGACCAGCCGGACGTTGTCGTCGACGCTGCGCCACGGCAACAGCCGCGGCTCCTGAAACACCATGCCGATCCGCGCGCCGGGCGGCAGCACGACGTGGCCCTGGTAATCGCGGTCGAGCCCGGCGATGATCCGCAACAGCGTGGTCTTGCCGCAGCCGCTCGGTCCGAGCAGCACGCCGACCTCGCCGGGATTCAGCCGGAACGCCAGCGCGCCCAGCACCTCAAGTCGTTCGCCGGCGGCATTGCTGAGCTGTTTGCTCGCGATCTCGACCTCAAGCATGGTGCCGCCAGCGGGAGGCGCGGCGTTCGAACGGCTGCACCACGAGCGCTTCGATCGCCTGCACCAACGCGGCGAAGCTCAGCGCATAAGCGAGAATCCGGGCGATATCGAACAGCTGGAACGCGGTGCCGATCTCGAAGCCGACGCCGTTCGGCCGGCCTAAGAGTTCGGCGACCAGCACGATCTTCCACACCAGTGACAGCCCGGAGCGCGCCGCCGCGGCGATGAACGGCGCGAGCTGCGGCAGCACCACATGGCGGAACGCGCGCCAGCGCGGCATCGCATAGACCCGCGCCATCTCGTCGAGCGCGGGATCGAGCGCCCGGGTGCCTTCGCGGATCGTCACCACGGCGTTCGGCAATTTGTTGATGGCAATCGCCGCGATTGCCGCGGTCTCGGTCAACCCGGCCCAGATATAGGCCAAGACGATCACCACCAGCGCCGGCAGGTTCAACAGCAGGATCAGCCAGGGATCGCCGAAGCGATCGGCGGCGCGCAGGCGCCCCATCAGATAGCCGAGCGCGGTGCCGAGCGACATCGCCAGCACGAAGGCCAACGCCACCCGCAGGAGCGTCACGCCCAGGTTGAAAAACAGCGCGCCGCTGCGGGCTTCCGCAACGATCGCGGCCAGCACGGTGAGCGGCGACGGCAGCAATGCCTCGCCGGCCGCGAGCGAGCCCGCCCACCAGCTGGCGAGGAAGGCTGCGAACGACGCCAGCCTCAGCATGTTGGCGCCATCCTCACCCGCCCGGCAGGCCGCGATAATAGGTGCCGGGCTCGAGCTCGGCGGCGGGACCGACGATTTCGGCGCCGCCGGTCGTGGCGAGCACCCGGTACAGCGCCCGCGCGTCGGCCTCCTCCTCGGCGATCGGGCGGCGCGGAATGCCCTCGCGGTAACGCGTGCGATAGGCCCGCAGCGTCGCGGCGTCCGGCGCGCCGGTGAGCGGCGCGATGTCGTCCCAGGCGTCGTCGGAGCTGGCCAGAATCTCCTTGGCGGCGCGGCTCATCGCAATAAAGCGCGTCACCGCGTCGCCATGCGCCGCGGCGAAGCTCTCATCGAACACATAGCCGATCATCGCCACCCGGCCCTTGGCGCCGAGCCGCGGCAGCAAATCCTCGATCCCGACCAGGCGGCGGAAGCCCTTGGCCTCCAAGGCGGCGCAGAAATTCCAGTAGTTCAGCGTGGCGTCCATCTCGCCGCTCAGCGTCTTCTGCGCCAATAATGGCGGCGCGCCATAGGCGATGCTGGCCTCGCTGCGCAGATCGATGCCGTCCTGTTTTGCCGCAGCCTGTAGCAGCAGCCAGCTCTTGTCGATCGGCCCGCCCGCCACCGCGAGCTTACGGCTCTTGAGGTCGGCGAGCGTGGTGATCGGCGATGACGCCGGCACCATCACCGCGCCGACCGCGCTGGAATAGGGGTAGAATGTCAGCCTGGCGCCGAGCCCGCGCTCCCGCGACACCCACAGCCAGTCGGAGACGATGACGTCGGCGGAGCCGCCGCGTAGCGCGATCTTGCCGGCCTCCGGGCTCGCCAGTTCGGTGACGTCGAGATGGAGCCCGACGTCGCGGTCCAGACCGCGGTCGCGGATCACCTTCAGCTCCCAGGCCACCGTGCCGGTCTTCTGGACCGCGAGCCGGATGGTGTCGGCGGCGCGCGCCGACGCGGTCGCCGCGAGCAGCAGCATCGCCAGCGCCAGTGGTGCGAACCTCGTCATGGCCCCTCCGTTTCCTCGTTGGTATTTTGTTGCGCGCCTCGGCTTGGGCGCGTTTGGTCTTTTTGGTGCGTTGGTCTTTGGCGCGGTCTGTTGCGTTGCGAAAGCGCGAGGCCTTTGCAACGAAACCGTTCCCCGTCGGCTTGACCGCCGCTATGTTAGCATGGCTTTGACGATCGCGCGTGATCCGGAACCTAATCGCGCAGCAGACCATGCGCCGACAATAAATGGAAGCAGGGAGGCATCATGAGAGCGGCAGAGTCGATGCGACGCATTGTCGGCGCGCTGATCGTGCTCGGCGCCACGGCCTCCGCCGGCCGCGCCGACGAGGTCAATGATTTCCCCACCGCGGCGCGGGCCGACTACGTGTTCGGCTGTATGAAGGCCAATGGCGAGACCAGGCAGGCGCTCGAGCAGTGCTCCTGCTCGGTCGACGTGGTCGCCTCGCTGTTGCCCTATGACCGCTACGTCACCGCCGAGACCGTGCTCAGCATGGCGCAGGTGCCGGGCACGCTGGGCGGCCAGTTCCGCTCCTCCGAACAGGCGACCAGCGCGCTCAACGAACTGCGCCGCGCCCAGGCCGAGGCCGAGGTGCGGTGTTTTTGAAGGGATAAGATAATCGGGTCATTCCGGGGCGCGAGCCGCGTCAGCGGCGCGCGAACCCGGAATCTTGCGATATGGATAGCGCCGTGCCGGCCGCGAGATTCCGGGTTCGCTCGAGCTTCGCTCTCGCGCCCCGGAATGACAGCCCTATTTCCCGGGTCGTGCGCCCAACGCGCCGGGCGTGCCAAGTCAGCGTCGCTCACATCCCCGAACTCTCCGCCTTCCATTCGCCCTGGAAGACGTGGCCCTCGGTGTCCTTGGCCTCGACGCGGAAGCGCTTGCCGCCGGTCGGGACGTAGCTGAACTGGACATTGGGATTTTCCGAAATCGAAATGCCGCCCAGCATCGCCAGCACCGGGGCGTCGTCGAGCCAGACCCGCAGCTCGTCGACGAAAAAGGCCGGGGTGTAGAGCTGGGTCAATTGATCCATCTGCAGCCCGGAATTGTTGGGGTGGCCGATCATGATCTGCGCCTCGCGCGCGCCGCTCGTTGCGGCGTCGCCGGGTTTGGCGAATTGCCGCAGCCGGATCTGGCCGAGATTGGCGCGGGCTTCCACCGCGTTCTTGGCGGCAGGCACCGAACAGCCGCCCGACGCCTTGACGAAGGTCTTCACCATATAGAGCGCGCCGTCGCTCAATTCGGCGACGACGTGGACGTCGGTGTAGTCGTTGACCCGCACCCGTGTGGAAATCTCTGATACTCCGGCGTCGCGGCCGAGTTCGAATCTCGCCGCCAGCGGCGATGGATTGTGGTCGATCACCAAGGTGATGGCGCTGACCTTGCGGGCGTCGCCGGGCGGCAGCGTGAGCCGCAACGTCACCGGCACGATCGCGGCGTCCTCGGCGCGGCCCGGCATCTCGATCGCCAGCACGGCGCTGCCGTCCTGCAACGCGCGGCCGTTGAAGATCTCCTGCTGCAGGCTCGGCCAGGGATCATACGGCGTCGGGGCATCAGCTGGTGCCGGTGCCGCTTGCATCGCAAGCAGCAGCACGGAAAGGCTCAGCAGGCGGGACATGCGCGGCATTCTCGGCTCCTGTCAGCGAGCGGTGAGCGCAGGCTAAGCCACGCGCGAGGCTATTCCCATTCAATTTCCGAGTAGGCCGCCGTTGCGTTGCGGGCGTTGTAGTCGTCGAACATCTGCCAGCGGCCGCGTTCGGAGGCGGCGGCAGTGTTGGCTGCTTCCGACAATTTGGCGCCGCGCGCGATCAGGGCGTGGATGTCGTCGCTCAGCGTCTGCAGGTAGCGCCGCTGCGCTGCGAAGGCTTGCCGCGGCTCGCTGACCGGGCCGTGGCCGGGAACCAGGCGTTGCGCCGGGATCGCGTCGAGCTGATCGAGCACCGCGAGGAACCCTTTCAGGCTGCCGTCGATCACCGGAATATGCGTCACGAAGCCAAGGTCGCCGGCGAACAGCGTGGCGCTGGCCTCATCGAACACCGTGAGATCGCTATCGCTATGCGCCAGCGGCCAGGCGCGCAGCGTCAGTTTGCGGTCGCCGAGCTCGAGTGTCGTCTGCTGATCGACCAGCATCGTCGGCGCGATGATCGCGACCGCGTCGATCAGTTCATCGCCCAAGGCGCGGCGGAACGCCTGCAGATAATACGGCCCGCGCAGCGCCAGCGCCGCCGGCAGCCGGCTGTGGCCGACGAAGCTGACGCCGTCGGCGACGAATGCTGCATTGCCGAAGATGTGGTCGGGATGGCCGTGGGTATTGATCACGTAGCGGATCGGCCGGTCGGTCTGCGCCCGGATCGCGGCGCGCAGCCTTTGGCCTTCGCGGACGCTGCCGCCGCTGTCGATCACCGCGACCGCCTCGCGCCCGACGATGAAACCGAGATTGCCGATGCCGCCGTCATTGTCCTGGCGCATCAAGGCGATCTCGCCGACATGGACGAACACCCCGGGCGCCACTTCGGTCACCGGCAGCGGCGCGGGCTGCGCTTGACATTGCAGCGCAGCGAGCGCGGCGCATGCTGATAGTGCAGCCAGAACGCGGCGTAGGCACATGCGCGAGATCCACCGGACGGTTAGTTGCAGCGATAAATTGTTGCAGTGCATTTAGCTGATCGGCGATGATTATTATTTTGTTGCAGGCCGCGTTTGGCAAGAATAGCATTTAGCTGCATCCGATACCAAGCTTGGCATCGACACCAGCCAACGCAAGGTGACGGAAGCTGAGGCGGCGAGGAAGGCAGTCTCCGCAGGGAGGGTGCCGCTGCTCGCCGGCTCAACGAGGCTTCGACACGACATCGATGACGGGGAGAGCCCTCGACGACGTGAGAGAGCTTCGACTTCTGCCAGGCGTGCGATCCGCAGACATTTTTAAGCCGTTGACTTCCTTAAGGCGTTACTCAAGTTGAGCCATGACTTGTTAAGGCGTGACTTGTTAAGGCGTGACTCGAGATCGGGCGTTGCTCAGGACGCGACGCGTGAGACGCCGGATCGTGGGACGCGACCTTGAAATGCTGCGCCATCGCGGCGCCTGGCCATGAAGTTCATGCTGCGACGGGGTGATGCTGGGCGCTTCACCCTGGCCGATGGTGTTTGCTGCAACGGGACGTAGTCATTCGACTTCACCGCCAGAACCTTACGTTCCACCTCAGATCCGGGAGGAGCAACTCCAGGGTCTTAAATCCAGGAGCCTCAATCCACCAGGAGTCTCGATCCAGAAATTTCAATCCAGGAGCCTCGATCCAGACGTAGCAGGAGGACTGCCAGGAGTTTCAAATCCGAAGCCTCACACGCGAGGACCTACGCACGAGGCCTTACACGAGAGGCCTTACACAATGGGTCGACCGTTGGGTAGGGGCGACCGTGCAGGTTCGAACCGAGTTTGCGCAACACGCAAGCTGCTGACCAAACCGTATGACTTAGCCATATGACCAAGGCGCCCTCACAAAGCCGCAACAGACGGCCGGATAGGGCGCTCACACGCTACCAAGACCAAGACCAAAAAAGACCAACAAAGCTAAAAGTTCACATGGGAGGATTCGAGATGCACAAGGTGCTATTCGCCGCCTGTTTCAGTGCTGTGGCGGCCATGGCTGCGGGCGCCGCCCAGGCCAATGACGAACTCATCAAGCTGTCGCAAAACCCCAAGGACTGGGTGATCCCGGCCGGGAACTATGCCAGCAACCGCTACTCGAGCCTCAAGCAGATCACCGCCGACAACGTCAACAAGCTGCAGGTCGCCTGGACGTTCTCAACCGGGGTGCTGCGCGGCCACGAAGGCGGCCCGCTGATCATCGGCAACATGATGTACGTCCACACCCCGTTCCCCAACAAGGTCTACGCGCTCGACCTCAACGACGAAAACAAGATCGTCTGGAAATACGAGCCGAAGCAGGATCCCAACGTCATCCCGGTGATGTGCTGCGACACCGTGAATCGCGGCGTCGCCTATGGCGACGGCAAGATCTTCCTGCATCAGGCCGACACCACGCTGGTCGCGCTCGACGCCAAGACCGGCAAAGTGGCGTGGTCGGTGGCCAACGGCGATTCGACCAAGGGCGCCACCGGAACCTCGGCGCCGCTGGTGATCAAGGACAAGGTGCTGATCGGCATATCCGGCGGCGAGTTCGGCGTGCAGTGCCACATGACCGCCTACGACATCAAGACCGGCAAGCAGGTCTGGCGGGCGTTCTCCGAAGGCCCCGACGATCAGATCCTGTTCGATCCGGAAAAGACCACCGTGCTCGGTAAGCCGGTCGGCAAGGACTCCAGCCTGAAGACCTGGCAGGGCGATCAGTGGAAGGTCGGCGGAGGTTGCACCTGGGGCTGGACCTCCTACGATCCGGAACTGAACCTGGTTTATTACGGCTCCGGCAATCCATCGACCTGGAATCCGAAGCAGCGGCCCGGCGACAACAAATGGTCGATGACCATTTTCGCCCGCAATCCCGATACCGGGGTGGCGAAATGGGCCTACCAGATGACGCCGCACGACGAATGGGATTATGACGGCGTCAACGAAATGATCCTCAGCGATCAATCGATCAACGGCCAGAACCGCAAGCTGCTGACGCATTTCGACCGCAACGGCCTTGCCTACACCGTGGATCGCGCCAGCGGCGAGTTGCTGGTGGCCGAGAAGTACGACCCCAAGGTGAACTGGACCTCCGGCGTCGACATGGACAAGAACTCTCCGACCTATGGCCGTCCCAAGGTGGTCGATCAATTCTCCACCGACAAGCAGGGCGAAGACCATAACAACAAGGGGATCTGCCCTGCCGCGCTCGGCACCAAGGATCAGCAGCCGGCGGCCTATTCGCCGGACACCCAGCTGTTCTACGTACCGACCAACCACGTCTGCATGGACTACGAGCCGTTCAAGGTGAGCTACACCGCCGGCCAGCCCTATGTCGGGGCGACGCTGTCGATGTATCCGCCTCCGGGCGACACCCACATGGGCAACTTCATCGCCTGGGACAACAAGACCGGCAAGATCGTGTGGTCGAACAAGGAGCAGTTCTCGGTGTGGTCGGGTGCGCTCGCCACCGCCGGCGGCGTGGTGTTCTACGGCACGCTGGAAGGCTACCTCAAGGCGGTCGACGCCAAGACCGGCAAGGAGCTGTACAAGTTCAAGACGCCGTCCGGCATCATCGGCAACGTCACCACCTACGAGCATGGCGGCCGGCAATACATCGCCGTGCTGTCCGGCGTCGGTGGCTGGGCCGGCATCGGTCTGGCGGCCGGCCTGACCGACCCGACCGCAGGTCTCGGCGCGGTCGGCGGCTACGCCTCGCTGAACAACTACACCGCGCTCGGCGGTGCGCTGACGGTGTTCGCGCTGCCGCAGTAGCGCTTGCGATCCGGTCACGGCGCGGGGAGCTGATCCTCGCGCCGGGACCTCTCTTCCGGGTCCGGTGACGGGCCGCTGCGGCGATCGGCGCCAATCGCCGGCGATGCGGCGGCCGCAGCGACCGCTCCAGGCGACCCGGTTACGCCATTGCGCATCCCGAACGCGCAACAAGAAAC
This sequence comes from Rhodopseudomonas sp., assembly GCF_036404135.1. Taxonomy (GTDB): domain Bacteria; phylum Pseudomonadota; class Alphaproteobacteria; order Rhizobiales; family Xanthobacteraceae; genus Rhodopseudomonas_A. Next base: position 33,512 of record NZ_DASWPE010000214.1, on the reverse strand, counting down.
GTCAACAATAGGAAACGTCGGAGAGATCCCCTTGCGTATGATGCATCCCGGCATGGCTGCGATCGGTATCGTGGCGTGTGCAAGTTTCGCCCTTGCAAGTCTCGTCTTTGCAAGTCCGGCCCTGGCGGAGGACGCCGCGCCGCCCAGCGACGAGGCCGCCACCGTCGGCAAGGTCTCGACGCCGCCGCCGGAACCCACCCCGATCAAGTCGACGGATGGCAAATATCTCGACAAGGAAGGCAATCCGACGTTCAACGTCACCGACGACGGCACCGTCGACTGGTTCACCTATTCCGGATTCCGGCACTATCATTCGGAGTGCCACGTCTGCCACGGCCCCTATGGCGAGGGCTCGAGCTACGCGCCGGCGCTGAAGGAGTCGGTCAAGGACATGAGCTACGGCGATTTTCTGACCACCGTCGCCAACGGCCGCAAGAACGTCACCTCTTCCACCGAAAACGTGATGCCGGCGTTCGGCCATAACCTCAACGTCGCCTGCCATATCGACGATCTCTACGTCTACCTGCGCGCCCGCTCCACCGGCGCGATCGGGCGGGTGCGGCCGGCCAACCACGAGGGCAAGCCGGTGGCCGCGGCGTTGCAGGAAAATTCCTGCATGGACCAGCACTGATCGAGCGGGCGCTGCGCGCCGCAGGCGCTGCGGGTTCGAGGAAGGCAAATGCGATGAGCAGATCGACAATTGGCTGGCGGGCGATCGCCGGCATCGCCGGCGCGGCGCTGTGGCTGGGCGGCGCGGCGCATGCCCAGGCGCCCGCGCCGGAGTCCGCGGATCTGTCGATCGAGCTGATCGATCCCAAGGTGCTGCGGGTCTGCGCCGACCCGCGCAACCTGCCGTTCTCCAACGACAAGGGCGACGGCTTCGAGAACAAAATCGCCGAATTGTTCGCCGCAAAGCTGCACAAATCGCTCGACTATATGTTCTTTCCGCAGGCCACCGGCTTCGTGCGGATGACGCTCGGCGCGCATCGCTGCGACGTCATCATGGGATTTCCGCAAGGCGATGACCTCGCGCAAGGCACCAATCCGTATTACCGCACGGCCTATGCGCTGGTGGCCAAGCCCGGCAGCGAGCTCGCCGAGGTCGCCACGCTCGACGACCCGCGGCTGAAGGGCAGGCATATCGGCATCGTCGCCGGCACGCCGCCGGCCACCAATATGGCGGTCAACGGCCTGATGGCGACCGCCAAGCCGTATCCGCTGATGATCGATACGCGAGTGGATTCCTCCGCGGCGGCGATGATCGGCGACGTCCTCTCCGGCGAGATCGACGCCGGAATCCTGTGGGGGCCGATGGCCGGTTATTACGCCAAAGAGGCCAATCCGCCGCTGCGCGTCACGCCGCTGGTCAAGGAAACCATGGGGCCGCAGCTCGCCTATCGGATCGGCATGGGGGTGCGCGCCGCCGACCAGAACTGGAAGCGGCAGCTCAACCGGCTGATCCAGGACAGCCAGCCGGAGATCAACAAGATCCTGCTGGATTACGGCGTGCCGCTATTGGACGACAACGATCGGCCGCTCGGCGCCGAGACCGCGGCCAAGCAGCCGTGATGAGGCGGCTGATGGCGTTGGCGCTGGGCGTGGGCCAACTCTTGGCCTTGTGCTTGGGCTTGGGCTTGGTCGCACCGGCCGCGGCTGACGACCCCGGCGCGCAGGCCGCGGTCGCCGAGCCGTCCGGCTATCGCACCGAGGACTATCGCGCCGCGGTGCCGGCGACGCTGCAGGGCGCGCGGGTGCTGTCGACCAGAGAGGTCGAAGCGCTGTGGCGCGCCGGCGAGGCTGCGTTCATCGACGCCATGCCGCAGCCGCCGAAGCCCGCCAACCTGCCGGCCGGCACGGTGTGGCGCGACCGGCCGCGCCTCGACATTCCCGGCAGCCTGTGGCTGCCCGACACCGGCTATGGCCAGCTCGCCGCCGCGACGGAGGATTATTTGCGCGACGGCCTGATGCGGGCCACCGGCGGCAACCGCGCGCGGCTGGTGGTGGTGTATTGCCAGGCGAATTGCTGGATGTCGTGGAATGCGGCCAAGCGCGCGCTCGGTTATGGCTACAGCAACGTCGCCTGGTATCCGGACGGCACCGACGGCTGGCAGGCGGCGCATCTGCCGCTATTGGAGGCCGAGCCGATGCCGCGGCTACCGCAGCCGGCGCCGGCGCCGGCGCCGTAACACGCCGCAGTTGACGCGAACGCTCCTGACGCAATCAAGGGGCATCGTTTATTTGGGTAGAGCCGTTGTGGTGAGAGCCGTTGCTCATTCCCGGGGTCGTCATTCCGGGGCTCGCGCAGCGTGAGCTGCGAGAGAACCCGGAATCTTGCTGCGAGGGAGGGCTCGCGCGCGCCGCGAGATTCCGGGTTCGCTCGGGTTTCCGCCCTCGCGCCCCGGAATGACCACGCTTTGATAAGCGGGAAGTCAGGACCTGCGACGCGCGCCGAGCTGCCACAACCTTCCCTCGCCCCGCTTGCGGGGAGAGGGTGGCGCGACAAGCGAAGCTTGTCGCGCCGGGTGAGGGGGCGCCGCGTTATGCCGAGGCGCCCCCTCACCCGACCCCGCTTCGCTGCGCTACGCGGGGTCGACCTCTCCCCGCACGCGGGGAGAGGTTAGTCAGTGCCCATGGTGAAGCTGCGCGCTCAACGTACCCCTCGCCGCCAAGTAGGAGATGCCCGTAGTTTCGTCGCGCGCTACTCCATCTCCTGCTGAATGACGCGGCCGAGCGCGAACAGCCGGCGGTCGATCGCCACCGGCACCTCGCAGACGAAGCTGACGACGCGGCGGCGATCGTCGAAGATCCGCGTCTGCCACACCAGCTGATTGCCGAGCTGCTCGATCTTGCCGGCGTCCGGCGGGCTGGCGCCCTGCAGCACCTGCAACGCCAGCGTATCGGCGCGGATCTGCTCCGCGGCGGCGCGCTGTTTGCGGGTGACGCGTTCCAGCCCCTTCAGCACCGCGCCGCGCTCGGCGTTCAGCGTATCGAACAGTCCGGCGAAGATCAGCGTGCCGGTGGCGGTCTTGTCGGAGCCGGCCTGTTTGAGGAAATCCGTCACCAGCTTCTCGGCCTCGTCCATCGGCGTGCGCCGTGCCGCCAGCCGCGCCACCAGCGCGCTGATCCGGGCGTCGTCCTTCCATTTGCTGCTGGCCTCGTCGAGCGGCGGTCCGGCCCACACCGCGCTCAGCGAAATCTCCGGCACCTTGGCCTGCACGCAGGGCCAATCCGGATAGCGCGGATCGACGGCGCAGGCCGCGCCGGTCGCGCCGACCAGCATCATCCCGACAGCAACTAATCGCGAAAACACTCTCACGTTTCGCCTCCCGCGGCGCCGCGCCGGCCGAGTCCGCGCGACGGATTGTAAGCCAGCATCGCGCCGATCAGGAATGCGGCGGTCGAGCCGCCGACCACCGCCAGCGAGATCCAGTTGATCCGGCCATACAGCGCGAAGCGGATCAGTTCGACGGCGTGGGTGAACGGATTGAACTGACAGACATAGTAAAGCGCCGGGCTGCCCTCCAGCACCCGCCACAAGGGATACAGCGCCGATGAGGCGAAGAACATCGGGAAGATCACGAAGTTCATCACGCCGGCGAAATTCTCCAGCTGCTTGATGCCCGACGAAATCAGCATGCCGAGCGCGCCCAGCATCAGCCCGGTCAGCGCCAGCGCCGGCAGCACGGTGAGATAGCCGAGCGGCGGCGGCTCGATCTCCCAGAAATACGCGATCGCCAGAAACGCATAGACCTGCAGGATCGAGACCGCGGTGCCGGCCAAAAGCTTACAGCAAAGCAAGTACCAGCGCGGCAGCGGGCTGACCAACAGCGTGCGCATATTGCCCATTTCGCGGTCATAGACCATCGACAGCGAGGACTGCATGCCGTTGAACAGCTGGATCATCGCCATCAGGCCCGGCGTGATGTAGACTTCGTAAAGGATGTAGGTCTCGTAGGGTGGGATGATGGAAATCCCCAGCACCTGGCGAAATCCTGTAGCGAAGATGAACAGCCACACCAAGGGCCGCACCAGCGCCGAGACGAAGCGCTCGCGCTGATGCAAAAAGCGCAGGCCTTCGCGCCAGACGATGCCGTTGAGGCAGATCAGATACTGCGCCGTCGTAAATCCGGTCGGGCGGTCGAGCGCGGGCGCAGTCATGGCGCGGCTCCCGCACTGTCGCCGCCGGTGAGTTGCCGGAACGCGGCATGCAGATCCGCGGTGCCGGTCTCGGCTGTGATCTGCGCTAGCTCGCCGCGCGCCAGCACGCGGCCCTGGTGCAGGATCACCAGATCGTCGGATGGCTCGATCTCGTCGAACAGATGCGTGGTCCACAGCACGCCGACGCCCTCGTCGATCACCAGGCGGCGGACGTGGCCGATCAGCTCGGCGCGCGCTTTGACGTCGAGCCCGACGGTCGCTTCATCGAGCAGCAACAGCCGCGGCCGGTGCAGCAGCGCGCGGGCAATCTCCAGCCGCCGCATCTGCCCGCCGGAGAGATCGCGCACCTTGTGGCCGGCGCGATCGGCAAGCCCGATCCGCGTCAGCAAAGCCTCGGCGCGGCTGCGCGCCTCGCCGCGGCCGATGCCGTGCAAGGCGGCGTGATATTGCAGGTTCTGCATCACCGACAGATCGAGATCGAGCGTGCGCGGCTGGAACACGACGCCGAGCTGCCGCAGCGCCGCGCCGGGATTGCGGCCGATGTCGTCGCCAAAGATGCTGATCCGCCCGGTCGGCAGCCCGAACAGCCGTGTGATCAGCGCCACCAGCGTCGACTTGCCGGCGCCGTTGAGCCCGAGCAGCGCGGTGAAACTGGCCCGCTGCACGCTAAACGACACGGCGTTGAGCGCGCGGCGGGCGCCGTAACTGTAGGAGACGCCTTCGATCGACAACGCCGCGACCGCGGCCGTGCCGCGCGGCGCGGCGGCGGCGGCGGCGGTCCGGGCCCTGGGCGCCTCTGCCACGCTCATTTCGGCGCGATGGTGATGCCCCAGGGCAATTCACCGACCTGGATGGTTTTGACGACCTTTTGCGCTGCGACGTCGATCGCCGAGACGTCGTTGGAGACGCCGTTGGTGACCAGCAGATATTTCTCGTCCGGGGTGAACGCCATGTGCCAGACCCGTTGTCCGACCAACAGATACTTCTTCACCTCGTGAGTCTTGGCGTCGACCACCGCGACGCGGTTGGCGGGGCCGAGCGCCACGAAGGCGGTGGCGCCGTCTCCGGTCATCGCGATGCCGACCGGCTGGATCGCCTCGCGCCGCATCCCCGGCACCGCGAAGCTGATCTTGCCGGTGGCTTCGCGCTTGGCGGGATCGATCACGGTGACGGTGCCGCCGATTTCCGACGACACCCAGAGTTCGGAATTGTCGCGCTTGAATTCGGCGAAGCGCGGCCGCGAATCCACCAGCACATTGCCGACGATCTGCCGCGTCGCGGTGTCGATGAAATGTGCCATGTTGGTGGTCTCGGAGGTGTTGATCAGGATCTTGCCGTCCGGGCTGATCGCCATGCCCTCCGGCTCGACGCCGACCTGGACGTCGCCGACGCGCACCCGCTTGTCGAGATCGATGATGGTCACGGTGTTGTCGTTCTCGTTGGCGACGTAGAGCGTCTTGCCGCTCTGGTCCTGCACGAACAATTCGGGGTCGGGACCAGACGGCAGCTTGTCGACGATCTGCCGGGTGGCAGCGTCGATCACCTCGATGGCGTCGTCGTCGCCGACTGCGACCAGCACGAATTTGCCGTCGCGGGTGAATTCAATGCCGCGTGGCCGCTGCCCGACCTTGATGGTCGCGGTGACGGACCAGGTCTCGGTGTCGATCACCGAGACGGTGTTGCTCTTCTCGTTGGAGACATAGGCGATGGAGGCAGACGCGGGCGTCGCTGCGACGAGCGAAAGCATCAAAACCGTCGTTGCCAGCAGCGCTTGCGACCAACCCCTCCTGCGCTGCTGGGCAAGAGCTGGATGGCGTCGCCCTCGGCCGGCGCCAGGTGCGGTGCTCGGCTCGCAATGACGCAGAGAGACTTCGGTATCAGAAATCATGCGTGGCACTCTCTCACTGCAGCCTGCATTTGCTTTCCGGGCGATCGACGCCCAGCGTGTCGAGCTCGGAGACCTGATGCAAAAAACCTTCCTGCGGCGACACCGACACCACCATGCGGCCGTCGACCAACAGGATCGGCTGGCGCAACTGTCCGTTCCAGTCGCGCAGCGTCAGGCGCTGGCCCTTGAACGCGGCGATCGCGAAGTCCGGCCCGCGCAGCGTTTCGCGCAACGCCTTCACGTCGCCGGAGTTGGCGCGCGAGGCGGCCTCGCCGATCATCCGCGCCGCGATCCAGGCCTGCATGTCGCGCGCGCTCATCTGCCGCTTGTTCAGCCTGATGAAGCGGTTCTGCATCTGCACCGCGCCCCATTGGTCCTGTGCGGCGTCCCAACTCACCGGCTTCAGCCCGGCGGAGCCCGCCACCGGCCGCGGGTCCCAGGTGCGGTACGGCAGGTAGTTGGCGAACACCTCGCTCTCGTCGGCGGCGACCAGCACGTCGTAAGCCGGCGCCGATTGCGTGAACACCGGCATCTGGCGCTGGATCAGCGTCACGCCGCTGTCGGTGCGCCGCGCCCCGCCCACATCCTCGAACACCCGCTCCTGCACGATCTTGGCGCCGAAGCGGGTGGCGGCGCGGCGCAGCGCGTCGGCGTAGGCCTTGTCCTCGTCATGCGAGCCCACCACCAGCAGCCAGCGCTTCCATTGCTTCCACACCAGATATTGCGCGAGGCCGTCCGCCAGCATGCTGCGGGTCGGCGCGGTGTGCAGCACATTGCCGCGGCAGTCCTGTTCGCGCAGCCGGTCGTCGAGCGTGCCGGCATTGAGCAAGGTGACGCCGCGCTCGCGCACCGCGTCGGCGGCGTGCAGCAGATCGTCGGCGGCGAGGTCCGTGATGATGAAGCCGTCGCCGCGATCGGCCAGCGTGGCGGCGGCCTTGCCGGCGTCGTCGCCGTCGTTGAGGCGCAGCGCGTCGAGCGCGAAGGACTGATTCAGGAACCGGCCGGTGGTGGCGTTGTCTTCGAGCGCCAGCCGGGCGCCTGCGAGGCCGTCATCGGCTGCCGGCTGATCGAGCAGCGACAGCGTCGGCGTATGGCCGGCTCGGCCGAGATAGCCGATCCGGATCTCGATCGGATCGGCGGCCCGCGCGACACCGCCCAGTGCGCAGAGCAGCAGCACGGCGGCCATCGCTCGGATCATGTCGTCTCCCGGTTGGGCCGCTTCGTTGGGAACCTGCGACCTTCTGACTTGAAAGATGGCTGAACCGGGCTACGTTGCAAGTGACAATTTGCCCAAGCGGGCCGATCGCGGATCTCGCCGATGCGAAATGCTGGCTGCCTTGTCGCGCTGTTGCTGTGGGCGGTGCCGGCCTGTGCCGAGGACGCGGCGCCGAAGGTCGCGGTGTTCGATTTCGAATTGTTCGATACCAGCCTGCAGGGCGAGGTCGACGGCGCCCGCGCCGACGAGCAGGCGCGATTGCTGCGTTCCAGCGATCAGTTGCGCGAGGGGTTGGCGGCGTCCGGCAAGTATCAGGTGCTCGACATCGCCCCGGTCAATGCTGCGGCGCACGCGAAGAATCTGCAGGCCTGCGGCGGCTGCGACGTGCAGCTCGCACAGCAGCTCGGCGCCGATCTCGCGATCACCGGCCAGGTGCAGAAGGTCTCCAACCTGATCCTCAACATGAACGTCTATCTGCGCAACACCCACACCGGCCACCTGGTGGTGTCGATGAGCGCGGATTTTCGCGGCAACACCGACGATTCCTGGGCGCGGGCGGTCAGCTTCCTGTTGCGCAACCGGCTGTTGGCGCCGGATTTCGGCCGGCCGCAGCCGCCGCAGTAAAACCTGCGGTGTTTTTCTGTCATGGCGAGCCGAGAGCGGCGTGCCCTATTTGGCGTAGAGCCCGGCGTAGGTCTCGCGCAGCAGGTTCTTCTGCACCTTGCCCATGGTGTTGCGCGGCAGGTCGTCGACGAAGATCACCCGCTTCGGCATCTTGAATTTGGCGAGCTGGCACTGCAGCGCGTTGAGCACGCCGGCTTCGTCGACGCTGGCGCCCTTGTCGCGCACCACCACGGCGGTGACACCCTCGCCGAGATCGGCATGCGGCACGCCGATCACCGCGGATTCCACCACGCCCGGCAGCGCGTCGATCTCGCTCTCGACCTCTTTCGGATAGACGTTGAAGCCCCCGGTGATCACCAGGTCTTTGCCGCGGCCGAGGATATAGACGTAGCCGTTGTCGTCGATCTTGCCGAGGTCGCCGGTGATGAAGTAGCCGTCGTGACGGAATTCGGCGTTGGTCTTCTCCGGCATCCGCCAATAGCCCTTGAATACGTTGGGGCCCTTGACCTCGATCATGCCGATCTCGCCGCGCGGCAATTCAACGCCGCGCTCGGCATCGACCACCCGCGCATCGACGCCGGGCAAGGCCGGGCCGACCGAGCCCGGCAGCCGCACGCCGTCATAGGGGTTCGAGGTGTTCATATTGGTTTCGGTCATGCCGTAGCGCTCCAGCACGGCGTGGCCGGTGCGCGCCGCCCATTCGCGATGGGTGTCGGCCAATAGCGGCGCCGAGCCGGAAATGAACAGCCGCATCGGGCCGGTGGTCTGCCGGGTCAGAAGCGGGCTCTGCAGCAGCCGGGTGTAGAATGTCGGCACCCCCATCAGTACGGTGGCGCGGCTCATCAATGCGATGATCCGCTCGGCATCGAATTTCGGCAAAAAGATCATCGATGCGCGCGCGAACAGCGTGACGTTGCTGGCCACGAACAACCCGTGGGTGTGATAGATCGGCAGAGCGTGGATCAGCACGTCCTGATCGGTGAAGCGCCAATGTTTCACCAGCGTCAGCGAATTCGACGCCAGGTTGTCGTGGCTCAGCATCGCTCCTTTGGAGCGTCCGGTGGTGCCGGAGGTGTAGAGGATCGCGGCGAGATCGTCGCCGGCGCGCGCGACCGTCTCGAAGCCGGGCGAGGCGGTGGCGGCGGCGTCGGTCAGCGAGCCCTGGCCATCGGCGCCGAGCGTCTCGACTGTCGCCCCGACCTTGGCGGCGATCGCGGCGAGCCCGTCGCGCCTTGCCGGATCGCACACCAGCAGCGACGGCTCGGCGTCGGTGAGGAAATAATCCAGTTCGTTGAGCGTGTAGGCGGTATTGAGCGGCAGATAGACCGCGCCCATCCGCACGGTTGCCAGATAAAGCACCAGCGCTTCGACGGATTTTTCGGTTTGCGCTGCAACACGGTCGCCGATCTTGACCCCGCGCGCGAGCAGCACGTTGGCGATCCGCCCGGCGCGTGCGATCAGATCGCCATAGCTGATCCGGCCGCCGTCCTCGGTCTCGATCGCGAGCTTGGCCGGATCGGCGAGGCCGTCGAACAGGCGGGAAAACAGGTTGGCGTTCATGGGCTGGTCCTGGCGGCATCGGGTCGTCGAGGGCTGCGCGTCGCCCATCGCGCCGGGTGATAGCAACAACGCGCGCAAAAAGGCAAGTTGCGCGGAACCGTCATCCTGAGGCGCGAAGCCGCTCTTGCGGCGAGCCTCGAAGGATGACGAGATAGTGCAGAGGCCATCCTTCGAGACGCCCGGCTTCGCGCTTGCGCGCTTTGCCGGGCTCCTCAGGATGACGCTGCGACAAGTTGAAGTCCGTCAGCGATCCGGCTCACATTTGTGGCCGCCACGTGACAACGCGCGATTAGTTTCGTCCCGCGACAAAAATATACTTCCTGAAACTGACTCAAACCGCTCGCGTAACTCGGCCAACGACGACGTAAAGCTCAGCAGCGGCGTCATCGTGCGGCCCTTTCCTCGCGCCCGCGGAACTCCGCCGGTCATTCAAACTCATAACGGGAGAAACTGATGTCCAAGCGAATTGCCCTATTGTCCGCCGCCGCGTTCGGCGCGCTCGCCCTCACCGCCAGCGTGATCGCGCCGGCGAGCGCCGAAGACAAGAAGATGATGAAGAGCGAGATGAGCGGCGAGAAGACCGTGATGGTCGGCGGCGCCGCCATGTACCCGTCGAAGAACATCGTGCAGAACGCCGTCAATTCCAAGGATCACACCACGCTGGTCGCCGCGGTAAAGGCCGCCGGCCTGGTCGATACGCTGGAAGGTAAGGGACCGTTTACCGTGTTCGCGCCGACCAACGCCGCGTTCGCCAAGCTTCCCGCCGGCACCGTCGACAATCTGGTGAAGCCGGAGAACAAGGCGGCGCTGAGCAAGATCCTCACCTATCACGTGGTGCCCGGCAAGCTCGAAGCCGCCGACCTCACCGACGGCAAGAAGCTGACCACGGTGGAAGGCGAAACGCTGACCGTGAAGGCCTCGGGCGGCAAGGTGACGCTGACCGACGCCAAGGGCGGCAGCTCGACGGTGACGATCGCCAACGTCAACCAGTCGAACGGCGTGATCCACGTCGTCGACACCGTGCTGCTGCCGGCGTCGTAACGCCCGGTTCCACCGCCTCCTGTCGTCGTCCCCCGGCAGGATGCGGTGCGCGCGCCGAAGATCAGGCCGCGCAAGCGAGCCGGGGCAACCCGGCTCGCTTTTTTGTGATTGCAACACCCGGTCAGGGTCGCCCGATTGGTCTAAGCCAGCGTAACAAACGCCGCTGCGGGGCGTAGACAGCAGACCACCCATTGATGGAACGCGACGATGTTGAGCCTTACTGCCAGCGACAATCCGGCCACCTCTTCCGCAGGCGCGGTGATCCAGCCGGCCTGGGTGCGGCTGCTGCATTGGATCAACGCCGCGGCGGTGGTCATGATGATCATGTCGGGCTGGCAGGTCTACAACGCCTCGCCGCTGTTCGGTTTCAGCTTCCCGCGCAGCATCACGCTGGGCGGCTGGCTCGGCGGCGCGCTGCAGTGGCACTTCGCGGCGATGTGGCTGTTGATGGTCAACGGCGCGATCTATCTGGTGCTCGGCGTCGCCAGCGGCCGGTTCCGCCGCAAGCTGCTGCCGATCACGGCTTCGGGCGTGTTGAGCGATGCCAAGCTGGCGCTGACCGGGCAATTGTCGCACGCCGACCTCACCAGGTATAACTACGTGCAGCGGCTGCTCTATGCCGGCATCATCGCGGTCGGCATCGTCATCGTGCTGTCCGGGTTGTCGATCTGGAAGCCGGTGCAGTTGCAATGGCTGACCGCGGCGTTCGGCGGCTACGACACCGCGCGCTACGTGCATTTTGCGGCGATGGCGGCGATCTGCGGCTTTTTGGTCATTCATGTCGTGCTGGCGCTGCTGGTGCCGAAAAGCCTGCGCGCGATGATCATCGGGCGTTAGTGCAAACAAGAGGATCGCCATGCGCCGCATCAAATCCCTGCTGATCCCCGGCGTCGACAAGACGCTGCTGGTGAAGGACGCCGCCAAGCTGCTGCCGGAATTGTCGCGGCGCCGCTTCATCGCCGGCGGCGCCAGCCTCGGCGCGCTGACGCTGCTCACCGGCTGCGACGTCTCCGACTCGTTCTCCGCGGAATCGATGCTGACGCAGATCTCCAAATTCAACGACGCGGTGCAGGCGAAAATCTTCAATCCCAACACGCTGGCGCCGACCTATTCGCAAGCCGACATCAAGCGGCCGTTCCCGTTCAACGCCTATTACGCCGAGGACGAGGCGCCGGAGATCGATGGCGCGGAGTGGAAGCTCGAGGTCTCCGGTCTGGTCGATAACAAGAAATCCTGGACGCTGGCGGAGCTTCATCGGCTGCCCGAGGTCAAGCAGATCACCCGCCACATCTGCGTGGAGGGCTGGAGCGCGATCGGCTCGTGGTCGGGCACGCCTTTGCGCGATTTCCTGAAATTGATCGGCGCCGATAGCAACGCCAAATGGGTGCATTTCCGCTGCGCGGAAGATTACGCGAGCTCGCTCGACATGCCGACCGCGCTGCATCCGCAGACCCAGATGACCTTCAAGTTCGACGACCAGATCCTGCCGCGCGCCTATGGCTATCCGATGAAGATAAGGGTGCCGACCAAGCTCGGCTTCAAGAACCCGAAATACGTGGTCGCGATGGAAGTCACCAACGACTACAAGGGCGGCTATTGGGAAGACCAGGGCTATAATGATTTCAGCGGCAGCTGAGCGGCCCTTGGTCGCAGCAACCGACGCGCCTCGGCCGCGTTGCGGGCATGGATGGTCTGGCCTACATTTTGGCCGGGTCCAAGCCCGCAACAGGGAGGTTTTCATGATCGTTCGCGCCGTGTTCGCAGCGACTGCCGTGCTCGCTCTTTCAACAGGCGTTGCCTTCGCGCAATCCGCCAAGGCGACCTTGAAGAATGCCGAAAGCGCCGAGGTCGGCAGCGCCGTGCTGACGCAAAATAGCGGCGGCGTCGCCATCAAGCTCGCGGTGAAGAATCTGCCGCCCGGCGAACACGCCTTCCACGTCCACGCGGTCGGCAAGTGCGAACCGCCGTTCACCAGCGCCGGCGGGCATTTCAATCCGGACAACAAGAAGCACGGCAAGGACGCCCCCGACGGCGCCCATGCCGGCGACATGCCGAATCTCGCAATCCCGGCGTCCGGCGCGTTGAGCGTCGACGTCGTCAACGCCGCTGTGACGCTCGACAAGACCAAGCCGAATTCGCTGTTCAAGCCGGAAGGCACCGCGTTGGTGATCCACGCCGCCGCCGACGATTACAAGACCGATCCGACCGGCAATGCCGGCGGCCGCATCGCCTGCGGCGTGGTGGAGTAGCGCGCGTCTCTCTTCCTTCTCCCCTTGTGGGAGAAGGTAGCCCGGACGAAGTCCGGGTCGGATGAGGGGTTCCTTGCAATCACCCCTCACCCGGCTGCGCTTCGCGCAGCCACCCTCTCCCACAAGGGGAGAGGGAAGAGAGTGCCTCGGGGCTGCGCCGCTCTCCTCACCCCACCGGGCGCTGGAACGCGGCCAGCGCGGCGCCGAGCGCCAGCGCCGCGGCGGAGACGTTGAGCGTGGTGTCGAGGCTGCCCATCGCGTCGGTGATCGCGCCGGTGGCGATCGGGCCGATGGTCTGGCCGACGCCGAACACGATGGTCATCGCCGCGATCGCGCTGGGCCACGCTTCGGGTGGATAGTTGAAGCGCACGAAGGCGGTGGTGGTGGTCACCACGGCGAAGAACGCCACCCCGAACACCGCCGCCGACACCGCCAGCATCCAGGGCGACGGCGACAACAGCGGCAACGCCGCGCCGAGCGCGTTGACGCCGAGAATGATCGCGGTGGTGATGCCGCTTCTGCCGCGCGCGATCAGCCGCCGCCACACCCAGGGCGAGGCGAAGGCGCCGGCGCCGATCAGGCACCAGAATCCGCTCTGCGCCAGCGCGCCGCCGCCGGCGTCGCGGACATAGGCGATCATGAAGGTCATGTAGGCGATGTAGCCGGCGCCGAACAAAAAGTAGGCGATCAGATAGATCGCTACCGGGCCCGCCGCAAAGCGCGCCGGCTTGCCCGGGGTCAGCGCCGCTTGCGCCGCGATCGGCCGCAGCAAGAGCGGCAGGGTCAAAGCGCCCGCGACCAGGGCCAGCGCCAGCCACACCGCCCGCCACGATCCCGGGCCGAGCAGCCCGAGCAGCAGCGGCGCCAAAAGCCCGGAGAGCAGGATGCCGAGCCCCGGCCCGGCATAGAACAGGCTGAGCAGGAAGCTCGAGCGCTGCGGCTCGGTCTGCGCCAACGTCGCCGCCAGCGCGCCGCCGGCGACGAACGAGACCGCGGCGCCCAGGCCTGCGAGCAGCCGGGCGAGGCCAAGCAGCGCGAAATTGCCCGACAATGCGCACAGCAATAGCGAGGCGACGCAGGCCAGCGTGCCGGCCTGCACCACGCGGAACAAGCCGAACCGCCTGACCAGGGAGGCTGCGACCAGCGCGCCGCCGAGATAGCCCGCGGCATTGACGGTATTCATGAATCCGGCGGCGGAATACGACCAGCCCAGCGCGTCACGCATATCCGGCAGCACCAGCGAATAGGCGAATGGGGCGATGCCGAGGCTAATGGTCGGCGACAGCGCCAGCATCACAATGAGCTGAGCGGGGTGCGGCTGGGCCATCGTGCGATCGATCAGGGTCAAGCGTTTCTCCGTCGCCTGTTGCCCTTTTTGCCGGGTTCGCAGCCACCGCGCAACGCCCGGCGCCGGGAACGGTGTCTTGCCAATCGCGCAACGCCGTTTTAGCACTCCGCCGCATCCATTCACCCGTCGTGTCCGGCGCTGCCGGGCATCCAAGCCTCCTTGAAATCAAGCCTTCTTGAGATTGAGCGGGCACCAGGGATGGCCGGGACCGCCCCGGCCATGACGCATCCTGAGGAATTGACCATGGCGACCCACAAACTGCTGCTTCTTCCCGGCGACGGCATCGGCACCGAAGTGATGGCGGAGGTGAAGCGGCTGATCGACTGGCTCAACGCCCAGGGCATCGCGCATTTCGAGACCGAGGACGGCCTGGTCGGCGGCGCCTCCTACGACGCCGACAAGGTGGCGATCACCGACGCCACCATGGCCAAGGCGCAGGCTTCCGACGCGGTGATCTTCGGCGCGGTTGGCGGCGCCAAATGGGACGGCGTGCCCTACGAGGCGCGGCCCGAAGCCGGTCTGCTGCGGCTGCGCAAGGACCTCGGGCTGTTCGCCAATCTGCGCCCGGCGGTGTGCTACCCGGCGCTGGCGGATTCCTCGAGTCTGAAGCGCGACGTGGTCGAAGGCCTCGACATCATGATCGTGCGCGAACTCACCGGCGGGGTGTATTTCGGCGAGCCGAAGACCATCACCGATCTCGGCGCCGGCCAGAAGCGCGCCATCGATACCCAGGTTTACGACAGCTACGAAATCGACCGCATCGCGCGGGTCGCCTTCGACCTCGCGCGCAAGCGCCGCAACAAGGTGACGTCGATGGAAAAGCACAACGTCATGAAGTCCGGCGTGTTGTGGAAAGAGGTGGTCACCAAGGTCCACGCCCAGGACTACAAGGACGTTCAGCTCGAGCATCAGCTGGCGGATTCCGGCGGCATGAATCTGGTGAAATGGCCGAAGCAGTTCGACGTCATCGTCACCGACAATCTGTTCGGCGATATCCTCAGCGACATCGCCGCGATGCTGACCGGCTCGCTCGGCATGCTGCCGTCGGCCTCGCTCGGCGCGGTCGACGCCAACACCGGCAAGCGCAAGTCGATGTACGAGCCGGTGCACGGCTCGGCCCCCGACATCGCCGGCAAGGGACTGGCCAATCCGGTGGCGATGCTGGCGTCGTTCGGCATGGCGCTGCGCTATTCGCTGGAGATGGGCGACCTCGCCGACAAGCTCGACGCCGCGATCGCAGGGGTACTCGCCAAGGGGCTGCGCACCGCCGACATCAAGTCGGAAGGCACCACGGTGATCTCGACCTCGCAGATGGGCGAAGCGGTCTTGAAGGAGATCCAGGCGCTGCACGCGTAAGCCGCTGCACGGGTAAACGGGGCGGCGGCGCGGCTTTCGCGGCGCTGCCGTCCAGGCCATCGGCGCTGCGTCCACGCAATTGGCGTCATCCTGGGGAGCCCGGCGACGTCCGAAGGACGAAGCCGGGCGTCTCGAAGGATGGGCTGCGAGCAAGCGGGATCAGCGCAGGACTCCGGGCCGCATCCTTCGAGGCCCTCGCGAACACGCTCGGGCGCCTCAGGATGACGGCGCCGGGGCGGTCGAATCGCTCTCACCCTGGCCCGTCAGACCGACACCGCCCACTCATCAGACCGACACCACCCACAAAAAATGCCCGGCGCGAGCCGGGCATTTTCGGATCCATATCTCTGCGTCCTAGTGCAAATCGTCGCGTCGAACGGCCGCTTCTCAGTACAGCGGGAAGCGCTCCGGGTAGCCGCCGAGGTCGGAGGCCGGATTGAGCGGCTGGCGGTCGAGCGGACGGTTGAGGTTTTCCATGCCGAAGGAGCGGCCGGGCGGATAGGCGTAATCGGTGAATTTGCGGTCGCCGGGCAGCACTTCGACGCCGGCGTCAAGCCAGGAGCGCTTGGTGACGTAAACCCGGGTCCGCGGCCCGGCCTGATAGGACGAGTTCGGACCATTCGGCCCGTAGGCAGTGCTCGAACGATCGTAATGCTTGCGCTTGGCCGCATTGGCGTCCGAGCTATCGAGGCCGATTGCGACAACGGCGACCGCCGCGAGCAGCACCGTGAGTTTCCTCGCGGCAGGGAATTTCAAGGTCATCATGTCCTCATGGCAGTCAGTAGGGCATCGTCCGATTCAACCGCATTTTAGCTGCCCGGAGCAGCGCGCCACAAGCTCAATCGGGACACAGTGCCGGACAATAATGCGTGGCGACGCAAAATGTTGCACGCGGATGCGCGCCGCAACGCCGAGCCGCCGCGTTACAGACTGCCGCGCAGCTGTGGGTTCTGCGCCGCGGTCACCCAATCCGCCGCGCCGGCGGGCTGCGCCGCGCGGCCCGGGCGGCGCAATTCGGCGCGGGCGAACAAGTCGGCGAGCTTCGGGTCGTTGCCGGCGCTGAGCAGCACCAGCCGGTTCAGCAGGCAGGCAATCGCCGCGCGCCGCGACGCCAGCGTCTCGCCCTGGCAGGACCAGCCGGAGATCCGCAGCGCCGGTTGCTCGATTGTCTTCAGAAAGCCGAGGCAGGCGCGGGTCTGCCCTGCGTCGGGCGCGCCGAGGCTGACCAGCGTCACCGCGCCGAATTTGCTGTCGATCAGCCCGGCGGCCTCGACCGGCCGCAGCCCGTCCGGGTCGATCCGCGCCGCGAGTTCGGCGGCCGGCGGCAATCCATCGCTCAATTCGCCGCCGGGGCGGTAGATTTCCAGCTCGGCGATCGGCGCTTCGCCCGCGCCGGCCCAGCGCAGCACGTCCTTGCGGCCGCCATCGGGATGCCGCAAAATTTCATAAGTCTCTGTTTTGCCGCTCAAATCGAACTGGCTGACGGCGAATGCCGGAAACGAGCGCGGGGCGCCGACAAAGCCGGGCTTCGGCGTCGGCTCAGCAGCGGCAGAAAGCATCGCCGCGGCATAGGGCTGCGCGGCGCGGAATGCGATGATCGCGATCAGCGCCAAAGCGCCGAGATAGGCCAGCCCATGCAGCAGCGTGGCGCGGCAGTCGGTGGCAAGGCGTCGCAGGGCCGGGTGGATCCGGGGCGGATCGGTGACGGCGCGGACGGCCGAAATCGTTCGCATCGAGGGGCTCTGGTAGGCTAG
Source organism: Rhodopseudomonas sp. (assembly GCF_036404135.1). Classification (GTDB taxonomy): domain Bacteria; phylum Pseudomonadota; class Alphaproteobacteria; order Rhizobiales; family Xanthobacteraceae; genus Rhodopseudomonas_A. The sequence goes on along the minus strand of NZ_DASWPE010000214.1, from coordinate 16,318 downwards.
TAGGAGGGAGTTGAGTTGTGCTGGAAGCGTTTCTCGCATAGAAGCGCTGCCTCTTCGGTTGCCGCTGAGGGCGGCGGCGAAGCATATTTCTTCGGAGAGTGAACGATGGGTTACAAAGTCGCGGTGGTCGGGGCGACCGGCAATGTCGGGCGGGAAATGCTCAACATTCTGGACGAACGCAAATTCCCTGCTGACGAGGTGGTGGCGCTGGCGTCGCGCCGCAGCATGGGCGTCGAAGTGTCCTATGGCGACAAGACCCTGAAGGTGAAAGCGCTGGAGAACTACGACTTCTCCGACGTCGATATCTGCCTGATGTCGGCCGGCGGCAGCGTGTCGAAGGAATGGTCGCCGAAGATCGGCGCGCAGGGCGCGGTGGTGATCGACAATTCCTCGACCTGGCGGATGGATCCCGACGTGCCGCTGGTGGTGCCGGAAGTCAACGCCGACGCGGTCGCAGGCTTCACCAAGAAGAACATCATCGCCAACCCGAACTGCTCGACCGCGCAGCTCGTCGTGGCGCTGAAGCCGCTGCATGATCGCGCGACGATCAAGCGCGTGGTGGTGTCGACCTATCAGTCGGTGTCCGGCGCCGGCAAGGATGCGATGGACGAATTGTTCTCGCAGACCAAGGCGGTGTTCACCGTCGAGGAGGTCCACTCCAAGAAGTTTCCGAAGCGCATCGCCTTCAACGTCATCCCCGAGATCGACGTGTTCATGGAGGACGGCTTCACCAAGGAAGAGTGGAAGATGATGATGGAGACCAAGAAGATTCTTGATCCCAAAATCAAGCTGACCGCGACCTGCGTGCGGGTGCCGGTGTTCGTCGGCCATTCCGAATCCGTCAACATCGAGTTCGAGAACCCGATTTCGGCCGACGAGGCGCGCAACATCCTGCGCACCGCGCCGGGCTGCCTGGTGATCGACAAGCACGAGCCCGGCGGCTACGTCACGCCCTATGAGGCGGCCGGCGAGGACGCCACCTATATCAGCCGGATCCGCGAGGATGCCACGGTGGAAAACGGACTGGTGCTGTGGTGCGTGTCCGACAATCTGCGCAAGGGCGCGGCGCTCAACGCGATCCAGATCGCCGAATGCCTGATCAACCGCAAATTGATCACCGCGAAGAAGAAGGCAGCGTAAGTAACAGCCTGTCGGGCGGGCCAAGGCGCTCTTGCGCCGTGCCCACCTGACCGGCGGCAAAGCCGGCGGGCAGGCTTCGCTTTGCCTACCCTAATGACTACTACTGACTACTGACTTCGAACCATGGCGGATGAGTCGCGTCCGCCCTGCGCAACGTCGGGCGGACGCTGAGGCTTCGGGGGACGCGATGACGGATCAGCCGACCAGACATCGCACCAATCCGGTGGAGCGGGCGCTGGAAACGGTGCTGTTCAATAGCCGCTGGCTGATGGCGCCGTTCTATCTTGGCCTCGTCGTCAGCCTCGCGGTGCTGCTGTACAAATTCGGCCTGCTGATCTGGGAGTTCATCCTGCATGCGCCGGCGGCCAAGGAATCCGACATCATCCTCGGGGTGCTGTCGCTGATCGACGTGTCGCTGACCGGCAATCTGATCCTGATCGTGGTGTTTTCCGGCTACGAGAACTTCGTCTCGCGGATCGATCCAGGCAACCATCCGGATTGGCCGGAATGGATGACCAAGGTCGACTTCGCCGGGCTGAAGCAGAAATTGCTGGCCTCGATCGTGGCGATCTCGGCGATCTCGGCGATCCAGGTGCTGAAGGCATTCATGAACATCGACGCCGCGTTCGACGCGCAGAAGCTCGGCTGGCTGATCGGCATCCACCTGGTGTTCGTGGTCTCGACGCTGCTGTTGGCGCTGTCGGACCGTTTCGGCGGCGATCACGGCGGCGGCGACAACGCCGCGCATTGATCAGTCGGCGACGCCGGCCGTCTGGCGCAATTCGTCGATCAGCTTCGAGGCCTCGGCCTTGGTGAGGTTGTCGCGGAATGCCTCCGGCCGTTTGGCCTGCTCGCTGAGGGTTTTCAGATAGGACGCCTGGGCGCCGGTCATCGGATCGTCGCCGGACCCCCACTCGTCCGGGTCTTTCTCGGTATTCGAACCGGGATCGGTTTTGGGATTGGTCATCGCGGGCCTCCGTCGCGCGATTCAACGCCACGGTTCTCGATCCGTTCCCACCTGCGGCGGGCGGGTCAACCGATGGCGAGCGTGCCGGCGGCGTGGAACTGGTCGCTCTCGGCGTCGAACACCGCGAGCGAGCCTTCGGCGACGCCGAAATAGGCGCCGTGCAATTGCAGCTTGCCGCGGCCGACCAGGATCTCGACGCAGGGGAAGGTCATCAGATTGTCCAGGCTGCGCTTCACCGCGGCCTGCTCCAGCCGGGTGATGAACTGCTGCATCGATTCGTGATCGTGCGGCTCGACGGTCTCCGCGGCGCGCGCGAACATCGACATCCACTTGCCGATGAAATCGCCGGGCGACAGCGGCGCGGTCTTGTCGACGAAGGCGCGGATGCCGCCGCATTGCGCGTGGCCGAGCACCACGATGTGCTTCACCCGCAGCACCTGCACGGCGTATTCCAGCGCCGCCGAGACGCCGTGCACGGCGCCGTCCGGGGCATAGACCGGCACCAGATTGGCGACGTTGCGCAGCACGAACAATTCGCCGGGGCCGGCGTCGAAGATCACTTCGGGCGACACCCGCGAATCACAGCAGCCGATCACCATCACTTCGGGGGATTGGCCGCGCTCGGACAATTCGCGGTAGCGCGACTGTTCGGTCGGCAACCGCTGCGTGGTGAAGTTCTGGTAGCCTTTGAGCAGATGTTGCGGAAACGATGCCATCGGATGAGCGCCTCGCCAGTCCGCGTGGGATAACCATAGGATGCGCTCGGGAACAAGCCTTTCGGCGCAGGTCGCGAAATGTTATCGCCTGCCAAATCCAACCGAGAGGTAATGCCATGATCCGTCCGCGTCGCAGCCTGCTGTTCATGCCGGGATCCAATGCCCGGGCGCTGGAAAAGGCCCGGCTGCTGCATGCCGACGGCCTCATTCTCGACATCGAGGATTCGGTGGCGCCGGACGCCAAGGCCACCGCGCGGGCGCAGATCGCCAAGGCGGTCGCCGACAAGGGCTTTGGCAAGCGCGAGATCCTGATCCGGATCAACAGCCTGGATTCGCCGTGGTGGAGCGAGGACATCGCGATGGCCGGCCAGGCTAGGCCGGACGGCATCCTGGTGCCAAAAGTCTCCAGCGTCGCCGATCTGACCGCGATCGCCGACCGGCTCGCCGAGATCGGCGCCGACGACTCGATCAAGGTCTGGATCATGATCGAGACCGCGCGCGGCGTGCTGCGTGCCGAGGAGCTCGCGGCGGCGTCGCAGGACCCCAGGACGCGGCTGGCCGGCTTCGTGTTCGGGCCGAACGACATTTCGCGGGAGACCGGCATCCGCATGCTGCCCGGCCGCGCCGCGATGCTGCCGATGCTGACGCATTGCGTGCTGGCGGCGCGCAGCTACGGGATTACGATTCTCGACGGTCCCTATGGCGGCATCGGCAATATCGAGGGCCTTGCTCATGAATGCGCGCAGGCGCGCGATCTCGGCTTCGACGGCAAGACGCTGATCCATCCCGGCCAGATCGAGGCCTGCAACGCCGCCTTCACCCCGCCGGCCGAGGACGTCGACTACGCCCGCAAGGTGATCGCGGCGTTCGCGCAGCCGGACAACGCCGCGCGCGGCGCGATCCAGCTCGACGGCCGGATGGTGGAACGGCTGCACGCCGAGATGGCGGAAAAAACCATCGCCTTGGCCGACGCCATCGCGGCGATGGGGCATTAGGCGCGTCGCGACGATAGGCGGAAGGCGACGTCAGCGTGGGCAGGTCGCGGCGATAGGCGTTGGCTTGGGCGCGACCAGAGGTTGGATGACGCAAGGTCGACGCTTCCCCACCCTCCCCTGGAGGGGGAGGGTCGCTCGCGGAGCGAGCGGGGTGGGGTGAAAGCGCCGGAGTTCATGCTATCCCGAGCAGCGGGCACACAATCCAGCGGACCGAAATAATCGAGGCGGTGAGATCCGCCGCTCCTGGGCGAGTGAATCAATCAGAAGTCTCGCCCACCCCACCCCGGACGGCTTCGCCGTCCGACCCTCCCCCTCCAGGGGAGGGTAAGAGAGACTGCGCGGGGCGCGGGTGAGAATGCCTCCCGCGAGGGGCGAAAGCCTTCAGCGAGGGGCGCGAAGCAGAGGACGGCGAAAGCTTACGCCCAGGCGCGTTCGGTCTTGGCCTTGTCCTCGTAGCTGTCGATCGAGGCCTTCTTCTCCAAGGTGAGGCCGATGTCGTCGAGGCCGTTCATCAGGCAGTGCTTGCGGAACGGGTCGATCTCGAACTTCACCGTGCCGCCGTCCGGCCCGCGGATTTCCTGCTTGCCGAGGTCGATGGTGATGGTGGCATTGGCGCCGCGCTCGGCATCGTCGAACAGCTTGTCGAGATCGGACTGCGTCACCCGGATCGGCAGCACGCCGTTCTTGAAACAGTTGTTGTAGAAGATGTCGCCGAACGAGGTCGAGATCACGCAGCGGATGCCGAAATCCAACAGCGCCCAGGGGGCGTGCTCGCGGCTCGAGCCGCAACCGAAATTGTCGCCGGCGACCAGGATCTTGGCGTTGCGATAGGCCGGCTTGTTGAGGATGAAATCCGGATTCTCGCTGCCGTCGTCATTGTAGCGCTGCTCGGAGAACAGCCCCTTGCCGAGCCCGGTGCGCTTGATGGTCTTCAGATACTGCTTGGGAATGATCATGTCGGTATCGACATTGATGATCTTCAGCGGCGCCGCGACACCTTCCAGCGTGGTGAACTTGTCCATGATATATTCCCCGATGCAGCCGGCATTTTAGCCTGATCGGGCGAGGGCTCCAAGGGCAATTTGCGCGGGCCTAATCGGCGACCTCGGCCTCGATCGCCGCCATGTCGCCGTCGGACAGGCCGAAATGGTGGCCGATCTCGTGGATCAGGACGTGGCGGACGATATGGCCGAGGCTTTCATCGTGCTCGGCCCAATAGTCCAGGATCGGCCGGCGATACAGCCAGATCATGTTCGGCAGCCGGGCGATGTCGTCCTGGCTCTGATGCGGCAGCCCGACCCCCTGGAACAGGCCGAGCAGGTCGAATTCGCTCTCCGCCTGCATCTCCTCCAGCACCTCGTCGGTGGGGAAATCCTCGACGCGCAGGATCACGCCGTCGCACAGCGCGCGAAACCGCTTCGGCAACGCTCTGAACATGTCGTGCGCCATCGCTTCCATGTCGGCGAGCGACGGCGATTTCAAGGAGGACCACATGCGGCCTCTCTTAGAAGATCGGAAAGCTTTGCGCAAAGCTCCATCGCCGCGCGGTTGACGCCGGCACGGCAATCGGAGAGCGTAGCGCCGGGTTGTCGATGCGGGAGCAGGGGATGAGGGACAGGACCATAGCGATCGGGCTGGCGCTGTTGGCGATCGGCCTTTGTCCGCCGCAGCCGGCCGTCGCGCAGGGCGCCTCCGGCCTGCACCAGGCACAAGCCGCGTCGCCCGGCGTCGCCGCTTCCGACGTCTCGGCGCAGCGCCGCGCCGCGCGTCGCCCGCCGACCCGGCTGCGGGTCTACCCGATCTACCGGCCGCAGCCCTACGAGGTGGTCCCGCGCTACAACCCCGGTCCGAACGCGGTGCGGGATTGCACCGCGACCTATGTCGAGGAATACCGCCCGAGCGGCACCGTGATCACGCCGCGGATGAACTGCTTCTGGCGCCGCGGGTAATTCGTCCTCAGCGCCGCCGCGTCAGGCCGATCAGCGCCGCGGCGATCAGGCCGGCCGACAGCCCATAGACCACGACCGCCATCGCCAGTTGCGTCAGCGGCGCTGCGGTGCCGGGGCCCGCGCCCGGGCCCTGCGAGGCCACCGCCGCGCCGGCCGTGACCAGCGCGAGGCCGGCCGAGGTCAGGGCCCGTCCAATCCATGATGATACTGCCGACATGTGCGGTTCCCGTGACTGCGCCTTGCTGCCCTGTTCAGCTACGCAGCAGCGGCGCCGCGGTTTTGCAAAGCGTGCGGATTGCCGGGAACCGGCGGCCCTGGTTCGGCATTCATCACAGCGGCGTTCAGTTCGCGTTCACGTCGCGACACCTAGCCTGACCAACGCTCGGCGTGGCGGACAACGCGGCTGCAACAACGCCGACATCGTCCATGCCGACATCGTCCATCAAGGAGGGTACTCTCATGAAGCTGAGCCGAGTTTTGGGCCTTGCCGCGGTTGCGGGATTGATTGCCACGGCGGCGCCGAGCGGCGGCGCGCAAGCGGCCTCGCTGGTCTCCCCCGGCATCGCCGCCGCTGTGCAGGCCAACCCGTCGATGAAGTCGTCGACCGAAGTGCGCTGGCATCGCGGCTGGCACCGGCATCACGGCTGGCGCCGGCATCACTGGCATCGCCGGCACTGGCGCTGATCACCGCGATCATCGCGGATGCGCTGACAGGCCCGCTTGCGGGCCTGTTGTGCGTCCGGCGGTGCGCCCGGCAGAGCCGCGGCCGGCGCCGCGTTCGTCGTGCGGCGTCGACGCCATCGGCGATCAGCCGCATCATTCATGACGCATTCAGATCGTCGTTCCTAATTTCGAACGATCCAGTCTTGCGAGGAGGTCTGCCGATGCTGCGAAGTGCAGGTATCAAATTTCGTCTCGGGTCGCTCGGTCTTGCCGTCGCCACCGCACTGGCGGTCTGGCTCGCTGCCGCGCCGCGCGCCGAGGCGGTGTCGTTGATCGCGCCGGCCGCGGCGCCGGCGACGAAATCGGCCGGCGAAATCCCGCTTACCGAGGTGGTACAGCGCGGCGGCGGCTTCCATGGTGGAGGCTTCCATGGCGGCGGCGGATTTCACGGCGGGGGTTTCCGCGGCGGTGGTCCGGCGTTTCATGGCGGCGGGTTTCGCGGCGGCGGATTCCGTCCGGCATTTCACGGCGACGGGTTTCGCGGCGGCGGTTTCTCGCGCGGCGGCGGCTATCGCTACGGGTCTGTGATCGGCCGGCATTACTACGCGCCGGGGCGGCACTTCGGCTACCGGCACTACGGCTATCGCCACCACTTCCGTCCGCGCTACTACGGCTACGCGCCGTATTATTACGGGCCGCGCCGGTTCTGCCGCGTGGTGTGGACTTACTACGGGCCGCGCCGGGTGTGCCATTATCGGCCGTGGTGGCGCCACCATCACCGCCATCATTGGCGGGTGTATTGGTAAGCCTGCGCTGTCAGCGAGCAGACACGAAACAGGCGCCCATTATAGCGTTTTCGAGCGAAGTGGATCCCGGTTCGGGTGAAGAAAACGCGTCACAATAACAATCTCAAGCTCCGGTTCTGATTCGATCAGAACCGGAGCTTGAGGCGCCTGAATTCGTTTGCGATGCGTTATGGCCTGGCCCGCTGCGGCACGGCTGTTGCCGGACCGGCGGACTCAGTGCCAGTCGCGGATGTCGACGAAGTGCCCGGCGATCGCCGCCGCCGCCGCCATCGCCGGCGACACCAGATGGGTGCGGCCCTTGAAGCCCTGACGGCCTTCGAAATTGCGGTTCGAGGTCGAGGCGCAGCGCTCTTCCGGCGCCAGCTTGTCGGGGTTCATGGCGAGGCACATCGAGCAGCCCGGCTCGCGCCACTCGAAGCCGGCCTTCAGGAAGATCTTGTCGAGGCCTTCGGCTTCCGCCTGCTCCTTCACCAGACCTGACCCCGGCACGATGATGGCGTTGACATTGCCGTTGACGGTCTTGCCCTCGGCGACCTTGGCTGCGGCGCGCAGGTCCTCGATCCGGCCATTGGTGCAGGACCCGATGAAGGCGCGGTCGATCTTGATGTCGGTGATCCTGGTGCCGGCTGTGAGCCCCATATAGGCCAGCGCGCGTTCCTTGGAGAGCCGCTTGGCCTCGTCGGTGATGTCGGCCGGGTTCGGCACTTTGCCGGTGATCGAGACGACGTCTTCCGGCGAGGTGCCCCAGGTGACGATCGGCGGCAAGGCGGCGGCGTCGAGCCGGATCTCGTGGTCGAAATGCGCGCCCGCGTCGGAACGCAACGTCTCCCAGTAACGCATCGCGGCGTCCCAATCGGCGCCGCTCGGCGCCATCGGACGGCCCTTCAGATAGGCGTAGGCCTTGTCGTCCGGCGCGATCAGCCCGGCGCGGGCGCCGCCCTCGATCGACATGTTGCACACCGTCATGCGGCCTTCCATCGACAGCGCGCGGATCGCCTCGCCGGCGTATTCCAGCACGTAGCCGGTGCCGCCCGCGGTGCCGATCTCGCCGATGATCGCCAGGATGATGTCCTTTGCGGTGACACCGTCCGGCAACGCGCCGTCGACCGTCACCCGCATGTTCTTGGCCTTCTTCTGGATCAGCGTTTGCGTCGCCAGCACGTGCTCGACCTCGGAGGTGCCGATGCCATGCGCCAGCGCGCCGAACGCGCCATGCGTCGAGGTGTGGCTGTCACCGCAGACGATGGTGGTGCCGGGCAGCGTGAAACCCTGCTCCGGGCCGATGACGTGGACCACGCCCTGGCGCTTGTCGAATTCGTTGTAATAGGTGACGCCGAATTCGCGGGCGTTCTCGGCCAAGGCCGCGATCTGGTCGGCGCTTTCCGGATCCGGATTGGGCTTTGAGCGATCGGTGGTCGGCACGTTGTGGTCGACCACGGCCAGCGTCTTCTCCGGCGCGTGCACCTTGCGACCGGCGGTGCGCAGCCCTTCGAACGCCTGCGGGCTGGTGACTTCGTGCACCAGATGGCGGTCGATATAGAGCAGGCAGGTGCCGTCCTCGGCCTCGTGCACCAGATGGTCGTTCCAGATCTTGTCGTACAGCGTGGTCGGGGTGGCTTTTGAATCGGTCATGAGATTTCAACCTTGTCGAACTTGTCGAAACGGAATTGGATATGGCGAGCGCTCCGCAGCGGCGGAGAGCTCAAGCCGAAAGCGCGGCCGTAGTCAGCCGCCCGAAGAACCGCCAGGGCAGGCGGCTGCGGTCGTCGAGCACGATGCGTGCTGCAAGCGGACGGTCTGGAAACATTCTACTGATATAGCACGAAGCGGCGACACGACAACGCTTTGGCTGCGGCGGCGCGCCCGGTTCCGGGCAACAAAAAAGCGCGGGCGAAACCCGGGCTTTCCGTCTGAATTGCTGCGACGCGAAGATTACTCGGCGGCGCCGGCCACCACCTTGGCCGGGCGGTCCTGCTTCTTCTCGACGATGCGGGCCGATTTGCCGCGCAGGTCGCGCAGGTAATACAGCTTGGCGCGACGCACCTTGCCGCGGCGCACCACCTTGATCGAATCGATCATCGGGGAGAGCAGCGGGAACACGCGCTCGACGCCCTCGCCATAGGAAATCTTGCGAACGGTGAAGCTCTCGTTGATGCCGCCGCCGGAACGGCCGATGCAGACGCCTTCATAGGCCTGCACGCGGGAGCGCTCGCCTTCGACCACCTTGACGTTGACGATCACGGTATCGCCCGGACCGAACTCCGGAATCACCTTGCCGGCGGACAATTTGTCGAACTGCTCTTTTTCGAGCTCTTGAATAAGGTTCATTGCAATTCTCCATCGGCGGCGCGCCCAGCCATCCCGGCGCGGGCTGCGCGATTGTCCAATTATCCTGCCAGTGAGCGGATTTGGCGCTGCTATACGGCAAAGGCGAAGCTTTGTCACCCGTCCGTCGTGTTTTTTGGCGGTTTTTGGCGAGTGGCCGCCGGTCGCGTGGCGAACAGATCCGGCCGGCGGGCTCTCGTGAGTTTTTCGGCCTCGGCGCGGCGCCACGCCGCCACCTTGGCGTGATCGCCGCTGGCCAAGATCTCCGGGATCGGCCGGTCCTCGAACGATTGCGGCCTGGTGTATTGCGGATATTCCAGCAGGCCGTCGGAAAAGCTTTCGTCGGTTCCGGATTCGGCCTTGCCCATCACCCCGGGCAACAGCCGCACGCAGGCGTCGAGCAGCGCCAGGGCTGCGATTTCGCCGCCGGACAAGACGTAATCGCCGATCGAGACTTCTTCGAGGTCGCGGGCGTCGATCACCCGCTGGTCGATGCCTTCAAAGCGGCCGCAGACGATCAGCGGCCCCGGACCGGCCGCGAGTTCCGCGACCCGGCCTTGAGTGAGCGGCCGGCCGCGCGGGCTCATCACCAGCCGCGGCCGGCCTAGTGCGGCGTCAGCGGCATCGATCGCCGCCGCCAGCACGTCGGCACGCAGCACCATGCCGGGGCCGCCGCCCGCCGGGGTGTCGTCGACGCTGCGATGTCTGTCGGTGGCACTGGCGCGGATGTCGCGCACCTCGAGCGTCCACAAGCCGGTCGCCAGCGCGCGGCCGGCCAGGCTGACGCCGAGCGGGCCGGGAAACATCTCCGGAAACAGCGTCAGCACGGTGGCGCGCCAGGGGTTCGGATCAAAGCTCATGGCTTTCCTTGGCGCGTTCGATTGGCGCCGTCAAACCAACGGCCGCGCCGCGCCCGGGATACGATCAACTCAGATATCCGCCTGCGCCGGATCGTCGCCCTCGATCTCGGCGGGCAATTCGATCACCACGCGACCGGCGGCGATGTCGACGGCCGGCACCACAGCGTCGGTGAACGGCAGCAGCAGCGTCGGGCCGCTCGCTGGAGCGATTTCGATGATGTCGCCGGCGCCGAAATTATGGATCGCCAGCACCTTGCCGATCGGCTCGCCCGCGGCATTCACTGCGGCGAGCCCGATCAAATCGGCGTGGTAGTACTCGCCCTCCTCGGGCGCCGGCAGTTGAGCGCGATCGATGTAGAGCTCGACGCCGTTCAGCCGTTCGGCGTCCTCGCGGCTGACGACGCCCTGCAGCGTCGCCACCAGATGGCCCTTGGCTTCGCGCGCAGTTTCGACTTCGAAACTGCGCAGGCCGTCCTTGGTCGACAGCGGCCCGTAATCCAGCACGGCCAAGGGATCGGCGGTGAACGGCCACAGCTTGACCGCGCCGCGAATGCCATGCGGCGCGCCGATCCGGGCAACGCAGATGCGCTTTTCCCTCTCCCCTTGTGGGAGAGGGTGGCTTCGCGGAGCGAAGCCGGGTGAGGGGGAAGCGGCAGAGGAGGAAGCGGACCCCTCACCCGGCTCGCGCCGTCGTTGACGGCGCTCACCACCCTCTCCCCCAGGGGGAGAGGGTTGCTCCGCGTCACCACTCGGCGGCTTGCTCACGACCACCCGCGTGTTCGCGCTTACTTCTTGGCGGCGGCTTCAGCGGCGGCCTTGCGCTCCTTGCGCGGCACCGCCTTTTCCGGGTTGTTGCGGGCTTCGCGCTTCTTGACGCCGGCGGCGTCGAGGAAGCGGGCGACACGATCCGACGGCTGCGCGCCCTTGGCGACCCAGGCCTTGACCTTGTCGAGGTCGAGCTTCAGCCGGGCTTCGCTATCCTTCGGCAGCAGCGGATTGAAATGGCCGAGCCGCTCGATGAAGCGACCGTCACGGGGGAAGCGCGAGTCGGCGACGACGACGTGATAGACCGGGCGCTTCTTGGTGCCGGCGCGGGCGAGGCGGATAACGACTGACATGATGTCTCCTTTGAGGTGTCTCGTATGCGTTGCGAAAAATCGGTAAACGGTGAAAGCCGGTCAGCCCGGGCTGCGCGTCGGCGCAGGGCTGGATGACCGGGCCGGCCTAAATTGTCATTTCTTCTTCCCGAAGCCGGGGAAGCCGCCGAGCCCGGGCAGCGTCGGCTTGCCGCTCAGGCCGGTGAGGCCGGGCAGTTTCGGCAATCCGCCGCGCAGGCTCGCCGGCAGATCCTTCGGCAATTCCGGCAGCGCGCCGCCCTGGGCCTGCTGCTCCTGCATCGCCTTGATCTGTTCGGGCGACGGCATGCCGCCGCCGAATCCCATCGCTTGCGCCAGCCCAGCCATCGGGCCGCCCTTGCCGCGCCCCACCGCCTTCATCATGTCGGCCATGTTGCGGTGCATTTTCAAAAGCTTATTGACTTCCTCGACCTTCAGCCCGGCGCCGGCGGCGATCCGCTTCTTGCGGCTGGCCTTGAGGATATCGGGGTTCTTGCGCTCCTGGCGGGTCATCGAATCGATGATCGCGATCTGCCGGTTCAGCACCTTGTCGTCGATCCGCGCCGCGGCGATCTGGCTCTTCATCTTGGCGATGCCGGGCATCAGCCCCATCAGCCCGCCGATACCGCCCATCTTGGTCATCTGCAGCAATTGCTCGCGCATGTCGGAAAGGTCGAACTGCCCCTTGCGCATCTTCTCGGCGACCGCGGCGGCCTTTTCGGCGTCGAGATGCGAGGCGGCCTTTTCGACCAGCGAAACCACGTCGCCCATGCCGAGGATCCGGCCGGCGATTCGGCTCGGGTGAAAGTCTTCCAGCGCGTCGGTCTTTTCGCCGGTGCCCATCAGCTTGATCGGCTTGCCGGTGACCGCGCGCATCGACAGCGCGGCGCCGCCGCGGCCGTCGCCGTCGACGCGGGTCAGCACGATGCCGGTCAGCCCGACCTGGGTGTCGAAGGCGCGCGCCAGATTGACCGCGTCCTGGCCGGTCAGACTGTCGGCGACCAGCAGCACTTCGTGCGGGTTGGCGACGGCTTTGATCTCGGCGGCTTCCGCCATCATCTCGTCGTCGAGCGTGGTGCGGCCGGCGGTGTCGAGCAGCACCACGTCGTAGCCGCCGAGCCGGCCGGCCTCGATGGCGCGGCGCGCGATCTGCGCCGGCTTCTGGCCGACCACGATCGGCAGCGTCTCGATCTCGAGGTCGCGGCCGAGAATCGCCAATTGCTCCATCGCCGCCGGGCGATAGACGTCGAGCGAGGCCATCAGCACCTTGCGCTTGTCGCGCTGGGTCAGCCGGCGGGCGAGCTTGGCGGTGGTGGTGGTCTTGCCGGAGCCCTGCAGGCCGACCATCATGATCGGCACCGGCGGCACGGCGTTGAGATCGATGATCTGCGCGTCGGAGCCGAGCGTGGCGACCAGCTCGTCATGGACGATCTTGACCACCATTTGGCCCGGCGTCACCGACTTCACCACGGTGGCGCCGATCGCCTGCTCGCGGACCTTGTCGGTGAAGCTCTTGACCACGTCGAGCGAGACGTCGGCCTCGAGCAGCGCGCGGCGCACTTCACGCATCGCGGCGTCGACATCGGCCTCGGTCAGCGACCCGCGCCGGGTCAGCCGATTGAGAATGCCACCAAGCTTTTCCGACAGATTGTCGAACATCGGCACAAATCCAGACAACAGCCCTTCGGCGAAAGGCCTGCACAAAACAATTTCGCGCCCGAGGGCGCACAGCGCTGTCGGGCGTTGACCTCCGGTCTCCGGGACCGGGCGGCGGGTCGAAAAGCAAAACTCTTCGAGAAGTCGGGCGGATTTACAGGGGGACGGCCTGGAAAGTCAAGAAACTCTCGGCCCCGGAGCGCCGCTGGGCGCGTAAACCGCTGTCCCGGAGCGCCGCTGGGCGCGTAAACCGCTGTGCAATCGACCGCAGCAATCGAATTGCCGGGAAGGGTCGGCAAGGCCGGGACGCTATCGACGGCAACGCCGCGGCGCCGATGCCGGCCCAGGCGTGTCTGATCCATCGATCCAGGCCTAAACCACCGAAAATCCCCCGTTGCCAGGGGATCTCCGGTGGGTCTCTAGGAATTCAGCTTGCGAACAGGCTGTTACTTCTTGGCCGGCGCGGCGACCGGGGCCACGGCCGGCGCGGCAGCGGCGGTCTTGGCGGCGCCATTCCAGTAGCCCGAGAACCAGGTGGTGTTCTCGACCAGCGCGAGGTGAACGAGGATCGCGATCACGGTGACGCTGCCGAGCAGCAGCGGCAGGCCGACGGTCGGGTTAACGACGGTCCAAATGCGAGCTTGGTTCATGTGCGGTCCCCCTTACTTACTTCAGCCACGGCGAATAGACGTACGCCAGAAAGTGAGCAACGATCGCGATCGCGCCGAACACGCGGGTGCCGTCGATCACATGCTTGTGGAGCTCTTCGGACTCCGCGATTGTCAGACCCGTCGGCCAGACCTTGTTCAGATCCTCTGCCATAACTTAACCTCCTGAGAGACTACGACCAATTTCGTGCTGAACCCGCACGTGGGTATTCCTGCTGCTACGCCGAACCAAGGTTCGCCCGGTCTCAGCTGCGGTAGTCCGGAGCGTCGCCGCGCCTGCGCCGCCACCCACCTCGTGTCAGCACCCGCCGATGCAATTCTCCGGCTCGATCGCAAATCCGGCTATCCGGCTTTTCACGATCAAGTGATGCATGATTATCCCGGCGCGGATTTTTGTCAATCCAGCATGACACGAGGTAATGTCAATCTTCTATGACACAGCATTGCGAGCGTGCAGGGCGGCCGATCACTAGCTGGCGGTACTATATTCTTGGGGACTCTGGCGTTCGGCGGCGCACCGCTTAGATGGGCGAGGTGCGACTGATCGCACCTCCGACCCGCCACCGCAGCCTGATCGCATCGCCTTGCCGCTGACCCGCCGCTCCTTGCTCAGCAATCTCGCCGGCGCCGCCGCCGCGATCGGCCTGGCATCATTCTGGATCTCCCGCATGCCCAACTACCAAGGCCCGCTGTCCGATCATTTCGACGGCACGCGTTTCTTCGATCCCGACGGCGCGCCGCCGCGCAGCCTCTCCGATGTGCTGCGCTGGCAGTTCAAGCGGAGCCAGGCGAAATGGCCGGACTGGGCGCCGAGCCCGTTTGCCGATACCCCGCCGCGCCGCGTCGATGGCGACCAGGTGCGGCTGTCTTTCGTCGGCCACGTCAGCTGGCTGATCCAGACCGCCGGGCTGAACATCCTGATCGATCCGTTATGGTCGGAGCGCGCCTCGCCGGTCTCCTTCGCCGGACCGAAGCGCCACAACGCGCCCGGCATCGCCTTCGAGGCGTTGCCGCCGATCGACGTCGTGCTGGTCTCGCACGGCCATTACGACCATCTCGATCTGCCGACGCTGTCGCGACTTGCCGCCCGGCACTCGCCGCGGGTCATCACCCCGCTCGGCAACGACCTCACCATGACCTCGCACGACCAAGCGATCCGCGCCGAAGCCTTCGACTGGCACGATCGCGTCGCGCTCGCCGACCAGGTGGCGGTGACGCTGGTGCCGACGCGGCACTGGACCGCGCGCGGGCTGTTCGATCGCAACAAGGCGCTGTGGGCGAGCTTCGTGCTGCACACCCCGGCCGGCAACATCTACATCGTCTGCGATTCCGGCTATGGCGACGGCCGGCATTTCCGCCGCGTCGGCGAAGCCCACGCGCCGCTGCGGCTGGCGATCCTGCCGATCGGCGCCTATGAGCCGCGCTGGTTCATGCAGGACCAGCACATGAATCCGGACGACGCCGTGAAGGCGCTGGCCGATTGCGGCGCCGAGCAGGCGCTGGCGCATCACCACGCCACGTTCCAGCTCACCGACGAAGCGATCGACGCGCCGGCGAAGCGGCTGGATGCAGCGCTCGGCGCGGCGGAGACTCCGCGCGATCGATTTGTGGCGCTGAAGCCGGGACAGGTGTTTGAAATTTAGCTGTCATCCCGGCCAAGCGAGCGCCGATTCGGGATCCATAATCTCCGAGCCAGTGGTTTCAAACGAGGCACGGGCCATAGCGTGAAACAGCTCGACAATGTGTATGGTCCCGGATCGGCGCTCGCTTCGCGAGCTTGTCCGGGACGACAAATACTACGGCGCCGGCTTGATCGCCCAGGTCACGCTGACATTCACCCGCAGCGTTTCCTCGCCCTGTGCGATCGGTGCGGACGCCGCCATGCCGGCCATCTTGCGGAATGCCACCGGGGCCGGCGCGCCGCCGCCCTCTTCGGAGATGCTGACGGGGAGCCCGAGCGTGACGCCGGCGGCCCTGGCATAGATCTCCGCCTTGCGGCGGGCATCGGCGATCGCCTCGGTGCGGGCGTCATCGAGCAGCTTCGAGGCCTTCTCCACCATGAAGTTGATGCCGCCGATCTCGTTGGCGCCGGACGACACCAGCGTGTCGATGGTGGCAGCAACCTTGGTCACGTCGCGCAGCCGGATGGTGACGCGGTTGCTGGCGCGGTAGCCGGAAACGACGTTGACCCCGGGCCTGTTGCTGGTTGGCTGCGCATATTGCGGCTGCAGCGACAACCGCGAGGTCTGCACGTCCTTCTCGTCGAGCCCGGCGGCCTTCAGCGCCAGCAGCACCTTGCCCATCGCCGCGTTGTTGCTTTCGGACGCCTCGCGCGCGGTCTTGGCTTCGGTCGAGACGCCGCCGTCGATCACCGCGATGTCCGGCGGCACCGACACGGTGCCCTCGCCCGACACCGAGATGGTCGGCGGCGCGTCATTGTCGGCGCGCGCAGGTGATA
>NZ_DASWPE010000213.1:0-9068 GCF_036404135.1 Rhodopseudomonas sp. | reverse complement strand
CCGAACACCACCCCGAACCGCACCCAGCGTCCGCGCTAAACGTCGATCGATCTGGAGATAACAATGGCCAAAGAAGAGCTGATCCAGTTCGAAGGACTGGTGACCGAAATCCTTCCCGACGCGCGCTATCGCGTGCAACTCGACGCTGGACACGAGATTGTCGCCTATACCGCCGGCAAGATGAAGAAAAACCGCATCAAAACGCTGGCTGGCGACCGTGTCACCATCGAAATGTCGCCCTACGACCTGGAAAAGGGCCGGCTGATTTTCCGCCACAAGGACGAACGTCCGGGTGGCGGTCCGCCCCGTGGCGCCCCGCCGCGCGGCCAGTTTCGCCGCAGGTAATGGCGATGCGGCGACGATCCAACGTCGCCGCGCCATGACGTCAAACGTGCTCGGCACCCTGGACACAACTGACTTCCCGATTAAAAAATCGTGCACGTCAGGATTGTTTTGGGGGCCGCTTTCGCATAACATCCACTAATCGATTTTCGGCCGGACGACATTAGCTATCCACCGGTACAGCCGGTTTACGCTGACGACCCTTCCAAAATTCGATCTCACCAGCCCATCACAAGTGGGTTTCGACTATATCTATATTGAGAAGGGACTACCCCCGTGAGCATGGGAACCGTGAAGTGGTTTAACGCAACCAAGGGTTTTGGATTCATTCAGCCGGACGATGGTGGCAACGACGTGTTCGTGCACATCAGCGCGGTTGAGCGGGCCGGCCTTGGCACCCTGCGTGAAGGCCAGAAGATCAGCTACGAAATCGTTGCCGATCGTCGCTCTGGCAAGTCTTCGGCCGACAACCTCCGCGCCGCCGGCTAATCCGAATTCCGCAAGCTTGGCGCTGCGGAACAAACTAACAAGTCGAAAAGGCCGCGCTGCTAGCGCGGCCTTTTTTCGTTGCAGGGATCTTTCGTTGGCGGCTTCGGTCAAGCCCTCACCAAGCGCCGCGCTTGGACCGACGAACCACCGATGGGTTGAGTGATTTCCAGAGAGGATCTTGGAGCGTTTTCGAGCGAAGTGGCTCCCAGTTCGCGTGAAGAAAACGCGTCAAAATAACAATCTAGAGCTTCGGTTCTGTTTCTATCAGAACCGAAATAGCTCTTGGTGTCCGACCGAAATAGCAGCGAGCAAGATCAGGGGTTCTTGTCATTGCGAGCCGAGGCCGGCGCGCAGCGCCGACTGAGAAGCGAAGCAATCCAGGGACTGCACGCGAAGCCCTGGATTGCTTCGTCGCAAGAGCTCCTCGCAATGACGGGTCTAATGCCTGATTTCATTGAACGCTTTTTGAGTCAGGCTGTTACGAGATCGCGGTCGGGCACGGATCTGACGACGTCGTCGGGGTCCACAGCACGCAGCTCGATTGCCGCGGGCGGGTAAAGGTCTGGTCGGTCAGCCAGATGCCGTCCTTGACGAGGATGTAAGCCACCGTCGGCTTGTACAGATACTTGACCTCGCTATAGATCAGGTACTGACCGGCGATCACCTTGCCGGTCGAATCTTTAGCAATCAGATCCGCCGGAACGCTGACGACGGCTTTGTTCTGCCGCACCGCGTCACCCTGACTCCATTGCACGTAGCCCTTGCCGGACACCGGATCGATATAGAGCTCGGTGATCGTGGTTTGGAATTGAGTCGCGGAATGTACCGCGGCATACGGCGTCATGATCGCATCGGCGATGCTCAGGAAGTTGCTGACGTCGGTCGCGACCACCGATTTGCTGCGCGAGGTCAGGTCGGAGATGGTTTGCGCCACGATCGACACCTTGCGGTGCGCCGCAAAACCCGACGAAATCTCGATGGTGCCGAAGAACATCACCAGCATCAGCGGCACGATCATCACGAACTCGACCGCCGCCAGGCCCGAACTGTCGCGGCGCAGCCTGCCGAACTGTCGTTGCAGGCCGCGGAGCGATTCTGATAATGCGTGTCTCTTCATCGGACTGACCATTATTGCGGGCGAAGCGCGGCGGTCGCCGCCAGCACTCTCGTCCCCTCGCCGACGTTCGAGAGATTCAAGCCGAGCTTGGTCACGAACAGCGGCCATTGGTAGAAGGCTCGAACGACGACGGTGTAGTCGCTATTCGCGCTGGGTGGCAGTTGATAGACGAAGCTGTCGACGAAGCCGCCGTTGACGATCGGGTTCTTGATGGCGATGACTGCGCCCGGCGCGAACGACTGCACATCGACGCGCAGAACATCGCAGCTCAGCAACATATTGACCCGATCGCAGACCAGCTTCTTGAAATCCGCGGCGAGCGCCGGATTGGTCTGGGTCAGAAACACCCGGGCGGCGTCCTGCGTCCCGGTCTCCAGCAACTGGCCGGCCAAGAACACCAGCCCGATCTCGATGATCGCAAACAGCAGGGCGATGAAGATCGGCGCCACCAGGGCGAATTCAACCGCGGCCGACCCGCGCCGATGGCGAGCAAAGCCGCGCAACGCCCTCAGGGTCACCGGAAACAGCCGGGAGCTTGGCATCACTACACCCTCGCACTGACTTAATCTGTCGTCGCAATTTAGCGGGAACTGATTGTCGAAGTGTTGCGCCGGTTGGAAACACAATGCAGGCAACCGTTAACCGCGCGTTAACCATGCCGGGCGGCAGGCAGCGGCAACGCTTGGGCGCGCAACACGCCTTGGAGGCACCCTCGCCTCGCCGTCGACGAATCGGAGATCAGTTCTTGGCGCCCGACGACGCGCCGCTGGCCTGCGAATTCAGGCTGCCGGCCTGATCCATCGCCGACTTGAAATAGCCTTCGCCGTCGCCGAGCGTGACCCTGCGCTGGCACTGCGGGATGCAGCTATAGGATTCCCGGTCGACGCCGCGATACACCGTCACCACCTTGTCTGTCGGGCCCTCGACCTGGATCACGCGATCGAGCAGCACTTCGCCGGCGCGGTCCATTGCGATCACGTTGGTCGCGCCGTAACCCTTGCCGGTCACCACGATGACGCCGCCGGGTTGCAACGTCACGTCGGCGATCAGCGGGTTCCCGACCACGATGGTGGCGATCCGCGCCGGAAATTTCACCAGTTTCGCCTGATCGACACTGACCGCGATGGGGTCGTTTGCGGTCTCCGCCAGGCCGGGCAACGGACACAGCAAGGCGAGGCCGACCGATCCCGACAGCAGCACAGCGCGCAGCTCGGCGCGCGTCACAGTCTTACTCATACTCTACCCCGGGACATCCACAGGCCGGCCAAAGCGATGCGCAGCGGTGCCGGCGCCCGTCATGGCAAAGGTGACGTTAATTAGTGAACGAACTGCAAATATCGGCTCGCGGCGGCTCGTGACGCGGCTTTGCAGCGCAAAAATCACCCGCAACGCTACGAGGCTGCGGCGCGACGGCCGCCGCGAAAAACCTAGCAAAATCCGGCAAAACATCGAAACATAACAAGTTATCCGAGCTTTAAGCCGAAATTTACTGTGTCAAAGAAGAGCGAATTGCAGCGGTGTTTCTTCGATCGAATTAACTGCACCGCAATTTCCGGATCCTAGGTTCGGGTCATGGTCACGGTGCTGAGAACGCCGGCAAGACCAGGGAAGTTCACAGCCACGTTGATACATGGAGTAGTCTGATGAAAAATATCGTTGCGCGTTTCCTGAAGGATGAGTCGGGCGCCACCGCGATTGAATACGGTCTGATCGCTGCCGGTATCGCACTCGCGATCATCACCGCGGTGAATACCATCGGCACCAACCTGACCACCAAATTCACCTCGATCGGCACCAAGCTGCAGTAAGCGGCAGACGTCAAGGTCACCGAAGGCCTCGGTCGGACCGAGGCCTTCGTTGTTTGTAAGAGCGTAAGTCACATCCAATGGGTTGCTGGCGGCGTGATCATGAGTAAGCTTGCTGCAGAACGTGGCGCGACCGCGGCGGCGCGCATTGCCGCCGGGGCGCGATCCGACGAAGTCACGGCGATCGTGTGCTGGGCGCTGGTGCTGGCGCTGCTGGCGCTGGCGATCCGGATCGCCCTCAGCTGGTGAGCCGGCGATCGTTTCCCGATTATTCATTTGTTCCGGCTAGGCTGTCCGCGGCGAGCCGATCTCCGTAGCGCTGACGGCGTGGTGAACTCAAATGATGCTCGATCTGCTGCGCGTTCTGTTGTTTCCGGCGCTGATGGCCTTCGCGGCGGCCAGCGACCTGTTCACCATGACCATTTCCAACCGCGTCTCGCTGTTGCTGATCGCCGGGTTCCTGGTGCTGGCGGGGTTGAGCGGCATGGGCTTTCAGGAGCTGCTGTCGCATATCGCCGCCGGCGGCAGCGTTCTGGCGATCGCGTTTGCCTGTTTCGCGTTCGGCTGGGTCGGCGGCGGCGATGCCAAGGTGGCGTCGGCCGCGGCGCTGTGGTTCGGCTTCGACCATCTGTTGGAATACCTGGTCTACGCCTCGCTGTTCGGCGGGGCGCTGACGCTGCTGCTGCTGCAGTTCCGGCAATGGCCGCTGCCCTACGCGCTGTGTAGCCAGAGCTGGCTGCTGCGGCTGCATCACAAGGACACCGGGATTCCCTATGGGATCGCGCTGGCCACCGGCGCGCTGCTGATCTACCCGGAAACCGAATGGATTCGCGCGGTCGATCTGGCGCACTTTGCGATCCACTGAGCGCCCCCCGGGTTCCTGATCGAGCCGATTTAGATACGCCTCATTAACCATGCTTTGACGAATAGCTGGTCAACTCCGGATTACAGCGACGCAAGCGTCGCCGCGTAATGTGGAAAGTGAAGCGTATGAATACCGCACGCATTGTCGTCCTGACCATCGCTGTCGGAGCCGGCGGCGTTGCAGCCTATTTGGCCAGCGGCGCGGACCAGCAACCGGCCCCGGTGGCGCCGGTTGTGCAATTGCAGACCGTCGACGTGCTGGTCGCGAGATCGGACATCCCGCTCGGACAGGCGCTGACCCCCAGCGACGTGCAGTGGCAGAGCTGGCCGGCCGCGACCGCCAGCGAGATGTTCATCCGCCGCAATGTGCGCCCGGACGCCACCACCCAGATCGCGGGATCGATCGCGCGGTCGGCCTTCATCGCCGGCGAACCGATCCGGGATCTGAAACTGGTCAAGGCCAACGGCTCCGGCTTCATGGCGGCGATCCTGCCCTCCGGCATGCGCGCGGTCTCCACCGAGATTTCGCCGGAAACCGGCGCCGGTGGCTTCATCCTGCCGAACGACCGGGTCGACGTCATCCTGTCCAAGCGCGAGAAAAATCCCGACGCCCGCGCCGCCGGCGACGCCGTCAATTCCGAGATCATTTTCAGCAACATCCGGGTGCTGGCGATCGACCAGACCATCGAAGAGAAGAACGGGCAGAAGGTCGTGGTCGGCAAGACCGCGACGCTGGAATTGAAGCCCGAGCAATCCGAGGGCCTGGCCCGCGCCCGCCAGAGCGGCACGCTGTCGCTGGCGCTGCGCAGCCTGGCCGACGCCAATTCGGCGGTCGCCGACACCCCCGACGATCGCGCCGCCAAGCGCGACAGCATCAACGTGGTTCGGTTCGGCGTTTCGACCCCGACCACCACCCAGAAGTGACTCGAGGACCGGATATGAGCTGCAGCAATCACCACCGGCCGATGCGCAGTCCGCTGGCACGCGCGCTGTGGTTTTCCGCGGCTGCGGCGCTGACGATCAATCCCGCGCTCGCCCCGGCGGTGGCCGCGGATTATCGTGCCGCGGCGAGCGCGGCCGACGGCCAGATGAACGCCCGCTTTCTGGCGCTCGGCGTCAGCAAGTCGGTAGTGATCGACCTACCGCGCGACATCAAGGATGTGCTGGTCGCCGACCCCAAGATCGCCAACGCCGTGGTGCGTTCGGCGCAGCGCGCCTACATCATCGGCGCCGCGATCGGCCAGACCAATATCGTGTTCTTCGATGCCGCGGGGCTGCAGATCGCCGCCTACGACATCGCGGTGACCCGCGACCTCAACGGCATCCGCGCCGCGCTGAAGCAGACCCTGCCCGGCGCCGACATCCACGTCGAAGGTGTCGGCAGCAAGAGCGTAATGCTGAGCGGATCGGTGTCGAGCCCGATCGAAGCCCAGCAGGCCGGCGACGTCGCCGCACGACTGGTCGACGGCGTCGACAACGTCGTCAACAGCATCGCGGTCCGCGGTCGCGACCAGGTGATGCTGAAGGTGACGGTCGCCGAAATGCAGCGCGACATCATCAAGCAGCTCGGCGTCGATCTCACCGCCAGCATGAATTACGGCACCGCGGTGGTGAATTTCAACAACAGCAACCCGTTCACCGCCTATGGCAGCAGCCTGGTGTCCGGCAACGGCACCACCGCCGCGTTCGGCGGCGGCACCACGCCGTCGGTCTCCGCGACGCTGCGGGCGATGGAAAGCGCCGGCGTGGTCCGCACCCTGGCGGAACCGAACCTGACGGCGATTTCCGGGGAATCCGCCACCTTCGTCGCCGGCGGCGAATTCCCGGTGCCGGCGGGCTATTCCTGCGACCCGGTCACCCATGTCTGCACCACCCAGATCAGCTTCAAGAAATTCGGCATCTCGCTGAATTTTACCCCGGTGGTGATGAGCGAGGGCCGGATCAGCCTGCGGGTGATGACCGAGGTCTCCGAAATCTCCAACGACAATTCGATCACGCTGTCGCAGGCGGTGAGCACCACCACCACCAATTCGATCACGGTGCCGTCGATCAAGACCCGGCGCGCGGAAACCACGCTGGAAATTCCCTCGGGCGGCTCGATGGCGATGGCCGGGCTGATCCAGGAACAGACCAAGCAGGCCGTCAATGGCCTGCCCGGTCTGGCGCAATTGCCGGTATTGGGCGCCCTGTTCCGCAGCCGCGACTACGTCAATCGCAACACCGAACTGATGGTGCTGGTGACGCCCTACGTGGTCCGCGCGGTGGCCCAGAAGGACCTGTCGCGGCCGGATGATGGATTTGCCGCGGCGTCGGATCCGCAGGCCGACCTGATCGGCAACATCAACCGGATCTATGGCGTTCGCGGTCGCAGCGAACCGGCCACGAATTATCGCGGCACCTATGGCTTCATCACCGACTGAGGCGGGACAAGGACCAACACGATGACGAGCGAATACCCCGCCGATCACTTCCGCCGCCTGCGTCTGGGCGGCGCCCTGGTCGGACTGTGTCTGGCGCTCGGCGCCTGCACCCATACCGGCGATGAGGTCACCGCGAGCATCGCGCCGAACGATTATCGGCAGCGTCATCCGATCGCCATCCAGGAGGCCGACCAGACCCTGACCATCTTCGTCGGCACCGGCCGCGGCGGCCTGACCGCCGCGC
This sequence comes from Rhodopseudomonas sp., assembly GCF_036404135.1. Lineage (GTDB taxonomy): Bacteria > Pseudomonadota > Alphaproteobacteria > Rhizobiales > Xanthobacteraceae > Rhodopseudomonas_A. The sequence continues at coordinate 1,787 of NZ_DASWPE010000213.1, read as the reverse complement.
AGCGCGCCGACGTCGCCTCGCTGGCGCAAACCTGGCTGCGCGAAGGCACCGGCCCGGTCATCATCGACGTGCCGACCCACACCCCCAACGCCCGCGCCGGCACCGATTCGCTGCGCGAAATCCGGGCGCTGCTGGTTGCCTACGGCGTGCCGCCGAACGGCGTGACGGTGCGCGACTATCAGCCCCACGACGCTCGGCAGTTTGCCGCGATTCGCGTCAACTATCCGCGGTTGACCGCGACCGCCGGACCCTGCGGGCTGTGGCCGGAGGATGTCGGCTCCTCGAGCAAGAACCACGACTATTTCGAGAACAAACCCTATTGGAACCTGGGCTGCGCGACCCAGCGCAATCTCGCCGCGATGGTCGACAACCCCGCGGATCTGGTGCAGCCGCGCGGCGAAACCCCGCCCTACACCGCAAGGCGAACCATGTCGTTCGAGAAATATCGCAAGGGCAATACCACCACCACAAGCTATCCCGAGGCCGACAAGGCCAAACTCAGCGACACCGGCAAATGATCAGCTACCCACGCCAGACGCCCGACGACGAGACCGCTACGCCGCAGCCGGCGCCGGAAGAGCATATTGCGCCGGCGCCGCGGGTGTCGGTCCAGGCGTTCTGCGAGACCGTGGAAACCGCCGCGGCGGTGCAATCCGCCGGCGAAGACCGCCGGCTCGGCAAGGCGCATCTCAAGATCCAGATGGGCGGCATGGCGGCGGCGATCGAAGCCTACCGCTCGGCGCCGACGCCCAATGTCATCATCCTGGAAACCGACATCCGCAGCGACATCCTCGCCGGGCTCGACCATCTCGCCACGGTTTGCGACGCCGGCACGCGGGTGATCGTGATCGGTCGCGTCAACGACGTCACGCTGTACCGCGAACTGGTCCGCCGCGGCGTCAGCGACTATGTGATCGCGCCGGTGGCGCCGATCAAGGTCGTCGCCTCGATCTGCGGGCTGTTCTCCGCGCCCGAGGCGCGCGCGGTCGGCCGCGTCATCGCCGTGGTCGGCGCCAAGGGCGGCGTCGGCGCCTCCACCATCGCGCACAATGTCGCCTGGGCGATCGCGCGGGATCTGGCACTGGATTCGGTGGTGGCGGATCTCGACCTCGCCTTCGGCACCGCCGGGCTCGACTACAATCAGGATCCGCCGCAGGGCATCGCCGACGCGGTGTTCTCGCCCGACCGCATCGATACCGCCTTCATCGACCGGCTGCTGTCGAAATGCACCGATCACCTCAGCCTGCTGGCGGCGCCAGCGACGCTGGAACGGGTCTACGACTTCGGCAGCGAAGCCTTCGACTCGATCTTCGACACCCTGCGCACCACGATGCCGTGCATCGTGCTGGACGTGCCGCATCAATGGTCGGGCTGGACCAAGCGGGCGCTGGTTTCCGCCGACGACATCCTGATCGTCGCGGCGCCGGACCTCGCCAATCTGCGCAACGCCAAGAACATGTACGACCTCTTGAAGGCGTCGCGGCCGAACGACCGGCCGCCGCTGTATTGCCTCAACCAGGTCGGCGTTCCCAAGCGCCCGGAGATCAATGCCAGCGAATTCGCCAAGGCGATCGAGAGCCAGCCGGTTGTCTCGATCCCGTTCGATCCCCAGATGTTCGGCTCGGCCGCCAACAACGGCCAGATGATCGCCGAAGTCTCCACCGGCCATCGCACCACCGACATGTTCCTGCAGATCGCGCAGCGATTGACCGGCCGCGGCGAGACCAAGAAGCCGAAGGGATCGTTCCTGGCGCCGTTCCTCGAGAAATTGCGGACCAAGTGAGCCC
>NZ_DASWPE010000212.1:0-16791 GCF_036404135.1 Rhodopseudomonas sp. | reverse complement strand
GAAGGCGCTGGCCGTGGCCAGCAAAGCCGATCTGGCGGTGCTGCCCGGCTACGCCGCGGTCTGCGACCGGATCCTGTTCGATGCCAAGCCGCCGAAGGACGCCACGCGCCCGGGCGGCCTCGGCGAGCCGTTCGACTGGCACCTGCTGGAGGGCCTGAACCTCGCGCTGCCCTTCATGGTGTCCGGCGGCCTGGATGCGGGCAACGTCGCCGAGGCGCTGCGCATCACCGGCGCCGGCGGCGTCGATATTTCTTCCGGCGTGGAAAGCGCGCCCGGTATCAAGGATCCCGACATGATCCGCGACTTCATTCGCGCCGCCCGCGCAAGCCAAGAACTGATCCCCTCATGAATCCAGCTTTGCCCAATTCCTATCGCACCGGCCCGGACGACACCGGCCATTTCGGCATTTTCGGCGGCCGCTTCGTCGCCGAAACCCTGATGCCGCTGATCCTCGATCTGCAGAAGGCCTATGAGGACGCGAAAGCCGATCCGGCGTTCCAGGTCGAGATGGACGGCTACCTGAAGGACTATGTCGGCCGTCCCTCGCCGCTGTATCTGGCCGAGCGCCTCACCGCGCATCTCGGTGGCGCAAAAATCTATCTGAAGCGCGAGGAGCTCAACCACACCGGCTCGCACAAGGTCAACAACGTGCTCGGCCAGATCATGGTCGCGCGCCGGATGGGCAAGAAGCGCATCATCGCCGAGACCGGCGCCGGCCAGCATGGCGTCGCCACCGCGACGCTGTGCGCGCGGTTCGGGCTGGAATGCATCGTGTTCATGGGAGCGGTCGACGTCGAGCGCCAGCAGCCCAACGTGATCCGCATGGAAATGCTCGGTGCCAGGGTGGTGCCGGTGCAGGCCGGCGCGCGCACGCTGAAGGACGCCATGAACGAGGCGATGCGCGACTGGGTCACCAATGTCAGCGACACTTTCTACTGCATCGGCACCGTCGCGGGGCCGCATCCCTATCCGATGATGGTGCGTGATTTCCAGTCGATCATCGGCAACGAGACCAAAGTGCAGATGCAGGAGGCGGAAGGCCGGCTGCCGGATTCGCTGATCGCCTGCATCGGCGGCGGCTCCAATGCGATGGGGCTGTTCCATCCGTTCCTCGACGACCCCAGCGTGAAGATCTACGGCGTCGAAGCCGCGGGGCACGGTCTGACACAACTGCACGCCGCCTCGATCGCCGGCGGCCGCCCCGGCGTGCTGCACGGCAACCGCACTTACCTGTTGATGGACGATGACGGCCAGATCCAGGAAGGCCATTCGATCTCCGCCGGGCTCGATTATCCCGGCATCGGTCCGGAGCATTCCTGGCTGCACGAAACCGGCCGGGTGACGTACCTCAGCGCCACCGACGACGAGGCGCTGGCCGCGTTCCAGCTGCTGTCGCGGCTCGAGGGCATCATCCCGGCGCTGGAGCCGGCCCACGCCATCGCCAAGGTGATGGAGCTCGCGCCGACCTTGCCGAAGGATCACCTGATGGTGGTCAACCTCTCCGGCCGCGGCGACAAGGACATCCCGCAGGTCGCGGAGATTCTGAAGGCCGCAAAGACATGAGCGGCGGTCGATTGGTCGCCCCCTCCCTAACCCTCCCCCGCAAGCGGGAGAGGGGACCGGCCGCCATTGCGGCGAACTCATCCGTCAAACTCACGCGTGTGAAGCAAGACTTCTCCACCCAGCACAGCCTGCTCTCTCTCCCGCTTGCGGGGGAGGGCTGGGGTGGGGGCTTGGGCTTCTCAACGAACGCAGGCGCCATTTCATGACCACCCGCATCGACAGCCGTTTCGCCGCTCTGAAGAAAGAAGGCCGCGCCGCCTTCGTCACCTTCCTGATGGCGGGGGATCCCGATCTCGACACCTCGCTTGAGCTGATCAAGGCGCTGCCCAAGGCCGGCGCCGACATCATCGAGATCGGCATGCCGTTCACTGATCCGATGGCGGATGGCCCGGCGATCCAGGCCGCTGGCTTACGCGCGCTGAAGGCCGGCACCACGCTGAAAAAGACGCTGGCTCTGGTGCAGGCGTTCCGCCGCGACGACGACGCCACGCCCTTGGTGCTGATGGGCTACTACAATCCGATCTACATCTACGGTGTCGACAAATTCCTGGCCGATGCCAGGCAGGCCGGCGTCGACGGGCTGATCATCGTCGACCTGCCGCCGGAAGAAGACTCTGAATTGTGCCTGCCGGCGATGAAGGCGGGGCTGAACTTCATCCGGCTCGCCACGCCCACCACCGACGACCAGCGGTTGCCGGCGGTGCTGGCGAACACCTCGGGCTTTGTCTATTACGTCTCCATCACCGGCATCACCGGCTCGGGAAGTGCTGATTCCGCGGTGGTCGGCCAGGCGGTGGCGCGGATCAAGCGCCACACCGAGCTGCCGGTCTGCGTCGGTTTCGGCATCCGCACCCCGGACGGCGCCCGCGACATCGCCCGCCACGCCAATGGCGCGGTGGTCGGCTCGGCGCTGGTCGACGCGCTGGCCGGCAGCCTCGACGCCCAGGGCCACGCCACGACCGGGACGGTGACCGCGGTGGCCGATCTGGTGGCGGCGCTGGCCAAAGGCGTTCACGCGGCGCAGCAGGCGGCCGAATAGCCACAATTGCGTCGGACCAAGGGTCCACCAAGGTGCGGGTTGCCGGGCGTGGCCCGGCCCGCCATATAGACAGCGCGCCGTCCGCGACCGGAGGGCGCCTCCCGGATCACAGCGACGCCCGGACAACAGCGACGCGGAGTACATCATGAATTGGCTCACCAACGTCGTTCGCCCCAAGATCCGCAACATCCTGCGCCGTGAGACGCCGGAGAACCTGTGGATCAAATGTCCGGATTCCGGGCATCTGGTGTTCTACAAGGACGTTGAAGCCAACCAGTTCGTGATCCCCGGCTCCAACTATCACATGCGCATGGGCGCCGCGGCGCGGCTGAAATCGATCTTCGACAACGAGACCTGGTACGACATTGCGCTGCCCGAGGTCACCGCCGATCCTTTGAAATTCCGCGACGAACGCAAATATGTCGACCGCATCAAGGATGCCCGCGCCAAGACCGGCATGAACGACGCCATCAAGGTCGGTTATGGCAAGCTTGAGGGCGCCGGCGTCGTGGTCGCGGTGCAGGATTTCGACTTCATGGGCGGCTCGCTCGGCATGGCGGCCGGCGAGGCGATCGTGCGCGGGATCGAACTGGCGGTCGAAAAGCAGGCGCCGTTCATCCTTTTCGCGGCCTCCGGCGGCGCGCGGATGCAGGAAGGCATTCTGTCGCTGATGCAGATGCCGCGGACCACGGTCGGCGTGCAGATGCTGCGCGATGCCAGGCTGCCCTACATCGTGGTGTTGACCAATCCGACCACCGGCGGCGTCACCGCGTCCTACGCCATGCTCGGCGACGTGCAGATCGCCGAACCCGGGGCGCTGATCGGTTTCGCCGGCGCCCGCGTCATCGAGCAGACGATTCGCGAGAAGCTGCCGGAAGGCTTCCAGCGCGCCGAATATCTCAGAGAGCACGGCATGGTCGACATGGTGGTGCACCGCCATGACCTGAAGGCGACGCTGGGCCGGCTGTGCCGGATCCTGACCAAAGCGCCGATGCCGGAAGTGATTGTCCCGCCGGAGCCTGCGCCCGAGCCGGAGCCGGACGTCGCCGAGATCGTTCCGGCCACCTCCGACCTGCCGGTCCCGGTGCCGGCTCCCGTTGCCGCGCAAACGCCGGCGCCGGCCGCGCCGTCGGCGTGAGCGAAGGCGCCGCCGCTCCGCTGACGCCGTTGGCCGAACTGCGCGCGCGGCTGGCCCGGCTGCACCCGCAGCGCATCGATCTCGATCTGCAGCGTATGCAACGGCTGCTGCAGCGGCTCGATCATCCCGAGCGCAGCCTGCCGCCGGTGATCCATATCGCCGGCACCAACGGCAAGGGCTCGACGCTGGCCTATCTGCGCGCGATCCTGGAAGCGAGCGGCCGGCGCGTTCATGCCTACACCTCGCCGTGGCTGGTGCGGCCCAATGAGAGCATCCGGATCGGCGGCGCGCTGGTCGGCGACGACGAACTGGTTGCCGCGCTTGGCCATTGCGAGCGGCTCAATGCCGGCCAACCCATCACGCTGTTCGAGATCGAGACCGCCGCGGCGTTGACGCTGTTCGCGCAGCACCCGGCCGATCTTCTGCTGCTTGAAGTCGGGCTCGGCGGTAGGCTCGACGCCACCAATGTGATCGAGCCGCCCTTGGTCAGCGTGATCGCGCCGATCGGCATCGACCACACCGAATTTCTCGGCACCACGCTGGCGGCGATCGCCGCGGAAAAGGCCGGCATCATCAAGCGCGGCTGCCCGGTGGTCGTCGCCGAACAGCCGGATCCGGCGATGGCGGTGATCGAAGCCGAGGCGCGGCGGCTGCACGCGCCGCTGCACGCCGCAGGGCAACACTGGCACGTCGGCATCGAGCGCGGACGCCTCGTCTATCAGGACGACCGCGGCTTGCTGGACCTCGCCGCGCCAAAACTGTTCGGCCGGCACCAGTTCGACAATGCTGGGCTGGCGATCGCCACGCTGCGCGCGATCGAAAGCTTGCGGATCGACCACGCCGCCTATGAGGCCGGCGTCGCCGGCGCCGAATGGCCGGCGCGGATGCAGCGGCTGACGGCCGGCGCTTTGGTCGACGCGGCGCCGCCGGGCAGCGAGGTCTGGCTCGACGGCGGCCATAACGCCGATGGCGGCCGGGTCGCCGCGGCGGCGCTCGGCGATCTCGAGGAGCGGGTGTCGCGGCCCCTGGTGCTGATCGCGGGAATGATGGCCAACAAGGACGCCGAAGCGTTTCTCGGCAATTTCGCAGGCCTCACAAGGCACATCATCGCGGTGCCGATTCCTTCCCGCGAGGACGCGATGGCGCCGGACAAGCTCGCCGAGGCCGCGCGAAAGCTGGGGCTGCGGGTGGAGATCGCGGCCAGCGTCGAGGCCGCGTTGTCGTCGCTGCGCCGGCTCGCCTATGAGGTGCCGCCGCGCATCCTGATCGCCGGCTCGCTGTATCTCGCGGGGCAAGTGCTGGCGCACAACGGCACGCCGCCGAAGTAGCGGTCAAAGCAAAACGGCCCGCGATCAGCGGGCCGTCGTCACCAGGACAATCGGCGCGGGCTTACACCGCGGCGGAAATCCACTGATGCAGCTTCTGCTTCGGTGCCGCGCCGACCTGGCGCGAGGCCATCTCGCCGCCCTTGAAGATCAACAGCGTCGGGATCGACATCACGCCGTATTTCGAGGCGGTGTGCGGATTCTCGTCGACATTGAGCTTGACGATCTTGACCTTCTCGCCGAGCGCGCCGGAAATCTCGTCCAGCGCCGGCGCGATCATGCGGCAGGGGCCGCACCATTCCGCCCAGAAATCCACCACGACCGGACCCGCCGCATTGAGCACTTCGGATTCGAAATCGGCGTCTGAAACCTTGCCAACGGCCATGGAATACCTCGTTTGAATGTTGGAGAGGCGCGTCGGGAATCGCGCCGGTAAGATGCCTTGCAACGTAAGAACGCGCTCCAGCCCGGTCAAGCACGCTCACGCGGACATGATGGCTGCCAGCCCTGCGTCCAGCGCGCTGTCGGAAATCTCCATGATTTCAGCGGCTTCTGTCCAGATTAGGGCGGCGCGCAGCACCCTGTCGGGGTATAATCTGGCGAGCACCGCGCGATACAGCGCAAGCTGCCGCAGATAGCCCGCCGGGACCGCTGCCGGGCTGCGCGGCGGCGCCTGGTTGGTCTTGAAATCGACCAGCAGCACCTCGTCTGGCGTCAGCAGCAGCCGGTCGATCTGGCCGGAGACCAGCACCGTCTCTCCGCCGGGGCGCGCCAGCCGGCTGGCGATCGGCACTTCGGCGCGGCTGCCGGGGCCGAACAGGGCGGCGAGGCGCGGATCGTCGATCAGCGCCAGCACCGCGGCGGTCAGAGCCGCGCGGTCGGGCGTGGGCCAGGTCTCGGCATCGGTGTTGCGCGCCAGATAGTCCGCGGCGGCGTCGGCGCGGCGCTCGCGCGGCAGGTCCGGTAGCGACTGCAATAGCCGGTGCACCAATTGGCCGCGCTGCCGCGCTTGGCCGCGCGGCCCCGTACTGTCCTTGGCTCGGCTGCGGCGGCTGTCGGCGTCGTCGGAGGGCCGCAGTACTTTTTCCGAGGCGGGCGTCGGCGCGGCCGGTTGGCGCAGCCACGCCGGCAAGGGCGAGGGTGCGGGCGCGTCCGCGCGCACCGGCGCTGCGGCTTCGGCCGGCTCCGGGGCGAGATCCTCGTGACGGCAATAGCGTTTCACCACGCCGTCCGGCGGCGGCACGGTCTGCATCGAGAGGCCCGAGCCCTCGAGGCCCTTGCAGATCAGATCGTACCACGACAAAGGCCGCACCTCGGCGCGGTTGCCGGGCTGGCAGCCGCCGACGATCAGCCGGTCGGCGGCGCGCGTCATCGCCACATACAAGAGCCTGCGATATTCGTCCTCGGTCTCGGCGATCATCGCCGCGCGCGCCTCTGCCACCACCGGCGGATCGTCGGCCTTCTTGCCGGCCCACACCGCAACGCTCAAGCCGTTCGGCGCGGCGTTGCCCTGCGGCAGATGCACCAGGTTGAGCCGCTGGGTGTCGGCCGGCGACGAGGTGGTGTCGACCAGGAACACCACCGGGGCTTCCAGCCCCTTGGCGCCGTGCACCGTCATCACCCGGACCTCGTCGCGGGAGATTTCCATGTCGCGCTTCACCTCGGTGTCGGCGGCGCGCAGCCAGGCCATGAAGCCCTGCAGCGAGGCCGGCGCCTTGCGCTCATAGCCGAGCGCGAGCTCGAGGAATTCGTCGAGCGCGTCGGTCGCCTCATGGCCGAGCCGGGCGAGGATGCGGGCGCGGCCGCCGTCGCCGCCGAGCAGCCAGGCGTAGAACGAAAACGGCGTCTGTGTTGCGGCGTTGGCTTCGCAAGCCTGCAGCCGATCATGCGCGGCTTTGAATTTGGCGTCCTCCGCGGCGTGGGCGGCCAAGGCGGCGCGCAGGCTGCCTCGGCGCTGCCAGGCGAGCGTGAACAGATCGTCGTCGTCGAGCCCGAACAGCGGGCTCTTCAGCGCCACCGCCAGCGCCAGATCGTCCTGCGGCAACAACAGCGCGTCGGCGAGGTTCATCAGGTCGATGATAGCGATGTGCTCGGTGAGCTTCAGCCGGTCGGCGCCGGCGACCGGAATGCCGCCGCGCTTCAAGGCCTGGATGATGGCGTCGAACGCCTTGCCGCGACGCCGCACCAGGATCAGCACGTCGCCATAGCGCAACGCCCGGCGATCGCCCTTCGGCCCGGTCAGCGTGCCGGCGCCGATCAGCTCGGCGATTTCGATCTGGACCCGCTGCGCCAGCTTCACCTCGGGGCTGGTCTCCGGCAGCGCGTCGAACGGCGCGCGCCAGCCTTCGAGGTCCTGGCGCTCGTCGGGCTGCTGCAATTCCCACAGGTCGATCAGGCTGGGGCCGGCATCCGCCAGCGATTCGTGGATCGGGTAGGTGGTGTCGGCGTGGATGCTGCGATAGATCGCCGCGTCGCGAAACACGTGGTCGACCGATTGCAGGATCGCCGCACCTGAGCGGAACGAGTAGTTGAAGCTGATCGGATCGAATTTCAGTTCGGCGTTGCGAAAGCGGGTCTGCAAAGCGCTGCGGCGCAGTGCGAATTCGCGCGGCGAGGCGCCCTGGAACGAGAAGATCGACTGCTTCTCGTCGCCGACCGCGAAGATGGTGCGTTTGACGTCGCGGGCGCCGGCGCCGGCGGTGAATTCGGAGATCAGGTGATCGACGATGTCCCATTGCCGCGGGCTGGTGTCCTGCGCCTCGTCGATCAGTACGTGGTCGACGCCGCGGTCGAGCTTGTAATGCACCCAGCCCGACGAAATCCGGTTCAGCATGTCGAGCGTCTTGTCGATCAGGTCGTCATAGTCCAACAGCCCGCGATCCTGCTTCTGCCGCGCGTAATTTGCCGCGACGTCGCTGGCGATCACCAATAGTGCCTGGGTGCGCTCGCGCAGCGCCAGCGCGCGGCGCCGCTCCAGCAATGGCCCGATCCGCTCGCATTCGCGCTTCAGCGCCGCGACCAGATCGGGGCGGGCCTCGGCGATCTTCTTGGTGGCGAGCGTCTTGCGCGGGGTGAAATCCTTGGTCAGGAAGATCTGCAGATAGCGCGCGATCTGGTCGTTGCCGTCGAGCGTCGCGGCCTGCCGCAGCCGCTCGGCCTGATCGCCGTCGGTCTTGCTGCCGCCCTCGAGAATCGACGCGGCCTTTTCCCAGCGCGCCCGCGGCAGGTTCGGCCCGTCGACGATTTCCTGGTTGACCGCCGCAGAGGTGTCGTCGGGCGTCACGCCGAGCGCCGCGGAGAGCTGCGCCATCGCAGCCTCGGTGGAGCCGGCGCGGTCGATCCAGGTCATGAACTTGTCGCGGCTGAAGCAGGCGTCGCGCACCACGTCGCGAAACGTCACGTCGGCGGCGCTGGTCATCGCCACGGTCAGCGCGCGGCCGGCGGCGCTGTCCGGCGCTTGCGCCGCCTGCAGCAGCACCGAGAGACTGGCGCGCTCCATCATCTCGGTCTGGTCGCGCTCATCTAACACCGCGAACCGCGCCGGCACATTGGCCTCGAACGGAAACTGCTGCAGCAGCCGGGTGCATAAAGCGTGGATGGTCTGCACCTTGAGCCCGCCGGGAGTTTCCAGCGCGCAGGCGAACAATTCCCGCGCCCGCATCCGCAAGCGCGCGTCGGGCTGGGCGATGCCGGCGGCGCGGATCGCGGCGTCGAGCGCGTCGTCACTCAGCGTCACCCAATGCCCGAGCGTGGTGAACACCCGCTGCGCCATGTTGGCGGCGGCGGCCTTGGTGAAGGTGATGCAGAGGATCTTTTCCGGCGGCACGCCGGCGAGCAGCAGCCGGATCACCCGCTGCACCAGCACGTGGGTCTTGCCGGAGCCGGCGTTCGCAGAGACGAACACCGACGCGGTCGGATCGGAGGCCCGCACCTGCCGCTCGGTGGCGGCGGGCGGAATCATGCGCCCGCTCATTGGTCGTCTCCGAGGCCGCCGGCCGCCGACCATTCCTTGATCCGCGCCAGATCGTCGTAGTCGCCGTAGCGGTTCGCCCACATCGGCAGGTTCAGCGAGGAGTAGGGGGTGGCGACATCGTCGAATTTGCGGATCAAGGCTTCCAGCTTGGCGCGGGCCTCGATCGCGGCGTCGTCGGGAAACAGCGCCTCCTCGGCGCGGTCGCGTTTCAGTTCGAGGATTTTTTCTTCGCCGGGCGGGTTGTTGCCGCTGAGCTTGACGTAGACCAGTTCACTCACCGAAGAGCCGGCAGCGATGCCCTCGAAGCCGCCGTCGCGCAGGATCGCGGCTTCCAGAGTGAGTTGCGGCGACAGCCCCATGCGCACCTGCTTGCCGGTCGGCGGCCGGCCGGTCTTGTAGTCGAGGATCGCAAAGGTGCGGTCGGCGCGGCGCTCGATGCGGTCGGCGCGGGCGGACAGCACGAAGCTGCGCATGGCGTCGAGCCGGATCTTGAGTTCGCCGCGGGTCTCGGCATCGACATGGGCGACGTTGAGCCGCCGCTCGGCCTCCCAGGTGGCGAACCAATTGGCGATCCGCAAAAACCGCGGCCACCACAGCGCGCGCGCCTCCGGCCGCTCCATCAGCGGCGCGAAATGTTTTTGCCCGATGGCGCGCAGCGCCGCCGCCGGATCGTCCGGCAGCGCCTGCGCGAAAACTTGCGTGAATTCGCCGAGCGCCTCGTGGATTGCCGAGCCGCGATCCGCCGCCGACAGCGGCATGTCGACCGGATCGAGCGGCGCCAGGCGGAGGATGAACTTGGCGTAGATGGTGTAGGGATCGCGCAGCCAGTCCTCGATCGCGGTGACCGACAATTGCAGCGGCCGGGCCTCGCGCGGCGGCCGCGGCATCGGCTGCGCGATCGGCACCACCTTGTCGGGGCGGTCGAGCGCGTGGGCATAATCCAGATAGACTTTTCCGCGTGCTTCGGCCTCGCGCCAGCGTTCGGCGCCGGCCACCGCCTCCAGCCGATGCAGGAAGCGCGACGCCACCGCCGGCGCGCCGGCGACCTTGGCGGCGTGGCTGAGGATCACCTCGTCAGCGCCGAGCATTTGAGCGAAGTCATGCGCCGACAGCCCGATGCGGCGCTCCGGCAGGTCGAGTTTGAGTTGATGCCGCATCGGCCGGCTCAGCCACGGATCGCTGCGCGGCGCCGGCGGCCAGATGCCTTCGACCAGGCCGCCGAGAATCACCCGGTCGCATTGCGTCAGCCGCGCTTCCAAAGGACCAAAGATCCGCAGCGACGCGCTCTCGGCTTCCGGCCGGCGCACCGGGCGGTCGGCGAACGCGGTCTGGAATAATTCCGGGTAGTCGCCGGGCTGCGCGTTGAGCCCGCTCGGCGTCGGCAGATCGTCGAACGCGGATTCCAGCGCGTTGCCCTGCAGGCCGTCGAACGCCGCGGCAAAACCGTTGTCGTCGCAAGACAGCGCCGCGATGATTTCGCGATGGCGGCGCGCAAGCTCGGAAAAATCCAAAGGCTTATCGGGGTCGAGCGCTTCCGGCGGCGCCAGCGCGGCCTGCAATTCGCCGATCAGCGCCTGCGCGCGATCGAGCGCATCGTCCTTCAGCCGGGCGCGCGGCTCGGAGCCGTGCAGCATCGAGGCCTCGCCGCGGCGCAGCTTGCCGAGTTCGTCGCGGAAGCGGGCGAAGTCGCGCAAGAGGCCGGCGCTGCCCGCGGCGGGGCGGGTGCCGCGCAGCACCGCCTGTTCCAGGGTGTGGACGGCGTCGCGCCAGAAACCAGCGGCCTGGCCGAGCCGCAGCAGCGGATGCTTCAACAGCGCCAGCAAAGTGGGCGGCTCGAGCTGCGCGGTCGCGGCTTGTGCCGCAAGGCGCGCGAAAATGCCATGCGGAGTATCGGTCAGGGCGTCGCCGCCGGAATCGTCGAACGGCAAATTCCAGCGCCCCAGCGCCGCCATCACCCGCCGCGCCAGCGCACGGTCGGGCGTCACCAGCGCCGCGGATTTGTTGAGTTCGCGCGCCTGCCGCATCGCCACCGCGATCGCCAGCGCTTCCAGCTCCGGATTGTCGGCGGCGATCACCGCGAGATCTTGCATGCCGGCGGCGATGCTTTGCGCGACCGCGGGCTCGGCGAGCCGCTGGTGCCATTGCGCGGTGGCGTTGGAGGGCCGCATCGCCTCGGAGGCAAGCAGCTCGCGGCCGCGCGGCGCGGGCTCGGCCAAGGCGACGACGTCGCGGCGCTCGATGCCGAAGGTCTCGAGCAACGCGTGCAGCGCGAATTGCGGATGGTTCGACGACGGCGGCGTGATGTCGTCGGCTTTGCCGCCGCCGATCTTTTGCCAGGCGTCGTCGTCGAGGTCGGTGTCGAGCCCCGGCAGCACCACCGCGCTCTGCGGCAACGCGGCGATGGCGCGCAGAAACTGCGCGGTCGCCGGCATCGAGCCGGTGGAGCCGGCGGCGATCACCGGCCCGGCGTGATGCGCGGCGAGCCGCTTGGCTTCCGCATCGATCAACTGGTCGCGCCGCGCCGCCGGTTCAATCAGTCCGTTGGCGGCGAGATAGGCCGGCCAATATTCCCGCGCGATCTTCAGGAATTGCAGCGACTTCTGCCAATATTCGTCAAGCTCATCGGGCACCAGCCCGTCGAGCCGTTTCCAATCGACCTTGCGGGTCGCCATGTCGTCCATCAGCCGCGCCAGATCGCCGGCCAGCGCCAGCGCCGAGGCCGGGCCGCCGACCACCAGCGGCGCCAGCTCCTTGCCCCAGGCGGCGACCAATTGCGCCAGCGCCAGCCGGCGGTGCAGCAGTTCGAACTTCCGCGGCAGGTCGAGCGGGGCGGCGGCGCTGAACGGCTCCGACTGTTCGGCGAATGCCAGTTCGTCCTCGTCGACGTCCTGCAGAGCGACGATCTGCGGCAGCAGCACAGCGTCGCTCTGCAGCACGTCGAGAAAGATCTCGCGCGCCATCCGTCCGGCGCGCCGCGTCGGCAGATACAGCGTGGCCTCGGCGAGCCGGTCGGGATCGGCGCGGGCGTCGAAGCCCGGCACCAGCCGGCCCTCGACCAGCGCGGCAATTAGCGTCCGCAGGAACGGCGCCGAGGCCGGAATATTGAAAACGCGCATGATCATCCCGATTCGCCGAACGGGTGCATCATGCCATGGGGCGATGCGCGGCGGGAGAGCGACGGGCCCGCGGCTGCATTGCCCGTGGGGTCATCCTTCGAGGCGCGCCACGAAACGCCCTGCATTTGGGGGCGCCGGTTCTGGCGCGCACCTCAGGATGACGGCCCGTTGTGTCATTCCCTAACAGATTCAAAATCTTCGTCGTCATCCTGCGGAGCCCGGCGAAGCGCGTAGCCGGCGTCTCGAAGGATGGGTCGCGAAACGCCTCAGACCACGCTGCTGGCGAGGTAGGCGCGCTCGGCGACAGGAATCGCGTCCGGGGTGCCGACATGCATCCACACGCCGTCGAGCCGCAACCCGAACAGCCGACCCTGCTCGCTCACCCGGTCGAAGATCTTGGTCAGCGGAAACTCGCCCTGCGGCGCGTCGGCGAACAGCTGCGGCGACAGGATCGCCACCCCGGCATAGACGAACGGCACCACTTCGAGCTCCTTGCGCTTGCGCAAGGTGCCGTCCGGCGCCATCGCATAATCGCCGCTGCCGCTGTAGCCGATGGAGTTGGCGGTGGCCGCCATCAGCAGCAGGATGTCCATGCGCTCCGGATCGAAGGTGGCGGCGAGCCGCGCCAGATTGGACTGCGCGCCGTCGATCCACATCGTGTCGGCGTTGAGGTGATAGAATGGCGCGGCGCCGAGCAGAGGCAGCGCCTTGACCACGGCGCCGCCGGTGCCCCGCACCGCGTCGCGCTCGTCGGAGATCAGCACCCGCGGCTGCTTGCGGCCGGCGACATGGTCGATGATCTGGTCGGGCAGGTAATGCACATTGACCACCGCCTCGGCGACGCCGGCGTCGGCGAGGCGATCGAGCACGTGGTCGAGCAGCGGCTTGCCGGCGACGCTGACCAGCGGTTTCGGAATCGTGTCGGTGATCGGCCGCATCCGCAGGCCGAGCCCGGCGGCGAGGATCATGGCTCTGTCTGGCTTGACGGACATCGACGCTCTCGACTGCAAGGATCTCAGGAAAAGGCTGTTTCGGATTCGCTGCAAATCAGTTTAGCACGCAATCCGGCGGCGTTGCATCCGGGCCATCGGTCGGCCCGGTCCCGCAATAATGGTCGGCGATGACGGATATACGACGCCGCCGCGGCGCAAGGGTGGCGGCGTGCGAGGCAGCCGGGCTTTCAGGGGGTGGCGGCCTGCGGCTTGCCGCGCTCGGCGCCGCGCTTCTTCTTGTCGTTGGGGCGCAGGAAATTGACGCCGATCTGGTCGCCATTGACCCAGGTTAGTTCGCAGCGGCGATAGGCGAGCCCGGTCGACGACAGCAGCAGGAAGAATTCCTTGAGGTTGAGCCCCTCCACCGAGCCTTCGATGGTCAGCTTGGCGCCGATCTCGGAGATGTCCGCCACCTTGCAGGCGCGGCGCCAGGTGCCGTCGATCGCCATCATGTGGGCGTCGAGGCCTCGTTCGAACACCACGCGCGCGCCCTTGCGGCGCTCGGCAACAGCCATGGTCTCTCACTCCGTCCGCACAGCACTGCGCCCCCGCGGAACATGCGGGTCTGCGGGCGAGACTATCGGCGGCTCGGCTAACAATCGGTAAAGGCGGGCAGCTCAGGCCGGCGGCGGTACATGGGCGGCAACCCAGTCGCGCAGCGGCGCCAGTTTCGGATGCGCCAGCGAGCGATTGAGATAGGTCCAGATCCGCGGCAGGTGGCGAAGATATTGCGGTTTGCCGTCGCGGCGGTTGAGCCGTGAGAAGGTGCCGAGCAGCCGGGTGTTGCGCTGCGCCGACATCACCGCGTAAGTTTCGGCGAACGCCACCGCGTCGAAGCCGTCATCCGCCGCGCGCCGCGCCTTGATGTAGCGCGCCAACAGCGCCAGTTCGAGCGGTTCCGGGACGTCGACCCTGGTGTCCTGCAGCAGCGACGCCAGATCGTAGGCCGCGGGTCCCAGCACGGCGTCCTGAAAATCGATCACCCCGACCTTGGCGATGCCGTCGCGGTCGTCGAGCCAGATCAGGTTGGGCGAATGAAAGTCGCGCAGCACCCAGGTGACCGGCTCGGCCTGGTGCGGCTGCAGCAGCGCGCGCCAGATGCCGACCAATTCGTCGCGCTGCGCGGCGCTCGGCGCGGCGCCGCGATCCGGCAGATACCATTGTGGCATCAGCCCGATTTCAATCAGCATCGCCTCGACGTCGAAGCGGGGGATCGCGTAGACGGCGCGCGGCGACAGCGGCACCGTCTCCGGCAGCGTCTCGCGGTGCAGCGCCGCCAGCATGTCGGTGGCGGCCTGATAGCGTTCGGCGATCGGCTGGGGCGGCTCGCCGGCGAGGAAGCTCTCGCTGCCGAAATCCTCGGTGATCAGAAACCCGGCTTCGAGGTCGGCGTGATGGATCGCCGGCGCCGAGAAGCCGCGCTCGCGCAATCCATCGGCGATCGCCACGAACGGCCTGACGTCCTCGGCCAGATGCACCGCGGCGCTGTAGCTCTTGCCGTGATAGATCGCCGGGCCGTCCGGGCGCGGCGGCGAATTCATCAGGATCACCGCCACATCGTCGCGGATCAGCCGCGCATAGGACCGCGTCGAGGCGTCGCCGGCCATGCGTTGCCGCCGCGCGTCGGCATGGCCGGATTCGTCGAGAAATCCGAGCAGGGTGATCAGCCGGTCGACCTGCGCCGCCGCCTTGCCGTGCCCGGTGATTTCCGCGGCGCGCGCGGCGGTGCCGAGCGCCGGGCGATGGGTCAGCGCGATGTCGATGCGATCTTCGGGCAACAGATCCGGCGCGCGCTCCGGCCATTCGATCAACACGACGCTGCCCTCGGGCAATGGCGACAGCCCGATCTCTTCTAGTTCGGACGCATCCTCGATGCGGTAGAGGTCGGCGTGCAGCAGCGGAAACGGCGGCAGCTCGTAGCTCTGCACCAGCGTGAAGGTCGGGCTCGGCACTTCGAGCTCGGCGTCGCCGGCGAGATAGCGGATCATCGCCCGCGCCGCCGCGGTCTTGCCGGTGCCGAGATCGCCGGACAGCGTGATGACGTCGCCGGCGCCGATCAAGAGCGCCAGGTCCGCCATCAGATTTGCGGTTGCGGTCTCGTTGACCAGCGCCAGCGAGAATGTGACGGGGGTGCTCATTCAGCGGCGTTGCGTTGCTGCGTTTGATCGATCGGAAACGAACAGGTCAGCGTGGTGCCCTTGCCGACCACCGAATCGATCCGCACCTTGCCGCCGTGCAGCTCGACGAAGGAGCGCACCAGCGACAGCCCGAGCCCGGCGCCGCGATGCCGCGAGCCGTTGGAATGGCTTTCGAACCAGTCGAACACCTTCTCCTTGACGTCGGGCGGAATCCCCGGGCCGGTGTCGGTCACGGTGAACACCACGGTCTTCTCGGTGCGCCGGGCGCTGAGCGTGATCGCGGCGTGCTGCGGCGAGAAGCCCACCGCGTTGGCCAAAAGATTGTACAGCACCTGCACCACGCGGCGTTCGTCGGCCATGAAATAGCCGATGTCCGGCGCGGCTTCGACTTCGAGCACGATGTGGTCGCGGGCCAGCCGGTCCTGGATGCCTTCGGTGGCGGCCTCGATCGCCTTGCGGATGTCGACCTGGCCGAGGTTCAGCGTCATCGCTCCGGCGTCGAGCGTGGCGAGGTCGAGGATGTTGTTGATGATCGCCAGCAGCGCGTTGGTCGAGGTGGTGATGTAGCTGAGATATTCCGCCTGCTTCTCGGTCAACGGCCCGGTCGACGGATCGCTGAGGAAATGCGCGAAGCCGATGATGGTGGTCAGCGGCGAGCGCAGTTCGTAGGAGACGTGGTGGACGAAATCGACCTTCATCTGGTCGGCGGTCTCCAGCGCCTCGTTGCGCTCGCGCAGCGCCCGCTCGACATTCTCGGTGTCGGTGATGTCCTGGAAGGTCAGCATGGTGGCGCCGTCGGGCAGCGGCATGGTGCGGCAGTCCAGCACGCTGCCGTCCTTGCGCTCGAGCTTGAGCGGCACCGAGACGCGGTCGTCGATCCCGGTGATGGCGCCGCGCAAGGTCTGCCAGGTCGCGGCGTCGTCGAACAACGGCCGGCACCATTCCTCGACGGTCTCGATATGCGGCTGCAGCCCCATCGCCTCGGGCGCCAGATTCCACATCCGCGCGAACGGCGGATTGAACAGTTGCGCGCAGCCGTTGCTGCCGAACACCGCGACCGCCTCGGCCAGATTGTCCAGCGTCTCGCGCTGCACGTTGATCAGCCCGTCGAAGCGGCGCGCCAGCTCCAGGCTTTCGGTGACGTCGTCGAACAGATAGGTGACGCCGCCTTCGGGATTCGGCGTGGTGACGATCGACAGCGCGCGGCCGTCGGGCAGATACCAGACGTCCTTGGCCGGATCGACGGCGTGATAGGCCTCGTGAATCCGCGCCTTCCAGGCCCGGAAATCCGGCTGCTCCGGCAGTTTTCGCGCTTGGCGCAGCCGGTCGAGCACGCTGGAATCGTCGGGATTGCCGTCGAGGAAGGTGCGGTCGAGATCCCACAGCCGGCGATAGGAATCGTTGTAGAAGGCGAGCCGGCGCTGGGCGTCGAACACCGCGACGCCGGAGGACAATTGGTCGAGCGTGCGGCGGTGCGCCTCCGCCATCCGCAGCAGCGCGGCGCTGA
>NZ_DASWPE010000211.1:0-9561 GCF_036404135.1 Rhodopseudomonas sp. | reverse complement strand
CAAAAGCTGTGGCGCCAGCGCGGTCAATTCCTTCAGGATCGATGCAGCGCTGATCTCTTCCAGGTTGAGGCCGCGGCGCAGCGCGTTGTGATGCGCCAGCAACCGCTCGATCTTGTGCGGCAGCGTGTTGAGATCGGCGAGGTCCATCAGCCGGATCGCACGGCGACCGACCTTGTCTTCATAGGCCGGGCCGATGCCGCGCTTGGTGGTGCCGATCGCGGTGATCGCGTTGGAAGATTCCCGGAGCGCATCAAGCTCGCGGTGCAGCGGCAGGATCAGCGTGACGTTTTCGGCGATCCGCAGATTGTCCGGCGAAATCGCGACGCCCTGGCCCCGCAGCTTCTTCACCTCGTCGAGGAAGGCCTGCGGGTCGAACACCACGCCATTGCCGATCACCGCCAGCTTGGAGGGCCGCAGCACGCCGGACGGCAGCAGCGCCAGCTTATAGGTCTCGCCGTTGATCACCAACGTATGCCCGGCATTGTGGCCGCCCTGGAAGCGAACCACGATGTCGGCCTGTTCCGAGAGCCAATCGACGATCTTGCCTTTTCCCTCGTCGCCCCACTGGGCGCCGACGACGACGACGTTGGCCATTTCCGAACAATCCCCTGCAAATCCACGAGTGAGGCATGATCTGTTCGGAAAAACGGTCACCGCCCTTCCGCATCATGCGAGAATGCCAAGCCAAAACACGGCCGCGGCCGCTCGCGTGCGAGGCGTCCCATCGGATAACGGATGCCGGCAGGCGACGCAAGCGGCAAGGCCCGGCAAAGATCCGCGGGCCGATGCTCAAACCATTGATATCCCCCGAAAATCCTCCGATGCCGGGGACCGCGCCACCCGCCCCGGCCGCGGCGGCTGGCGCCGCCCGGCCGCCGCCATGACCGCGGCAGCCGCGCCGGCGCAGCGCCGCGCAGCCCGTATTGCTACGTACCGCAAAGTTAACACAGGGAAAGGAATCGCCCGGCACACTTGCCCAAAGCCGCGGATTCTGCGGGGTTTTACGACAGGTTGAACGATGATGCAGCCGGCGCAGCCAGCCCCACCAGACCGCGAGCCAAAGATCCGCGCGCTGGTGATCGACGACGACGCCAGCGTCGGCGCTGCGATCCGCGCCATCCTGGCGCGGCACGGCTATGCCACCGAACTCGCCAGCCGCGCCCATGCCGGAATGCGCAGCCTCGAACTGGCGCCGTTCGACGTCGTGCTGGTCGACATCTTCATCCCCGGCATGAGCGGCCTCGACACCATCAGCAGCATCCGGCGCAAGGTGCCGGCGTTGCCGATCGTGGCGATGACCGGCTTCCCGCCGCGGCCCTCGCAAGATCCCGCGATCGATTTCCTCGGCCTGGCGACGGCGCGCGGCGCCACCGCCTGCGTTCGCAAGCCCTTCACCCCGGAGCAGTTGCTCGGCGCCATCGCGGCCAGCCGGTCGCAAGGGCCGCAGCAGCAGAAAGCCGCGCCGCCATGTCCATGAAATCTCAGCCGCTGCGCGACGGCAAGTTGGCCGGGCCGCCGGCGCCCGGCAGCGGCGACCAGCCGATCGCCGACAACGGCACAGCCGGGGCGCGGCAGCTCGCCGCCAACGACGTCGGCGCGGTGATCGCGCATCAGCTGGTCGAACCGCTGACCGCGTTGCTGCTCTACATGCACGAACTGAACTGGACCACCAATGCGGAGGCCGCCGCGGCGCCCGGCGCCGCCCGGGCGCTGGCCGCCGACGCGCTGCGCGAGACGCAACGGATCTGCAGCATCATCGAGCGGATCGGCAATGCGTTCGAGGCATCGGGCGATTCCGCAGCCGCGGTCGCCGCCGGCCGCGACGCGCAGGCCTGGTGGACGCGCTGCATCGAGACCGCCGGCGACACCCCGACGCCGACCAGCCGCACCGTTCACCATCGGCTGACGCCGCGCGAGCGCGAAGTGCTCAGCCTGATCAGCGCCGGCTCGACCAACAAGGAGGGGGCGCTGCGGCTACATATCAGCCCGCGCACCTACGAGACGCATCGCGCCCAGATCATGCGCAAGCTCGGCGCCCGCAACGCCGCCGACCTGCTGCGCAAGGTGCTGGTGGAGGCACGATGAACCAATTCGGCGCGGACCGCCCGCGCCGCCGATCGCGGCGCGATCGGTTTGTGCTGTCGCGTAGGCGTCTTCGGCGTGTTCCCTGACCATCAGCGAAAGAGCCCAGCATGCATGCGATCAGAGGTTATATTGTCGAGAGCAATCTCGGAGAACAGATGTTCCGGCTCGCGGTCGAGGCCTGCCCCAACGGCATGGTGATGGTCGACAGCGACGGCAAGATGGTGATGGTCAACAGCGAAATCGAGCATCAGTTCGGTTACGCCCGCGAGGAACTGATCGGCCAGGCGGTCGACATGCTGGTGCCGAGCCGACTGCGCGACCAGCACGCCTCGCACCGTCACAACTTCACCCCGAAGCCGGAGAGCCGGCGGATGGGCGCCGGCCGCGATCTATTCGGCGTGCGCAAGGACGGCACCGAGTTTCCGGTCGAGGTCGGGCTCAATCCGATCCACGCCGGCGAACATCTGCTGGTGCTCGGCGTCATCGTCGACATCAGCCAGCGCAAGCACATGGAGCGGCTGAAGGAGGAATTCGTCTCCACGGTGAGCCACGAATTGCGCACGCCGTTGACTTCGATCGCCGGATCGCTCGGCCTGCTGGTCGGACAATGGTCCGGCCAACTGCCGGAATCGGCGGCCCGGCTGCTGACCATCGCGCACAAGAACAGCCAGCGGCTGGTTCGGCTGATCAACGACATCCTCGATATCGAGAAGATCGAATCCGGGCGCGTGGTGTTCAATTTCGGCCGCGTCGGGCTGAGCGCGCTGCTGCAGCAGGCGATCGAGGACAACCGGGGATTCGCCGAAGGCTACGGCGTCCACGTCATGCTCGATCCGAATTCGGTCGACGCCGACATCAACGCCGATCCCGACCGCTTCGCCCAGGTGATCACCAACCTGATCTCCAACGCCATCAAGTTCTCCCCCACCTCGGAGCAGGTGACGCTGTGCGTCTCGACCCATGACAAGATCGTCCGGGTCGAGGTGCGCGACCACGGCCCGGGGATTCCGCAGAGTTTCCGCTCGCGGATCTTCGAGAAATTCGCGCAGGCCGACGGCACCATTTCCAAACAGAAGGGCGGCACCGGGCTCGGCCTCAGCATCGTCCGGCAGATCGTCGAGCGGCTCGGCGGCCGGGTCGGCTTCGAGGACGCCGAGGGCGGCGGCACGGTGTTCTATGTCGACCTGCCGGCCTGGGACATCGCGGCCAGCGGCGAGACCGATATCGGCGCGGCGCCCGACGCGCCGCGCGTGCTGCTGTGCCAGAGCGACCACGACCAGGCGATCGCGATGCGGCTCAAGCTGCGGCAGAACGGCTTCGCGGTCGACTTCGCCCATGCCTCGTCGGCCGCGGTCGACCGCGCTGCGGCGACCGCTTACGCCGCGATCATCATCGACCCGGCGCTGCGCGACGGCAACGGCATCGACCTGTTGTTCCAGATCCGCGCCCAGATCCGGAACCGCAGCACGCCGCTGATCGGCATCGCCGATAACCCGCAGCTCGAGAAAAGCGACGTGCGGTCGTCGCGGCTCGACGTGCTGGAATGGCTGCACAAGCCGGTCGACGCCGACGCGCTGTTGACCGTGCTGCGGACCGCGCACGCCAGCAAGCCGCAGCGCCGCCCGAAGATCCTGCATGTCGACGCCGACTACGACGTGCTGTCGCTGGTGAGTTACGAGCTGCGCGCGGTCGCCGACGTGGTGTCGGCGAATTCGCTGCACGGCGCGCGGCAATTGCTGGCGGCGGCGCCGATCGATCTGGCGGTGCTGGAAATCGCCATCGGCACCGAGAGCGGCCTCGATCTATTGCCCGAGCTTCGCGACGCCGCGGGCGATCCGATTCCGGTGGTGATCTTCTCCACCGCCGGCGCCGCGATGCCGCGTAGCGAGCAGGTGCAGGCCACGCTGTCGAAGTCGACCGCCTCGCTGGAGACCCTCTGCGCCACGGTGCGTGGTCAGCTCGCGCGACTGCCCGATCGCACCGTCAAGGAGCCCGCATGACCGTGATTCACCTGTTGCATATCGACGACGAGCCGGACATTCGCGAGATCGTGGAGATTTCGCTCGCGGTCGATCCCGACTTCGTGGTGCGCAGTTGCAGCTCCGGCCAGGAAGCGCTGCCGGTGGCCGCCGAGTGGCAACCCGACATCATCCTGCTCGACGTGATGATGCCGGTGATGGACGGCCCGGCGACGCTGGCGCGGCTGCGCGACAACCCGGCAACGCAGTCGATCCCGGTGATCTTCATGACGGCGCGGGCGCAAACCCGCGAACTCGACCGCTTCCGCTCGCTCGGCGCGGTCGGCATCATTCCGAAACCGTTCGACCCGATGACGCTGGCGACCTCGGTGCGCAACTACGTACAATCGGTCGACCCGCTGGAGCGCGCCTGCGCCAGCTTCGTGCTGCGCGCCGCCGCCGACGCCGCAACGCTCGGCGGGCTGCGCGCCGAGCTCGATCGCGACGGCGATCCGACGACGGCACTGGCGGCGATCCGGCGGCTCGCCCACGGCCTAGCCGGCGCCGGCGGCATCTTCGGCTTTCCCGAAATCAGCGAGGCCGGCGCCGCGCTGGAAGACGCCATCATCGCCAGCGGCACCCCGCCGACGCGCTGCGCTGCGACCGACGCCGCGCTGGAGCGGCTGATCCGCTGTGCCAAAACCGGCCACGTCTCGACACCGACCAAGTAGCAGGGGTTTTCGGCGTTCTCGCCGCGAACAAATCAGCATTACTACCGAGATTTCGTTAGCTCGAAATTATCATTCCGTGCCCAGCATGATCACGGGAGCCGAGACGCTCCCCACGATCAACCGATCCGCCGCAAAGGCGGGCAAACACGCTGGAGGCGATGATGACCATGCTTGATACCATGCAAGCCGCGCCGAAAATGCTGATCGCCGACGACGATCCCTGGCTGGTCAGGGTGCTCGCCGAACGTTGCACCCGAATGGGCTTCGTGGTCGAGACCGCCAGCAACGGCCTGCAGGTGCTGATGAAAGCCCGCCTCGGCAAACCCGACATCCTTTTGATCGACGTCAACATGCCGGAGGTCGACGGGCTGTCGGTGTGCGCGCAATTGCTCGATCCCGACCGCGACCCGCTGCATGTGGTGGTGGTCACCGGAAGCCGCGACCCGGAAACCGTGGAGCGCTGCGAAAGCTTCGGCGCGTTCTACACCCGCAAGGGCTCGGCGTTCTGGAATGAACTCGAAGGCGCGCTGTCCGAGGTCTATCCGGCGCTGGAAAGCCGCATCAAACATTCCGGCGACCTGCACGCCCCCGCCGAGGTGCGGCAGCGGCCCTGCGTGCTGCTGGTCGACGACGACGCCAACGTCAGGGATTTCCTCACCAGCCGGCTGCGCAAATGCGGCATCGACGTGCTGTACGCCGCCGACGCCACCCAGGGCTATCGGATGGCCTGCCGGCAACAGCCGACGGTGATCGTCTCCGACTTTGCGATGCCCAACGGCGACGCCCAGTACCTGTTGACCAAGCTGCGCACCACCACTTCGACCGGCGAGATTCCGGTGATCGTGCTGAGCGGCCGCGACCTCAACGAGGTGACCCGGCAAACCCTGCGGCGGGAGATCTGCGGCCATCGCGGCGCCAACCAGATCCTGAAGAAATCGATGGACACCAGCGAACTGTTCGACACGCTGCAGCAATATTGCGGCTTCGCGCATTGAGCAGGATCCCGAAAACTGCATCCCGGTTTTCGGATCCGATGATGCGCGATCAAAGACCCAAAGCGGCATGACGCTGCGAAGGGACGAACCGTCATGCTTGCGCCGCAGCTCGCTGGCGCGGCCACGCGCGCGCGACGGCGCGCTAAAATTTTGTTTCCGGGCATGCCGGCGCGCCGCCTTGACACATTTGGAAACACATCGGCGTGACGGCAAAAAGATCTTGTTAAGGGCGTTAACCATAACCTCGCGGCGTCGCAACAGCCCTATCGGAGCACGCCATGACTACGATCTCCGCTGCATCCAGTAGCAGCTACCTCACGCCGCTGGAAAAGCTCCAGCAAGAACTGAAAGCCGAACTCGCCTCGGGCACGGTCGCTTCCACCGATAGCGACGCGTTGTCCTCGGCGCTCAACAGCATCGATTCCTCGCTGAGCGGCAGCGCGCAAAGCAGCAGCAGCGAACCGCCCTCGAGCAACGCGATCCAGTCCAAGATCGACGATCTGATCGCCACCCAGGTCAGCAACGGCAAGCTGAACAGCGACCAGGCCACCGAACTGAAAAACGTCTTCGCCAACGCGTTTTCCTCGGATTCCGCCGGCGGCGCCGGCGGCCCGCCCGCCGGCCCGCCGCCGTCCGATGCGACGTCGTCGACCGACAGCAGCAGCATCAGCTCGACCGACAGCACGTCGTCGAGCACCTCCGACGACATCGCCACCATCCTGAAGGACTTCCTGAAGCTGTTGCAGGACCAGCAAGGCTCCGCCACCGCCTACAGCGCCAGCGGCTCCAGCAGCACCACGGCGGCCTCGCAAAACGCGCTATTGCTCGACTTCACCACCTGACGATCGCGACCCGTGCCGCCCGCGCCTGTCCAGAACAGACAGGCCGATGGCCGCCGCGCCCGCCGCCCCGGCGCCGTGATCGGCCCCGCCGTCGCGCCGGATCGCCGCGCCTCACATCAGCCGGCAGGACGATGGAGTGCGCAGCACCACCAGACATTTCACCGGCCCGCAGCGCTCGCAGAAATAGCCGTGGACGTCGAAATTGGCATGCAGCGGATGCGGCGCCACCTCGGCAAGAATGGTCGGCGTATCACATACCGGGCATGGGTGACGGGGATCGTAGGACGTCTTTTTCGCTTGGGCGCGCCGCATCACTTGCCTCCCCTGGACGTTCTTCGCACCGCAATCAGCCGAAGCCTTCAGAGATACCCAGGGCTGCGCAGCGCTGCTGTCATGACCAACGGACCGTACCAAACGGACCATGACGACTGTGTAAAATCACCAGGCCGAGTTGACTGTTCAAAAGTGATCAAACCGGCCGATTCGCCGCGATCCGGCGCGACCGATGACCGGGTTCCACAGCGGCTGCCGCGGCGCGCTCCGCTCAGCGGGGAATGTCCGGGGCATTGACCTTGACGCCAGGGCGGCGCGGGTGCAGGGCAAATTGCTGCGTGCTGCGCATGCGTGTGTTGGTGCGAGCGTCAAGCCGGATAAGCTGCCGATGTCGAAAACCACCCGCGCCACCCAGGCGCTTGAAAAGCTCGGCGTCGCCTTCACGCTGCACGCTTACGACTACGACCCCGACGCCGACTCGATCGGGCTGCAGGCCGCAGCCGCACTCGGCGCCGAGCCGCGCTGCGTGCTAAAGACGCTGATGGCCGAGGTCGACGGCAAGCCGGTCTGCGTCGTGGTGCCGTCGGATCGCGAAGTCAGCATGAAGAAGCTGGCGCACGCCTTCGGCGGCAAGGCCGGCAAGATGATGAAGCCGGCGGACGCCGAGCGGCTGACCGGCTACCATGTCGGCGGCATCTCGCCGTTCGGCCAGAAGAAGCACGTGCCGACCGCGATCGAACAGGCCGCTCTCGCCGAGCCCCAGGTCTATCTCAACGGCGGCCAGCGCGGCTTGCAGATCCGGCTCGCTCCCAACGACGCCGCCACGGCGCTCGGCGCGCTGCCGCGCGACCTGGTGGCATGACGCCTTAGGAACCGCAGCCGCGCCGCCGGGTTGATGTCTGTCCTCACAATGCGCCGCAGAGCGCAACAGGCAGGGCGGGAAACCCGGGAGAGACAGATGAAACACGCGATTTGGATCGGTGCCGCGCTGTTGGCACTCGGCATCGGCAGCGCGCAGGCCGGTCCCTGCACCACCGCCGACGGCCGCGCCAAGGACGCCGGCGCCGGTCCCACGGTCGGCAACACCGGCCAGGCGCCGCGCGCCGACGCCTCCGGCACCGAGCAGCACCCGCCGACCTCGACCATCGGCCGCTCCACCGCGGGCGGGCCGGCCTCGTCGGAAGACGCGCAGCGGCAGATGCAGGGCCAGCCCACTGCAGCGCAGCAGGCGCAGGGCGCGCACGCGGTGGATCAGGACTGTTAGGCGGCGCGTCCGCCGAGCGGGCGGATGTTGCCCGCGGCCCGCGCTGCAGCAACGAGGCGACGCGCGGCTAATCTTGACGCCGCGCGTCCGGCCGCGCGGCCCGGCATCGCCGCCAGGCGACCCGGCATTGTGATCGCCGCAGAAATCCGTATTGCTGGGGCCGTTTTCAGCGGGCGGCGTTTGCGCGATGCGGGTTGACACCGGCGTGGGCCCGCGCCATCAGTTCGGGTCTCCATGACACTTTCGCATCCGCCCGCCGAGCACCACCGCTTCGCGTGGTTGTCCGACCAACCCTATCTGCTGCTCAGCCTGACCTCGCTGTTCTGGGCCGGCAACGCCATCGTCGGCCGCGCCGTGGCCGGGCATTTCCCGCCAGTGACTCTGTCGCTGCTGCGCTGGGCCGCGGCGTTTCTGATCGTGCTGCCGTTCGCCTGGCCGCATCTGAAGCGCGACTGGCACGAGATCCGCCGCCATTTCGGCATCATGGTGGCGATTTCGGTCGCCGGCATCTCGACCTTCAACACGCTGCATTACACCGCGCTGGAATACACCACGGCGCTGAACGCGCTGCTGCTGCAATCCACCGGACCGCTGTTCGTGGCGATCTGGTCGCTGATCGTGCTCGGGGTGCGGCTGACGCTGGCGCAGGCGCTCGGCATCCTGGTGTCGATGATCGGGGTGATGGAGATCCTGCTGCGCGGCGACCTCAGCCAGCTCGCCGACATCGATCTCAACCGCGGCGATCTGTTGTTCATCTTGGCGATGGCGATCTTCGGGCTGTATTCGGCGCTGGCGCAGAAACGGCCGACGATTCACAGCATGTCGTTCCTGGCCTTCACCTTCGGCTGCGGCGCTTTGTTCCTGGTGCCGCTGACGATCTGGGAACTGGTGCTGCGGCCGCTGCCGCAATTCGATCTCGGCAACATCGCTTCGCTGGGCTACGTCGCGGTGTTTCCCTCGATCCTGGCCTATCTTTGCTATAACCGCGGCATCCAATTGATCGGCGCCAACCGCGCCGCGCCGTTCTTTCACTTGATCCCGGTGTTCGGCTCGGCGATGGCGATCGGCTTTCTCGGCGAACGCCCGCAGGGGTTTCACGCCATCGGCTACGCGCTGGTGCTGGCCGGGGTCTATGTCGCGGCGCGCAAGCCGAAGGCCGCGGGCTAAACCGCCTCAGCGTTTCAACGCGTCGTCCCTGCGCACGCAGGGACCCATACGGCGCGGAGTCGCGTTTCGGCGCGGGTGGCCGGAGTCCACGTCTTCATTTCGCAGGCCAGGGGTGATGGGTCCCTGCGTGCGCACTAAGGCATGCACACATCTTGGGTGCGACGGATTGACTCGGGTGTTGCTGGGGGGATTCCAGAATCGGGAATTCGTGTGATCTGTCTTGCGACACTTCGATTTTGACGGGGG
>NZ_DASWPE010000210.1:0-12643 GCF_036404135.1 Rhodopseudomonas sp. | reverse complement strand
ATCAACGAGATGTTCGCATCGCTGCTGACGGCGGTGCAGAGCTCGACGTCATAGGAGCGGTTACGATGGCGATGCGCGTTGCTACCTTTTCGATCAGCGACCAGATGATCGCCGCCGCGTTGCGGACGCAGAGCACGATGGCCAACATGCAGATCCAGGAGGCCTCGGGGGTCGTCTCCTCGGATTTCGGCGGCTACGGCTCGTCGTCGCAGCAGATCGTCAATCTGCAGGTGTCGGTGACCCGGGCGGATTCCTATATCGACGCGGCGACCCAGGCCGACAGCAAGATTCAGGTAATGTATTCGGCGGTGGGCTCGATCGCCGATCTGTTGACCAACTTCCGCAGCCTGCTGACCAGCGCCACCAGCGCCGCGAGCACCGACTCCTCCAGCGTCGCGCAATCCGCCCAGGAAGCGCTGCAGCAGATGGCTTCGCTGCTCAACACGCAATACAGCGGCGACTATGTGTTCGGCGGCGCGCGCACCGACGTGGCGCCGGTCGATATCGATTCGGCGACCTATCCGACCGCGACATCGCCATCGACGGCCAACACCAGCTATTACCAGGGCGATCAGGAAAAAGCGTCGGTGCGGGTGTCGGACAGCCAGACGATCTCCTACGGCGTCACCGCCGACAACTCGGCGTTCGAGCAGGCGATGCGGGCCATCAATCTGGTCGCCAACAATTCACCGCTGTCGACCGCCACGCTGAACGAGGCGTTGGATCTGTCGGAAAGTGCGATCGACGGCGTCGGTGTGCTGCAGAGCAAGATCTCCAATGCGGCGTCGGCGATCGAACGCGCCAGCAGCTTTCAGACCGAGTACCAGACCTATGCGCAGACGCTCGGCAGCGATCTCACCAGCGTCGATGTCGCCGCGGTCACCGCCTCGCTGGCGACCTATCAGGCCCAGTTGACGGCGTCCTATGCGGCGATCTCCAAGGTGCAAGGCCTCAACCTGGCGAGCTATCTGACCTAGAGCTATTCCGGTCCTGATCGAATCAGAACCGGAACTCTAGATTGTTATTTTGACGCGTTTTCTTCACGCGAACCGGGACCCACTTCGCCCGAAAACGCTATAGGGTCCGAACGCCGCTTTCGTCGGTCGGCCGTCGATCCCCTGGCGGTCGCGGCGGCGTGGCGCCCGGACCGGCCGGGAGACGGGGGCCGTCAAAAGCCATGGCGTGCAGAGAATACTTAACGATCCCAGAGGCCTATTCGGTTCTGGCGGCGTCGGGCAGGGTCCGGCGGCGCGGTCTGGCTCGGCGGCTTTGGGCTGTTTGCCAAGCAATCATTGGCGCTTTGCGCCGTCTTGGCTTAAAGCAATCCGACCTCACCCATTCCGACGGGCCTGCCGGCTGCGCATTCAAGGCGCGCCGGCTCGAGCCGTTCGGTTCGGGGCCTCTTTCGACGCCACGGCGTCCCGCCAAGCAGGACCACCATCTCGTGACATTCTTGACCACTAGCCCGCCGCTCGCCCGAGCCCTGGCGGAGCGCCATTATAACGACCCGACCCCGGTGCAGACCGCCGTGCTGGCCGAGCAGGCCGCCGGGCGCGACCTTCTGGTCTCGGCGCAGACCGGATCGGGCAAGACCGTCGCCTATGGACTGGCGATCGCCAAGAACCTGCTGGGCGACGCCGAACGCTTCGAGCAGGCCGCCGCCCCCCTGGCGCTGATCGTGGCGCCGACCCGCGAGCTCGCTTTGCAGGTGCATCGCGAGCTGGCCTGGCTGTACGCCTACGCCGACACCCGCGTCGTCTCTTGCGTCGGCGGCATGGACCCGCGGCAGGAGCAGCGCGAACTCACCCGCGGCGCCCATATCGTGGTCGGCACGCCGGGACGGCTGTGCGATCATCTGCGGCGCGGCCGGCTCGACGTCTCGCAACTCAAGGCCGTGGTGCTCGACGAAGCCGACGAGATGCTCGATCTCGGCTTTCGCGAGGACATGGAATTCATCCTCAAGACCACGCCGGCGGAGCGCCGCACTTTGCTGTTCTCGGCGACGCTGCCGCGCGGCATTGTCGCCTTGGCCAAGCAGTATCAGCAGCAGGCGTTCCGCGTCGAAGTCGACGGCGGCGAGGGCGGCCACGCCGACATCGAATACCAGGCGATCCGGATTGCGTCCGGCGACGTCGAGCACGCCGTGGTCAACGTGCTGCGCTTCTATGAATCGCCGAGCACCATCGTATTCTGCAACACCCGTAACGCCGTCAAGCATCTGCAGACCGCGCTCTCGGAGCGTGGCTTCTCGGTGGTGGCGCTGTCCGGCGAATTGACCCAGAACGAGCGCACCATGGCGCTGCAGTCGCTGCGCGATGGCCGCGCCCGGGTCTGCGTCGCCACCGACGTCGCGGCGCGCGGCATTGATCTGCCGAATCTGGCGCTGGTGATCCACGCCGATCTGCCGAACGACGCCGAGGTGATGCAGCATCGCTCCGGCCGCACCGGCCGCGCCGGCAAGAAGGGCGTCAGCGTTCTGTTGGTGCCGCCGGCGCGTCGCCGCCGCGCCGAACTGCTGCTCAATCTCGCCGGCATCGACGCGGTGTGGGGCACTGCCCCCTCTGCCGACGAGATCCGCAAGCTCGACCAGGAGCGCATGTTCCAGGACGCGCTGTTCGCCGAGGAGCCCTCGGCCGAGGATCTGGTGCTGGCGCAGGCTCTCTTGGCCGAGCGCTCGCCCGAATACATCGCCGCGGCCTTGGCGCGGCTCTATCGCGCGCGGCTGCCGTCGCCGGAAGACATTCTGGATCCGGGCGACCGCGGCGCCCGTTCGCGCGAGCCGCGCGCGGCCACGCGGGACGCCCGCCCGCGCGCCGAGGAGCGCGACTACAGTCCGAAAGCGCGCCCCGGCAAGGCCTCCGCGCGCCACGCCATGGAAGGCGGCGTGTGGTTTCGCGCCGCGATCGGCCGCAAGAAGAACGCCGAGGCGCGCTGGCTGCTGCCGATGATCTGCCGGCGCGGCGGCATCGACAAGCAGGACATCGGCGCGATCCGGATTCACGACACCACCACCGAGTTCGAGATTTCCGGTGCCGCGGCGGACTCCTTTGCGGCGATGATCCGGCGGCCCGACAAGGAAGACAACATCCGCATCGAGGCGATGGGTGACGCGCCGGCGGCGCAGCAGACGCCGGAGCGCCGCCCGCCCGGCGGCAAGCCATATGAGCGCAAGCCCGCGGCCAAGCCTTACGATCGCAAGCCTGGCGACGGCGCGCCGCGCGAGGCCGGCTTCAAGAAGAAAAAATCCTACGACAAGCCGGGCTACGACAAGCCTGGTTTTGACAAGCCGGCCTATGACCCGTTGGCCAACGACAGGCCGGTTTACGCCGAGGTTTCGCCGAGTGGCGGCAGCTTCGAGCTGAAGCCGGCATACGACAAGAAGCCGAAAAAGCCGAAGAAGAAGTTTCGCGAGTAAGGTCGCGGGTATTCGCTATTCAAACCGATAGGGCGACTGGCTCTACCAGTTACTGCTTCGCCAGCTACTCGCTCCCGTCGCCACGATGGCAGCGCGCTCCCCTCCCCCTTGCGGGGAGGGGTTGGGGGTGGGGGTACGACGCGTCGTCGACTAACTGTGAAAGCAAGTCGCGACGGCTTACGCATAGTTAGCTCTCGGCTGATCACACAGATTAAGCGCTGTGCTTGTAGACCCCCACCCCCGACCCCTCCCCGCAAGGGGGAGGGGAGCAGAGGCGCTTCCGAAAACGGATCACGGTATTCGAATGACCAGATCATCCCGACGCCCGCCCGCTCGCCGATCACGCGATCGCCGCGCCCTCGCAAAAACATATTGCGACGCATCGCGGCTACAGTGCCGCGAAGCCGTACTCATCCCTCAGCAGCGCTATTATCGCCCCGCAATCGCCAGCAGTTTCGGCACCTGCTCGCGGATCGCTGCGCTGATCTTCGGATCGAGCTTCGCCAGCCATTTGCCCGGGATCGCCGAAAGCCCGTAGGTGGCGCCGGCCAGCATCGCCGCGATGGCGCCGGTGGTGTCGGCGTCGCCGCCCTGGTTCACGGTCGCGATCACGCAATCGGAAAACGACGCGGTGCTGAAATAGTAATGCAGCACGGTGTGCATGGTATCGACCACATAGGCCGAGGACTGGCCGTGATAGGGATCGAACTTCAGCAGCCGATGCTGCGCGATCACGCCGTCGGCGACCTTGCGCGCCGCGGCCTTGTCGCCGCCGCCGAGCAGCACGTGCAGCATCCCGACCAGCATCAGGCTCGAGGCGTCGGACAAAGGATGATGATGGGTGATGCGCGATTGCGCCAGCGTCCAGGATTGCGCCTGGTCCGGCCGACCGAGCGTGGCGAGCGCCACCGGAAGCACCCGCATCGCCGCGCCGTTGCCGGCGTCGCCTTCGAAATACGGGCCTTGCACCGTGCCCTCGGTGATGTAGCGGCGGATGCCGCGGCGGCAGGTCGAGCCGACGTCGATCGGCCGGCTCTTCAGCCAGGCGGCAAATTCCTCGCAGACATCGCCGACCTCGAATTGCCCGTGCTTTGTCAGCGACGTGCCGAGCGCCAGCGCCATCTGGGTATCGTCGGTGATCTGGCCGGGCGCCAACCGCAGCCAGCCGCCGCCGATGATCTCGCGGTGCACGCCGTATTTTCCGGCGATCTCCGTGCGGGTCATGAATTCGACGGTGGCGCCGAGCGCGTCGCCGATGGCGAAGCCGAGATACGCCGCGAGCGCGCGGTCTTGCAGGTTCGGTGAGGTCATCGCGCAGGCTGCTTCATCGCAGGGGTCTTCTAAAAGTAGCTGGCATTGACACGATACTCGCCGCCGATCACCAGATATTCCCGCTCGCCCTTGAACGGGTAGGCGGCCAGCAGCGTGTTGAAGAACACCACCTTGCAGAGCGGAATGCGCACGGTGAGAATGGTATCGCCGAAACATTCGGCGATCTCGCGGTCGGAGGAAAACGACGACAGATTGTTCAGCCGCATCATCACCGTGGTCTTGTCGATCCGCTCGATCACCTGATGTTCGTTGAAATCGTTGACGCCGCGGTACAGCGTCAGATGGGTCTTGCCGGGCATCACCAGGTTCGCCAGCGCCCATTGGCAGAATTCGAACAATAGATCGAGCTGCACATAGATCGCGTTGTTGTGGAAGCGGCTCGACATCTTCTCTTCGACATAGGTGGTCCACACCCCGCTCGCGATCCGCTCGATGAATTCCTTGTGAAAGGTCGGGAAAATGCCGAACCGGCTTTCCACCCAGCCCTTCAGCACCGCGCCTTCGGCGCCGTTGCTGTCGCAGCCCCAGCCGGTGATCAAGCGCAGGAACGAGGAGCGATAGCGCCGCGGCTTGTCCGGGCCGAGCGGCGGCTCGCGCTGTTCGGCGTCGATCCCGAACATCGCCATCATGTAGCACATGAAGGCGCCGCCGGCGTCTGCGAGGTCGCTGGCCTGTGCCAGCATCTCGAACAGCTCCGGGTTCATCTCGCGGACGCCGGCGATGTGCAGCGGCACCGGATGGTCGTTGAAGCGGGCGTGCGCGAGAAAATCCATAGGCACCCCGACCAGATTGGTGGAGTGCCCGATGCCGGCCGGTCCGGATATTTGCAATTGCCCGCTCACTGCCTCGTCCGCTATCCAACACCCAAATCGGCGAGCGCCCCGCTTGGGGAGCTCGATGGACGGCTGCCGCCGGCCCCGTCAAGTCTCGCCCGCCGATGATTTTCTGGCGCACGGCTTGCAGGCCAAGCCGAACGCAAGCCACATCGCCACGCCGAGGAACACCATGCGCTTTCTGGTCTTTCAACACATTGATATCGAGCACCCCGGGATTTTTCGCGAATTCTGGCGGGCCGAGGGGATTTCCTGGGACGCCATCGAGCTCGACGCCGGCGAGCCGATCCCGGCGCTCGAGGCCTATGACGCGCTGGTGGTGATGGGCGGGCCGATGGACGTTTGGCAGGAGCGCGCGCACCCCTGGCTGGCACCCGAAAAGGCCGCGATCCGCCGCTTCGTCCGCGAACTGAACCGGCCCTATCTCGGGATCTGCCTGGGCCACCAGCTGTTGGCCGACGCGCTGGGCGGGGCGGTGGCGCTGGGCAACAGCCCGGAGGTCGGGCTGGGCGCGGTGGCGCTGACCGCCGCCGGCTTCGCCGATCCGTTGTTTGCGGGCTTCGCCAACCCGGTGGAAACCTTCCAATGGCATGGAGCGGAGGTGACGCGGCTGCCGGAAGGGGCCGAATTGTTGGCCGGCAACGAAGCCTGCGCGGTGCAGGCGTTCCGGGTCGGGTTGGCCTATGGGCTGCAGTACCACGTCGAGATCACCGAAGAGACCGTGCCGCAATGGCGTCAATTGCCGGCCTACGCCGCCTCGCTCGACACCGCGCTCGGGCCGCAGCGCGCAGCGTCGCTAGCCGCCGAGACCGCGGCGCGGTTGCCGGCCTTTGCGACGGCTGCGCGCCGGCTCAATAAGAACTTTCTCGGCATCGTGGCGGCGTCGCGCGCAACACGCGTTGAATAGTGGTTCCACGCCTGTCCGCAGGTCGAGGCGCGACGCTCCCAAGCTGCGCGATCGGAACTGATTGCGCAGCTGCGGCAGGCGGTAGTTACTTCGCACTGCAGCAGAGACCGCTCACGCCGCTGTGCGGAGCTTTCACTTGCGCCCGCTCGGCGACCGCCCTATCTTTTCCGGATCGCGGCATCGACCGTGCAAAATCGCGGCATCGACCGTGCAAATGGGAGGACGAACAATGGCCTGGAAAACTCCGAAGATCGTCGAAGTTGCCGTTGGCATGGAAATCAACATGTATGCCTGCGCGGCCCGCAAGTAACAGGCTGCGATAGCTTGGCATTCAGCGAAGGCTGATCGCGGCGATGTGCCCGGGCATGGGCCATTGCCGCGTTCGGCAGGCGCGGAATGCGCAAGCCCCGGAGACGGGTTGATGTTGCGCGTCGTCGTTCTGGGAGCGGCCGCGGGCGGAGGGGTGCCGCAATGGAATTGCGGATGTCCGGTCTGTCAGGCGGCGAGGGGTGATGATCCGGCGCTTCGGCGCACCCAGGCCTCGGTCGCGATCAGCGCCGACGGCGTGCACTGGTTTTTGATCAACGCCTCGCCGGATCTGCGCCAGCAACTGATCCAGACCCCGCAGCTGCATCCCCGGCACGGCCAATTGAGGCATAGCCCGATCGCCGGGGTGATCCTCACCAATGGCGAAGTCGACGCGGTGGCCGGCCTGCTGTCGATGCGCGAAGGCTCGCCGTTCACGCTTTACGCGCATCGTCGGGTGCTGGCGATCCTGACGGCCAACAGCATCTTCAACGTGTTGAACGAACGCGCCGTGAAACGATGCGAGATCGCGATCGATCAGCCGTTCGAACTGACGCTGCCGGATGGCACGCCGGCCGGCATCGAAGTGCTGCCGTTCGCGGTGGCCGGCAAGGGCGCCTGGTATCTCGAAGGTGCGGCGCATCCCAACGGAGAAGCGCAAAACGACACCGGCGATACGCTGGGTTTGCGCATCACCGATCGCTCCACCGGCAAGAGTTTCTACTTTGTCGCGGCCTGCGCCGAGGTCGGGCCTGAGCTGAAACAGCGGCTCGCTGGCGCCTCGCTGGCGTTCTTCGACGGCACGGTGTGGCGTGACGACGAACTGATCGCGGCGGGGCTCGGCCACAAGACCGGGCAGGCGATGGGCCACATCGCGATGTCGGGCGAGGCCGGCGCGCTGGCCGCGTTGGCGGATTGCGGCATCACGCAGAAGATCTTTCTGCATATCAACAATTCCAACCCGGCGCTGCTGCCGGATTCCGCGGAACGCAAGGCGGTGGATCGCGCCGGCTGGCAGATCCCCGCCGACGGCATGGAGGTTGTGTTGTGAACGCGCCTTTGTACGGCATGTCGGCGTTTTCGCTGGCGAGAAATACGCAGCTGCAGGACGCCGAGCAGCTCGAAGCGGCGCTGCGCCAGATCGGCGCCACGCGCTATCACAATCTGCATCCGTTTCACCGGCTGCTGCACGGCGGCAAGCTGAACAAGGGCCAGGTGCAG
The DNA here is from genome assembly GCF_036404135.1 of Rhodopseudomonas sp. Classification (GTDB taxonomy): domain Bacteria; phylum Pseudomonadota; class Alphaproteobacteria; order Rhizobiales; family Xanthobacteraceae; genus Rhodopseudomonas_A. The sequence goes on along the minus strand of NZ_DASWPE010000210.1, from coordinate 4,629 downwards.
GCCTGGGCGCTGAACCGCTACTACTATCAGTGCTCGATCCCGATCAAGGATGCGGTGGTGATCTCGCGGTTTTCCGACCGCGCCACGCGGGTCGAGTGGCGGCACCGGCTGGAGGATCACGACGGCGATCTCGGCGCCGAGGGCGGCATCGAGCGCTGGCTGAAGCTGACCGAAGGGCTCGGCCTCGACACCGCCTATGTGGAATCCACGCAAGGCATTCTGCCGGCGACGCGGTTTGCGGTGGACGCCTATGTGCATTTCGTCCGCGACAAATCTCCGCTGGAGGCGATCGCCTCGTCGCTGACCGAATTGTTCGCGCCCAATCTGCACGAAGAGCGGATCGCCGGCATGCTGGAGCATTATGATTTCGTCAATCCGCAGATCATGACCTACTTCAAGCGCCGGCTGACGCAGGCGCCGCGCGACGCGGATTTTGCCCTCGATTACGTCAAGCGCCACGCCACGACCCCGGCGGAGCGCGAGGCGGTCTGCAACGCGTTGATTTTCAAAACAAATGTGCTGTGGGCGCAGCTCGACGCGCTGCACCACGCCTATGTCGACGGCCATGTGCCGCCGGGTGCGTTCGTTCCTGAGGCAAACTGAAGGCAGAGCATGGCAGCGCCGCGCAGCCGCAATCCGACCGTCGAGGAGGCCAGCCGGCCGGTATTGCCGCGCCACGCCAAGCTGCGGTTCGACGCCACGCGGCAGCGCTGGGTGATTCTGGCGCCGGAGCGGGTGCTGGCGCCGGACGAAATCGCGGTGGAGATCTTGCAGCTGTGCGACGGCGTGCGCAGCGTCGCCGACATCATCGATCTGTTGGCCCGCAAATATTCCGCGGCGCGCGAACTGATCGGCGGCGACGTCATCGCGATGTTGCAGGACCTCGCCGACAAGGGATTCCTCGCCGAGGCGCGGGAGAACACCGCATGAGCCCGACCCTGACCGATGCCAGCCCGGTTGCGGCCGATCCCGCCGACGGCGTCGCGGTGCTGCAGCGGCGCTCGTCGGTCGCCGAACAGTTCGGCATTCCGCTGGCGGTGCTGGCGGAACTGACCCATCGCTGTCCGCTGCAGTGCCCGTATTGCTCCAACCCGCTGGAGCTGGAGCGCAGTCGCGGCGAACTCACCACGCAAGAATGGAAGGCGGTGTTGAGCGAGCTCGCCGAAATCGGCGTGCTGCAGATCCACTTCTCCGGCGGCGAGCCGACCGCGCGCAAGGATCTGGCCGAGCTGGTGCGGCACGCAACCGAAGTGGGCCTTTACAGCAACCTGATCACCTCGGCGGTGCTGCTCAGCCGCGACAAGCTGCAAGCGCTGGCCGATGCCGGGCTGTGCCATGTGCAGATCAGTTTCCAGGGCAATGAGGCGTTCAGCGCCGATCGGGTCGCGGGATTTGCCGGAGCGCACGCCAAGAAGCTCGAGGTGGCGCGCTGGACGCGGGAGCTCGAGTTGCCGCTCACGGTGAATGCGGTGATGCACCGGCAGAACCTCGACCAGCTCGCCGACATCATCGAGATGGCGGTCGATCTCGATGCCGACCGGCTCGAAGTCGCCAATGTGCAATATTACGGCTGGGCCTTGAAGAACCGCGCCGCCTTGATGCCGACGCTGCAACAGCTCGAGGACACCACGCGGATCGTCGAAGACGCGCGATTGCGGCTGAAGGGAATTCTGGAGATCGACTACGTGATCCCGGACTACTACGCGCTGCGGCCGAAGAAATGCATGGGCGGCTGGGGCCGGCAGTTCTTCAACATCTCGCCGACCGGCAAGGTGCTGCCCTGCCACGCCGCCGAGAGCATCACCGGGCTCGAATTCGAATCGGTGCGCGGCGCTCACTCGATCGCCTGGATCTGGCAGAACTCCGAGGCCTTCAACCGCTATCGCGGCACCGGCTGGATGCAGGAGCCCTGCGTCAGCTGCGCCTTCAAGGAGATCGATTTCGGCGGCTGCCGCTGCCAGGCCTTTGCGCTGACCGGCGACGCCGCCGCCACCGACCCGGCCTGCGCGCTGTCGCCGCGGCACGAGACAATCTTCCGGCTCGCCGCCGCCGAAGCCGACCAGGCCGCCGGCCGCTTCATCTATCGCAACTTCGCCGGCGGCACACTTGAGCCGGAGCGCGAGTGAGCGCTGTCGTCCCCCTCCCCGCACAACGGGGATGTGAGCGCGCAGCCCCTCCGCGGGTCGTCCTTGCGCACGCAGAGACCCATCACCCCTGGCGTTCGAGATAAAGAACCGGCCTGCGCCCCCCCCCCCCACAACATCAGACTCCGCGCCGTATGGGTCGCTGCATCGCAGGGGTCGACGCGTTATGGGTGATCGCGGTTGGCGACGCCGGCGTGCGTGGGTCGTCCGAAGGACGTAGCCCCCTGCAATCAACTCGCATCCGCCGCAACGGCTGATTGCCGAATTAGCAGTCTGCCTACGGATTCGACAGTGCTGCCATTCACATCATCACGCGTTTCGTTATATCCGATGCTATATAAGGGTGCCGCTGCGGCGGTGGCCGGCGCGGCGGTGCGGCATCGCTGCAGCCCCGGCCACCGTCAAGCGAGCAAAAGCGTCGTACCCATTCGCAGAAACGGACGTCGAATTGTACACATCGGAACGAAATCGCTTCAACCCGCTCGCGCGCGTCGGCGTTCCGTCGGCGACGCCCGCGCCGGGAGCCGATCATGCCGGCGCGGCGGGCGCCGGCCCGGCAATGAACGTGCAACCCAACCGAAGCTGAGGTCGCGAGCATGGCCATGACTGCGAGCAAACCGATAGCCGTCGAGACCGAGCCGGCGGTCGAGGAATTCACCCACTGCTTCACTGGCGAATGCCGGGTGAACGTGCTGCCGCTGCTGTTCGAGATCGCGAAAATCATTTCCGACAGCGAGGACCTCGCCAAGACCCTGACCATCATCCTGTCGGTGATGCAGAAGCAGCTGCGGATCCAGCGCGGCATGGTGACACTTTATGACCGCGGCTCGGAGACCATCTTCATCCACGAGAGCTTCGGGCTGTCCGAGGAGGAGAAGGCGCGCGGCATCTACGCCTCCGGCGAAGGCATCACCGGCAAGGTGGTGGAAACCGGCCACGCCATCGTGGTGCCGCATCTGCGCGACGACCCGCGGTTTCTCGACCGCACCCGGGCGCACGGCAACGGCAACGCCAACGGCTCGTTCTTCTGCGTGCCGATCATTCACGCGCAGAAGGTGATCGGCACCATCAGCGCCGAGCGGATCTATCGCAACCAGCGGCTGTTGAAGCAGGACGTCGAGGTGCTCTCCACCGTGGCGCTGATGGTGGCGCCGGCGGCCGAACTCTATCTGCTCGAGAACGTCGAAAAGGTGCGGCTGGAGAACGAGAACCGCAGGCTGCAGAGCGCGCTGAAGGAGCGTTTCAAGCCCTCCAACATCATCGGCAATTCCAAGCCGATGCAGCAGGTCTACGAGCTGATCCACAAGGTCGCCGGCACCAAGGCCACCGTGCTGGTGCTCGGCGAAAGCGGCGTCGGCAAGGAACTGGTCGCCAACGCAATCCACTACAACAGCGCCACCGCCGACGGCCCGTTCGTCAAGTTCAACTGCGCGGCATTGCCGGAGAGCATCGTCGAGAGCGAATTGTTCGGCCATGAGAAGGGCGCCTTCACCGGCGCGATCGGGATGCGCAAGGGCCGCTTCGAGCTGGCCGACGGCGGCACCATCTTCCTCGACGAGGTCGGCGAATTGAGCCTGCCGATGCAGGCGAAACTGCTGCGGGTGCTGCAGGAAAAGACCTTCGAGCGGGTCGGCGGCGCCAAGCCGGTGAAGGTCGATCTGCGGATCATCGCCGCCACCAACCGCGACCTGCTCGACATGGTGGCGAAGGGCAGCTTCCGCGAGGATCTGTACTACCGGCTCTATGTGTTCCCGATCACCATTCCGCCGCTGCGCGAGCGCGGCAGCGACGTGATCCTGCTGGCGGACTATTTCGCCGCGCGCAACGCCGCCGATAGCGGCCGCGATGTGAAACGGATCTCGACCCCGGCACTGAACATGCTGATGGCGTATCACTGGCCGGGCAACGTCCGCGAGCTCGAAAACGTCATCGAGCGCTCGGTGATCCTGTCGGAGGACGGCGTGATCCACGGCTACAACCTGCCGCCGTCGCTGCAGACCTCGGCCGAGACCGGCACCAATTTCGGTTGCAGCCTCGGCGGCAAGGTGCAGGCGGTGGAATATGAGATGATCGTCGAGGCGCTGAAGAGCCACCGCGGCAACGTCACCGACGCCGCCCAGGAACTTGGCCTGACCCGCCGCATTCTCGGCCTGCGGATGGAAAAATTCGGCATCAACTACAAGACGTTTCGCCGCGGCCGCGAGGCCCGCGGGTAGCGAGCTGCGCATCGCATGGCAGCAGATGAGCACCGCCCGTCCGCGAGTCGTCCCTGCGCAGGCAGGGACCCATACGGTGCGGAGTCTCAATTTGGCGCCGTGGTTGAGGCCTTTTCTTCATCTCTGAAGCCAGGGGTGATGGGTCCCTGCGTGCGCACTAAGGCATGCACACATCTTGGGTGCGACGGATTGACTCGGGTGTTGCTGGGGGGATTCCAGAATCGGGAATTCGTGTGATCTGTCTTGCGACACTTCGATTTTGACGGGGG
>NZ_DASWPE010000209.1:0-24538 GCF_036404135.1 Rhodopseudomonas sp. | reverse complement strand
GGCCGGCGTGCTGCAGGGCGACGTCAAGGACGTGCTGCTGCTCGACGTCACCCCGCTGTCGCTGGGCATCGAGACGCTGGGCGGCGTGTTCACCCGCATCATCGAGCGCAACACCACGATCCCGACCAAGAAGAGCCAGGTGTTCTCGACCGCCGAAGACAACCAGAATGCGGTCACCATCCGGGTGTTCCAGGGCGAGCGCGAAATGGCCGCCGACAACAAGATCCTCGGTCAGTTCGACCTGATGGGGATTCCGCCGTCGCCGCGCGGCATGCCGCAGATCGAGGTCACCTTCGACATCGACGCCAACGGCATCGTCAACGTCTCGGCCAAGGACAAGGCCACCGGCAAGGAACAGCAGATCCGGATCCAGGCCTCCGGCGGATTGTCGGAAGCCGACATCCAGAAGATGGTCAAGGACGCCGAGGTCAACGCCGCGGAAGACAAGAAGCGGCGCGAGGCGGTGGACGCCAAGAACCACGCCGACGCGCTGGTGCATTCGACCGAGAAGGCCTTGGCCGAACACGGCGCCAAGGTCGAGGAGAGCGAGCGCCGTGCCATCGAGGACGCGCTGGGCGATCTGCGCGAAGCCTTGAAGGGTGACGACGCCGAGGCGATCAAGGCGAAGTCCAACACGCTGGCGCAGGCTTCGATGAAGCTCGGCGAGGCGATGTACAAGCAGCAGGCCGAGGCCGACGCGGCCAAGGATGCCGCCAAGGACGACGTGGTCGACGCCGAATTCACCGAAGTCGACGACGACAAGCCGAAGAAGTCGGCGTGATGCTGCAATGAACGTGGCCCCCACCCTCGGAAGCGCGGCGCGCGTCTGAACGGTCGGGGCCATTTTTCGTAAAGAGCCGGCGAGCGGCCGGCGGTTTTTAAAGTTTTGCGTTGCATCCTTTGAGACGCGTTCCTCCGGACGCTCGCGGGATCAGGACAAACTTCAGGCGGATTTGACGGATGTCCACCACCAAACGCTGCTACTACGAAACCCTCGAAGTCGATCGGAGCGCTGACGATTCCAGCCTGAAAGCGGCGTTTCGCAAGCTGGCGATGAAATGGCATCCGGATCGCAACCCCGGCGATGCCTCGAGCGAGACCCGCTTCAAGGAAATCAACGAAGCCTATGAAGTGTTGAAGGACGGCGACAAGCGCGCCGCCTACGATCGCTACGGCCACGCCGCGTTCGAGCAGGGTGGCGCCGGCGGCCCGGGCTTCGGCGCCGGCTTCGCCTCGTCATTCTCGGATATTTTCGAAGACCTGTTCGGCATGGCCGGGCAGCGCGGCGGCCGCGGCAACGGCCGCGAGCGCGGCGCCGACCTGCGCTACAACATGGAAATCACGCTGGAGGACGCCTTCGTCGGCAAGACCGCGCAGATCGAGATCCCGGTTTCGGTGACCTGCGAATCCTGCTCCGGCACCGGCGCTAAGGCCGGCACCAAGCCGAAGACTTGCTCAATGTGCGGCGGCGCCGGACGGGTGCGTCAGGCGCAAGGCTTCTTCACGCTGGAGCGCACCTGCCCCGGCTGCCAGGGCCGCGGCCAGATGATCGAGGATCCGTGCCCGAATTGCTCCGGCGCCGGACGGATCGAGCGCGACCGCACGCTGTCGGTCAACATTCCGCAGGGCGTCGAGGACGGCACCCGGATCCGGTTGGCCGGCGAGGGCGAGGCCGGGCTGCGCGGCGGCCCGCCCGGCGACCTCTATATTTTCCTGTCGCTGGCGAGCCACGTCTTTTTCCAGCGCGACGGCGCAGATCTGCATTGCCGGGTTCCGATCTCGATGGTCGCGGCCGCGCTCGGCGGCGAGATCGAAGTGCCGACCATCGACAAGGGGCAGTCGAAAGTTAAGGTGCCGTCGGGCACCCAGTCCGGCCGGCGCTTCCGCATCGCCGCGAAGGGCATGCCGGTACTACGCTCCCGGCAGATGGGCGACATGTACGTGCAGGTGGTGGTCGAGACGCCGCAGAACCTGACCAAGCGGCAACAGGAGCTGCTGGCCGAGTTCGAAAAATTATCTTCCGGTGCCACGCAACCGGAGGCAGCCGGTTTCTTTACCAAGGTCAAGGACTTCTTCGGTACGCGCGGAGCAGCCAGCTGACCGTCTCGCTTGACCGCTAGTGTTGCTACCTATACGTCTTGTAACAGAAATTTGACACTCATGATCCGGCCCGCCTGGTAGCCAAATGGCTCTGCAATCTTCCGTGCGTGCGTTGAAAAAGCCTGCCCGTCTCGACGACGAGGTTCGCTTTCTCCGCTCCTGGATCGAAAAACCTCTCCATATGGGCGCGGTGATGCCGTCGGGCAAAGTGCTCGCCCGCACCATGGCGAACTATGTCGACGTCGAATCCGACGATCCGGTGATCGAGCTCGGGCCCGGCACCGGCGCCATCACCCACGCGCTGATCGACCATGGCGTCGATCAGAAGCGGCTGGTGCTGGTCGAATACAATCCAGGCTTTTGTGCGCTGCTGCGCGAGCGCTATCCGCAAGCCACCGTGGTGCAGGGCGACGCCTATCGGCTGCGTGATTCGCTGTGGAAGATCCTCAAAGCCCCGGCGGCGGCGGTGGTGTCCGGTCTGCCGCTGGTCACCAAGCCGATGCTGACAAGGCTGCGGCTGATTCGCGATTCCTTCGCGATGCTGGCGCCGGGCGCGCCGTTCGTGCAGTTTACCTATTCGGTGGCGCCGCCGATTCCGAAATCGCTGCCCGGTGTCGCCACCGAGGCCTCCGAGCGGATCTGGATGAACATTCCGCCGGCGCGGGTTTGGGTGTATCGCAAGGGCTGATCCGAGCATGATCCGGATTTTCGGATAACATCATGCTCTCGGGGAGCCGGCACCGGCTCCGGCTCTCAAAGTTGCGATCGGAATCATGTCGGCGGTCAAGATCCTCGTCATTCCCGGCTCGCTGCGCACCGGCTCGCTCAACGTGCGGCTGGCCGCTGCTGCGATCGACGAATTCGTCCGCGCCGATGTCGAGGTCACGCGGCTGTCGCTTTCCGACTATCCGTTGCCGATCTACGACGCCGATCTTGAGGCGAGGTCCGGCGTGCCGGCCAACGCGGTCAATCTGAAGCGGATGATCGGCGCGCATCGCGGCGTGCTGCTGGTCTCCCCGGAATACAATTCCGCGCCGCCGCCATTGTTGAAGAACGCGATCGACTGGGTATCGCGGGTCAAGGATCCGCACGAGACCCAGGGCCAGGTGTTTCGCGAGCGCGCCTTCGCGCTGGCGGCGGCCTCGGAAGGCAGGCTCGGCGGCACCCGCTGTCTGGCGGCGCTACGGCTGATTCTGTCGGGCTGTCGCGCCACGGTGATTCCCAATCAGCTCGCGCTGTCGTTCGCCGACCAGGCCTATGACGACACCGACCGGCTGAAACATTCCGCCGACATCGAGGCGCTGCGCGCTTTGGTGCGGCAGTTGATCGAATTCGCCCAGCAGATGAAGTGAGCCCCCGGAAGTGAGTCCCCATGAGTGAGACGATAGAAGCGCGCGACCGCATGATCGTGGCGCTGGATCTGCCGAGCGTGGAGGCCGCCGAGGCGATGGTCGCAAAACTCGGCGACAGCGCGTCGTTCTACAAGATCGGCTATCAACTGGCCTATGCCGGCGGGCTGTCGATGGTCGGCCGGCTCGCCGATGCCGGCAAGAAAGTGTTCGTCGATCTCAAGCTGCACGACATCGGCAACACCGTGGCCCGCGGCGTGGAAAGCCTGAGCGGGCTCGGTGCGACGTTTCTCACCGTGCACGCCTATCCGCAGACCATGAAGGCTGCGGTCGAAGCGCGCGGCAAGTCGGGGCTGAAAATTCTCGCGGTCACCGTGCTGACCTCCTATGACGCCGCCGATTTGCAGGAGGCCGGCTACCGGCTCGGCGTGCGCGAACTGGTCGAATTGCGCGCCCGCCAGGCGCAGGCGATCGGCGTCGACGGTCTGGTCTGTTCGCCGGAAGAGGCGGCGCATCTGCGCGGCCTGGTCGGGCCGAAACTCGCTCTGGTGACGCCGGGGATTCGCCCGGCCGGCGCTGCTGCCGGCGACCAGAAGCGGATCATGACGCCCGCGCGTGCGATCAAAGCCGGCGCGGATTATCTGGTGGTCGGCCGGCCGATCGTCGAGGCCGCCGATCCGAAGGCCGCGGCCTGCGCCATCGCCGACGAGATCGCAACCGCAACCGCTTGAGTGGGGAATCATGGCAAAAGGCTACTGGATCGCGCGCGTCGACGTCAGCAATATGGACGGCTACAAGGACTACGTCTCGCAGAACGGCGCGGTGTTCGCCAAATACGGCGCGAAGTTTCTGGTCCGCGCCGGACAATACGAGAATCCGGAAGGCTCGTCGCGCTCGCGCAATGTGGTGCTTGAATTCAAGGACTACGAGACCGCGCTGGCCTGCTACTACTCGCCGGACTACCAGCGGCTGGTCGCGCTCCGCAAGCCGCATGGCGAGAACGACCTGGTGATCGTCGAGGGTTATGACGGCCCGCAGCCGTAGTTGGGATTTCGCCCTCCAAAGCCTGCGCCTAATCACTGACTTAACCACATCGGCAGCGCGCTCCCCTCCCCCTTGCGGGGAGGGCAATCGCATGAAAGTTGGCGGTTGCTGCGAGGATCACCCTCCCCTGGAGGGGGAGGGTCGCTCGCACAGCGAGCGGGGTGGGGTGGCGAAGAGTTCATCCGCCGTTCGCGCGACACACCCCACCCCGGCGCGTACCGCGCTACGCGCGGTCCCCGCCGACCCTCCCCCTCCAGGGAAGGGTGAAGAGAGCTGCGAGGCAATGGCCTGCGAAAATCCATGTGCGGTCGCCCTGCCCGCAAGGGGGAGGGGAGAACGGCGCGCCGCATCCCTTCGACACGCCGCTTCGCGAGCGCCGACGAATTTCCGGTGCCATCGAGTTAGCAATTCATCTTAGCAATTCATCGCCCGCCGCCGGCATCCTACCCGCTTCGGTTGCCCGGCCGCCCCGCCCCGGCTATACCGCGACAGAGTTCGAGGGCCGAAACCATGTCCGACATGCGTCTGATCGTTGCGGGAGCCGGCGGCCGGATGGGCCGTGCGCTGGTCCGCGCCATCGCCGAAACCCCCGGCGCGGTGCTGGCCGGCGCGCTGGAGGCGCCGACCTCGCCGCTGCTCGGCCAGGACGCCGGCGCGCTGGCCGGGCTGCCGCCCTGCGGCATCAAGCTGTCGCCCGACCTGTGGGCGCTGTCGGCCGAGGCCGACGGCATCGTGGATTTCACCGTGCCGGAAGCCACCATCGCCAATGTGGCGATCGCGGCGCAGCGCGGCCTGGTCCACGTCATCGGTACCACCGGGCTCTCCGCCTCCGACGACGCGGTGATCAGAACCGTCACCTCGCGCGCCACCGTGGTGAAGTCCGGCAATATGAGTCTCGGCGTCAACCTGCTGGCGGCGCTGGTGAAGCGGGTGGCGCGCTCGCTCGACGACGGCTTCGACATCGAGATCGTCGAGATGCATCACAAGGCCAAGATCGACGCCCCCTCCGGCACCGCGCTCTTGCTCGGCGAGGCCGCCGCGGCCGGCCGCGGCATTGCGCTCGCCGAGCATTCGATCCGTGGCCGCGACGGCGTCACCGGCGCGCGCAACGCCGGCGACATCGGCTTTGCGTCGTTGCGCGGCGGCACCGTCACCGGCGATCACAGCGTGATCTTCGCCGGCCCCTATGAGCGCATCGAGCTCACCCACAAGGCCGAGGACCGCATGATCTTCGCCCATGGCGCGCTGAAGGCCGCGCTGTGGGCGCGCGATCAGGCCCCCGGCTTCTATTCGATGGCCGACGTGCTCGGCCTCAGCGACATCTGATCAGAACTGGAAATCAGCCAAATGAGCGATCGACTTCTCGTGCTCGTGCGCCACGGCCAGAGCGAATGGAATCTGAAAAACCTGTTCACCGGCTGGAAGGACCCCGGCCTGACCGAAAAGGGCATCGCCGAAGCCAAGGCCGCCGGGCAGAAATTGAAGGCTCAGGGCCTGGTGTTCGATCTGGCCTTCACCTCGGTGTTGACGCGGGCGCAGACCACGCTCGAATTGATGCTCAACGAGCTCGGCCAGACCGGGCTGCCGACGCAGAAGAATCTGGCGCTCAACGAGCGCGACTATGGCGATCTGTCGGGCCTCAACAAGGACGACGCCCGCAAGAAATGGGGCGAGGAGCAGGTCCATGTCTGGCGCCGCTCCTACGACGTGCCGCCGCCCGGCGGCGAAAGCCTGAAAGACACGCTGGCGCGCGCTCTGCCTTACTACGTGCAGGAGATCCTGCCCTGCGTGCTGCGCGGCGAGCGGACCTTGGTGGCGGCGCACGGCAATTCGCTGCGCGCGCTGATCATGGTGCTGGAGAAGCTCACGCCGGAAGGCATTCTGAAGCGCGAACTCGCCACCGGCGCGCCGGTGATCTACCGGCTCAACGCCGATTCCACCGTGGCCTCGAAGCTCGATCTGGCGGCGTAATCCGAAGAACGCCGAAGCGCTACCCGCGAAGCCCTGCATGGTCATCCTGAGGAGCCCGGCGAAACGCAAAGCGCATAGCCGGGCGTCTCGAAGGATGACGAAGCAGATGCTTGCGGCGCATCCTTCGAGACGCGCGCCCAACTGGGCGCGCTCCTCAGGATGACGTCGCGTTATGTTGCAACGAACGCGTTAAGCGCCTCACTCCGTCCCCACCTGCCCTGCCTCCCAGCCGAGCATGGCGCGTTTGCGGGTCAGCCCCCAGTGATAGCCGGTGAGCGCGCCGCCCTTGCCGAGCGCGCGATGGCACGGCACCACGAACGACACCGGATTTTTGCCGACCGCAGCGCCGACCGCGCGCGCCGCCTTCGGCTGGTCGATGCTGCTGGCGATGTCCGAGTAGCACACCGCGCGGCCCATCGGGATCTTCAGCAGCGTCTCCCACACCCGGACCTCGAAATCGGTGCCGATCAGCACCACTCGCAGCGGCTCCTCGGCGCGCCACAGCCTTGTGTCGAACACCCGCTGCGCCAGCGCCGCGGTGCCCAGGGCGTCTTCCACATAGCTCGCGCGCGGCCAGCGCCGCTGCATGTCGGCGAGTGCCGCGGCCTCCTCGCCGGGATCGGCAAACGCAAGGCCAGCCAGGCCGCGCGCGCTTTCGATCACCACCGCGGTGCCGAATGGCGAGGGATGCAGGCCGTAGCGCAGCGCCATGCCGGCGCCGCCGCTCTTCCATTCGCCGGGCGACATCGCCTCATGCGTCACGAACAGGTCGTGCAGCCGCCCCGGCCCCGACAGCCCCGAATCCAGCGCCGCGTCGAGCACGCTGGCCGAGCCCCGCAGCAGGCCCTTGGCGTGGTCGAGCGTCAGCGCCTGCATGAACGCCTTGGGGGTCAGCCCGGCCCAGCGCCGGAACAACAGATGCAATTCGTCCGGGGTGACGCCGGCGGCGTCGGCGATCGGCTCGATCGCGGGCTGCTCGCGCCAATGCAACGAGATGAAGCCGATGGCGCGGCGCACGGAATCATAATCGCGCAAGGCCGCGTCTTGCGGGCCGGGCTTGGCGGGGCGATGCTCTGTCATGGCAAGATTGATCATGCCTCCGATCTAGTCCGGCGGCCACAACGCGGCCACCCGAATCCCGACATCGGGGCGCGGCTGCAAAAAACGACGGCAACCAGCCCTTGCTCCGCGATCGGCGCGGCGGCAGCATTGCCGCGCGCCGCAGGCGCGGATCGCGGTCAAGATCGAGGGGCGAATGGCAAAGACGTTGAAGGCGCCGGCGGGGGCGAAGATTGCGGTTGGAAAATCTCAGGCCGGGAAAGCTGTCGCCAAGCCGCCGGTCGGCAAGACATCAGTGGACAGGCCGAAAACCAAGCCCAAAGCCAAGACCGAATCCAAGTCCGAAGCCAAGACCAAACCCTGGAGCGCGGCCGAGGTGCGCGAGGCGTTCACCCGCTTCGCCAAAGCCAATCCGGAGCCCAAGGGCGAGCTCGAACACCTCAACCCGTTCACGCTGCTGGTCGCCGTGGTGCTGTCGGCGCAGGCCACCGACGCCGGCGTCAACAAGGCGACCCGGGCACTGTTCGCGGTGGCCGACACCCCGCAGAAGATGCTCGATCTCGGCGAAGACACGGTGCGCGACTACATCAAGTCGATCGGGCTGTACCGCACCAAGGCGAAGAACGTGATCGCGCTGTCGCACAAGCTGATCGCGGAGTTCGGCGGCGAGGTGCCGCGTAGCCGCGCCGAACTGGAGACGCTGCCCGGCGCCGGCCGCAAGACCGCCAATGTGGTGCTCAACATGGCGTTCGGCGAGCGCACCATGGCGGTCGACACCCATGTGTTTCGCGTTGCCAACCGCACCGGCCTTGCCCCCGGCGACACCCCGCTCGCGGTCGAACTCGGGCTGGAGAAGGTGATCCCCACCGAGTTCATGCTGCACGCGCATCACTGGCTGATCCTGCACGGCCGCTACACCTGCCTCGCGCGCAAGCCGCGCTGCGAGGTCTGCCTGATCAACGATCTGTGCCGCTGGCCGGAAAAGACCGTGTGAGCCTCAGACGAATTCCTGCACCGTGGCGAGCAGCCGGGCGATGTCCTGCGGCCGGCTCAATCGGTGGTCGCCGTCCGGGATCATGCTCAGCACCACGTCGTCGCAGGGCAGCCGCTCCGCCAGCGTGAACGCATGGCGCCATGGCACGTCGGGGTCCTGCCGGCCCTGCAGGATGCGCACCGGGCAGCCGAGCTCGATGGCGCCGCCGAGCAGGAGATGCTTGCGGCCGTCCTCGATCAGCTTGCGGGTGATCGGATAGGGCTCGCCATAGTCCGACGGCCGCAGCCAGCTCCCGGTGGCCTCGATCTCTTCGCGAATTTCGGGCGAAAACCCGTCCCACATCAGCGCCTCGGTGAAATCGGTGGCCGGCGCGATCAGCACCAGCGCCGCGATGTTTGCGCGCGAGGTCGGCCGGCCGGCGAGATGCCGCGCCAGCAACAGCGCCAGCCAGCCGCCCATCGAGGAGCCGACCACGATCTGCGGGCCGTCGCAGAACTCGTCGAACACCGCGATGCTTTCTTCGAGCCAGCGGCTGATGCTGCCGTCGGCGAAGCCGCCGCCGGAACAGCCATGGCCGGAATAGTCGAAGCGGACGCAGGCCCGGCCGGTCTCGGCGGCAAAACCGTCGAGCGCCACCGCCTTGGTGCCGGTCATGTCGGAGTGAAAGCCGCCGAGCCAGAACAGCCCGGGCGCCGCGCCGGCGCGAGCACGCACCGCGATCCGCCGCTGTTCGGCGCCGACGCCGACCTCGATCGACGACGGCATGGCGATGGAGAGGTCGATGGCTGCGCCGCTCATGGATGACTTGCCCCGGGGTTTTGCGTTGTCTGATCCAGCCGGGCTGTTTCGTCAACGCAGCGGATTCCGGGACCGGGCACGCACCCTGCCGGGAAAAGTTCCCGGATGCTCGCGGGATAAAGCGCCGCCGGCGTTGCCGAAATGCCGCTTAGACGATGGTTTTGCCACGATCCGACGACTGGTCGCTTGCCGCCGGTTGCGGATTCCTTCACACTGTCGCGCGATCAGCACCATGGACCGCGCTTTTTTGCGTCCGATCACGCTCGTAACTATGTTACAGCGCATCACTGATCGACCAAGCCGCTAACACCTTGATTGATCATTCGCCGCCTACGTTCACAACATTGGAGAGCCACCCATTCGCCGTCCCAACAGAGCCCCGCCCGCCGCAACCAAAGACGGGCCGCGCACCAATGATGAAATCCGTAACCACGAGATCCAGCTGATCGATCAGACGGGCCTGAATCATGGCACCATCGAAACGATCGCCGCGATCAAGATGGCCGCCGAGGCGGGCATGGATCTGGTCGAGATTTCGCCCAATACCAATCCTCCCGTATGCAAGATCATGGACTACGGGAAGTTCAAATATTCGGCGCAGAAGAAGGCCGCCGAAGCCCGCAAGAAGCAGAAGATCGTCGAGATCAAGGAGATCAAGCTCCGCCCGATGATCGACGATCACGACTATGAAGTGAAAATGCGGGCGATGCAGCGGTTCTTCGAGGAAGGCGACAAGGTGAAGATCACCCTGCGCTACCGCGGCCGCGAAATGGCGCATCAGGAAATCGGCACCAAGCTGCTCGACAAGGTCAAGAACGACGTTGCCGAATACGCCAAGGTCGAGCAGGACGCGCGCTTCGAAGGCCGCCAGGTCGTCATGGTGCTGGCGCCGCGCTGAGCGTAGCCTCCCGCAAAGCATCGAGAATTCGGGCTCGTCAGATTTCTGGCGGGCCGTTTTCTTGTGCGGTGGGGGATGTTGAGTGGCTGAGGCTGCTTGGTGAAGCGCCGCCCTCGCGATGCCCCCCACCCTAACCCTCCCCCGCTTGCGGGGGAGGGCCGGGGTGGGGGCTCTTACGGGCAAGCCCGCACCGCAGGCTGCCGCAACTCGCTAGCCCCGCCTCGCCTGCCAGACGCCGCTGCAGCGGTCGCCGGAAATCAGTCCGCTCCAGCGCCCGGCCCCGACATTGCCGGCGAGCCGGCCGCTGCCGCTGGCGACCGAGGCGCCGACCGCGACCCGCACCGACACCGCGCCGCCGCGGCCGATGCCGCCGGTGACCTTGCCGCCGCCGGCCGACGACACCCGTCGTCCCGTCACGGTGAACGGCACCCGGTAGCCCGAGCTGCAATTGCCGGCCTCGGTGGCGAATTCCACGTTCCAGACCCCGTCATAGAGGCCGGCCGCAGCGGCGTGCCGGGCGTGCTTTGCCTGCGCCGCGTCGGGCGCGGCGATCGGCAGCGCCAGCAACGCCGCGGCCAGCAATCCGTGCCATGCGGAGCGGGTGATCGCGGAAACAGGTTTCGGTCGGCTCGGCATCGGCGTCGGGCTCCCTGAAAAGGGGCATCGTCCGGTGGTGAGGCGAGTGGCCCCGGCCATAAGCTTTGGCGTTAATCGTTGCCAATCTGACGCCGCTCTGCCATAAGCGCAACCTTCATCGCCCGGCTGATCAAGGGCTGCCGTGTCGATGACCGTGCCGGTTCTGTCCGCGTGGACTTTAACTGAGCACTTTCAACGCTCTAACGAGCATTTTAGCCGGCCAGCCGCCCTCGCGGGCGACTCTTGCGCGTCGGGATAGGAGAGCCAAATGCCCAAGCTGAAGACCAAATCGGGCGCCAAAAAGCGCTTCAAAGTAACCGGCACCGGCAAAGTTGTGTCGGCCCATGCCGGCAAACGCCACGGCATGATCAAGCGGACGAAGAAGCAGATTCGTCAGCTGCGCGGCACGCGCATTCTGTTCAAGACCGACGGCGAAAACATCAAGAAGTATTTTCTGCCGAACGCCTGACCGTTCAAGCCGCATCTGCGGCGACCTCATCAGGCCGCGTCCGCGCGGCTATTCCAGCATTCCAGATGAAGGAGATCAGTCATGGCTCGCGTCAAACGCGGTGTGACGGCTCACGCCAAGCATAAGAAAGTCTACAAGCTCGCCAAGGGTTTCCGTGGCCGGCGCAAGAACACCATCCGCACCGCCAAGGCGGCGGTCGACAAGGCCGGGCAATACGCGTTCCGCGACCGCAAGCGCAAGAAGCGCACGTTCCGGGCGCTGTGGATCCAGCGTCTCAACGCCGCGGTGCGTCCGCTCGGCATGACCTACAGCGTGTTCATCAACGGGCTCGCCAAGTCGGGCATCACCGTCGACCGCAAGGTGCTGTCGGATCTGGCGATCAACGAGCCGGCGGCGTTCCAGGCGATCGCCGAGAAGGCCAAGGCCGCGCTCGCGGCCTAAAGGTCCGACGCCGCGCTCGCGGCGTAAGCCTTTCTTACCCTCCCCTGGAGGGGGAGGGTCGAACGGCTCGGCGACGCCCAAGGCGTCGCTGCAGACGTTCGGGGTGGGGTGTCCTGCCGATCCGCGCGCGCCCCCGATTTTCATCATCCCCACCGATCCGCTTGAGCGGATCGATCTCCCCTCCAGGGGAGCTGGGAGACCGGGGCGCTCGCCAATGTCTGATCTCGAAAAGTCGAATCTCGAAAACCTGCAATCGCAGATTCTCGCCGCCGTCGCCGCGGCCGCCGACGAGGCCGCGCTCGAAGCCGTGCGCGTCGCGGCGCTCGGCAAAAAGGGCTCGATCTCGGCCCTGCTCGCCACGCTCGGCAAGATGTCGCCGGAGGAGCGCAAGACCGAGGGGGCGGCGATCAACCTCGCCAAGACGGTCGTCAGCGACGCCCTCGCCGCGCGGCGCGACATTCTGAAAAACGCCGCGCTCGACGCCCGGCTCGCCTCGGAAACCATCGACGTCACCCTGCCGCTGCGCGAGACGCCCGCCGAGCTGGGCCGGATTCATCCGCTCAGCCAGGTGATGGACGAACTCACCACGATCTTCGCCGACATGGGCTTTGCGATCGCCGAAGGCCCGGACATCGAGACCGACGACTACAACTTCACCAAGCTGAATTTTCCGGTCGGCCATCCGGCGCGCGAGATGCACGACACCTTCTTCTTCAATCCGAAAGAGGACGGCTCGCGCAAGCTGCTGCGCACCCACACCTCGCCGGTGCAGGTGCGCACCATGCTGAGTCAGACGCCGCCGATCCGCGTGGTCTGTCCGGGCCGCACCTACCGGATCGATTCGGACGCCACCCACACGCCGCAATTCCACCAGGTCGAGGGCCTCGTCATCGACAAGGGCTCGCATCTCGGCCATTTGAAATGGATCCTGCACGAGTTCTGCAAGGCGTTCTTCGAGGTCGACAACATCAACATGCGGTTCCGGCCGTCGTTCTTCCCGTTCACCGAGCCGTCGCTCGAAGTCGATATCCAGTGCCGCCGCGATAAGGGCGAGATCCGCTTCGGCGAGGGCGAGGACTGGCTGGAGATTCTCGGCTGCGGCATGGTGCACCCCAACGTGCTGACCGCCTGCGGCATCGATCCGGAGGTCTATCAGGGCTTCGCCTGGGGCATGGGCATCGACCGCATCGCGATGCTGAAATACGGCATGAGCGATCTACGGCAATTGTTCGAGGCCGACGTCCGCTTCCTCAATCACTACGGCTTCAAGCCGCTCGACGTGCCGACGCTGGCCGGGGGATTGAGCAACCCATGATTGTCTGTGGTATGCTGCTGCCAACAGCGGAGTGATCCCATGAACGACGATGACATCGAACAGATTGCGTCGCGGATCCTAAGAGACAATCTTGGTGCGTTCGGATTTCAAGGTTCAGAAGTACGCTCTGAAATCGACTTCGACGGCAGTCCCGTGGTCCGTATCAAGGCTCGTTACACCGATGCGAACGCACCGACCAAAGCGATCACCAAGTCCATGCACGAAATCCGCACCGCGCTGTTGCGTGAAGGCGAGCAGCGGTTCGTGCTGCTCGAGGGCGAATACCTCGGCGACCAGCAAATCGACGAGGACGTGAACTAGATCATGGCCTCGCCGACGATGGTATCGCGATTGCTCGACGCGGCGGAGCTTCTGCTGGAGCGCGGCGGCCGCAGCGGCGCCTTTCGGCGGCGGGCAGTGAGCACGGCGTATTATGCGGTCTTCCACAGCCTTGCTAAATCGAGCGCTGGCGCGTTGCTGTCTGACGATGCAACCGAAGAATATATCCGGGTGTATCGCGCTTTGGACCACGGGCCGCTGAAGAGCGCCTTCGCGACCGGTCCGTTGAAGGACCGCGACAACCTTCGGGAAATCGGAACGACGGTGATTCTGCTGCAAAGCGAGCGGCACAAGGCCGACTATCTGCCTCCCACCAAAGGCGTCTTTACCGTTAAACGTGCACGCGAACTCGTCGATCAGGCCCGCGACGTCGTCGCGGCCATCGAACAACTTTCATCCGACGATCGCCGAATCCTGGCGGCCCACCTCCTATTCAAGAACCGAGCATCATGAAATTCTCGCTCTCCTGGCTGAAAGATCATCTCGACACGGACGAGCCGCTGGACAGGCTGGCCGAGCGGCTCACCATGATCGGGCTCGAGGTCGAAGCCATCGAGGACAAGGCCAAGCTGTTAAAGCCGTTCACGATCGCTCAGATCATCTCTGCCGAGCAGCATCCCAATGCCGACCGGCTGCGGGTCTGCAAGGTCGACACCGGCCGAAAAAATTCCGCAGGTGAGCCCGAGCCGTTGCAGGTGGTGTGCGGCGCGCCGAACGCCCGCGCCGGCCTGAAGACGGTGTTCGCGGCGCCCGGCACCTATATCCCGGCGAAGGATTTCACCATCAGCGTCGGCAGCATCCGCGGCGTCGAGAGCCAGGGCATGATGTGCTCGGCCGGCGAGTTGGCGCTGCCCGACGCCATCGACGGCATCATCGAACTGCCAGCGGACGCGCCGGTCGGGGCGTCCTACGCCGACTGGGCCAAGCTCGGCGATCCGGTGCTCGACATCAACCTCACCCCGAACCGGCAGGACTGCACCGGCGTCCACGGCGTCGCTCGCGATCTCGCCGCCGCCGACATGGGCAAGTTCAAGGACCCCGCGATCAAGCCGATCAAGGGCGAATTCCCCTGCCCGGTGCAGGTCGTGGTCGAAGACGACAAGCTCTGTCCCGGCTTTGCGCTGCGGTTGGTGCGCGGCGTCAAGAACGGCCCGTCGCCGGATTGGCTGCAGCAGCGGCTCGTCTCGATTGGGCTGCGGCCGATCAACGCGCTGGTCGACATCACCAACTACCTCACCTTCGACCGCGCCCGGCCGCTGCACGTGTTCGACGCCGCCAACGTGAAAGGCAATCTCGCCGTACGCGCCGCGCGCGCCGGCGAAACCCTGCTGGCGCTCGACGGCAAGACCTACACGCTGGATCCCAAGGTCTGCGTGATCGCCGACGAGAATGGCGTCGAATCGCTGGCCGGCATCATGGGCGGCGAGGCCTCGGGCTGCTCCAGTGAGACCACCGACGTACTGATCGAATCGGCGCTGTGGAACGAGATCAACATCGCGCAGACCGGGCGCCGGCTCGGCATCAATTCGGATGCGCGCTATCGTTTCGAGCGCGGCGTCGATCCGGCCTTCATGGTGCCGGGATTGGAGCTCGCCACCAAGCTGGTGCTGGAATTCTGCGGCGGCACGCCGTCGCAAATCGTGGTGGTCGGCAACGCGTTCGGCGACGACCGGGTGATCGACTTTCCGCTCGCGGAAGTGAAGCGCCTCGCCGGCATCGAGGTGCCGCTGGTCGAGGTGCGGATGATCCTGACCCGGCTCGGCTTCATGGTCGCCGGCAACGGCCAGGTGGTGAAGGTGGCGATTCCGTCGTGGCGCAGCGACGTCCACGGCAAGGCTGATATCGTCGAGGAAATCGTCCGCATCGTCGGCGTCGACAAGGTGCCGATGACGCCGTTCGAGCGCGGCGACAGTCCGCGCAAGCCGGTGCTGACCCCGATCCAGTTGCGCACCCGCCGCGCCAAGCGCGGGCTGGCAGCGCGCGGCCTGGTCGAGGCGGTCAACTGGTCGTTCATCTCCAAGCCGCAGGCCGAATTGTTCGGCGGCGGGCAGCCCGAACTGGCGCTCGCCAATCCGATCGCGGCCGACCTCTCCGACATGCGGCCGAGCCTGCTGCCCGGCCTGATCGCCGCAGCGCAGGCCAATGCCGATCGCGGCAATGCGGATCTGGCGCTGTTCGAGGTCGGCCAGGTGTTCAAGGGCGACCAGCCGCAGGATCAGTTCGTTGCGGCGAGCGGCGTGCGCCGCGGCATCGCCTCGTCGGCCGGGCTCGGCCGGCACTGGTCGGGCTCCGCCGCAGCCTCCGCGCTCGACGCCAAGGCCGACGCCTTTGCGGTGTTGGCCGCCGCCGGCTGTCCGATGCAGGCGCTGCAGGTCGCAACCGGCAAGGCATTGCCGGCCTGGCTGCATCCGGGGCGCTCCGGCACGATCCAGATCGGCCCGCAGAACGTCTTGGGCTATTTCGGCGAGCTGCATCCGCGCGCGCTGGAAGCCTTGCACGCCGACGGCCCGCTGGTCGCCTTCGAGGTGATTCTCGATCGCATTCCGGACGCCAAGGTGAAACCGACCCGCGCCAAGCCGACGCTGGAATTGTCCGCGTTCCATCCGGTGTCGCGCGACTTCGCCTTCAGCGTCGATCGCGGCGTGCGCGCCGGCGACATCGTCCGCGCCGCGCAGGGTGTCGACAAGAAGCTGATCACCGCAGTCACGGTGTTCGACGTCTATGAAGGCAAGGGCATCGACGAGGCGAAGAAGTCGGTCGCCATCGCGGTGACCATCCAGCCGCGCGACAAGACGCTGACCGATCAGGAAATCGACGCGATCGGCGGCAAGATCGTCGCCGAAGTGACTAAGAAGACCGGCGGCGTGCTGCGCGGCTGAGCCGGGCCGTCATCCTGAGAGCCTGACCGAAAAAGCAGCGAGCAAAATCAGGGGTTTTGTCATTGCGAGCCGAGGGCGGCGCGCAGCGCCGACCGAACAGCGAAGCAATCCAGGGGCTCTTTTGGGTGGCCCTGGATTGCTTCGTCGCAAGAGCTCCTCGCAAAGACGCGTTGAATGCCTGATTTCGTTGATCGCTTTTTCGGTCAGGCTGTGAGGTGCGCGCTCTTTCTTGCGCGCCTCGAAGGATGACAGACACGGTGCTTGCGGCCCATCCTTCGAGGCCCTCGCGGTGCTCAGGCGCCTCAGGATGACGCCGAGAGTCGCGGCGGATCACCACGCGGCACTGGTGCTACCGCCTTCCCGGCCAGCTCAGATCCCCTGCATTCGCGCCCGAGACGCCGGGCTCGCGGCGCGGCTTCTTCGGCTTGCGCGGCGCGGGTTGCGCCGGCTCGTCGCTCTTGAGCCCGGCGAGCCGTTTCAGCGCGGCGTCGGCGGCGCGCTCGCCTGACTCCCAGGCGCCGTCCACGGTGCCCCACAGCGTCTCGTGGGTGGCCTCGCCGGCGAGGTACAACGGACCCATCGGCTCGGCCAGCACCCGCCTTGCGAACTGCCCGCCCGGCACCGCCGCCGACATCGCGCCCTGCACATGGGGCATCTCGTTCCAGCGCGTCGCCGCGGCCTGCTTGACGTCGGCCACCGCGTCGCTGCCGAACAGCTTGCCGAGCCATTCCTTGGCAAAATCGATCATCGCCGCCTCGCCCTGCGCCGACAGATCGCGGCCGAATCCGCCCGCGACGTCGACCGTGCACAGCGAGCTGCCGGCCATATTGGCGACCAGGAACGCGGTGCGGGCGTCGCTGCTTTGCTCGATCATGATCTCGTCCTTGGGCAGGCCGAGCGAATTGCCCGCCAACAGCAGCGCGACATGGTCGTAGCTGCCGAGCGTCAGCTTGGCCGCGGCGTCGAGCTGCCGCTTCGGCAGCTCCGGGCTGAATTTGAGCGCGCCCGAGGCCAGCACGTTGCTCGACACCGTGATGATCGCGGCGCGCGCCGCGATCCGCCCGGCCGGGGTTTCGACGCCGACCTCGCGGCCGCTCCAGGTGATCCGCGTCGCCGGCGTCGACAGCGCCACCGGCAGCCCCTCGCCGAGCTTGCCGATCATGCTGCCGAGCCCCTGCCGGCACGCCACCATGGCGTTGCGGTCCTGCGCGCGGAACTGGTCGAGCGCCGACAGGTCCTTCAGGTCCTTGCCGGTGGCGTAGGGCCCGAGCAGGAACTCGATGGTCGCGGCCCAGTCGCCGAGGTCCTTCGGCAGCGCTGCAGCGCAGGACAGGTCGGCCTTGCGCGCAGCGTCGTCGATGGCGCGATTGGCGCGCACCAGGCTGGCGAGCAGATCCTCGGTTTCGCTGGGGCGGGCGTTGCGGCGGCCGATCCGCAGCTTCTGCCCGGGCGGCGCCGGCGCGACGTCGAGCCCGACGCCGCGCCCGAGCTTGATCAACGGGTTGCTGTCCGGATTGTGCAGCCAGCGCGCGCCGCGATCGAACGGAACCTCGAAGCTGGCGTTGTCGGTGAGGCAGCGGCCGCCGATCTGCCGGCCGGCTTCCAGCACGATCACCTTGCGGCCCGCGGCGACGATCCGCCGCGCCGCGGCAATGCCGGCGCAGCCTGCGCCGATCACCACCACATCGGCCTCGCGCGGCAACGCTGCGGCGCCGGCGGGCCAGCGCAGCGCCGGTAGCAGCGTCAAGGCCGCAGACGCCGACAGGAACTCGCGGCGGGACATTGTCATCGCATGGTTTTCCGCAACTGGACGATTTATGGAAATCGCCCGCGAACTTGCCGCATTGCAGCGCAGCCGGCAACTCTCATGGTTAGCGGAATGTGTCGGCGATGCCGTGGCAATGAACCAAATTGCAACGGCTTATGCCCATGATTTGGAGGGGCAGGCGGGCTGCCGGAGAAGCGCCATGGGCGTCGTGCTGGATCGAATCGGCAAGCTGATCGCGGATTACCTGCAGAAGGAGGTGCCGGGCTATGAGCCGTTCACCCCGAGCGATCCGGACCATCTGCGCGCGGTGATGCAGCCCGGCGACGTGCTGCTGGTCGAAGGCAACAACCGCGTCTCCGGCATCATCAAATATCTGACGCAGTCGACCTGGTCGCACGCAGCACTCTATGTCGGCCCGATCGACGGCGCCCGCGAGCCCAACGGCGAGCCGCACGTGCTGATCGAGGCCAATATCGGCGAGGGCGTGGAATCCTCGCCGCTATCGCGCTACTTTCCCTATCACACAAGGCTGTGCCGGCCGGTCGGGCTGTCGCATGAGGACCGCACCACGGTGTGCCGCTACGCCATCAACCGGATCGGCTTCGGCTACGACACCAAGAACATCCTCGATCTGATGCGCTATCTGTTTCCGCTGCCGGTGCCGCAGCGCTGGCGGCGCAGGCTGATTGCGCTGGGCTCCGGCGATCCGACCAAGATCATCTGTTCGGCGCTGATCGCGCAGGCGTTCGACGCGGTGCGCTATCCGATCCTGCCGAGGGTCACCCGCGCCGGCTCCCGCGCCGCGCGCCGCGAGATTTTGCAGATCCGGGATTCCTCGCTGTACATGCCGCGCGATTTCGACATCTCGCCGTATTTCAACATCGTCAAGCCGACCATCGTCAGCGGCTTCGATTACACCGCGCTGCATTGGGCCGATAAACAAAAGCCGCTCGCCGAGGTGCCGGACCCCGACGATCCGTTTCACGGCGCCGTCGATGCGCTGCCGCTCGCCGCGGCCGCGGCTGATCCGCAGCCGCCGGCCGCAGCGGACGCCGGAATGATCGAGCGGGTCCGCGTCACCGAACATTTCACCGTGGTCGATTACGTCCCGGCGCGGCTGCCGCTGCGCCAGCGCGCCGGCTAGCGCCTCTTGTCGAAGCCGATCGACATGGCTACCTCTGGCGAAGAGTACGACAGAGGACAACGCGATCATGCTCGACGCCGCCATCAAGGCCCTGACCCAGATCCTGGCGCCGCCGATGCGCGCCATCCTGTACCGCTCGATCGGCTTCGCTTTGGTGCTGATCACGGTGATGGCGATCGGGCTGCAGCGCGCGCTGAGCTGGTTCGCGGAATCCGGCGAGGTCTGGGCCGAGACCGCGCTCGGCTCCAGCTTCCATGCGCCGCTCAACATTCTCGCCTGGGTGCTGTCGATCGCCGCCGGGCTCGGCGTCGTGCTCGGCGCGGTGTTCCTGATGCCGGCGGTGACCTCGCTGGTGGCGGGCTTTTTCGTCGACGACGTTGCCGAGCATGTCGAGCGCGAATACTATCCCGACGAGCGCCCCGGCGTGGCGCTGCCGTTCGGCCTCGCCATCACCGAAAGCACCAAGACCGCGCTGTTGACCATCGTGGTGTATCTGTTGGCGCTGCCGTTCGTGTTCATCGCCGGCGCCGGCTTCATCGCCTTCTTCATCGCCACCGCCTGGCTGCTCGGCCGGGAATATTTCGAACTGGCGGCGATGCGGTTTCGGCCCGTCGCCGAGGCCAAGGCGATGCGCAAGGAATACGCCACCACGGTGTTCATCGCCGGCCTGGTGATCGCGGCCTTCGTGTCGATCCCGATCGTCAACCTGGCGACCCCGTTGTTCGGCATGGCGTTCATGGTGCACATGCATAAGCGGTTGAGCGGCCCGCGCCCCGAACTGATCGTCGACGCCCCGCGCCACAGCGATCTGCCGGTGGCGTAAGGGCGGAGCTACGCCGCCATACGCCGTCATTCCGGGGCGCAAGCCGCGTCAGCGGCGCGCGAACCCGGAATTCCGCTGTTGGAAAGGCTTGTGCGCGCCGCGAGATTCCGGGTTCGCTGGGGCTTGCGCCCTCGCGCCCCGGGATGACGGTCTTCTATTGCGAAACCCAACGGCCCAGCAGCGGCGCACTGGCACGCCACTCGTCGCGCACTCCCTCGTCGCGTTCGTCGACGAGCCATTGCGCCGCCAATGCGTCGAACGGCTCGGGCGCCAGCAATTGCGCCAGCGCCCATACCGCGGCGCCGCGGACCAGCGGATTGTCATCACGAAGCAAGCGCTCCGCCTCGACGGCCAGCCCGGCATCGCCGGAGTTGCCGATCGCGATCAGCACGTTGCGGACGAAGCGGTCGCGGCCGATCCGCTTGATCGGCGATTTGGCAAACAGCGCGCGAAACGCCGCGTCGTCGAGCCGCGCCAGTTCGGCGAGCGGCGGCGCGCGCAGCGTCGCGCGCGCCGCGAGCTTGGCCTCGCGCCCCGCCGCGGCGAACTTGTTCCAGGGACAGACCGCGAGGCAATCGTCGCAGCCATAGATCCGGTTGCCGATAGCCTTGCGAAATTGCCGCGGGATCGGCCCCTTGTTCTCGATGGTGAGGTAGGAGATGCAGCGCCGTGCATCGAGCCGGTACGGCGCGACGAAGGCGTCGGTCGGGCAGGCATCGAGACAGGCCCGGCAGGAGCCGCAGTGATCGACCTCCGGCGTGTCGTGCGGCAATTCCAGCGTGGAAAAGATCGCGCCGAGAAACAGCCAGGAGCCGAATTCGCGCGACACCAGATTGCTGTGCTTGCCCTGCCAGCCCAGTCCTGCCGCCTGCGCCAGCGGCTTCTCCATCACCGGCGCGGTGTCGACGAACACCTTGACGTCGCCGCCGGCCTGCGCGATCAGCCAGCGCGCCAGCGTCTTCAGCCGCGGCTTGATCAGCTCGTGATAATCGTCGCCCTGCGCATAGACCGAGATCGCGCCTTGCTTTCGCTTGCCGAGGTTCGCGCGCGGATCGGCGTCGGGTCCGTAATTCATGCCCAGCATGATCACCGAACGCGCCTCGCGCCACAGCACCCTTGGGTCGGCGCGGCGGTCGCGATGGGTCGCCAGCCAGTCCATCGAGCCGTGCCAGCCGGCGTCGAGAAACGCGTCGAGCCGCGCAGCGATGCCTGCGATCGCCTCGACGCCGCAGATCCCGACCGCGTCGAAGCCGAGCGCGCGGGCCTGCACGCGTAGCTGATCGGTCAAATCGTTACTCATGAATGCAGGTCGATGCGGCGCACCGCTGCGATCGCGCACGCCCCCTCCCCATGTCGTCCCTGCGAAGGCAGGGACCCATCACCCCTGGCGTTGGAGACGAGGGAAAATTGTCAACCACGGTGCTAAAATGCAAGTCCGCGCCGTATGGGTCCCTGCGTTCGCAGCGACGACCCGCTGAAACGTGGCGCGCCGCCAGCCAACGCCGCTTCGCGCGGCGCTGCGTCCGCGGCTCAAGCGCCGGCGCGTTCAGAAATCCAGATCGACATAAGTGCGCGAGGCCGGCACCCCGGCCAGCCATTCGCTGAGCAGCGGGCGGAACGACGGGCGGGATTTCACCCGCGCGTACCACGCCTTTGCCGCCTCGTCCTCGGTCCATGGCACGTCGCCCAGATAGTCGATCGCCGACAGATGCGCCGCGGCGGCAAGGTCCGCGTAGGTCAGTTGATCGCCGGCGAGAAAATTCCGGGTCCGCGCCAGCCAGCCGATATAGGCCAGATGATAGCGCACATTGGCGGTTGCGGCGCGGATCACGTCCATCGCCGGCGGGCCGCCGCCGTCCTCCTCGCTCATGAACCGCTTGTAGATCCGTTCGGTGACCAAGGGGCCGCTGGCCTCTTCGAAGAATTTCTCGTTGAACCAGGACACCAGCCGGCGCACCTCGATGCGGTCGTCCATCACGGTCGGCAGCATCCGGCGTTCGCCCATCGCAGGGCCATGGCTTTCGTCGAGGAATTCGCAGATCACCCCGGCGCCGGGGATCGCCGGGCGGGCGTCGGCGATCAAGACCGGCGTGGTTCCGGCCGGGTTGAGCGCCAGGAACGCGGCGCGCCGCTCCCACGGGCGCTCCTCCACCAGCCGCAGATCAAGGCCATGTTCCCCCAAGGCGAGGCGGACGAACCGCGACAGCGGGCAGAACGGGTGGTGAAACAACGTGTACATGGGGACCTTGATAGGGATCGGATGCTTAACAAATCCTCACCAGCCGGCCGTGTCGGGCCAGCGAAGCGGCAGTTTGCGGCATCCGGGCCGGTTCGGCATCTTAGGCGTTGCGGCCTGCCGGCGAATAGGCGAGAAGAACCCGGCTTTTTCGGGCCGATCCCGATCCACAGCGGGCCATTTGATGCTTTCCGATATCATTAGGGCAGTCATCCTCGGCATCGTCGAGGGCGTCACCGAGTTTTTGCCGGTTTCCTCGACCGGCCACCTGCTGCTGGCCGAGCGGTTCTTCGACCTCGGCGAGACCAGTTTCTGGAAGAGCTTCGCGATTCTGATCCAGCTCGGCGCCATCCTGGCGATCCTGGCGCTGTATTTCGCCAAGCTGTCGCGGATCGCGGTCGGGATGTTCTCCGATCCGGCGGCGCGGCGATTCGTCGTCGGCGTGCTGGTGGCGTTCCTGCCCGCCGCGGTGATCGGCGCCGCCGCCGGCGGCTACATCAAGAGCTACCTGTTCAACCCCTGGGTGGTGTGCTTTTCGCTGATCGTCGGCGGCGCCATCCTGCTGTGGGTCGACCAGCTCGACCTCGAGCCGACCGAGCACGAGGCCACCGACTTCCCGCTGCCGATGTATTTCTACGTCGGCTGCGCGCAGTGCCTGGCGATGATCCCGGGGGTGTCGCGCTCCGGCGCCACCATCGTCAGCGCCATGCTGCTCGGCGCCGACAAGCGCGCCGCGGCGGAATTCTCGTTCTTTCTGGCGATCCCGACCATGGTCGGGGCCTTCGTCTACGATCTTTATAAAAACCGCGCCGACATGACGATGGACCATTCGCTGATCGTGGCGATCGGCTTTGCGGTGTCGTTCGTCACCGCGATCATCGTGGTGAAGACCTTCCTGGCCTATGTCACCCGCCACGGCTTCACGCTGTTCGCGTGGTGGCGGGTGATCGTCGGCACGCTCGGGCTGATCGCGCTGGCGCTCGGCAAATAGGCCGCCGCGCCGCCGCGAATCAGGAGCTCTTCGGCTCGACCACCTTGCGCTGGAACTGGCCGGTGGCGCGGAACCGCCACAGATAGGACGGCGCGATCGCCTGCAGCGAATCCGGCGGGATGCCGAGCGCCTGTAGCGTCAACCCGGCGGCCTTGGCCCCGTCCGACACCACATTGTCGAGCTGCAGCAGCGCCACCTGGTCCGGCGTCAGCTTCAGGGCGCCGGGGGCGAATTGCAGCAGCCGCGCCTGCAGCCCCGCCAGCCAGAACGGCAGCGACAGCAGGATGCGCTTCCGCTGGATGATGTCGAGGATGATCTCGATGACCTGCCGCATGGTCAGCACTTCCGGGCCGCCGAGCTCGTAAGTGGCGCCGGCTTGCGCCTCGCCGTCGACCGCCGCGGCCACTGCGCTGGCGACGTCGCCGACATAGACCGGCTGCAGCCTTGTGACGCCGCCGCCGACCAGCGGCACCACGGCGGAGATCCGCGCCAATGCGGCGAATCGGTTGGTGAACTGGTCCTCGGGGCCGAACACCACCGAGGGCCGCAAGATCACCGCCTCCGGCACCGCGGCGAGCACCGCCTGCTCTCCGGCGGCCTTGGAGCGGGCATAGAGCGACGCTGACTGCGGGTCGGCGCCGATCGCCGAGACATGCACCATGCGGGCGCCGACGCGCGCTGTAGCCTCGGCAATGGCGGCTGCGCCCTGCGCCTGCACGGCGTGGAATTTCTGCGCCCCGCCCTCGGCGAGAATCCCGACCAGATTGACCACGATGCCGGCGTCGCGCACCGCGGCCTTCACCGAATCGGGATAGCGCAGATTGGCCTGCACGGCGTGGATCTGGCCGACCTTGCCGAGCGGCTGCAGGTGGCCGGCGAGCTCGGGGCGGCGCACCGCGACCCGGATGCGGTAATCGCGTTTGGCCAGCGCGCTGACGACGTGGCGGCCGAGAAATCCCGAACCGCCGAAAACCGTGACGAGGGTGTCCAGATGCGAGGCCATGGCTGGGATCCTATCGCGTGACGTCGAGGCCGCGGCGGCCGCGCTGTTGCATCGGCTTTGCAGCAAGGGGGTTTTGGCGTTTTCGCGATGCGGCGTCAACCAAACGGTGCACGACCGGCCGGCTCGCGCACTTTCCGATTTGACAAGCGCCCCCCCGATCCGTACTAACCCGCCCGGGCCCAGGTGGCGGAATTGGTAGACGCGCTGGCTTCAGGTGCCAGTGGCTTCACGGCCGTGAAGGTTCGAGTCCTTTCCTGGGCACCACTCGTGCTCATGCCCAA
>NZ_DASWPE010000208.1:0-15168 GCF_036404135.1 Rhodopseudomonas sp. | reverse complement strand
ACGTGCAGCGTTGCGGCAACGGCAGCGAACTCCCTCTCCCATGGGGAGAGGGCTGGGGTGAGGGGGTACGCCCTATCGAGCGACAAAAACCCTCACCCGACCGGCTTCGCTGCGCTTCGCCGGTCGACCTCTCCCACAGGGAGAGGTGAAAGCAAGCGCGTTGTCGCGGCAAACCTTAGCAAAATTCCGCGCCGCGATCCTACCCGGCTGCTGCCGCCATGCACGGTTTTGCGCGATTGACCGCGCCGATCCGCCTTCCTAAGACTCCCGCCAACAAATCCGGCGATCAAGCACGGATCACACACGGGAGTTCGAGGATGCGCGATGTGTTCGTCTGCGATGCGGTGCGGACCCCGATCGGCCGGTTCGGCGGCGCGCTGTCCAAGGTGCGCGCCGACGATCTCGCCGCCGCCCCGATCAAGGTGCTGCTGGCGAAGCATCCGAAACTCGACTGGGCGGCGCTCGACGAGGTGTATCTCGGCTGCGCCAACCAGGCCGGCGAGGACAACCGCAACGTGGCGCGGATGGCGCTGCTCTTGGCCGGGCTGCCGGAGCAGGTGCCGGGCATCACGGTCAACCGGCTGTGCGCCTCCGGGCTCGACGCGGTGGGGGCCGCGGCGCGCGCGATCCGCTGCGGCGACATCGATTTCGCCATTGCCGGCGGCGTCGAATCGATGACGCGGGCGCCATTCGTGATGGGCAAGGCACCAGAGGCGTTTGCGCGGCAGGCCGAGATTTTCGACACCACGATCGGCTGGCGCTTCATCAATCCGTTGATCAAGGCGCAATACGGCGTCGATGCGATGCCGGAGACCGGCGAAAACGTCGCCGAGGAGTTCCAGATTTCCCGCGCCGATCAGGACGGCTTCGCGTTGCGCTCGCAGCAGCGCGCGGGTGTTGCGATCGCGGCGGGCTATTTTGCCGACGAGATCGTCGCGGTCGCGGCGCCCGGCGGCAAAGGCGGGCCAGTCAACGTGGATAAGGACGAGCATCCGCGTCCCGAGACCACGCTGCAGGGGCTTTCCAAATTGAAGCCGATCGTGCGCAATCCCGGCACCGTGACCGCCGGCAACGCCTCGGGGATCAATGACGGCGCCGCGGCGATGATTCTCGCCTCCGAGCAGGCGGTGCAGCGGCACGGGTTGACGCCGCGGGCGAAAATTCTCGGGCTGGCCTCGGCCGGCGTGCCGCCGCGGATCATGGGGATCGGCCCGGTGCCGGCGACGCAGAAGCTTTTGGCGCGGCTCGGGCTGTCGATCGGCGATTTCGACCTGATCGAACTCAACGAGG
The DNA here is from genome assembly GCF_036404135.1 of Rhodopseudomonas sp. Taxonomy (GTDB): domain Bacteria; phylum Pseudomonadota; class Alphaproteobacteria; order Rhizobiales; family Xanthobacteraceae; genus Rhodopseudomonas_A. Next base: position 13,878 of record NZ_DASWPE010000208.1, on the reverse strand, counting down.
CCTTCGCCTCGCAGGGGCTGGCCTGCCTGCGCCAGCTCGGCATCGCCGACGACGCGGACTTCGTCAATCCGCATGGCGGCGCCATCGCGCTCGGCCATCCGCTCGGCATGAGCGGCGCCCGGCTGGCTCTGACCGCGGTGCATGGCTTGGAAAAGCGCGGCGGCAGATTGGCGCTGGCGACGCTGTGCGTCGGCGTCGGCCAGGGCGTGGCGATGGCGCTCGAACGGGTGAATTGAGCGGCCCGGCGAAATTACCTTCTCGTGAGCGGGTTTATCTTGCCGCTGCGCCTCCCGATCGGCAGCGCGCTCCCTCCCCCCCTTGCGGGGGAGGGTTGGGGAGGGGGGTGACCGCAAGGTCAGGACTCGCAGACCCCCACCCCCGACCCCTCCCCGCAAGGGGGAGGGGAGAAGAGCAACGCCCGCTCAGGCGACGCTCGCCTTCACCACCTCGCCCAGCGCCGTAAAATCCGCCTTGCGCGGCGAGGTCGCGCGGAACACCAGCCCGATGCGGCGGCCGGGCTGCGGATCGGTCAGCCGCAACAGCTTGACCCGGCTGTCGCGGCGCTCCACCTCGGCGGCGATCTGCGGAATCAGCGTGATGCCATAGCCCGACGCCACCATCTGCATCACCGTCGACAGGCTGGAGGCGCCGAACGTCATTCCGGCGGCCGGGTTGCGGCCGCGCCGCGCGGTGGCGCAGAACGCCAACGCCTGATCGCGCAGGCAATGGCCGTCTTCCAACAGGATCAGCCGGCTCTGGTCGATGTCGCGGGCGGCGACGCGCGTCGTGTCGGGCCGCGGATCGTCGGCCGGCACCGCCAGCAGGAACAGATCCTCGAACAGCGCCAAGGCGTCGAGCTCGGCATCCTCCAGCGGCAGCGCCAACAGTGCCGCGTCGAGCGCGCCGCTCTTGATGTCGCCGACCAACGACCGGGTCTGGCTCTCGCGCAATTCCAGCCGCAGTTCGGGAAAGCCGCGCTGCAGCGCCGGCAGGATCTTCGGCAACAGATACGGCGCCAGCGACGGGATCACCCCGAGCGTGAGGCGCCCGGTCAGCGGCTGATTGCGATGCCGGGCGAAATCAACGAGGTCGCGCGACGCCGTCAGCACCTCGTCGCCGCGCCGGGCGATCTCGCGGCCGGCGTCGGTCAGCAGCACCTCGCCGGGCCGCCGCTCCACCACCTTGACCCCGAGGGTGCGCTCAAGATCGCTGATCTGCATCGACAGCGCCGGCTGGGTCACCGAACAGGCCTCGGCGGCGCGGCCGAAATGGCCGTGCTTGGCGAGCGCGGAGAGATAGCGAAGCTGGCGCAGCGTGACCATGCCCGATCAGATAAACTGATCGCCCGAACAATGCAATTCGACTGGACCTGATGATAGATTTATTCCAGATTAGCGCTTGTCGGGTTCCCAGTGACCGCCCGGTCGCGGGATGCGCCGGCCAACACAACACCATCATCCTCAAGCAAGACGATGCCGCGCCGGACCGCAAGTTCGCACGGACATCCGGCCTCACTTCCGGAGGACGCACCGCCGCACTGATCACCACCCGCCGGCAATCGGATTGCCGACGCATCGATTGCAACGCCGTGGACCGGCTCGGTCCGGCGCCGCCCCGGCCGCAGGCTGGGCGCGCCGTGGATGCCGAGGGCTGCGACGCCAACCGCCAACGCACAACGCCACACACCACCAACGCCATTACGATCGGAGACCACCATGGACGCAAAGACTGACGAAAAATCCGGCAAATGCCCCGTCGCGCACGGCGCGGCGCCGCGCGGCAACCGCGACTGGTGGCCGGAGCAGCTCGACCTGTCGGTGCTGCATCAGCGCTCGCCGGCGGCCGATCCGCTCGGCAAGTCGTTCCATTATGCCGAGGAATTCAAGAAGCTCGACCTCGCCGCGCTGAAGCAGGACCTCGTCGCGCTGATGACCGATTCGCAGGACTGGTGGCCGGCGGATTTCGGCCATTACGGGCCGCTGTTCATCCGCATGGCCTGGCACAGCGCCGGCACCTATCGCACCACCGACGGCCGCGGCGGCGCCGGCGCCGGCCAGCAGCGTTTCGCGCCGCTGAATTCGTGGCCCGACAACGTCAACCTCGACAAAGCGCGGCGGCTGTTGTGGCCGGTCAAGCAGAAATACGGCCAGAAGATTTCCTGGGCCGACCTGTTCGTGCTCACCGGCAATGTCGCGTTGGAGTCGATGGGCTTCAAGACCTTCGGCTTTGCCGGCGGCCGCGCCGACACCTGGGAACCGGAAGAACTGTTCTGGGGTCCGGAGGGCACCTGGCTTGGCGACGAGCGCTACAGCGGCGAACGCGAACTGGCCGAGCCGCTCGGCGCGGTGCAGATGGGCCTGATCTATGTCAATCCGGAAGGTCCGAACGGCAACCCCGATCCGCTGGCCTCGGCCAAGGACATCCGCGAGACCTTCGGCCGCATGGCGATGAACGACGAAGAGACCGTGGCGCTGATCGCCGGCGGCCACACCTTCGGCAAGACCCACGGCGCCGGCGATCCGTCGTTCGTCGGGGCCGACCCGGAAGGCAGCGCGGTCGAGAACCAGGGCCTCGGCTGGAAGAGCACCCATGGCACCGGCATCGCCGGCGACGCCATCACCAGCGGTCTGGAAGTGATCTGGACCTCGACGCCGACCAAGTGGAGCAACAACTTCTTCTGGAACCTGTTCGGCTACGAGTGGGAGCTGACCAAGAGCCCCGGCGGCGCGCATCAGTGGACGCCGAAGAATGGCGCGGGCGCGGGCAGCGTGCCGGACGCCCACGACAAGTCGAAGCGTCACGCGCCGTCGATGCTGACCTCCGACATCGCGCTCAAGGTCGATCCGATCTACGAAAAGATCGCGCGGCGGTTTTACGAGAATCCGGACGAGTTCGCCGACGCCTTCGCGCGGGCCTGGTTCAAGCTCACCCATCGCGACATGGGCCCGGTGGCGCGCTATCTCGGCCCGGAAGTGCCGAAGGAGACGCTGATCTGGCAGGACCCGATCCCGCCGGCCGATCATCCCTTGATCAATGATGCCGACATCGAAGCCCTGAAGGCCAAGATCCTCGGCTCGGGGCTTTCGGTAGCGCAACTGGTCTCCACCGCCTGGGCTTCGGCCTCGACCTTCCGCGGCTCCGACAAGCGCGGCGGCGCCAATGGCGCGCGGATTCGCCTGGTTCCGCAGAAGGACTGGGAGGTCAACCAGCCGGCGCAGCTGCAGCTGGTGCTGCAGAAGCTCGAAGCGATCGGCAAGGAGTTCGGCAAGAAAGTGTCGCTCGCCGACCTGATCGTGCTCGGCGGCACCGCCGCGGTCGAGAAGGCCGCCAAGGACGCCGGCGTTGCGGTCAAGGTGCCGTTCGCCCCGGGCCGCGGCGACGCCTCGGCGGAGCAGACCGACGCGCCGTCCTTCGCGCCGCTGGAGCCGCGCGCCGACGGCTTCCGCAACTACGTCAACAGCAAGAAGCATCAATACATGAAGCCCGAGGAGGCCCTGGTCGATCGGGCACAGCTGCTGACGCTGACCGCGCCGGAGATGACCGTGCTGGTCGGGGGCTTGCGGGTGCTCGGCGCCAATGCCGGGGATTCCAAGCACGGCGTGTTCACCACCAAGCCGGGCACGCTGAGCAACGACTTCTTCGTCAACCTGTTGACGATGGCGACGTCGTGGCAGCCGTCGACCACCGAAGGCATCTATGAGGGCCGCGACCGCAAGTCGGGCGAAGTCAAGTGGACCGCGACCCGCGTCGACCTGATCTTCGGCTCGCACTCGCAATTGCGCGCGCTCGCCGAGGTCTATGCGCAGGCGGATTCCAAGGAGAAGTTCGTGCGCGACTTCGTCGCCGCCTGGACCAAGGTGATGAACGCCGACCGCTTCGACCTCAAGGCCGAGCCGGTGCTGCTGCAAGCCGCGGAGTAACAGCGCGACGACGTCGCGGTCACGCCGCGACGTCGATGCTGCAAGCGCGGCTCGATCGCGCGCCACCGGGCGCAACTCACAGCCGCACTCCGATGACGACGAGCCCCCGCGAGCCAATCGCGGGGGCTTTTGTTTGGAGGATTTACTTCCGCCGCGCCCCGCTTCCGCCGCGCCCCCACAACCCCACCGTCATCCTGAGGAACCCGGCGAAGTCCGAAGGACGAAGCCGGGTGTCTCGAAGGATGGGCCGCGGGCGAGACGCCGACCCGCCGACGCCACTACGCGACACTCCTGCGTTACCACACCTGCGAGTCGGAGTGGGACCAGCGGCAGAGGCCTCGTCGCGCGTCGCCATCCTTCGAGGCGCGCCGACGATAAGCTGCGATACGTAGCAGCACCGCGCGCCGGCGCGCACCTCAGGATGACGGCGGCGTGTGGAGCAGGCCCTGGAGTCGCGCTGCAATTAGCTACGATCTCAATCATCGTACAAGCGACAAGTTCAGGAAGAGATATCTCAACCGTATCATTTCACCACCCCCGTCGTCATCCTGAGTGTCTGACCGAAAAAGCAGCGAGCAAAATCAGGGGGCTTTGTCATTGCGAGCCGAGGGCGGCGCGCAGCGCCGACTGAGAAGCGAAGCAATCCAGGGGCTCCATGCGGGCCCTGGATTGCTTCGTCGCAATGACGGGTTGAATGCCTGATTTCATTGATCGCTTTTTGAGTCAGACTCTGAGGAACCCGGCGTAGCCCGCAGGGCGAAGCCGGGCGTCTCGAAGGATGGGCTGCGGGCGAAGCGGCCACCACACGTCTCGATTGACAGTTAATCCCGCGCTGGCATGCTGCGCGACCAACCCGCAAGTATCAAGGGTGCGGACGATGGGGGCTTACGTCTATATGCTGCGCTGCGCCGATGGCTCCTACTATGTCGGCAGCGCCAGCGGCGACGATCTTGCGCCGCGCATCGCGCAACATGACGCCGGCACTTACCCGGGGTACACTTCGACCCGCCGGCCGCTGACGCTGGTCTGGTCGGAGCATTTCGATCGCATCACCGATGCGATCGCCGTCGAGCGGCAGATCAAGGGCTGGAGCCGCGCCAAGATGCAGGCGCTGATCCGCGGCGACTGGGCCGACATCCGTCGGCTGGCGCGGCGCGGCAGTCACGCGCGGGTCGTCGACGTTCCCGAGTAGCGGTCATCCTTCGAGGCGCGCCGACGATAAGCTGCAATACGTAGCAGCACCGCGTGCCGGCGCGCACCTCAGAATGACAGCCGCGTGGTGTGGCGAGATGCGATCATCGTTTCAGGCCCGCCAGCTCACAACGTTGTCCGTTCAAGATATTCAGCGTCATCCTGAGGAACCCGGCGAAGCGCAGCGAAGCCGGGTGTCTCGAAGGATGGGCCGCGGGCGAGACGCCCGGCACACCGACGCCGCTGCGACGCTCTTATTTTACTCCACCTGCGAGTCGGAGCGGGACCAGCGGCGAGAGGCCTCGTCGCGCGTCGCCATCCTTCGAGGCGCGCCGACGATAAGCCGCAATACGTAGCAGCACCGCGCGCCGGCGCGCACCTCAGGATGACGGCGGTGGGGAGCGTCGAGCCGCGCGCGGGCAGCCCGCGGGCCTCTCCGCGGGAAACCGCCGGCGCCTCCCCCTCACCGCTGGCACGTCGGGCACCAGAAGGTCGAGCGGCCGTTCTGCACGAAGCGTTTCACCACCCCGCCGCAGCCACGCGTGCGGCACGGTTCGCCCTCGCGGTCATAGACCGCAAAGGAGTGCTGGAAATAGCCGAGTTCGCCCGAGGTCTGGCGGTGGTCGCGCAGCGACGAGCCGCCGGCCGCAATCGCCGCCTGCAGCACCGTGCGGATCGCTTCCACCAGCCGCACGGCGCGCGCGGTCGGCGCGCCGGCGCGGGTCGCAAGCGTCGCCGCGAGCCGCTTGGGCGAGAGATGCGCGTAAAACAGCGCCTCGCAGACATAGATGTTGCCGAGGCCGGCGACCACGCGCTGGTCCAACAGCGCCGCCTTCAGGCTGGTCTTGCGCCCGGCGCAGGCTTTCGCCAGCATCGCCGCGTCGAACGAATTGCCCAAAGGCTCCGGACCCAAGCCTTTGAGAAACGGCTCCTCGGCGACCTCGCCCGGGGCGAGAATCTTCATGTAGCCGAAGCGGCGCGGATCGTTGAACACGATCACCGCGCCGTTCGACATCGAAAACACCACATGATCATGGGCGCGGTCGTCGCCCCGCGGATGGTGAAACGCCCCCGGCCTGGTCGCGGCCCTGCCCTGCAGCACCCGGAACGAGCCGGACATGCCCAGATGCATCAACAGCACGTCGCCGCTTGACAGCTCCGCCAAAAGATATTTCGCCCGGCGGCCGAGCCCCTTGACGGTCTGGCCGATCAGCCGTTTGGCGAGATCCGGCTGCAGCGCAAAGCGCAGATCGGCGCGGCGGGCCAGAAAGCCCTCGATCCGGGCGCCGGCCATCGCCGGCTCAAGCCCGCGCCGGACGGTTTCGACTTCGGGCAATTCCGGCATGCGGCGCGTTCACCTTGGGTTGCCAAGGTGATAGCGCCATCGGCGGCGGCGCGCTATATGGTCCGCCGCAGACAGGTTTTGGCGACGGCGCACCGGCTCGGGCCAGCGCGCGCCGCCGCGCGCAGGAGAATTGGCATGACTCAGCCGGGCGAGACCACGCATTTCGGCTTCAAGGACGTGGCGCTGGACGACAAGCAGACGCTGGTCAACGACGTGTTCCACAGCGTCGCATCGCGCTACGACCTGATGAACGATCTGATGTCGGGCGGGCTGCACCGCGCTTGGAAGAACGTCATGATCACCGCGCTGAACCCGCCGCGCTCCGACGCGCCGTTCGCGCTGCTCGACGTCGCCGGCGGCACCGGCGACATCTCGTTCCGCGCCGCCAAGGCCGCAGGCACGGGCTTCACCGCCACGGTCTGCGACATCAATTCCGACATGCTCAGCGTCGGCCGCGAACGCGCGCTGGCGCGGCATCTCGACCACCAAGTGTCGTTCATCGAGGGCAATGCCGAAGCGCTGCCGTTTCCCGACAAGAGCTACGACGCCTATACCATCGCCTTCGGCATCCGCAACGTGCCGCGGATCGATGCGGCGCTGAAAGAAGCCTACCGGGTGCTGAAGCCGGGCAGCCGCTTCCTGTGCCTGGAATTCTCTCATGTCGACGTCCCCGGCCTCGACAAGATCTACGACCTGTTCTCGTTCAACGTGATCCCGCAGATCGGCCGCGTCGTCACCGGCGACGCCGAATCCTATCAATATCTGGTGGAATCGATTCGCAAATTCCCGAAGCCCGCGGTGTTCGCCGAGATGATCCGCGACGCCGGCTTCGCCCGGGTGTCCTATCAGTCGCTGTCCGGCGGCATCGTGGCGCTGCATTCGGGCTGGCGTTTGTGATCTCTGCCCTTACTCATGCGGCGCGGCTGGCCCGCGCCGGCTACGTGTTTGCGCGCGAGGGCGTGTTCGGCGTGGTCGATCCGTCGCTGGTGCCGCCGCCGGGCCAACTGGCGCTGCGGGTCGCCCGGCTGATCGAGCGCCCCGGCGCCAAATCCGGACCGCGATTGTCGCGCGCGCTGACAAGGCTCGGCCCGGCCTATCTCAAGCTCGGGCAATTCCTCGCCACCCGCCCCGACGTGGTCGGGGTGGCGATGGCGCGCGACCTCGAAAGCCTGCAGGACCGGCTACCGCCGTTCTCGCAGACCGAGGCCGAGGCGGTGATCGCGGCATCGCTGGAGCGCCCGGTGGCGCAGGTGTTCGTCAGCCTTAGCGAGCCGGTCGCGGCAGCCTCGATTGCCCAGGTGCATCGCGGCGAGACCGACACCGACGGGCTGCGCAAGCGCGTCGCGGTGAAGGTGCTGCGACCGAACGTGGCGGCGCGGTTCAACCGCGACCTCGGCGATTTCTTCTTCGTGGCGGAAAAGGCCGAGATCTATTCGTCGGAAGCGCGGCGGCTGCGGCTGGTCGAGATCATCAACACCATGTCGCGCTCGGTGGCGATGGAGATGGATCTGCGGCTGGAAGCCGCCGCCGCCTCCGAGATGGCCGAGAACACCAAGGACGATCCGGATTTCCGGGTGCCGCAGGTCGACTGGGACCGCACCACCCACAACGTGCTGACCATGGAGTGGATCGACGGCATTCCGCTGAACGATCACGCCCGGCTCGCCGAAGCCAAGGTCGACGTCGCCGAACTCGGCCGCAAGGTGATCCAGAGCTTTCTGCGCCACGCGCTGCGCGACGGCTTCTTCCACGCCGACATGCATCCCGGCAACCTGTTCCTCGACCCGACCGGACGCCTGGTCGCGGTGGATTTCGGCATCATGGGGCGGCTCGCGCCGAAGGAGCGGCGGTTTCTCGCCGAGATCCTGCTTGGCTTCATCACCCGCAACTATCGCCGCGTCGCCGAGGTGCATTTCGAGGCCGGCTACGTGCCGGCGCATCATTCGGTGGAGAATTTCGCGCAAGCGATCCGCGCCATCGGCGAGCCGATCCACAACCGCATCGCCGAAGACATCTCGATGGCCAAGCTGCTGACGCTGCTGCTCGAGGTCACCGGGCTGTTCGACATGCGCACCAGGCCCGAGCTCATTCTGTTGCAGAAGACCATGGTGGTGGTCGAAGGCGTGGCGCGTTCGTTCGATCCCAAGCTCGACATCTGGAAGGTCGCCGATCCGGTGGTGCGCGAATGGATCGAGCGCAACTTAGGCCCGGTCGGCAAGATCGAGACCGCGCTGTCGGGCGCCGGCGAACTCGGCCATCTGCTCGGCGGGCTGCCGGCGATCGCCGCGCGCTCGGTGGCGCTGCTCAACCAGCTCGAGGGCATGACCCGCAACGGCCTGGTGTTGTCGCCGGAGACCATCGCCGCGATCGGCCGCTCCGAGCGCAACCGCACCCGCGGCCGCACCATCGCGCTGTGGATCATCGCCGCCACCTTCATCGGCGTGTTGCTGTCGATGCAGTGAGTCGACGCACGCAATGATTGCAACGCACTCATGTCTTGCCTGCAATGCGGTCGTTGGCTAAGTTCCACGCAGGAGAACCCGCGTGGCCAGTCTGACGATCCGCAAACTCGACGAGGCGATCAAGGCCGAACTGCGGCAGCGCGCCGCGCGCCATGGCCGTTCGATGGAAGACGAGGTGCGGATCATCCTGCGCGAGGCGTCGCAGCCGCGCCACGAGTTTGCCGCAAGTTTTGACGAGGCCTCGGCGCAGCCGGAAACGCCGCCGCCGCAGCCCGGCGCCGCGGGCCATCCGCCGAAAATCACCCTGATCGTCGGCGGCGGCATCGCCGCCTATAAATCCATGGACCTGATCCGGCGGCTGATGGAGCGCGGCTTCGAGGTGCGCTGCGTGTTGACCCGCGCCGCGCAGCAATTCGTCACGCCGCTCACCGCAAGCGCCCTGTCGCATCAGCGCTGCTACACCGATCTGTTTGACCCCGCGAGTGAATTCGACGCGGGCCACATTCGGCTGGGGCGCGACTGCGCGCTCGTATTGGTGGCGCCGGCGACCGCCGACCTGATGGCGAAGATCGCCAACGGCCACGCCGACGACCTCGCCAGCGCGATCCTGCTCGCCACCAACCGGCCGATCCTGCTGGCGCCGGCGATGAATCCCTTGATGTGGACTAACGCCGCGACACGGCGCAACGTCGCGCAGCTTGTCCGCGACGGCGTCCACATGGTCGGCCCCAATGCCGGCGAAATGGCCGAAGCCGGCGAGGCCGGCCGCGGGCGGATGGCCGAGCCGATCGAAATCGCCGCTGCGGCACAGGGGTTTCTGCACCCTTCGCAACCGCAGCCACTCGCCGGCTGCAAAGTGCTGATCACCGCCGGCCCGACCCACGAGCCGATCGATCCGGTGCGCTACATCGCCAATCGCTCCAGCGGCAAGCAGGGCTACGCCATCGCCGCGGCCGCAGCGGCCGCCGGCGCCGCGGTCACGCTGATCTCCGGCCCGGTCGAGCTGCGCGATCCCGCGGGCGTGCAGGTGATCCGCGTCGAATCGGCGCGCGAGATGCTGGAGGCGGTGGACGCCGCGCTGCCGGTCGATGTCGCGATCTTCGCCGCCGCGGTCGCGGATTGGCGCGTCGTCGATCAGGGCGCGCAGAAACTGAAAAAGGGCAGCGCCGGCACCCCGCCGCTACAGCTCGTCGAGAACCCCGACATCCTCGCCACCGTCGCGCGCCGCGCCGAGCAGCGGCCGGCGCTGGTGATCGGCTTCGCCGCCGAAACCGAAAATCTGCTCGACAACGCGCGCGCCAAACTAGCCCGAAAAGGCTGCGACTGGATCGTCGCCAATGACGTCTCGCCGGCCACCGGCGTGATGGGCGGCGAGCGCAACACCATCCATCTGTTGAGCCGCGCCGCCGATGCGATCGCCATCGAATCCTGGCCGGTGATGTCGAAAGACCAAGTCGCCACCGCGCTGATCGCGCGTATTTCCAAAGCTGTAAGGACTGCCGAATCATGACCGTCGCTATCTCCGCCACCGTCCAGCAATTGCCGCACGGCGAGGGCCTCGCGCTGCCAGCCTATCAGAGCGCCCATGCCGCAGGGCTCGACCTGCTCGCCGCCGTCGCCAATGACGCGCCGCTGGTGCTGGCGCCGGGCACCTACGCGTTGGTGCCGACCGGGCTAACGCTGGCGCTGCCGCCGGGCTACGAGGCGCAGGTGCGGCCGCGCTCCGGGCTCGCCGCGCGGCACGGCGTCACCGTGCTCAACGCGCCGGGCACCATCGATGCGGACTATCGCGGCGAGATCGGCGTGCTGCTGATCAACCACGGCAGCCAGCCGTTCACCATCGAGCGCGGCGAGCGAATCGCCCAGATGGTGGTGGCCCGGGTGGCGCGGGTCGAGCTGAAGGCTGTCGCCGCGCTAGATGAGACCGCGCGCGGCAGCGGCGGATTCGGCTCGACTGGCCGCTGATCGCCGCCGGCGCCGCCGCCCAAATAAATTAAATTCGTCCAATTTTGCTCTGCATCCGCCGTTCACGATCTGGACTCTTACCCGGCTTGTCCCGATGGGGATAATGTCGCTCGATTCGTGAACGGCGTAACGGGGCACGATCGGCACCAGCGGATTTCGGTTTCGGTCGGATCGCGCGCACATTTGTTGTTGCGCGCTCGATCCGGCTGCATTCGTCTGCTTGTCGATCCGGCGCCCGACGGCCGTCGTTCGTTCTACGGTTTGGGGCTCTCTATGTCAGGCGTGGTCGCATCGATGCGTCGGACCCTGCTGTCGTGCACGGCGCTGGCACGCAGTAGCGGCGCAGGCGTCGCGCTAGCGATGTGGGCCGCGGTGTCCTCGGCCACGGCGGCCGAGACCGCCGCGAACCCGACGCTGACCGCGCTGCTGGATTTCAGCCGCCAGGACGTCATCGCGCTGACCATGGCCGTCGCCGTGCTCGGCTTCTCGGTGGTCGCGGCGATCCTGTTGATGCGCACGAGGCTGCGCGCCGCCGCCTGCGAGGCGCGGTTGCGCGGCGACATCCAGACCCTGCAGGTCGAAGCCGACCGCTTCCGCGCGCTGTTGTTTGCGGAAACCCAGGTGCTAATCGCCTGGGCCGCCGGCGATAGCAGGCCGCAGATCAGCGGCGACGTCGCGCTGTTGCTGCCGCAGGCCGCGCTGGCCGGCGAGCCGGCGGTTCAGCCGCAGCGCATCCTGGCGTTCGGAACCTGGATGCCGCCGGAGCCGGCGCTGAAGATGGACCACGCGGTCGACGCCTTGCTGGAATCCGGCGAAGGTTTCCAGCTCAACCTCGTCACCTCCACCGGCCGCAGCATCGAGGCGATGGGCCGCGCCGTCGGCGGCCAGGCCATCGTGCGAATCCGCGATCTCTCCGGGCTGCGCCGCGAACTCGCGGAAATGACGCAGCGCCACAAGACGCTGCAGCAGGAAACCGAGATGCTGCGCGACTTCGCCGCCGCCGCGCCGTGGCCGATCTGGACCCGGCGCGACGCCGGCCAGCTCAGCTACGCCAACGCCGCCTATGCGCGGGCGACCGAAGCGGCCAACGTCGCCGACGCCGTCGAGCGCAATCTCGAGCTTCTGGAAAGCAACGACCGCACAGCGCTCTACCGCGCGCTCAACGACAACGCCAATTTCGCCGCAAGATTGCCGATCGTGATCGGCGGCGAGCGGCGGATCTACGACGTCCACGCCATGAAGGTGCGCGGCGGCAGCGCCGGCGCCGCGATCGACGCCAGCGAAGCCTACGCGCTCGGCGCCGCCCTGGTGCGGATGGCGGAGGCGCATCGCCGCACGCTGGACCAATTGTCGAGCGGCGTCGCGGTGTTCGACGAACAGCACCGGCTCGCCTTCTACAATGATTCCTATCGCCGGCTGTGGGACCTCGATCGCACGTTTCTCGACAGCAACCCGGAAGATTCCAGCGTGCTCGACCGCTTGCGCGCGGCGCGCAAACTGCCGGAGCAGCCGAATTTCCGGGAGTGGAAGGCGCGGCTGCACGAGGCCTATCGCGCCGTCGACCCCGCCAAGGACGTCTGGTATCTGCCCGACGGCCGCGCGATTTCGATCGTCACCACGCCGAACCCCGAAGGCGGCGTCACCTATCTGTTCGACGACGTCACCGCCAGCCTGGAATTGGCGCGCCGTTTCGACGGCCTGATCAATGTGCAGCGCGAGACGCTCGACAATCTCGCCGAGGCGGTCGCGGTGTTCGGCAGCAATGGTTGCGCCCGGCTGTTCAACCCGCCATTCGCGCGGATGTGGAACCTGTCGCCGGAAGCGCTGCAATTGCAGCCGCATATCGAGACCGTGGTGGATTGGTGCCGGCCGCTATTCGACGACGCCGCCACCTGGCAGACGCTGCGCGGCGCCATCACCGGCATCGAGAACCGGATCGCGATCCCGCTGAAGCTGGAGCGCCGCGACGGCAGCGTGCTGAACTGCATGACCATGCCGCTGCCCGACGGCGCCACCATGCTGACGTTCCAGGACATCACCGACACCGAGAACGTCGAGCGCGCGCTGCGCGAGCGCAATGAGGCGCTGGAAACCGCCGACCAGATGAAGGTGGATTTCGTCCACCACGTCTCCTACGAACTGCGCTCGCCGCTCACCACCATCATCGGCTTCGCACATCTGCTCAGCGATCCGATCACCGGCCCGTTGATGCCGAAGCAGGCCGAGTATCTCGAATACATCACCACCTCGACCGGCGCGCTGCTGGCGATCATCAATAACATTCTCGACCTCGCCACCATCGACGCTGGCGCGATGACGCTGAACCTCGGGCCGATCGACATCCGCAAGACCATCGATGACGCGGCCGAGGGCATTCAGGATCGGCTGGCGCGCGACCGTATCGCGCTGCAGATCGACGTCGATCCGGCGATCGGAAACTTCACCGGCGACGAGCGCCGCGTCGTACAGGTGCTGTACAATCTGCTCGCCAATGCGGTCGGCTTCTCGCCGCACGATGCGACGATCACGCTGAGCGCGAAACGGTCCGAGCACAACGTTACTTTCTCGGTCACCGATCGCGGTCCCGGCATTCCGCCGGAGGTCAAGGACAAGGTGTTCGATTGGTTCGAGAGCCATGCCAACGGTTCGCGGCATCGCGGTGCCGGCCTCGGCCTGTCGCTGGTGCGCTCTTTTGTGGAACTGCATGGCGGCCGGGTTCGTGTCGACTCCGTCGTCGGCAAGGGGACCACGGTGATCTGTGATTTCCCCCTCGATCAAACAGCCCATCGCAACGCCGCGGAATGAGCCAGCCCACAACATTCTCCGTCGCTTTGAACAACGAGGTCGCCACGGCCGACCTGATGGCCGATCTCGCTTTGTTGGTCAGTCCCGGCGATGTGATCACGCTCTCGGGCGATCTCGGAGCCGGCAAGACAGCGGCGGCGAGGGCGATGATTCGCTATCTCGCCAGCGATGATGAACTGGAAGTGCCGAG
>NZ_DASWPE010000207.1:0-28419 GCF_036404135.1 Rhodopseudomonas sp. | reverse complement strand
ACTGACCATCAAGCTGCGCGGCATTCCGGACACCATCGCGGCGGCGGCGTGCTCGTTCGAAACCGTGGAGGGCGCCTGCCAGGCGGTGATCCTGGCGATCCAGACCGCGATCCCGGTGGCGCGAATCGAACTGCTGAACGTCGCGCAGGTGCGCTGCTGCAACGCCTATTCCAAGCTGACGCTGCCGGAGACGCCGCTGCTGCTGCTGGAATTTCACGGCAGCGAGGCCGAGGTCGCCGAGCAATCGAAGAATTTCCGCGAACTCGCCGCCGACTGCGGCAGCGGCGATTTCACCTGGACCACAAGGCCGGAGGATCGCAGCAAACTGTGGCAGGCCCGGCACGACGCCTATTGGTCGGTGCGCTCGCTGCGGCCCGGCGCCGGTGTGGTCGCCACCGACGTCTGCGTGCCGATCTCGCGGCTGGCGGATTGCGTGGTGGAGACCGAGGAAGACCTGAAGCGGCTCGGCCTGGTGGCGCCGATCGTCGGCCATGTCGGCGACGGCAATTTCCACTGCTCGCTATTGTGCGACCTCGAGGATGCCGCCGAGATGGCGCGCGGCGACGGCGAGATCATCACCACCGGCACGCGGGCGAAGAAATCATCTGCCGGCTACGACCTCACCCATCTGTTCGTCGGCGCCGAGGGCACGCTCGGCATCATCAGCGAACTGACCATCAAGCTGCGCGGCATTCCGGACACCATTGCTGCGGCGGCGTGTTCGTTCGAGACCGTGGAGGGCGCCTGCCAGGCGGTGATCCTGGCGATCCAGACCGCGATCCCGGTGGCGCGGATCGAACTCTTGAACGTCGCCCAAGTGCGCTGCTGCAACGCCTATTCGAAGTTGACGCTGCCGGAGACCCCGCTGCTGCTGTTGGAATTCCACGGCAGCGAGGCCGAGGTCGCCGAGCAGTCAAAGAATTTCCGCGAGCTTGCCGCCGAATGCGGCGGCGGCGATTTCACCTGGACCACAAGGCCGGAGGATCGCAGCAAGCTGTGGCAGGCGCGGCACGACGCCTATTGGTCGGTGCGGGCGCTGCGCCCCGGCGCCGGCGTGGTCGCCACCGACGTCTGCGTGCCGATCTCGCGGCTGGCGGATTGCGTGGTGGAGACCGAGCAGGATCTGAAGCGGCTCGGCCTGGTGGCGCCGATCGTCGGCCATGTCGGCGACGGCAACTTCCACTGCTCGCTATTGTGCGACCTCGAGGACGCCGCGGAGATGGCGCGCGGCGACGAGTTCATGCACCGGCTGGTCGAGCGCGCGCAATCGATGGATGGCACCTGCACCGGCGAACACGGCATCGGCCAGGGCAAGCAGAAGTATCTCAAGGCCGAGCTCGGCAGCGAGGCGCTGGACGCGATGCGCGCGATCAAGCGCGCGCTCGATCCGCAGAACATCTTCAATCCGGGAAAGATCCTGCCGCAGGCCTAGCGTCATGCGGCAATAAGAATCTGCGGTGGCCGGATGAGTTAGGTCAGGCGGCGCTGGCGTAACGCTGCGAACTTGCCATAGTCTGGCGCCACACCTGCTGCACCGGCGTTGTGAGTCCCGCGCGGCGCGAGCATGCGCGGTGCCGGTCGACCCAAAGAGGAGACCGCGTGCAGACGACGCTGCTCGGCTTGGCAATGGCACTGATCATTGCGCTGATCGCCGCACTGGTCGGGCCGCTGTTGATCGACTGGAACCAGTTCCGCGCCCGCTTTGAGGCCGAGGCGGCGCGCGTGGTCGGCGCCCCGGTGCGGGTCGCGGGCGCGCTCGATGCGGGGCTGTTGCCGACGCCGACGCTGCGGCTGCGCTCGGTGGCGGTCGGCAAGGCCGGCGATCCGGGCGAGGTGCGCGCGGACAAACTCGACGTCGAGTTCAGCCTCGGCGCGCTGCTGCGCGGCGAGGTCCGCGCCACCGAACTCACCGTCGGCGGCCTGGCGCTCGACCTCGGGCTCGATCCGCAAGGCCGGCTGGATTGGCCGGCGGCCTCGGCCTTCGCCAGTCTCGGTGCGCTGTCGATCGACCGGCTCAACCTGACCGGGCGGATCGCGCTGCATGACGCGGCGAACCGCAGCACGGTCGAACTCAACGACATCGCCTTCAGCGGCGAAGTCCGCGGCGCCGCCGGAACGTTGCGCGGCGACGGCAATGTCATGTTGGCCGGCGAGCGATTTCCATTTCGCCTATCCGCCGGTCGGCCGCCGCAGGGCGGCGGCACAAGGCTGCATCTGACGCTGGAGCGGCCGGCGGGCGCGCAATCGCTCGATCTCGACGGTCTATTCGGCGTCGCGGCCCGGGTGCCGCAATTCGACGGCGCGGTGACGCTGACCGCCGCGACGGCGGCAGCCGCCGAGGCCGCCGCCGCGCCGGCGATGCCGTGGCGGCTCGCCGCCCGGCTGAAAGCGGATTCCGCGGTGGCGCGGTTCGATCAGCTCGAGGCAAGCTATGGCGCAGACGCCGTCGCATTGCGGCTGGCGGGCTCCGCCGAGCTGCGGCTGGGCGCGACACCGCAGCTCCACGCCGTGCTGTCGGCGCGGCAGCTCGATGCCGACCGCCTGCTCGGCAAGGAGGGCGCCGCGACGCCGGCGCGTTGGCTGCGCGGCTTGCCGCAACTGGTCGCGGCGATGCCGCAGCCGCGGATCGCCACGCGTGTCGAACTCGGCGCCGAGCAGATCATGCTCGGCGGCCGCGCGGTGCAGAACCTCGCCGCCGATCTGCAGAGCGATGCGCAGAGCTGGACCGTCGCGCGGCTGGCATTCCGGGCGCCGGGCGGCACCCAGACCGTGATCAGCGACGGCGTCCTGCGGCGCGGTTCGGACGCTGGCCTGACGGCAAAGCTCGCCGTCGAATCCGCCGATCCGGATCTCTTGGCGGCGTGGCTGAGCGGGCGCGCGGATCCGACTGGACGGACGCAGAAGCCGCTGCGCGCCAATGGCGATATCAGCGTCGGCAATGGCGGCGTTGCGCTCGAGGCGCTGCGCGCCGAGGTCGATGGCCACGCCGTGGCCGGGCGGCTGGCGCTGTCGCGCGACGCCGCGGGCTCGCGCTTTGATGCCGCGCTACAGGCCGAGCGGTTCGATCTCGAGGTCGCCGCGGATTTGCTGCGGGCGCTGGCCGGGCCGCAGCCGGACTGGCCCGATGCCGCGACGCTCAAGCTGGAGATCGCCGATGCGATCTGGCTCGGACAATCCTTGAAGCCGCTGTCGGCCGAGTTCGGTTACGGGCCGGGCGGGGTGACGCTCGATCGGTTGCGGATCGGCGGCGCGGGTGGCGTGTTGATCGAGGGCACCGGCGCGCTCGACCGCAACGCCGCGACCGGCAAGCTCTCACTCAACGCCACCGCCGCGTCGGTGGAGCGGATCGCCGCGCTGATCGCGCCGCTGGCGCCAGGTATGGCGGCGCGGCTGACCGCGCTCGGCACGCCGCCCGGTCCGGCGCATCTGAGCCTGGCCGGAGCGCTCGATCCGCGCGGCGGCGCGGCGGACCGCGGCGCCGCGACGGCCACGCTCGACATCGACGCGCCGCAGCTCAAGGCCAGCGCCACGCTCAGCGCCAGCCCGGCGCTGGCGGCGATCCGCAGCGGCGACCGCGACGCCTTGCAGGCCGGCGAGCTCAAACTCGAAACCACGCTGTCGTCGGATCGCGGCGCGCCGCTGTTGGCCTTGCTCGGGCTCGACCGGCTGATCGAAGCAGGCCCTGGTGCGGCGAAATTTGCGGGCTCGGCGGTGGGGAGCTGGCGCGCGCCGCTGCGGGTCGAGGCCCGGCTGCAAGGCGGCGAACTCGACGCCGAGTTGAAGGGCACCGCCGACCCGTGGGCGTCGCAGCCGGCCGCCACGCTGAACCTCGGCATCCGCCGCGCCGATTTCGCCCCGCTGCTGGCGCGCGACGGCGCCGAGGGGATTGCGGCCTCCGCCAGCCTGGCGTTGCGGCTGCTGATCGCCGGCCCGAAACTGACCTTCAACGACATCGACGGCGCGGTCGCGGGATCGCGGCTGCGCGGCCGGCTAGCGCTGACCTTGGGCGACGACATCGCGGTAGAGGGCGAGGCGGGTCTCGATTCGCTAGAGCTTGCGCCGCTTTTGAAGCTGGCGCTCGGCGCCGCCGGCAAGGATCCGGCCGCGCCGCTCGGCGCCGGACTGCTGCAAGGCTGGCGCGGGCAAGTGGCGTTCGAGGCGCTGCGCGGCGTGGCACCGGGCGGCGTCGAGTTGCGCCCGCTCAGCGGTCTGCTACGCAGCGACGGCAGCACGCTGATGATCGACAAGCTCACCGCCCGAATCGGCGGCGGCACCGCGACCGGCGACCTCGCCGCCCGCCGCGCCGCGGACGGCGTGGCGCTGGATGGCCGGTTGCAATGGTCGGGCGTCGACGGCGCGGCGTTGCGTTATCACGCCCTGGCAATGCCGGCGGGCAAGACGTCGCTGCAGATGACGCTCGCGAGCCAGGGCCGCAGCGGCGCGGCGCTGGCCGCGGCGCTCTCCGGCAGCGGCTTGCTGAGCATCGACGCAGCAAGGATCGCTGGGCTCGACGCCACCGTGTTCGCGCAGGCGATCGCCGCCAGCGACGCCGGCGCGGCGATCGATGACGAGGCGCTGTTGCGGCTGATCGATCCGGCGCTGGCGCGGGGCACTTTGGCGGTGCCGCGGGCGCAGATCCCGTTCGGCATCGAGCAGGGCCGCTGGCGGGTCAGCCCGACGCCGCTCGACGGCGACGCCGCGCGGCTGGTGGTGTCGGGCGGCTATGATGCCGTCGCCGACCAGGCCGATCTGCGCGCCAGCCTCAGCGCGACGGCGGCCCCGGCCGAGGCGCGGCCGCCGGATATCGTCATCTTTGCCGCGGGTTCGCCCGACAAGCTCACCCGAATCCTCGACGTCAGCGGGCTGTCGTCCTGGTTGGCCGGGCGGCGGATCGACGCCGAAACCCGCCGGCTGCAGGCGATCGAGCGCGAGGAGGTGCCGGTGACCGCGACCCCGGCTTCGGTTCCGCCGGCGTCATCCGCCGCGCCGGCGGCCGCGACACCCGCGGCATTGCCCGCGAATCCGGTCGCCGGCGTGCCGATGCCGGAGCGCGACCCGGGGGCGAAACCGGCAAAACCCAGCGGCCAGGATCTCAAGGGCCAAGATCTCAAGGGCCAAG
Source organism: Rhodopseudomonas sp. (assembly GCF_036404135.1). Taxonomy (GTDB): domain Bacteria; phylum Pseudomonadota; class Alphaproteobacteria; order Rhizobiales; family Xanthobacteraceae; genus Rhodopseudomonas_A. The sequence continues at coordinate 23,300 of NZ_DASWPE010000207.1, read as the reverse complement.
ATCTCAAGGGCCACGACATCAAGCGACACGATATCAAGGGGCATCAGGTTCGGGATGTTCGGACGCCGCCGCGTCCGGCCGCGCCGAGCGCGCAAGCCGCCGGCGAACGCGCCGCACCGCTGCCGCCGCCGATCACCGTGCGGCCGGCCCCCGGAGATCCGCGGCCGCGGTTGCGCCCGCCTTTACAGCTAACCCCGCCGGCCGCGCCGTAAGCGCGATCGGCGTTTTGATCAAGGAAGCCGCAGAGCGGGTCGCGCGATCAGTGCGCGGCCAAGCTTTCGGTTTTCACTTCCGGGATCGGCTGGACCGCGCGGGTGCGGAAATAATCCAGCACGAACAATCGGATAGCAGAGGACAAATTGCCCTGCTGACGGTTGCTGTCGATTTCGCCGACCAATTCGGACAGCGTCATGTCGCGCAGACCGGAGATTTCCTTCATGCCGTTCCAGAACGCCTCTTCGAGGCTGACACTGGTTTTGTGGCCCGCGACCACGATCGACCGTTTCACGACCGGCGATTTCATGTCAGGTCCCCGGTGGTTCGATGTTGATCCAATAGTTCGTCCGCACGGCTGGTGCGACGTTCATCCAAAGCGCGTTCGGCCTTGGTCCGCCCGAACCGGGCGCGATTGGCATCCGCTTCCGCCGCGGATTGCGCACGCGCCGCGCGCTTCTTGAAACGTTTCAGGTTGATCACATCCGCCAAGACCGCCCCCCATTAGAGTGGCGACGGGCGACGCATGCGGTCCGGCGTGTAGGACTTAGCGGGGCCTCGGTCGGCTCGATCACCATCACGACAACTTCCTCATCGCTGCTGTTGAGCCTGGGAACCGCCGATCCGCGCCTACCCGCGGTTGTCCGATGGTCACCATGCAGCAACGCTGCGGCATCAGTTGATCGATCCGGGAGGTCCGGGGATATGATTTACATCAATTCTTCGTGGGAGTTTTGGCTGGACGGCCTCTAGACACCGGCAATCAACCCGGGTGCGTCATTTTGTCAGGTCGTACCAGGCGATCGAACTCTGCCGCCGTCACCAGGCCGAGCCGGATTGCCTCGTCTTTCAGCGTAGTGTCGTTGGCGTGCGCGGTTTTCGCGATCTTGGCGGCGTTGTCGTAGCCGATGCGGGGGGCCAGCGCGGTCACCAGCATCAGCGACTGCTCCATCAGTTCGCGAATGTGCTGTTCGTTGGCGCGGATGCCCTCGACGCAATGGTGGGTGAAGGAGCGGGTGGCGTCGGCGAGCAGTTCGATCGAGCCGATCATGCAATGCGCCATCACCGGCTTGTAGACGTTGAGCTCGAAATGCCCCTGGCTGCCGGCGACGGTGATCGCGGTGTGATGGCCAAACACCTGGCAGCACACCATGGTCATAGCTTCGCATTGCGTCGGATTGACCTTGCCGGGCATGATCGAGGAGCCGGGTTCGTTTTCCGGCAGCAGCAATTCGCCGAGTCCGGAGCGCGGCCCGGAGCCGAGCAGCCGGATGTCGTTGGCGATCTTGAACAATGCGGTGGCGATCGCGTTGATGGCGCCGTGCACGAAGACATAGGCGTCGTTGCCGGCCAGCGCCTCGAACTTGTTGGCGGCGCTGGTGAACGGCAGCCTGGTGATCGCCGCCGCATGGCGGGCAAAGGCCTTGGCGAATTTCGGCGGCGAATTCAGCCCGGTGCCGACCGCGGTGCCTCCCTGCGCCAGCGGATAGAGTTCGCGCGCCGCGCCCTTCAGCCGCGCGATACCGTTTTCGACCTGCGCGGCGTAGCCGGAAAATTCCTGCCCCAGTGTCAGCGGGGTGGCGTCCTGGGTGTGGGTGCGGCCGATCTTGACGATGCCGGCGAAGGCCTGCTGCTTGGCGCGCAGCGCGGCGTGCAGCCCGGCGAGGGCAGGGAGTAGCTCGTCGGCGATCATCTGGCTGGCGGCGATATGCATCGCGGTCGGAAAGCTGTCGTTCGACGACTGGCTCATATTGACGTGGTCGTTGGGATGCACCGGGGATTTGGCGCCGAGCCGGCCGCCCAACAGCTCGTTGGCGCGGTTGGCGATCACCTCGTTGAGATTCATGTTGCTCTGGGTGCCGGAGCCGGTCTGCCAGACTACCAGCGGGAAATGCCCATCAAGCTCGCCGTCGATCACCTCGCGCGCCGCGCGGATGATGGCGCGGCTGCGCCGCTGATCGAGCAGCCCAAGCTCGCGATTGGTCTCGGCGGCGGCGAGCTTGACGATGCCCAGCGCACGAATGATCGGCAGCGGCATGCGGTCATGGCCGATGCGGAAATTCTGCCGCGAGCGTTCGGTCTGGGCGCCCCAATAGCGATCGGCAGGAACCTGGATCGGGCCAAAGCTGTCGGTTTCGCTGCGCGTCTTGATCGGACGCTGCGGTTTGGCGGCTTTGGCCATGGCTCCTCACTCAAAAGATGAAGGTTTCCGCCGTTCCGCGCCGACCGCCCGAGGCGTCGGGCTATTTCTTGCGGAAGCGGTCGAGCCGGACCACTTCGGCGCCTTCGCTGGGCTTCGGCGGCGGCTCGGCGGCGGGGTCCGAGGCGGCCGGCGCGTCGTCGGCCGGCGCCGGGCTGGCCGGGACCGAGGTCGTCGGCAGATTGGCCACCTCCACCTCGGAGGGCAAGGACGGGTCGAATTGCAGGCCGAATTCCACCGACGGATCGAAGAAGCTCTTGATCGAGCTGAACGGCACCACCAGCCGCTCGGGGATGCCGCCGAATGACAGCCCGACTTCGAAGCGGTCCTCGGTCACCACCAGATCCCAGAACTGGTGCTGCAGGATCACGGTCATTTCCTGCGGATATTGCGCCAGAAGCCGCGGCGACAGTTTGACGCCTTCGGCGGTGGACAAAAAGGTGATGAAGAAGTGGTGTTCGCCCGGCAGACCGTATTCTGCGGCGTCCGCCAGCACGCGCCGCAGCACGCCCCGCAGCGCGTCGCGGGCAAGGACATCGTATCGGATCAGGTCGGTCGCCATGGTTGGTCCCGTCGTGCTTCGCTGTCGCGCCGAGCGGCGCCAAATCGTCGCCCGAGTCGGGCGTCGCAATATCGTACCCCGGCTGTGGCCGCAGGTCAGCAGGGCTGGCGCGGAAAAGCCGAAATGGCGCCGGACCGCCGGTAGCCAGGGGCGAACCGACTACCGAAATATAGGCGCGGATGGTCGCAAGGGAAGATCCGCGGCGGCTCCGCCGGCGCGGGTTCCTGGTTTCACTGGCATCGGGCTCAGAAAGTCGCTAGGCAGCACGAGGGATACGCGAGATTCTGGTCATTACAATCGGCCGCCAAGGGCCGCGGGGAGACAGGCATGGCTGACAGGCTCGGTCGCTCGTCCGATCAGACCCGCCCGGCCTCGATCGGCCGCAATCCGCGTGGCGCGCTGGCGGTGCTGCTGCTGGCGCTGGCGCCGCAGATCGTGCAGCTGCTGTCGGCGCTCGCCGGGGTGATCCTGAGCCTTCCGAACGGCAATCCGGCGCAGATCGCGCTCGATGACGGCGCCGCCCTGGTCTCGGCGCCGGCGGCGCTGCTGCTGCTGGCCAACGGGCCGGCGACGGCCGATCCGCTGGCGTCGCAGGTGGTGCTGGCGCTGATCTATACCTATCCGCTGGTTGTTCTTGCGCTGCTGACGCTGTTTGTTCGGCCGCGCGGGCCGCAGGATTATTACGGCGGCATCGTGCTGGTCGCGATCGCGGGCTTGGCGCTGTGGGCGTCCAGCGACCTCGCCGGGATGCGCGGATTTTCCTTCGGCCCCGGCACCGTGCCGCGGATGTTCGCGATACTGCTGATGGGGCTCGGGGCGGCGATCGCCGCCACCGGGCTGCTGAGGGATGGCGAGCGCCTGACCGGCTTCGCCTGGCGCGGGCCGTTGTTCGTGTCGCTGTCGATTCTGTCCTTCGCGGTGACGGTCCGGCCGCTCGGCCTGGTGATTTCGGCGTTCACCAGTTTCATGATCGCCGCGCTCGGGACGCCGGACACCCGATGGAAAGAAACCACCGTGGTCGGGATCGGCCTGACCGCCTGCTGCAGCCTGCTGTTTCCCTACGCGCTGGGGTTGCCGCTGCCATTGCTGCCGCGCTTCCTGCTGCAGTGAGGCCGCCATGGTCGATCTGTTTTCCAATCTCGCGCTCGGCTTTACGGTGGCATTGTCGCCGATCAACCTGTTGCTGTGTCTGATCGGCGCGCTGGTCGGCACGCTGGTCGGGGTGCTGCCGGGGGTCGGCACCGTCGCCACCGTGGCGATGCTGCTGCCGATCACCTTCGGGCTGCCGCCGGTCGGCGCCTTGATCATGCTGGCCGGGATCTATTACGGCGCGCAATATGGCGGCTCGACCACCTCGATCCTGATCAATATTCCGGGCGAGGCGACCTCGGTGGTGACCACGCTGGACGGCTTCCAGATGGCCAAGCAGGGCCGCGCCGGTCCGGCGCTGGCGATCGCGGCGATCGGCTCGTTTTTCGCCGGCTGCGTCGCCACGGTGCTGATCGCGATGCTAGGCGCGCCGCTGACCAGTCTGGCGCAGCAGTTCGGACCGGCGGAATACTTCTCGCTGATGGTGCTCGGCCTGATCTTCGCGGTGGTGCTGGCCAAGGGCTCGTTGCTGAAGGCGATCGCGATGATCGTGTTCGGCTTGCTGTTGTCGATGGTCGGTTCGGATGTCGAGACCGGCGCCTCGCGGATGGCGTTCGACATTCCCGACCTCGCCGACGGCCTCGGCTTCGCCACCGTGGCGATGGGGGTGTTCGGCTTCGCCGAGATCATCCGCAACCTCGACGCCGGCACCGAGATGGATCGAGATCTGGTGCAGCAGAAGATCACCGGGCTGATGCCGACCCGGAAGGACCTGATCGAATCCGCGCCGGCGATCCTGCGCGGCACGCTGCTCGGATCGATCCTCGGCATCCTGCCGGGCGGCGGCGCGGTGATCGCTTCGTTCGCGGCCTACACGCTGGAGAAGAAGATCGCCCGCGATCCGTCGCGGTTCGGCCGCGGCGCGATTGAAGGCGTCGCCGCCCCGGAAAGCGCCAACAACGCCGCCGCGCAGACCTCGTTCATCCCGCTGTTGACGCTGGGCATTCCGCCCAATGCGGTGATGGCGCTGATGGTCGGGGCGATGACCATTCACGGCATCGTGCCCGGCCCGCAAGTGATGAAGAACCAACCCGAGCTGGTCTGGGGCATGATCACCTCGATGTGGATCGGCAATCTGATGCTGCTGGTGATCAACCTGCCGCTGGTCGGAATCTGGGTGCGGCTGTTGCGGGTGCCGTATCGGCTGATGTTTCCGGCGATCGTGATCTTCTGCGCGATCGGGATCTACTCCATCAACAATTCGCCGATCGACGTGGTCCTCGCCGGCGGCTTCGGGCTCGTCGGCTACTGGCTGATCAAGCACGATTTCGAGCCGGCGCCGCTCCTGCTCGGCATGGTACTCGGGCCGCTGATGGAGGAAAATCTGCGTCGCGCGCTGCTGATTTCGCGCGGCGACGCGACGGTATTTTTCACCCGTCCGCTGTCCGCGGCGCTGATGGCCAGCGCCGCGGTGCTGCTGGTGCTGGCGGTGTTGCCGGCGCTGCGGCGCAAGCGCGACGAGGTCTTCGTGGAATCCGAGACTTGATCTTGCGCGACGCTGCGGCGTCGCGACGCTTGACGCGGCAATACGTTGCTGAACAAGTAGTGACTTTGATGGTGTCGGTCTCCCGAGGAGACGCAGATGAATTTATTAGATCGTTTGCTGGCGGCGACCCGCCTGGCGTTAGTCGCTATCACCGTGTTTGCGGCGGCGCCGGCTGTCGCCGATAACTATCCGTCGCGGCCGATCACGGTGATCGTGCCGTTCGCGGCCGGCGGGCCGACCGACGTGGTGGCGCGCATCGTCACCAGCCACATGGCGCAGACGCTCGGTCAGAAGATGGTGATCGAAAACATCGTCGGCGCCGGCGGCACCACGGCGACCACGCGCGCCGCGCGCGCCGCCAATGACGGCTATACGCTGATCGTCGGCCACATGGGCACCCACGCCGCCGCGGTGCCGCTGTATTCCAGACTGGCCTATGACCCGCAGACCGACTTCGAGCCGGTTGGCCTGCTCGCCGGCACGCCGATCATGATCCTGGCGCGCAAGGATTTTCCCGCCAAGGATCTGGAGCAATTCATCGCCTATGTGCAGGCCAATACCGAGAAGCTGAATGCCGCGCATGCCGGCGTCGGCTCGGTGTCACACGCCTCCGGCGAATTGCTCAACTCCATCCTCGGAATCCGGCCGACCGGAGTTCCGTTCAACGGAACCGGCCCGGCGATGGACGCGCTGGTCAGCGGGCAGGTCGATTACATGTGCGACCAGATCGTCAACGCGGTTCCGCCGGTGAAGAACGGCAGCATCAAGGCCTATGCGATCGCCACGCCGCAGCGCAATCCGTCGCTGCCCGATGTTCCGACCACCGCCGAGGCCGGGCTGCCGGCGTTCCAGGTGCAGGCCTGGAACGCGATCTTTGCACCCAAAGGAACCGCGCCCGCAGTGATCGGCACGCTGAACGCCGCGGCCTCCAAGGCGCTGGATGACGACCATGTGCGCAAGCAATTGCTCGACCTCGGCAGCGTGATCCCGGCGCGGGCGGAGCGCTCGCCGGAGGCGCTGGCCGGGCTGGTGCGCAGCGAGATCGCGCGCTGGACCCCGGTGCTGACGCAGAACATGCACTGAACGGCACCGGCCGCGCCACACGCCGGCCGGATCCTGGGTCCCGACTTGCTGTCGGTCGCGCCGATGGGCATCTTGGGGTATGCATCCGCCGCGACTCGCGACGATGCCGGGACGCGGCAATCTCGCCCCCGCCCAGCCGTCACCACCGGACTCAGCATGAACCAGACTTCAGGCATGAACCAGACCGTCAGATGCCGCGCATGACATTGCGACATCCGGAATATCAATATCTCGATCTGCTCGCTCAGGTGCTGGAGACCGGCGACCAGCGCATCGACCGCACCGGCGTCGGCACCAGGGCGTTGTTCGGCGCGATGCTGCGCTTCGATCTGTCGGACGGCACCGTCCCCATCCTGACCACCAAGCGGGTCTACTGGAAGACCGCCATCAAGGAGATGTTGTGGTTCTTGACCGGGCAGACCAACATCCAGGCGCTGCTGCGGGACAACGTCCGGATCTGGTCGGACTGGCCGCTGGCGCGCTATCGCAACGAGACCGGCGAGGGCATCAGCCGCGAGGCATTTGAAAAGCGCATTGTCGAGGACGACGACTTCGCCGCCCGCTGGGGCGATCTCGGTCCGGTTTACGGCAAGCAATGGCGCCGCTGGCTGGGCGCCGATGGCCGCGAATACGACCAGATCGCGGAGCTGGTGCAGACGCTCAAGACCAACCCGGCCAGCCGGCGGATGTTGTTCCATGCCTGGAATCCGTCCGAGCTCGGCGCGATGGCGCTGCCGCCCTGTCACATGGTCTACCAATATCACGTGACCAGCGCCGGCAAGCTGAGCTGCATTCTCTATCAGAGGTCCTGCGATCTGCTGCTCGGCGCGGCCTTCAACTACGCGGCCGCCGCCGCGTTGCAATTGATGCTGGCGCAACAAGCCGATCTGACCCCGGGCGAGCTGATCTGGTTCGGCGGCGATGTTCATCTCTATCTCAACCATCTCGATCAGGCGCGCGAGCAGATCTCGCGCGCGCCGCGCCCATTTCCGACCATGCGGCTTGCGCGACGGCCCGACAGCATCGACGGCTACAAGATCACCGATTTCGAACTCGCCGGCTACGAGCCGCACGCGGCGATCAAAGCGGAAGTGGCGGTCTAGCTGAGGAGGCCGCTGCTGCGAATTGTCGTCCGGCTCGGGCTTTCTGATCGAGCATGAGGTTTTCCAGTTTGCAGGTCGTGCGCGAGCAGGCCTGATCCCGAAGCGTCGTCGATCGAAGCTGGCCGTGGCCGCCGGTCTCTTTAAATCGACGCGGCGATGCGGAATCGGCTAAGCTAGAGTGGAAAACTGTATCGCGATACCGCGCGAAAACCACAGCGGAAATGACGTTTTCCTCATGACCGGAAAGCCGTTGCATAGGGTCTGCGAGGCCCGGCGTCCGCGGATCAAAGCGGAGGTCGCGGCGTGAGCTTGTCCCTGCGCACCGCAAATCGCGACGACGTCGCGCTGGTGCTCGGCTTTGTCCGCGAGCTTGCCGACTACGAAAAACTCTCGCATGAGGTCGATGCGACCGAGCCGATGATCGCCGAGGCGTTGTTCGGCGCGCAGCCGCGGGCGTTCTGCGAGATCGCCGAGTGGGAGGGGGCGCCGGTCGGGTTCGCGCTGTGGTTTTCCAACTATTCGTCGTTTCGCGGCCGTCACGGTATCTATCTCGAGGATCTGTTCGTGCGCTCGGCGTTCCGCGGTCGCGGCGTCGGCAAGGCGCTGCTGGCCGCACTGGCGCGGCGCTGCGTGCAAAACGGCTGGACCCGTTTCGAATGGTCGGTGCTCAACAGCAATGCCTCGGCGATCGCGTTCTACAAATCGATCGGCGCCACCATGATGAACGAGTGGACGACGTTCCGCCTCAGCGGCCAGGCGCTGCAGTCGCTGGCCTCGCGTAGCAGCACATGATTTCCATTGTGCAGGCGATCACGTAGCGGTAAGGCACAGCTGTGTTTGCAGCCGAGATCGCGGGGGTAAGCCGATCAAACGGAAGAATCAAATTCTTCAAACAAATGGAACTGGTGTTCTCGCTTAGGGACTACACCGCGGACTATCGAGTTCTTGACCCGCTCATACTGTCCGGCAACCCACGTTTCTTGATTCTCTGACGAAGTGAAATAGTCCTCCAGCTCCACATACCTGACGGTCTTTATTCTGCGATCGTAGATTGTGTACCTTGAAGGATATTCGTCATTTGGGCCTGCAGGAATTTCTTCTTCTTGAGTAGCTCGCCACTTGCGGCCGTCAAACTCCTGATCAAAGTGGGAGTCCCCAGCTTCTCTTGGTAGTTGTGTAAATACTTCGGTTAAGTGTATCCGATTTCCAAGCTCCGCGAAGAGCTCGTACATCTGTTCACCACCGATAACAAAGAACTCCTTAAGGCCGGCGGCCAATGAGAGGATATCTGCCAGATACATGGCGTCCTCGCGGCTCCGCGACCAAATCAAAGATGTGTCGGATCTGTTCCAGATGTTCGATTCTTGATCGTTGGCAGGGCGTTTCGATAATATTATGTTAACGCGACCGGGCAACGGCCGCCCAATTGAGTCGAAGGTGTTTCGGCCCATGAGGACCACGTGACCGAGCGTGATTTTTCTGAATCGCTGCAGGTCCGACCTCAAATGCCAAGGGAGCTTATTGTCGCAGCCGATAATATGCGAGGGCCAGCTGCGCGCGACGACAAAGGAGATTGAAGGCATGCGAACAGGACGTGGCATTAGCGGCAGTTCTCTCGTTCGCGGCTTGAGTGTTTTGAGAAATGAATGATGATTCGGCATGATCCAAACAGCTCCATTCTGGACATCCGAAAATCCAAACCATTTGCGGCCATTGACCGCATCCGTCAATGCTTGATTGACAAATGCGGGTTCGAGCTTAGCTCACGACAGCGAGAAGCTGCGTTGTAAGGGCGGTGCCCGTCCCCTATAAAGCCGTACCGATGTTGCAAGCCGGGTCCTCGCGATGCTGGACCTGTGCCGAGGAGACTGTTGATGCCATGGAAGAATCAAGGCGGCGGCCCGTGGGGTTCGGGGCCGAAGGGACCGTGGGGCAGCGGCCCGCAATCGTCGGGACCGCGGCCGCCGGATCTTGAAGATCTGCTGCGGCGCGGCCAGGACCGGCTACAGCAATTGCTTCCCGGCGGGCATCTCAGCAGCATGGGCATCGCATTGGTGCTGGTCGCCGCATTGGCGATCTGGGGGCTGTCCGGATTCTTCCGCGTGCAGTCCGAAGAACTCGGCGTGGTGCTGCGCTTCGGCAAGCATGTGCGCACCGTGCAGCCCGGCTTGAACTATCACCTGCCGTATCCGATCGAGACCGTGTTATTGCCCAAGGCGCTGCGCGTCTCCACCATCAATATCGGCATGACGCTGGTCGAAGATCCGGCGCGGCGCGGCCGCACCATGCGCGACGTTCCGGAAGAGAGCCTGATGCTGACCGGCGACGAGAACATCGTCGACGTCGACTTCACCGTGCTGTGGCGGATCAGGCCCGACGGCGTAGGCAACTATCTGTTCAACATCCAAAACCCGGAAGGCACCGTGAAAGCGGTGGCCGAAAGCGCGATGCGCGAGGTGGTCGGGCGCGCCAACATTCAGCCGATCCTGACCGGCGCGCGCACCACCACCGAAGCCAATGTGCAGGACCTGATGCAGCGCACGCTCGACAAATACGGCGCCGGCGTGCTGGTGCAGCAGGTGCAGATGCAGAAGGTCGATCCGCCGGCGCAGGTGATCGACGCGTTCCGCGACGTGCAGGCGGCGCGCGCCGACCTCGAGCGGCTGCAGAACGAAGCCCAGACCTATGCCAACCGGGTGCTGCCGGATGCCCGCGGCCGCGCCTCGCAGATCCTGCAGGTCGCCGAAGGCTACAAGGAGCAGGCGGTCGCCGAGGCCAAGGGCCAGAGCGCGCGCTTCCTCAAGGTCTATGATGAGTACAAGAAGGCGCCCGACGTGACCCGGCAACGCATCTATCTGGAAACCATGGAGCGGATTCTCGGCGGCGCCGACAAGCTGGTCTATGACGGCGGCGGCGCGGGATCGCAAGGCATCGTGCCGTATCTGCCGTTGAGCGAGTTGTCGGCGCGGCGTCCGCCCGCCGCCACCTCGGGTCAGCCGCAACAGCAGAGCGGGAGCACCCGATGAAGACCGGAATTGCAGGAATCGTCGCCCTGGTGGTGCTGTTGGCCGCCATCGTGGTCGGCTACAGTTCGATCTTCACCGTGAGCCAGACCGAGCAGGTGCTGCTGGTGCGGTTGGGTGAACCCGTGCGCGTCATCACCGAGCCCGGGCTGAACTTCAAGGCGCCGTTCGTCGACACCGTGATCAGCATCGACAAGCGGATTCTCGATCTGGAAAATCCGTCGCAGGAAGTGATCGCCTCGGACCAGAAGCGCTTGGTGGTCGACGCCTTCGCCCGCTACCGGATCAAGAACGCGCTGCGGTTCTACCAGAGCATCGGCACCGTGCAGGCCGCCAACATGCAGCTCACCACGCTGTTGAACGCGTCGTTGCGCCGCGTGCTCGGCGAGGTCACCTTCATCCAGGTGGTGCGCGACGAGCGCGAAGCCTTGATGGGCCGGATCCGCGAACAGCTCGATAAGGAAGCCGACGGCTACGGCATCTCGGTGGTCGACGTCCGGATCCGCCGCGCCGATCTGCCGGAGCAGAACAGCCAGGCGGTGTACCAGCGGATGCAGACCGAGCGGCAGCGCGAGGCCGCCGAGTTCCGCGCCCAGGGCGGCCAGAAGGCGCAGGAGATCCGCTCCAAAGCCGACCGCGAGGCGACCGTGATCATCGCCGAAGCCAACTCCACCGCCGAGCAGGTGCGCGGCGAGGGCGACGGCGAGCGCAACCGGCTGTTCGCCGAGGCCTATGGCAAGGACGCCGACTTCTTCGCGTTCTATCGCTCGATGACCGCCTACGAGAACGGCCTGAAGAGCAGCGACACCCGATTCCTGCTGCGGCCGGATTCGGACTTCTTCAAATTCTTCGGCAATGCCAGCGGCAAGCCGCCGGAAGCCGCCGCGCAGGCCAAGCCGTAACACATCGCGCGGCCGGGACGGCTGAGGTCGGCTTGCGCCGGCTTTGCCTTCCCGGGCGCGCTCCTTTACAGAAAGCTTGCGACGAGCGCGGCGCCAAGCGGCGGCTCGCCGGACGTCGGCATTGCCGACCGCGGGGAGGATTGAGCCGGATGAGGTCCATTGCGTTTGCCGACTTCCTCATCGGCCTTGGAATTCTGTTCGTGCTGGAGGGCGTGCTGTTCGCGGCGAGCCCGGCCTGGATGCGGCGGGCGATGAAGAGCGCGCTGGCATCGTCCGATAACATCCTGCGAATCGCCGGCATCGGTTCGGCAATCGCCGGCCTGCTGCTGATCTGGCTGGTGCGGCGCTAGTTCTGGTAATAAAATACCACCAGCGCGTGCCGCCATTCCACGGCAACGTGAGCGTGAAACAGCGTTTTTCAGCGCGATTCAGCGGCCGTATGGGGTATTCTGCGCCTTCGGTCTGGGCCCCGTTTGGGGCTGTGCTTGCGCCGGTCCCAGGATCCGGCGCAGTGTTGCCGACATCCAATCATCTGCGGTCCCGATTCAGGAGACATCTCGACCATGCCCGGTGCGATTCCAACCCTTAGCCGCCGCCTGCGTCCGATCGTTGCGGCCGTCGGCCTGGCCTGTGCCGCTGCGTTCGGCGCCGCTCCCGCGCAGGCCCGCGGCCCGGACGGCATCGCCGACGTCGCCGAACGGGTGATCGACGCGGTGGTCAATATTTCCACCACCCAGACCATCGAAGCCAAGGCCAGCCCCGGCGAGGGCAAGGGCGCCTCGCCGCAATTGCCGCCGGGCTCGCCGTTCGAGGAATTCTTCGACGACTTCTTCAAGAACCGCCGCGGCGGCGCCGACAAGGGCGGCCCGCGCAAGACCAATTCGCTGGGCTCCGGCTTCATCGTCGACACCGCCGGCATCGCCGTGACCAACAATCACGTCATCGCCGATGCCGACGAGATCAACATCATCATGAACGACGGCACCAAGATCAAAGCCGAATTGGTCGGCGTCGACAAGAAGACCGATCTGGCGGTGCTGAAGTTCAAGCCGCCGGCGAAGCCGCTGGTGGCGGTGAAGTTCGGCGACAGCGACAAATTGCGGCTCGGCGAATGGGTGATCGCGATCGGCAACCCGTTCTCGCTCGGCGGCACCGTCACCGCCGGCATCGTCTCGGCGCGCAACCGCGACATCAATTCCGGGCCTTACGACAGCTACATCCAGACCGACGCCGCGATCAACCGCGGCAATTCCGGCGGCCCCTTGTTCAACCTCGACGGCGAAGTGATCGGCGTCAACACGCTGATCATCTCGCCGTCCGGCGGCTCGATCGGCATCGGCTTTGCGGTGCCGTCGAAGACGGTGATCGGCGTGGTGGATTCGTTGCGGCAGTTTGGCGAGCTGCGCCGCGGATGGCTCGGCGTGCGCATTCAGCAGGTCACCGACGAGATCGCCGAAAGCCTCAACATCAAGCCGGCGCGGGGAGCATTAATTGCCGGCGTCGAAGACAAGGGTCCGGCGAAGCCCGCCGGCATCGAGCCCGGCGACGTCGTCGTCAAATTCGACGGCAAGGACATCAAGGAGCCGAAGGATCTGTCGCGCGTGGTCGCCGACACTGCGGTCGGCAAGGCGGTCGACGTGGTGATCATCCGCAGGGGCAAGGAAGAGACCAAGCAGGTCACGCTCGGCCGGCTCGACGACGGCGACAAGCCGGTGCCGGCCTCGGTGAAGAGCCAGCCGGAGGCGGAAAAGCCGGTGACCCAGAAGGCGCTCGGCCTGGATCTCGCCGCGCTCAGCAAGGAGCAGCGCACCAAGTACAAGATCAAGGACAGCGTCAAGGGCGTGCTGATCACCAGCGTCGACACCGGCTCGGATGCCGCGGAGAAGCGGCTCGGCGCCGGCGACGTCATCGTCGAAGTGGCGCAGGAAGCCGTCAGCAATGCCGGCGACGTCAAGAAAAGGATCGAGCAGATCAAGAAGGACGGCAAGAAATCCGTGCTGCTCTTGGTCAGTAACGGCGACGGCGAACTGCGCTTCGTGGCGCTCGGGGTGCAATAGCAACTGCGAACGCCTTCGACACGGACCACCACCCCCGAGCCCTCTCCGCAAGGGGGAGGGGAGTTCGCTGCGTCGCGCGGGAACTCACCCCTTCAAATCCACGCTCAGGTCCCAGATTAAATTGAACGTCGAGAGTTGCATTGCGAATGAGCAATGAGGCGCCGATCGTTGCGTTCGACGCCGCTATGATTGCTGCCCGCTCCCCTTCTCCTAGCGGGGAGGGGTCGGGGGTGGGGTAACTTTGCCGGGGGCGGTGCTGGATTGATGGGCAACAACATGTCGGCGGCCGGCGTCACTGCGTTTCAACAATTCCTGCAGGACCACGACACCGCGACCGCGGCGATTGCCGCGTGGTGCCGGCGCAATCGGCCCGCCAGCGCTGCCGACGTCTCGGTGACGGTGCTGCTCGACCGCGAGGCCGACCCGCAGGACTATGACGGGCCGCTGCAGGTCAGCGCCGGGGAGCCTCTTCGCTGCCGCCGCGTGCTGCTGAAATGGGGCGAACAGGTGGTCTCGGAGGCCGAAAACTGGTATTTTCCGCGTCGGCTGCCGGTGGCGATGCAGGCGGCGCTGACCCACGGCAATCAGCCATTCGGGGTGGTGGTTTCGGCGCTGTTGCCGCGGCGGACCACCATCGCTATGCACACCGGCGACGATATCCAGCGTGGCGGCAAGGCGATCGAAGGCTGCCTCGCCGAGCTCGAAAAGGCCGCGGTATTCTCGCCGCCGGGGGCGTTTGTGCTTCACGTCACCGCGGTAATGGAGGCCTCCGGCGTGGTGCTGGCCGAATTGCGCGAGCATTATCGTCGCGAATTAATGGCGTTTTGAACGGCGCGCTCGGCCTCGCGCCGACGCGGCACCTGGCCTTGGCGGGGTGCATCACGCGTCGGGAGACGTCGCTGCGCGGGATGGCTCGGCCGAGAGACCATGCTCCGCCGACACCACATTGTTGCAGGAAAAGCAGCGATACACCTGCACCGGTGGGCGCAGCAGTATCCGCGGCAGCCGCCCGATCAACGTCATCGCGGCGTTGCAGGTTTCACAGCTTCGCGTCTCATCGCTTTGTGCAGGAAACCCCTGCTCGCTGTCGATGGATGTCATGGCGAGCGCCCCGATGATGTATCGACCTGGCGAATCCCCCAGGATAAGTCGGCTAGCGAACATAGGGGCGCGCGGTTGCAGCTGGATGTACAATTTCGGTCATTTCGTGAAATTTGCATGGCTGCAGCGGGAAATTCGGAACCGCCCGGCGCCCCCGCAACGCGTCCAGGCGCCAAGGTTCGTCGTTGCCAGGGAACTTGCGACGGGGCAATCAGCGCAGCGCGCTCTGCCGGCGAGCGGGTTCGCCGCCGCGTCAGCCGGCCAAGAATTCGCTGCGTTTGAAGCCCTGGGCGTAGAGCAGCGCGGAGAGATCGCCGAAATCGATCCGGGCATCGGCGGAGGCCGCCACCGCCGGCTTGGCGTGGAACGCGACGCCGAGGCCTGCGGCCTGGATCATGCCGAGATCGTTGGCGCCGTCGCCGACCGCCAAAGTGTCGATGTCGTCGAGGTCGAGCTGTTCGCGCAGCTCCAGCAGCGCGGCGAGCTTGGCGGCGCGGCCCAGGATCGGCTCGGCCACCGTGCCGGTCAGCACGCCGTCTGCGACCAGAAGCTCGTTGGCGCGGTTGTCCTGAAAGCCGAGTGAGGCTGCGACCGCGCCGGTGAACTGGGTGAAGCCGCCGGACACCAGGCAGGCATAGGCGCCGTGGGCGCGCATCGTCGCCACCAGTTCGCGCCCGCCCGGCGTCAACGTGATGCGCTCGCGCAGCACCTGCTGGATCACCTCGAGCGGCAGGCCCTTGAGCAGCGCCACGCGCTCGCGCAGCGCCGGCTCGAACTCGATCTCGCCGTGCATCGCGCGTTCGGTGATCGCCGCGACATGGTCCTTGAGGCCGACGAAATCCGCCAATTCGTCGATGCATTCCTGGCCGATCATGGTGGAATCCATGTCGGCCAGAAAAAGCTTCTTGCGCCTGGTGGCGACAGGCTGCACCACGACGTCGACCGGAAAATCGCCGCGCGCGGCGCGCAGCCGCTCGGCGATCAGCGCCGGCGCCTCGTCGGAGGCAAAGGCGATGTCGGCGGCGACGCCCTCGCTGAGCCAGACCGCCTTGTTCGGCGCCGGCAGCACGGTGCGGGCGGCTTCGAGCGCGGTGGCATCAAGCGCAGGATTGCTGGGATTGCAGATGAGCGTGGCGACGAGCGACATGGCCGAGGCTATTCCGGAACGGGGCAGGGCCGTGCTTATCGCAGGGCCGACCGCCAGCGGCAAGTCGGCGCTGGCGCTGCAGCTCGCCGAATCGCATCGCGGTGTCGTGATCAACACCGATTCCATGCAGGTCTATCGCGATCTGCGGGTGCTGACGGCGCGGCCGACCCCGGCCGAGGAGGCGCGCGTGCCGCATCAGCTGTACGGCACGGTGGATGCGGCGGTGAATTTTTCCGCCGGCGCCTGGGTCGCGGCGGCGACCGCCGCGCTGGCCGAGGCGCGCGCGCGCGGGCTGCTGCCGATCTTGGTGGGCGGCTCCGGGCTGTATTTCAAGGCGCTGACCCGCGGGCTGTCGGCGGTGCCGGCGATCGCGCCGCAGGTCCGCGACGACGTCCGCACCAGGCTTGCGCGCGACGGCGTCGAAGCGCTGCACGCGGAACTCGCCCGGCGCGATCCGGCCGCGGCGGAGAGGCTCAATCGCAACGATCGCAGCCGCATCGCCCGCGCGCTCGAGGTGGTCGAGGCCACCGGGCGCTCGCTGACCGACTGGCATTCCGACGCGTTGCCGCCGCTGTTGCCGCCGGAGCAGGTCGCCGCGGTGTTTCTGGCGCCTCCGCGCGACGAACTCTACGCGCGGATCGACGCCCGGTTCGCGGCGATGCTTGCGGCCGGCGCGCTCGACGAGGTGGCGGCCTTGGCGGCGCGGCAGCTCGATCCGCTATTGCCGGCGATGAAGGCGCACGGCGTGCCGGCGCTTATCCGGCATCTTGCCGGCGAATTGACCCGCGACGCCGCCGCCGCAATCGGCTGCGCCGACACTAGGCACTACGCCAAGCGGCAGTTCACCTGGTTCCGGCACCAATTGCCGGAGTTTGAATGGGTGGCGCTGGAGCGCGCGGCAGCGCGGCTCACCGACCAGCTCCACGCCACTTGGCGCTTGCATAGCTGAACGCCTTCTTTCCGGCTCGCCGATCGGCCGAAACACGGCTATAGTTTAACTGCGCGTGATGCGAAGCCACCTTGACATTAGAGGTTCGCTGGTTATGTTTCGCGCAACCTTCGAGAAGCCGGAGCCATTCGTGCGTAATTTAATTACCCTCTCGCTTATCGTAGTACCTAGGCGCACCGTCTTGGGTGGCTGAGGCCATCCGTGAACAGACGGTGTGCGCAAGGGCCTGGTGGGCCCTTTTTTATTTTCCGAGCGTCCTAGACCAAGCGCGAGCAGCGCATCCGGAGCCAGCCATGAGCGACAGCAAGAGCCACGATCCCAACCAGATGTCCGGTGCGGCGATGATCGTCCGCGCGATGATCGATCATGGCGTCGAGCACATCTTCGGTTATCCCGGCGGCTCGGTGCTGCCGATCTATGACGAGCTGTTCCAGAATTCCGAGAAGCTGCAGCACATCCTGGTGCGCCACGAGCAGGGCGCCGGCCATGCCGCCGAGGGCTATGCCCGCTCCACCGGCAAGCCCGGCGTGGTGCTGGTGACGTCCGGCCCGGGTGCCACCAACATGGTCACGCCGCTCGCCGATGCCTTGATGGATTCGATCCCGATCGTCTGCATCACCGGCCAAGTGCCGACCCACCTGATCGGCAACGACGCGTTCCAGGAATGCGACACCGTCGGCATCACGCGGCCGTGCACCAAGCACAACTGGCTGGTGCGCGACATCAAGGATCTGGCGCGGGTGCTGCACGAGGCGTTCTACGTCGCCACGTCGGGCCGGCCCGGCCCGGTGGTGGTCGACGTGCCGAAGGACGTGCAGTTCGCCACCGGCACCTATCACCCGCCGCGCAAATCCGACGTGCACGTCTCCTACACGCCGCGGCTGAAGGGCGATCCGGGGCAGATCCGCAAGGCGGTGGCGCTGCTCGCCGGCGCCAAGAAGCCGGTGATCTATTCCGGCGGCGGCGTGGTCAATTCCGGCGCCGAGGCCTGGAAGCTGTTGCGCGATTTCGTCGAGGCCACGGATTTTCCGATCACCTCGACGCTGATGGGGCTCGGCGCCTATCCGGCGTCGGGCAAGAACTGGCTCGGCATGCTCGGCATGCACGGTACCTACGAAGCCAACATGACGATGCATGATTGCGACGTCATGCTGTGCATCGGCGCGCGGTTCGACGACCGCATCACCGGGCGCACCGACGCGTTCTCGCCGCACTCCAAGAAGATCCACATCGACATCGATCCGTCGTCGATCAACAAGAACATCCGCGTCGACGTGCCGATCATCGGCGACGTCGGCCATGTGCTCGCCGACCTGCTGACGGCGTTCAAGGCGGAAGCCAAGAAGGCCGACACCAAGGCGTGGTGGCAGCAGATCGCGACCTGGCGCGGCCGCAATTCGCTGGCCTACAAGAAGAACAACGACGTGATCCTGCCGCAATACGCCATCCAGCGCTTGTACGAGGCGACGCGGGGACGCGACACCTACATCACCACCGAGGTCGGCCAGCATCAGATGTGGGCGGCGCAGTTCTACGGCTTCGAGCAGCCGCGGCGCTGGATGACCTCGGGCGGGCTCGGCACCATGGGCTACGGCCTGCCGGCGGCGCTCGGTGTGCAGGTCGCGCATCCGGAAAGCCTGGTGGTCGACATCGCCGGCGACGCCTCGGTGCAGATGACGATGCAGGAGATGGCGACCGCCGTGCAGTACGAACTGCCGATCAAGATCTTCATCCTCAACAATCAGTACATGGGAATGGTGCGGCAGTGGCAACAGTTGTTGCACGGCAACCGGCTGTCGCATTCCTACACCGAGGCGATGCCGGATTTCGTCAAGCTCGCGGAGGCCTATGGCGGCGTCGGCATGCAGGTGTTCAAGCCGTCCGATCTCGACGGCGCGATCCAGGACATGATCAAGGTGAAGAAGCCGGTGCTGTTCGATTGCCGGGTGGCGTCGCTGGAGAACTGCTTCCCGATGATCCCGTCCGGCAAGGCGCATAACGAAATGCTGCTGCCGTCGGAAGCCAACGACGAAGCCACCGCGGCCGCCTTCGCCGGCGGCGGCGCGCTGGTGTGAGGCGATCGCGGACCGTCATCCTGAGGTGCGAGGGCGCTTGCCCGAGCCTCGAAGGATGACGGGCCAAGAGATTTGAAACATGCTGTCGCCCTTCGAGACGCGCGAAGCGCGCTCCTCAGGGTGACGGCGCTCAGAACATCCGGCCTATGAGGACGACAATGAACCAGCCCGCATCCGCTTACTTCATGGACGAGCGCAAGGACCCGGTCGAAACCCACACGCTGTCGGTGCTGGTGCAGAACGAGCCCGGCGTGCTGGCGCGCGTCATCGGCCTGTTTTCCGGCCGCGGCTACAATATCGAAAGCCTCACCGTGTCCGAGACCGAGGCGCAGAAGCACGTCTCGCGGATCACCATCGTCACCACCGGCACGCTAGCGGTGATCCAGCAGATCAAGAACCAGCTCGACCGCATGGTGCCGGTGTATCGCGTGGTGGACATGACGCTATCGGGGCGCTCGATCGAGCGCGAATTGGCGATGGTCAAGCTGCGCGGCGTCGGCGAACACCGCGTCGAGGCGCTGCGGCTCGCCGAGGCGTTCCGCGCTCGGGTGATCGACGCCACCATCGAGAGCTTCGTGTTCGAGATCACCGGCAACTCCGCCAAGATCAACCAGTTCATCGACCTGATGCGGCCGCTCGGTCTGGTCGAGGTCTCGCGCACCGGCGTCGCCGCGATCGGCCGCGGCCCGGAAGGCATGTAGCTGGACTTTCGGCCTTCTGGATATACATTGGATATCCGTTGAGGGAGCGCCGCGATGAGGGTCAAAGTCGCCAAATGGGGCAACAGCCTCGGCATCCGGCTGCCGAGCGCCGCCGCTGACAGCGTCGGCGCCACGGCGGGGAGTGAACTCGATCTCACCATCGAGGTCGGCGAGTTGCGGCTGCGGTCGATCCGCAAAACCTCGGCGCAGTTGCTGGAAGAGGTGCTCGACGAGATGGAGCGGCTCGGACCCGGGCAGGAGCCCGAAACGGTCGATTGGGGGCCGGATCGCGGCTCGGAGATCATCGACGACGACTACTCGCGCGGGATTTTGGTGGAAGGGCCGGACGGCGCGCCGGTTCGCGCCGGTTCCCTTGCAACGAGACAGCCGAAGAAGCGATGACACTTCCTGACGTCGGTGACATTGCGTGGGTCGATTTGGATGACACCCGTGGAAGCGAGCAGTCCGGCCGTCGGCCAGCGCTTGTTCTGACGTCGCAAGCCTTTCACAAAGTCTCCCGGCGCGCGGTGGTATGCCCTATCACATCGAAAATTCGTCCCTGGCCGACCAACATCGCTCTGCCGCAGGACATGAAGACGAACGGCATGATCATGGTCGACCAGGTGCGCTCGATCGATCGGGCCGAACGTTTGTTCGACATCATTGAGAAGGCTCCGGTGCAGATTGTGCGCGATGTTCGGGGCAAGCTCGCGGTGCTGCTTGGAATCGACGTTGCGACGCTGGGCGGCGCCGGCACCGGCACTGTCCGGACAGACTGATCGCCCCGCATGAAGCCGATCGATATCGCGCTGGCGCTCACCGTCGCGCTGATCTGGGGCCTGGGTTTCGTGTTCACCCGGCTCGCGGTGGAAGAGCTGTCGCCGACCGTGCTGACCTTGGTGCGGTTTTCGGTGGCGGCGCTGCCCTGTCTGGTGCTGCCGCGGCCGAAGCTGGCCTGGCCGATCTGGATCGGCATCAGCCTGCTGTTGGTCTGGCAATATCTGACCCAGACCTACGGCATGGCGCAGGGCGTGCCGGCCGGGCTCACCGCGGTGATCGTGCAGAGCCAGGCGCTGTTCACCATCGGCTTTGCGGCGCTGCTGCTGCGCGAATTTCCGACCCGCGGCCAGCTCGCCGGCATCGTCGTGGCGAGCTCTGGGCTGTTGCTGATCTGCTTCACCGTCGGCTACGATTTCAGCGTCGTCGCCTTCGCGGTGACGATGACCGCGCCGGTCTCGTTCGCGCTCTCCAACCTGCTGCTGCGGCAGGCGAGGGAGGTGCCAATGCTCGATCTGTTCGCCTGGGTCAGTCTGGCCTCGCTGCCGCCGCTTGGCGCTGCGGCGCTGGTGTCCGACGGCCCGGCGGCGATTGGGCAGCAGCTCGGCCATCTGTCGCCCTCCGGGATCGGCTGCGTGCTGGCGCTGTCGCTGGGCTCCACCACGCTCGGCTACTGGATCTGGGGCCGGCTGCTGCACGCTTACACGGCGGCGCAGGTGGTGCCGTTCGCGCTGTTGGTGCCGTTCATTGGGGCGGGCGCCTCGGCGATCATCTTCGGCGAGCAGTTCGGCGCCTTGCGGCTGACCGGCATGGTCATCGTGGTTTCCGGCATCGCGCTGATGCTGCTGGCCGGGCGCAGCCGCGCGTTGCCCGAAGTCGCTTGAGGGGCCGATGTCTCAAGAGCTGTTGATCGCCTTCCTGGTGTTCGCGCTGGTGATGCTGTTCACGCCGGGGCCGAACAACATCATGCTGCTGGCGTCGGGGCTGAATTTCGGCTTTCGCCGCACCGTACCGCACATCGCCGGCGTGGCCTTCGGCTTCGCCTTCATGATGGCGGTGACCGGCATCGGGCTGGGGGCGGTGTTCATCAGTTATCCGATGTTGCAGCGCGTGCTGAAATATGCCGGCGCGGCGTATCTGATCTACCTCGCAATTGCGATCGCGATGGCCGGCCCGCCCGATCCCGGCGAAACCGGGCGGCGGCGGCCGATGAGCTTCCTTGGGGCGGCGCTGTTTCAATGGATCAACGTCAAGGGCTGGGTGACCGCGATCGGCACCATCACCGCTTATGCGGCGATCGCCAGCTATCCCTGGAACATCGTGCTGCAGAGCGCGCTGTCGCTGCTGATGGGGCTGCTCTCCGCCGGGACCTGGGCCTGGTCCGGCACCGCGCTGCGGGCGCTGGTGAGGTCGCCGCGCAGCGTGCGGGCGGTCAATGTGGCAATGGCGGCGCTGCTGCTGGCCTCGCTGTATCCGGTTCTGTGGGAGCCATGACCCGCTCCAGGGGCAGAAATCGCCGCTGCGGGCTTGTCTCGCGGCACTCGCCGCCCTAAAAACCGGCGGCATTTCAAGAACCGGCGCCGGGGGCGTTGTCAGGTTCGTCAACAGGGTGGTTTGACGCGTTCAGCCGCCGGAATAAAGGAACGACCATGCGTGTATATTACGATCGCGACGCCGATTTGAACCTGATCAAGGGCAAGAAGGTCGTCATCATCGGCTATGGCAGCCAGGGCCACGCGCATGCGCTCAACCTGAAGGATTCCGGGGTCAAGGACGTCGCCATCGCGCTGCGCAAGGGCTCGGCGACCGCCAAGAAGGCCGAGGCCGCCGGCTTCAAGGTGATGGAAGTCGCCGAAGCCGCGAAATGGGCCGACGTCATGATGATGCTGACCCCCGACGAACTGCAGGGCGACATCTATCGCGAGCACCTGCACGACAACATGAAAAATGGCGCGGCATTGCTGTTCGCCCACGGCCTCAACGTGCATTTCAACCTGCTGGAGCCGCGCGCCGATCTCGACGTGCTGATGATCGCGCCGAAGGGCCCCGGCCACACCGTGCGCTCGGAATATCAGCGCGGCGGCGGCGTGCCCTGCCTGATCGCGGTGCACAAGGATGTCTCGGGCAACGCCCAGGATCTCG
This sequence comes from Rhodopseudomonas sp., assembly GCF_036404135.1. Classification (GTDB taxonomy): domain Bacteria; phylum Pseudomonadota; class Alphaproteobacteria; order Rhizobiales; family Xanthobacteraceae; genus Rhodopseudomonas_A. The sequence continues at coordinate 630 of NZ_DASWPE010000207.1, read as the reverse complement.
GCCTCAGCTATGCCTCGGCGATCGGTGGCGGCCGCGCCGGCATCATCGAGACCTCGTTCAAGGAAGAATGCGAGACCTACCTGTTCGGCGAGCAGGCCGTTCTCTGCGGCGGCACGGTCGAATTGATCCGCGCCGGCTTCGAGACGCTGGTGGAAGCCGGCTACGCGCCGGAGATGGCCTACTTCGAATGCCTGCACGAATTGAAGCTGATCGTCGACCTGATCTATGAGGGCGGCATCGCCAACATGAACTACTCGATCTCCAACACGGCCGAGTACGGCGAATATGTCACCGGCCCGCGCATCGTCACCGCCGAGACCAAGGCCGAGATGAAGCGCGTGCTCACCGACATCCAGTCCGGCAAGTTCGCGCGCGACTGGATGCTGGAGAACAAGGTCAACCAGGCCTCGTTCAAGGCGACCCGCGCCCGTAACAACGCCCACCAGATCGAGGAAGTCGGCGCCAAGCTCCGCTACATGATGCCGTGGATCAAGGAAAAGGCGCTGGTCGACAAGACCAAGAACTAAGTATGATCCGCAGGGTGGGCTATCGTTCAGCCCACCCTGCGATTGATCGCCACGGCGATCTTACTTCTTGATCTTCTCCCACAGCCACCGTGCCACGCTGTCG
>NZ_DASWPE010000206.1:0-5164 GCF_036404135.1 Rhodopseudomonas sp. | reverse complement strand
GACCAGGATTGGCGTTGCGCGGTGCGCGATTGGTCGAGGACTTGAAATGCGCGTTGCCGAAGCCGCCATTGCCGCCTTCGGCGAGCACGAACTTTTCGCCGAGCGCTGTGAAGTCGTGGATCAGCGTTTCGCGATCCTCGTCGAAGATCTGGGTGCCGACCGGCACCTTCAGCGTGATCGGCTTGCCGTTGGCGCCATGGCGGTCCTTGCCCATGCCATTGGTGCCCTTTTGCGCCTTGAAGTGCTGCTGATAGCGATAATCGATCAGCGTGTTCAGGCCATCGACCACTTCGATGACGACATCGCCGCCGCGGCCGCCATTGCCGCCGCTGGGTCCGCCGAACTCGATATACTTCTCGCGGCGAAACGCCACGCAGCCGTTACCGCCGTCGCCGGAGCGAATATAAACCTTGGCTTCGTCAAGAAATTTCATGTCTATCCCTATCGCAGGGGGGTGCGGGCGGCAACCGATTATGCCGAAAGGCCTGTAAACGCCGCGCTTTCCGCGCTTGTCGGCGGCCCGGATATTGAAAAGGATGGTGCGGGCCACGGCCGAGCTGCGCCGCGCGGGCCTCACCTCGTTGAGCAAGGTTTCCCGACATATGGGGTTGTTTGGCAGATTTTCGAGCGCCGGCGCGCCGGACAATGCGCGGCTCGCCGGCATCGCGCTGATGCTGGCGGCGATGGCGCTGTTTTCGTTCGGCGACGCGCTCGGCAAGCTGGTGGTGGCGAGCTATTCGATCGGGCAATTGCTGCTGCTGCGCGCTTGCGCCGGGCTGATCGTGCTGGCGCCGCTGATCTGGCGGCAGCGCGCCGACCTCTTCCGGCTGCAGCGGCCCTGGCTGCAATTGGCGCGCACCGGCATCGCCACGCTGGAAGTCGCGACGTTCTTTCTCGCCACCGCCTATCTGCCGCTGGCCGACGTCATCACCTTCTATCTCGCCTCGGCGCTGTTCGTCACCGTGGGCTCGGCGCTGGTGCTGCGCGAAACGGTCGATGCGCGGCGCTGGACCGCGATCGTGATCGGCTTCGTCGGGGTGTTGATCGCGCTGCAGCCCTCGGCGCAGACTATGACTTGGCCGGCGCTGATCGCGCTTGCCGCCAGTGTGTTGTTTGCAGCTCTCTTGCTGATCACCCGCTTCTTGCGCGGCACGCCCGACATGGTGCTGGCGTCGCAGCAATTCATCGGCACGCTGGCGCTCGGCGCGGTGCTGATTGCGGTGACGCCGGCGGGCTGGATCACGCCGGGTCTGTTCGACGCCTCGCTGTTCGCGATCGCCGGCGCGGTGTCGGCGCTGGGGCTACTCAGCGTCAACCGTTCGCTGCGGTTGGCGCCGGCCAGCGTGGTGGTGCCGTATCAATACACCATGATCGTGTGGGGCGTGGTGTTCGGCTATCTGGTATTCGGCGACTGGCCGTCGCCGCCGACGCTGATCGGCGCCGCCATCATCATCGGCGCCGGGTTTTATATCTTCCTGCGCGAACGCCCGGGCGCGCCGCCGGACCCGACCGCGCCCGGCGCCTGAGTGCAGTTACTTGCCGCGCGACACCTCGAACCCCGGCAGCACCAGCTGCAGCGGGGGAATGCCCGAGCGGTTCTCGTTGGCGACGGACTCGGCGTGGCGGCGATCGGCCGCGTCCACTTCATGCCTGAATTCGTCGAGCATGTCGCGCTTGAGCAGGGCGTTCAGATATCGATCCATGTGCATCTCCTATTGCACGATCTTGCTAGCCCGCGCGGCGGCTGCTGCGTACTCGGGGCGCTACGGGCGGCGATCGATGTGATTAAACGTCTGCTAAGTCGGCGCGACGAATGTCGGGCAAATCGGCGCCGCAAAACCCAAATGCCCGGCGCAAGGCCGGGCATCGCACGCCGTAGGACAGAATGGGGCGGCTACACCAGCCGCTTCTTCGAATTGCCCCAGCTCTTCAGCGACGACCACACCCCGCGGCTCAGCCGGAAGCAATCCACCGGGGTCGAGCTGCCGAGCGCCTCGAAGCGGTGCAGTTCGACGCCGCTCCACTGGAAGCCGCATTTTTCCAGCACGTTGCGCGACGCCGGATTGGCTACCCGGGCGCCGGAGATCAATTGCTCGACGTCCTCGAATTCCTCGAAGGTGAAGTCGATCACCGCGCGCGCGGCCTCGGTGGCATAACCCTGGCCCCAATAATCCACGCCGAGCCAGTAGCCCAGCTCCGGCGCGTCCTGGTCGCGCCAGTCGATGCCGACCACGCCGATCGGGCGGAAATCCAGCTCGATCAGAAACACGGTCTCGTTGCCGGCCTCCGCCAGCGCCTTGATGAAGCGGGTCGCGTCGTCCGGCCGATAGGGATGCGGCAGCCGGCGGGTGTTCTCCGCGACGCGACGATCCTTGGCGAGATGGGCGATGGTTTTTACGTCCGCGAGCGTCGGCTTGCGCAAGGCGAGCCGTTCGGTCTCGAGGACGCAGCTACTGGTCTCGCGCAATGGCGATGTCGGGATGTCCTGCAACATGTCGGGCTCCTGTGCGTGGAAAGCGAAACGCAACAAACGAAAAGGGGGAGGCCGGTTTCCCGCCTCCCCCTTGGAGCCTGATCTGCTCCGCCGGTTCAACAGGACCCGGCGGACGATTTGATGTCCACCGTTTATTCGGCCGCGGCTACTGCGATCGGAAGGATCGATACGAAGGTGCGGCCGTTGGCTTTGGCGCGGAATTCGACGTGACCCTCGATCTTGGCGAACAACGTATGATCGGTGCCCATGCCGACATTGAGGCCGGGATGCCAGGTGGTGCCGCGCTGACGCGCAATGATGTTGCCGGGAATCACGCGCTCGCCGCCATAGGCCTTGATTCCGAGCCGCTTGCCCGCCGAATCACGCCCGTTGCGCGATGAACCGCCTGCTTTTTTGTGAGCCATGGCTCGTCTCCAAACTGCAAATAGATGTGTAAATCAATTCCTTGACGGAATCATTGCAAATCTTGCGCGGGGCTTACGCCACGTCTTCGGCGTCAGCCGGGGTTTCGACCACCGGCTTCTTCTCGCGCGGCGGACGCGGCCCGATGCTGGGCGCCTTGCCGTCGGCGAGGATCTCGGTGATGCGCAACACCGTGATCTCGTCGCGATAGCCGCGCTTGCGCTTGGAATTCTTGCGCCGGCGCTTCTTGAACGAGATCACCTTGGGGCCGCGCTTATGCTGCAGCACTTCGGCGGCCACGGTGGCGCCCGCCACGGTGGGCAGGCCGAGCACCGGGGTGTCGCCGCCGAGCACCAGAACTTCACCCAATTGGATGATGGTGCCGACATCGCCGGCGATCTTGCCAATCTCTAAGACATCATCCGGAACGACGCGGTATTGCCGCCCGCCGGTTTTGATGACTGCGAACATCGTTGAATTCCTTCGTGTTCGATTCCAGCGCTCGGAGCGAGCCGGGCTGGCTTCTTGTTCAGTCGTTAAAGTACGGCATCCAGCCGTGGCAACCTGCGTCGCCTGGCCAAAGATGCCCGTGGAATGCCGGCGGTTGAAAAACCGTCCGATCTTGGCGCAGGCCGGATTGCTCCGGCCACGCAAAAACGACGGCGCGAGAGACTCCCGCGCCGGACGCTGGCTTTATAGCCGCCGTCGGCTTCGAGTCAAGGCGAGCCGGCGCTTAAGCTGGCCGGTGGCGATCACAAAGCCCGGGATTCCCCGCCGCGCTTTCACGGTCGCGAAACCAACCAGTTCCCCGGATGTTGTCACCCGGTCCGCAACGGACGAAACAGGGGCGCAACAGGATGGCTGAAGACACACTGACGGCAATCGGCATCGGCAATCATGGCGCGACGCGCCTGCCCTCGGTGGAGGTCGACAGTTACAATATCGAACTCAAGGACGACGACGGCTTCCTTGGCGACCGCGCCAGCAAAGGCGCGTTTCAACGGATTCTCGACGGCTGGCGCAAGCCGCTGCGGCAGAACGGCGACGATCCGTTCGGCAAGACCTCCACCGAGGACATCGGCAAATCCACCCTCGACGCGGTGCTGACCGGCGACGACGTCGGCGCCGCCGCGGTGGTGCACAGCGCGATCGAGGATTTCGCCCAGGAACTGGCCTATGTCACCCGGCGCTTCATGAAGACCAAGGCCTGGGCCGGCACCGAATGTATCGTGGTCGGCGGCGGCTTCCGGCAGAGCCGGATCGGCGAACTGGCGATCGCGCGCACCGACATCATCCTGAAGGCCGAGGGGCTGAAGGTCGATCTGGTGCCGATCCGGTTTCACCCCGACGAGGCCGGGCTGATCGGCTGCCTGCATCTGGCGCCGTCATGGATCTTCGAGGCGCATGACAGCATCCTGGCGGTGGACATCGGCGGTTCCAACATCCGCTGCGGGGTGGTCGAGACCCGCTGGAAAAAGGCCCCCGACCTGTCGAAGGCGGTGGTCTGGAAGTCCGAGCTGTGGCGCCACGCCGACGAGGAGCCGACCCGCGAGGGCGCGGTGAAGCGGTTGACCAAGATGCTGAAGGATCTGATCGGCGCCGCCGAGGCCGAGGGCTTCAAGCTGGCGCCGTTCATCGGGATCTCCTGCCCCGGCGTGATCAACCCCGACGGCTCGATCGAAAAGGGTGCGCAGAACCTGCCCGGCAATTGGGAAAGCAGCCGTTTCCACCTGCCGACCAGCCTGATCGAGGGCATTCCGGTGATCGGGGACCATGATACCGCGGTGCTGATGCACAATGATGGCGTCGCCCAGGGCCTCAGCGAAGTGCCGTTCATGCAGGAGTTCGAGCGCTGGGGCGTGCTGACCATCGGCACCGGACTCGGCAACGCCCGCTTCACCAACCGCAAGGCCAAGGCCAAGAAGGCAGAGAAGGACAAGGACAGCGAAAAGGCCAAGGACAAGGACAAGGACAAGAAAGACAAGAAGGACAAGGATTGAGCCGCGGCGCCTGCGCCGGGGGGCGCTGCCGAGCGGCCGCGGTGGCGCCGACGGCAGCAGGCGGAAATGAAACCGACGCTGGCCGCGGCGGCAGCGAAACCCAAGCGATCTGAAAATATCCGTCCCGCCCCGCCTTGTCTGATCGGCTCGGCTCGCCTAGAACTCCGCGCGACTGCAGGCGTTCGCGCCTGCCCTGCACCGCGGAGAGGTGGCAGAGTGGTCGAATGCACCGCACTCGAAATGCGGCATAGGTGCAAGCCTATCGGGG
>NZ_DASWPE010000205.1:0-3179 GCF_036404135.1 Rhodopseudomonas sp. | reverse complement strand
AACCGCTCTCGACCAATCGGCGTCAAACGGGCATTCTTGTGGATGTTCATCCGGTCCTCCTTGGATCCCTGAAGCTTCGCAACCTCAGTCTCCTCGGTCTGGATCGGATGGACAACCTATTGAAAGCTCACAGCTAGAGCTCCGGTTCTGATTCAATCAGAACCGGAATAGCTCTAGGCTTTGCGAAGGACCTGCGGCTCCGGCAGGCCTTTGGCCGGCGGCGCCGCGTTCCACTGCTTGCACCACGCCAGAAACGCATCGTGGCGCAGCGCGCGGGAGAACACAAAGCCCTGCCCGACGTCGCATCCGAGCGTGGCCAGCGCCTGCCAGGTCTCAAACGTCTCGATGCCCTCGGCGACGGTCGTCATGTTGTAGGCCCGCGCGATCGCCACCGAAGAGGCAACCACCTTCCACAGATCTGCATCGTTCAGGCAGTTGCTGATAAAGGAACGGTCGATCTTCAATTCGCAGAACGGCATCTGCGCCAGCTTCGACATCGACGAATAGCCGGTGCCGAAATCGTCCATCGAAATGCCGATCCCCTTGATCCGCAACCGCAGCAGCGTATCCATCGCCAGCGAGACGTCGTCCATCGCCGTGGTCTCGGTGATCTCGATCATCAGCGCGCGCGGCGACACCTCGGCCTCCTGCAGCAGCCGGCCGATATCCTCGGAAATCGCCGGATCCGACAACAGCGTCGCCGACAGATTCACCGCGACGACGAGCTTGGGATCGTCGCGGCCGGTCGCGCGGACCAATTGCAGCGCGCTGCGCAGGATCTGCAGCGTCACCGCCTTGATCGCGCCGCTGCGCTCCGCCAGCGGGATGAACAGATCGGGCCCGACCGGACCCAGCGTCGGGCTGTCCCAGCGCGCCAGCGCTTCACAACCGACGACCTTGCCGGTGGCGAGCGCGATCTTCGGCTGAAAGGCCGCGTAGATCTCGCCGTTGCGCAGCGCCCGATCGAGATCGGCGGCGGTGATGACGGCCTGATCGCGCGCCGGACGCTGCGGCACGCTGCAATCGCACGGCTTGCTGATCAGCGCCTTGCGCAGCGCGGCGAGTTCGATCGGCTTCGGCAGCGCAATCGCGTCACAGACCCCGGTCGAATGCGCCAGCCGCACCGCGGCGTTGAGGATGCGCTGCTCGCAGCCGCTGATCACGATGACCCGCGGCCTGACCTGCAACGCGGCGACCAGCCGCAGCAGCTCGATGCCGTCGCGTTCGCCGAGCGCCAGATCGACGGTCACATAATTGAAGGCGGTGGTCGAAATCAGTTCGGCGGCGACCTCGTAGGAGGCTGCAAACACCGAGCGATAGCCGATCCGCGAACAGATCTCGCCGATCAGGCGTCCTTGCATGCGATCGTCGTCGACGATCAGCACCAACGGCGAGGAACTGTCGATTTGGCAAGCCGGCATCGCATTGTCCGTTGACCCGGCAGCGTCGATCGCCGCAGCCGCTTGACGCTTGAACCCATGAGCTGCGGCGATTATCGGCCGCGCACAATGAAAGAAGGCTTAGCCGGATCGCGAGGATTTCCTGCGATCGGCTTCGACGCCCCGCCGCCGCCCGGGCGCTAGAGCTATTCCGGTTCTGATCGAATCAGAACCGGAGCTCTAGATTCTAATTTTGACGCGTTCTCTTCACGCGAACCGGGATCCGCTTCGCTCGAAAACGCTATACGGCTCAAACCTCGACTTGCTCGTCGCGCTTGGCCTTGCCGTTCTTGCTCTTGGCCTTCAGGAAGCGGACGTCGATTTCCGAGCCGTTGACGCGGATCAGCTCGCAGCGGCGATAGGCCAGCCCGGTCGAGGACAGCAGCAGGAAGAATTCCTTGAGGTTGAGGCCCTCGATCGAGCCGTCCAGCGTCAGCTCGGCGTCGTTGGCCGACACCGCCTTCAGCACGCAATTGCGTCGCCAGGTGCCGTCGATCCCCATGATCCAGACGCTGTAGCCGCGCCCGAAGGTGACCCGCTCCGGCCCTGTATTCTCGGTTGCCATCGCGGCCTCCTAGCGGCTCGTCGCCGTGCCGGTCTTCAGTCCGCCGGCGAACTGCCCCATCGCAGCCGACGGCGTGCGTTGCGCGGCCGGGTTCGGCAGATACACGCCGCGCCGCTTCGGGCATACCCGATAGCTGTCGGTGAGCCCGACCACGGTCTCCGCCGCGCCGAGGAACAGATATCCGTCGGGCTCGTTGGCCTTCATCAGGCGGTTGAAGATATCGCTCTTGGTCGGCTGGTCGAAATAGATCAGCACGTTGCGGCAGAAGATGACGTCGAACTTGCCGAGCGCGGCGAAGTCCTGCAGCAGATTGAACTGCCGGTATTGCACCATCGCGCGGGTGTCGGGATTGAGCTGCCACATCGCGCCGACCTGCTTGAAGTGCTTGACCAACAATTGAATCGGCAGGCCGCGCTGCACCTCGAACTGGGTGTAGAGCCCGGAGCGGGATTTCTCCAGCACCTCGGGCGACAGATCGGTGGCGATGATTTCGATCCGCCAGCCGGCGAGTTCGGCCGCCATGTCCTTCAGGATCATCGCCAGCGAATACGGCTCCTGGCCGGTGGAGGCGGCGGCGCACCAGATCCGCAGGCTCTTGCGGCCGGCGCGGGCCTTGATCAGTTCCGGAATCACGCTGTCCTTGAAGTGATCGAACGGGGTCTTGTCGCGGAAGAAGAAGGTCTCGTTGGTGGTCATCGCCTCGACCACGTCGTGGATCAGCGAATCCGGGCCGGTCTTCATCTTCTGCACCAGCTCGCTGATGCCGGCGACGCCGATCTTGCGCGCCAGCGGCAGCAACCGGCTCTCCAGCAGGTAGCGCTTGTCCGCCGACAACATCAGGCCGGAACGATCCTTCAGGAGCTTCTGGAGATACTCATAGTCGAGTGGTGTCATGATCTCTTTCCTGAAGGAACATCGCGGCGGTCACCGACACGATGAGGCGTGATTGCGGAAAATTCCTTGGATCGATATTTCCTGGCTACTGGTCGCACGGAGCATTCGCTGTCTGAGGTTAGGCGGCCTGTGCAGAGCCGCCGATTTCGAGGACGCGGTCGACGTCGAGGACGACCATGAGCTGGCCGTTGAGGCGGTGGACGCCGCAGGCCATTTTGGCCATGCGGGGGTCGAGGTTGACCGGGTTGACCTCGCGGCTGTCGTCGGCGAGCTTCAGCACT
>NZ_DASWPE010000204.1:0-31822 GCF_036404135.1 Rhodopseudomonas sp. | reverse complement strand
CTCTTTAATGCGGTCGATGGTCAAAAGGATCAGCGTCACCGCTTCGCCGGTCACCGGCATGCCGTCGCGGAATTTGCCCATCAGCGTCTCGGCGGCGTGCGCTAGCGCTTCCAGCCGCGGCAAGCCTAGAAACCCGCAGGTTCCCTTGATGGTGTGGACCAGCCGAAAAATGTTGTCGAGAATCTTGGCGTTGTTCGGATCCTGCTCGAACCGCACCAGCTGATTGTCAACCGTGTCCAGGCTCTCATTCGTCTCCGTCAAAAACTCGCGCAACAAGTCGTCCATCACGATACGCCTTTCAATACTCTTCGAGCCGCGCTTGCCGGGCCGCCGATTCACCAGCCCCGCTCACGTCGCCGCGACTTTGACGCCCGCCCTCATCGCCCCCCGGTGAGCGGGCCTGCGCCGCGAACGGCTCGCATCCTTCGTCCACCGGGCGTCATCTTTACCGATCAAACCTTACATTTCGTGTACTCGCGCAGCGCACGCTCGACCCATCAGCAGTACCTTTGACGTGTCTACCCGCCCGTTAATTTCAGTATTGGTACAAATACGTGTGGTTTGGCCGCGCAACGCGTGTGCCGACCGGCATGAGATCAGCGCGGCTTTTCGCCGGCGGCTGCGTCCGTCACCGCGATGTTGCGGGTAATTATCGATTGATACACGCAAAGCGCGAATGCGCCGATGGCGGGCGCCGACGCGGCGCGAGCGCCGCGCTAAGCGGCGCGCACCGTGGTGAGAAACAGACCGACCTCGTCCTTCAGCCGGTTGCTGTCGCGCGACAACGACTGCGCCGCGGACAGCACTTCCGACGAGGCCGCGCCGGTCTCGCTGGCGCCGCGCTGCACGTCGCCGATATTGGCCGAGACCTGCTGGGTGCCCTGCGCCGCCTGCTGCACGTTGCGGGAGATTTCCTGCGTCGCCGCCCCCTGCTCTTCCACCGCCGCGGCGATGGTCGAGGCGATCTCCGACATCTTGCCGATGGTGTCGCCGATTTCCCGGATCGCGCTGACCGACTGCTCGGTGGCGGTCTGGATGCTGGAAATCTGCTGGCCGATTTCGCCGGTGGCTTTCGCGGTCTGCTCGGCGAGCGCCTTGACCTCGGACGCCACCACGGCAAAGCCGCGACCGGCCTCGCCGGCGCGGGCCGCTTCAATGGTCGCATTCAGCGCCAACAGATTGGTCTGCCCGGCGATCGCGTTGATCAGTTCGACGACGTCGCCGATCCGCGCCGCGGCCATCGCCAATTCGCCGACCCGGTCATTGGTCTTGCGCGCCTGGTCGACCGCCTCATGGGCGATTCTGGCGGAATCCTGCACCTGACGGCTGATCTCGTTGACCGACGAACTCATCTGTTCGGTGGCGGAGGCCACTGACTGCACGTTGGTCGAGGCTTCCTCGGAGGCCTGGGCGACCACGGTGGCAAGCCGCTGCGAGCGCACCGCCGTGGTGGTCAAGGTCGACGCCGAAGCCTCGAGTTCGGTCGAGGCCGACGACACCGTCTCGATGATCTCGCCGATCGCGCTTTCGAAGCGGTCGGCCAAGTGGTGCATGTCGCGGCGCCGATGCTCGGCCTGCTGGTGCTCCTGATTCATGATCGCCTCGGCCTCGGTGCCGGCCTTGGCTTCGGCGTTCTGACGGATCACCATGATGGTCTTGGCGATGTCGCCGATTTCGTCGCCGCGGCCGGCGCCTGGAACGACGACGGCGAGATCGCCCCCAGCCATCCGCGCCATCGCGTCATTGAGCCTGGTCATCGGCCGGGCAATGCCGAGAAACGAGAAGGCGCCGGCGCCGATCAGCACCAGGATGATGGCGCCGCCAAATCCGAGACTGACGCGCCCGGCCTGCGCCATCTGCTCGGCCGCCCGCGCCTTGGCCTCGGCCACCGCCTTGCGCGAGGCCGGCACCGCGGCGCGCAACTGTTCGGCGACCTGGTTGGCGATCGGCACGGTGCGGGTCTTGCTGATCGTGGATTTCAGCAGGTCGGCCTCGATCACCTGATCGGTGCTCGACACGAACGCTTTGACCAGGAGCGTCAGCTTTTCGATGCCGCTCAACACCGTGCTGTCGACGACGTAGTTGCGCGCCTTGCCCAGCGCCTCGGTGAGGATCGCGGCGTTGCGCACGATCTTGTCCTTCTGATCGGTCTCGCCGGTGGCGAAGAACCGCCAACCCGCGGCACGCACCGCGTTCAGCGCGCCGTCGGCGTCACGCAGGTGATTTTCGATGGCGTCGCGATACGGCGAGCCGACCGACGACATCGACGCGAACAGTCGATCGAGCGCGACGTCCCATTCCGCCGAAATCGCGATGCGTTGTTTGTTGAGCTCGAGAACCTTGGCCATCAGCGCCGCCTGCTCGTCGGCGCCCACGCCGTAGGCCTCGGTGTTTTCCTTGATCTTGGCGAACAGCTGCTTGCTCTCCGGCAGGAACGACAGCGTCAAGGCTTCGTCGAGCAACTGGCTCTGGGTCGCCTGCGCCGCTTTGAAATCGCTCCTGCCCTTGGCGACCTCGTCGGGCGTGCGCGCCAGCCGCACCGCGCGGACCGCGAGCTGCATGTTGCGCATTTCGGACTCGGCCTTCAGCGCCGCATCGGAGATCTGCTGCTGGATGTCGGCACGGCGGTTGGCCTCGGCGACCGAGGATTCGGTGGTCTCCAGATTGGCCACCATGCCGATCGCCAGCAGAATGCCGAGGCCGCTGGCCAGCGCCAGCTTGTTTCCGATGCGATTGAGCTTCATGACGCGCGCTCTCTGATTCGTCTCGTCGCCGCGTGAACCGCGCTTCGGCTGATGGCAGCGGACGCAGGCGATGACCGGCCGCCGGCTTTGTGTCGGGCGGCGCGCACGGTTCAGGCGGCGCGCACCGTATTGAGAAATTTGCTGACCTCGTCCTTCAGCCGGCTGCTGTCGCGCGACAAGGACTGCGCCGCCGACAGCACCTGCGCCGAGGCAGCCCCTGTCTCGCTGGCGCCGCGTTGCACGTCGCTGATGTTGGACGACACCTGCATCGTGCCCTGCGCCGCCTGCTGCACGTTGCGGGAAATTTCCTGGGTCGCCGCGCCCTGTTCTTCCACCGCCGCGGCGATGGTCGACGAAATCTCCGACATCTGCCCGATGGTGACGCCGATCTCCCGGATCGCCGCGACCGAACCCTGCGTCGCAGACTGGATCCCGTTGATCTGCTGGCTGATCTCGCCGGTGGCCTTGGCGGTCTGTTCGGCCAGGGCCTTCACCTCCGAGGCCACCACCGCGAAGCCGCGGCCGGCGTCGCCCGCGCGCGCCGCCTCAATGGTCGCATTCAGCGCCAAGAGGTTGGTCTGTCCGGCGATGGTGTTGATCAGTTCGACGACGTCGCCGATCCGGCTCGCCGCCTGCGCCAGTTGCGTGATCCGCTCGTTGGTCTTGTGCGCCTGCTCGACCGCGGAGCCGGCGATCCGCGCGGAATCCTGCACCTGGCGGCTGATCTCGTTGATCGAGGAGGCCATCTCCTCGGTGGCCGAGGCCACGGTCTGCACATTGGTCGAGGCCTGTTCGGAGGCGGTGGCGACCACCGTGGTCAGCCGTTCGGTCTGTTCCGCGGTGGCGGTGAGGGTGCCGGCATTGGCTTCCAGCTCGGCCGAGGCCGACGACACCGTCTGCACGATCTTGCCGACCGCGCCTTCGAATTCGTCGGCCAGCCGGTGCATGTCCTGCTTGCGGCGTTCGATGGCGGCGTGCTCCTGCTCGGCCTGCGCTTCGGCTTCGGCTTGCGCGCGCTGCGCGGCGTTCTGACGGATCACCACCACGGTCTTGGCGATGTCGCCGACCTCGTCGCCGCGCTTGGCGCCGGGAATTTCCACGTTGAGTTCGCCGGCCGCCATCTTGCCGAGCGCGCCGTTGAGGTTCATCAGCGGCCGCGACACGCTGGCGAAGCCGAACACCACGGAGGCCACCGAGGACAGCATCACCAGGATGCCGAGCGCGAAATTGACGCGGTTGGCGGAGGACAGGTCGGTCTTGGCGCGGCTCTTGGCCTCGTCGGCGAGGCTCTCGCTGGCGCCGACCGCGGTGCGCATCAGCTCCAGCGCCCGGTTGCCGAGCGGCCGGGTCTGCACCTCGACCAGCTCCTTGCGGGCGAGTTCGGTGGTGACGCCCTCGGCCGAGGCATCGTAATAGCCGGTCAGGATCGAATTCATGAAGTCGACGTCGCCGATGAATTCCGGATCGCTGTTCAGCCGGCGCAGCCGCATCAACTGCGCGTTCAGATCGCCGGGCAGCCGTTCGATGATCTCTTTCTGCTCGGCCTCGCCGGTGGTGCCGAACCGCCAGGTCGCGGCTTCCAGCAGGTTGAAGGTCGCGTCGGTGGCATACAGCACCTTTTCGACGTCGGAGCGGCTGGCGGCCTCCATGCCGACCACTTGCGCCTGCGCCGATTCCATCGCGCGGCGCCATTCACCGATGATCACGCTGCGCATGTCGAGGATTTCCAGCGACTTCAGCTGGGTCTTGGCGATCTGTTCGGCGTGGCGGAAGTAGTCCGCCGCGACGGTCTTGACGGTGTCGAGCCGGCTGTTGGTCTCGGCGGACGCGGTCTCGCTGGTGGCGGCGTCGAGCTCGCGGCTGGTCAGCGCATTGGCCTCGCGCAAATTGCCGAGCGCCGTGTCGGTTTCCGCCGCGGTCTTCGCCAGCAGGATGTCGCGCACCGAAAGCTGCATCCGGCGCAGCCCGACATCGGCCTCCAGGGCATGGCGGGCAATGCTCTGCTGGGCCTCGGCGCGGTCGTTGCCGCGATTCACCGCGGTTTCCGAGATCATCTGATTGCCAGACATGGTCAAAGACAGCGCGATGCCGACCAGGCCCGCGATCCCGAGCTTGTAGGCGATGCGATTAAGTTTCATGCCCCGATGCCTTGTGTTGCGCCGGACAATCGAAACCGCCAACAGGAGGGCGTGATGCGTGTCGACTGCCGGCGGCGAAGATTGCTCCGTGTCCGAAACTGACGGAACGACATTCTGCTGCGGTACGCTTGGGGGATGAAGTTCGAATTAATTTTCAGTCCGGAAATGAGTAAAGATTGCCGGGATTGAGCGGAAAAGGTAGCGAGGTGAGATGGTAGTTGCCGGCACGGCCTCGTAGTTGTTTCGGCCGTCGCTGCTGACGAAGCCGAGGCGGCTTAACGCCGGCGGCTTAACGCCCGGTGGCGCGGCCGGCGGGTCGATCGCGCGGGGTCTGCGCCGCGGCGCGCCCCCGCCATGGCCAGTCGATCACTTCAGCGCAATACAGCGCCCACCAGATGATCACCGGCTGCAGCGCCAGCCGTGGCCCGTGATACCACCAGCTGCTGGGTAGTCCGGGCAGCTCGATGCCGGCGAAGGCGTGCTTGATGTTGGCCGGCCACACCAGCAGCGCGTAGAGCGCGAACGCCACCCCGGCCCACCAGCGCAGCGCGGTCAGCAGCGCCAGCGCGCCGGCGATCTCGCACAGCCCGGTGACGAAGATCACCTGCGGCGCGAACGGCACGAAGGACGGCGTGATCGCCAAGAGCTGGTCGGGGGCCGTCAGGTGCAGCACGCCGGCGGCGGCGAAGAACACCGCCATGACCCAGCGCATCACCGCGCGCGCGGCGCCGGGGGAGGCGCCGGGGCGCGCGGCGGAGTCCATGCGCTAGGCCTTGTCGACGATGTCGGTGCGCGGCCGGTCGTTGCCGCGCGCGGTCTCCTCGTGCCAGTGGCCGTGTTCGTCCTCGTATTGGATCACCTCGGTCGTGCCGGGGACGCGCTGCTCGGCGGCGGCGCGACGCGCCGCGGCGGCCGCGGCCTTGTGGTCGGGAAACGCCTCCGAGAACACCTCGCCGACCTGGTAGGCCCAGCCGCCGTCATGTTGGACGATTTTGTAGACGACCTGTGTTGTCATGAAACCTCGCTGTGGTCGATGCCCGGGCAAACGGCGTTCCGGTGCGGCGGTGGGGTGGTCAACGCGCCCGCTGCGCCCCGGTTCCGGGGTGGGATCCGGCGTGGCATAATACCATTTGCACGATTTGCTTGCACGCAAGCCGTGTAGCCGGCCATGATCACCTCCAATAATAAAGGGAGGGACGTCATGGTGATCGCGACACGCGTGCTGCGGCTGCGCGGCGAAAGCGCGGAGATTCCGATCCGGATCTTTGCGCCGGTGCAGGCCGATCGCGGCTGGGACTGCAGTTTCGAGATCGGCTGGCCGCAGGGCGTGCAGCACAAGCGCGTCAACGGCGCCGACGCGGTGCAGGCGCTGGAATTCGCGCTGCGGCTGATCGGCACCTTGCTCTACAGCAGCGACCTGCACGAGGCCGGCCGGCTGATGTGGGATCAGCCCGGCCGCGGCTACGGCTTTCCGGTGCCGCATGCGCTGCGCGATCAGTTGATCGGCGACGACGCCCGGCTGATGTGAGCGGCGATAGCGTTTTCGAGCGAAGTGGCTCCCGGTTCGCGTTAAGAAAACGCGTCAAAACAAGAATCGAGAACTCCGGTTCTGATTCTCACAGAACCGAATAGCTAGGCCGCGCTGCGGCCGGGGCCGCGGGCGTCCTGGCCGGCCGGCAGCACCACCAGCGCGTCGTCCTTGCGGCAGATCCCGAAGGTGCCTTGATTGTTGGCGGTGAGCAGGATGGTCGGCTCGCCGCAATGCTCGCAGACGAAGATGCCGGCGTCGTCGAAGCGGCCGGGCAGCTTGTCGGTCTTGGCGATCAGCGTGCATTCGTGGCTGACCGGATCGATGCCGACCTTGGCGCCGCAGGAGAAGCAGAACCGCACTTCGCTCTCGGTCTGGCCCTCGTCGATATTGGCCGGAATCCGCGAGGCGCAGACCGGGCAGGCGGCGGTGACCGCGACGGTGGCGTGCGAGGCGCCGCGCGCCCGCACGAACACCGCGCCGTTGGTGGCGCGATGCGCGTGGAAGCGCTGCTTGCAATGCTCGCAGGTCGGCGTGGCGCTGTCGCCCGGATGCAGGCCGATCGGAAACGACACCGGCTTCTTGCAGTTCGGGCAATTCTCGGTGACCTGCGCCGGCGCGGCGCTGGCGGGCGCCGGCGTTGCCTCGGCGGCTTTCGGCGGAGCGGCGCCGGGCTCGGCAGCCGGCGCCCCGGCGGGCGCGCGCTCGGTGGCGGCCGCGGCCTTGCCGTCGAGCCGCTGCAGCAGCTCCTCGACGTTGTCCTTCATCGAGGATACCAGCGGCTGGTATTGCGCGATCTCGCTGACCGGTTGGGCATCCAATAGCTTGCTGAATTCTTTGAGCAGACCGCGCACCCGGGCGGTCTCGCAGCCGTCCAGCGGCAGCGCGCCGGTGAGCTTGCCGAGCTCGTGAATCACGCCGGAGACATTGGCGATGCTCTGTTCGATCTGGCCGAAATACACCGCCGGGTGCTGCGCGTCGGCGAGCCCGAGCTTCACCGAGGTGCGGATCTGACTGGTGGAGAGTTCGAGCTGCCGCGCCAGCACGCCGAGATGGCCGCTGACCCGGG
Organism: Rhodopseudomonas sp.; assembly: GCF_036404135.1. Lineage (GTDB taxonomy): Bacteria > Pseudomonadota > Alphaproteobacteria > Rhizobiales > Xanthobacteraceae > Rhodopseudomonas_A. The sequence goes on along the minus strand of NZ_DASWPE010000204.1, from coordinate 24,343 downwards.
TCTCCGAAGCGTCGTGGCCGAAGGTCCAGGCGATCGCGATCGCCGCCAATGCTGCGCCGGCGATCGCCAGCAGCTGGCCGGAGAACCACACCCAGCCGGTCTGCGAGCCGAGCAGCACACCGATCGCGATGATGAAAATCCCGACCGCGGCAGCGATGGTTTCGACCGGGTGGGCCAAAAAGAAATCGTCAAGTTTTTTGCTGAGCACCGCACACCCGCCCATTGGATCAGTTGTGGATAACCTACCAAGGATTCTGTGCGCCTGATAGACGTACCTTCGATCACTCGCGGCTTTTCGCGCGCAACGTTAAAGCCGATGCAACATGCCGCAACGCAAAAGCTTTGCCTATACAATGTTACTCCCGCACCCCCGAAACTTTGGTCGAACGGCGGCCGCCTCGCCGATCGGCCGATTGCCAGAACCGCCGCTTGCGCTAGCTTGGCCGCGGGTCGCCGCGATCCCGCGCGACCTTGTCCCGCTACAGGTTTCACCGTGACCGCATCCGCGCCGAGCGTCATGCCCAAGCAGGCCTTGCCCAAGCAGGCCGAGCCCGAACAGGTTGCCTCCGAAGTGATTGTCGGCAGCCATGCCTTTCGCCGCGGCGTTGCCGAGGTGCGCACCGGGCGCGCTCCGCGATTCGACGATGATGTGCTGGCGCAGGACGGCATGCAATGGGCTTACGAATGGGGCCGACAGTTCGCGCTGCTGGCGCCGCCCGACCTGCCGCTGATCTCGCCCGACGAGGGCACGCTCAATCCCAAGGCGGTGTATCTGTTCAACGTCTATCTGCAGCGCGGGCAATTGTGCAGGTAGGAGGGCCATGTGATTTGCAGCCCGCAGGAGCGAAGCGATAGGCAGGTCTGTGCTGCTCGCTCGTTGCACCGTAGCCCGTACTCCTGATCGCCCTCGAGATAGGACCAGTCGGCGATATCCTTGAACGTGAAGGCGGGGCGGTCGCCGTATTTCAGGTTGAGGCGGTTGCGCGGCGCGTTGACGACGCGGCCGACGAATTGGTCGCCGCGATGTTCGAACCGACGGATCCAGAGAGATTCGCTGTTCTGCCGGAGCGGGATTTCGCTCCTGACTGAGAAATTGCGCTGCCCCGCGGCGCGGCGATCGGCCGGCGCCAGGAAGGCGGTCATTCCGGCACGGGCTTTACCTGGCTTGGCGCTGGTCTTGTTAGTCGTCTGCGGCGGCGAGATTGCCGCCGGCCCGTCGCCGCGATAGCTTCGGCCGGACATGTGAGGAGCAAGACAATGGCACTTGACACCGACAAGATCGACCGCGCCGCGCTGGCGCTGTTGTATCTGACGCTGCACGACGGCGACCGCGCCTGGAAGGGGTTCGACTGGGATGTGCTGGACCGGCTGCACGACAGCGGCATGATCGACAATCCGGCCAGCAAGGCGAAGTCGGTGGTGTTCACCGAACCTGGACTGCGCCGCGCGCGACAATTGTTCGACGAGATGTTTGTGAGCGAGGCTTAAACGGCGAGCGAACGCCCCGCGACGGGGGCGGGGGCGTCGGGATCATCATCGGGCGCGCGGTCCCGGGCGACAGCGCGTCGGCCGGCGCTGGGATTACGTGCAGTTTCGCAGCGATATTCGGTTTTGCGACACAAATGTTTGCAGCACAGATGATTGCAAGGGCATCATTCATAAGGAGGCGTCGATGTCCCACGAGACCGTCTATATGGAGGAGTACAAATCATTACGGCAGGAGATCCTGACCAAGCTCAGCGAGCGGCTCGAGCTCAATCGCTGGGGGCTGATCTGGCTTGGCGTGATCTACAGCTACATCCTCGCCAACCCGGAGCGCGCCATTCTGCTCTGGGTTCCGGTGGTGCTCTCGATCGCGTTGATCGCGCATTTCAACGAAGAGCACCGAATGGTCGATTGCATCAGCGTCTACATCAAGGAGCAATTGGAAGGCTGGGCGGCGGGCGGCCGACCGCCACAGGGCTGGGAGACTTATAAGAGAACGCTGCAGCCGCGCCGCTGGTGGAAATGGTGGCAGCGCTGGCCGACCTATCTGTGGGACTGGACGCCGGTGCCGATTTGGATCCTGATCTTCCTGATCACGCTGGGGATCGCCGTCGTCATGGATACCGACCTGTTGACCGCGATCCGGCCGACGCACGCGGCGCTACCGAGCTGCGGACCCAGGGCATAAGCCTTGCTCATTCGCGGGCCTAATTCACCGGCGTCACGTCCTTGAGGCCGGTGGCGCCCATATAGACGCCGAGCAGCCGCATCGGCGTGGTGCCGGTGTTGACGCCAAAATGCGCCACATCCATCGCCTCGATCAGCGCCTCGCCCTGGCGATAGAGCTTGGTGCCGTGGGCGCCGTAGTCGACCGTCAATTCGCCTTCGAGAATGTAGGCGAACAGCGGCACCTCGTGCTTGTGCAGGATGGTGCGCTGGCCGGCCGCCAGCGTGACGATCGCCGCGGTGACATGCGCATCGCCCGGCGGGTAGTGGATGGTCTCGCCGAGAATGGTGCTGCCGGTGGACAGCAGCGGCACCGCGGGATAGCCGTGCGGCGGGTCATAGGCGGCGGCCGGGGTGGTACTGGCGCAGGCGAGAATGGCGAGCGCGATCGCGGGAATGTTGCGGTGCATCGGTTCTCCTTCGCAGATGAAAGCGCTGATCGCGCCGCTTGCTGTCAGAACACGCGGGTGTTTGCTATCAGACGGAGCTTGCTATCAGACGGAGCTTGCCGTCAGACCCATTGACGCCGACCCGATCGGCCGCAATGCAACACAAAAGACTTCGACGCCTGGAACGCAACGACGCATCCCAACTATCGCGTTTTAGAGCGAACTGGCTCCCGGTTCGCGCGAAGGAAACGCGTCAAAATAACAATCAAGAACTCCGGCTCTGATCCTATCAGAACCAGGAAAAGCTCTAGGATGATCAGCGTGCCAACCGGATGTCAACCGCGGAGATCCGGGCGCGTGACACGTCGTCGGGGGGGGGGGCGCCGTCGCCGCAGCAGCGCAGCTGCCTTGCCGCAAGGTGGCGTGACGCGCAAGCGATCCGGAACAGCGCCTCCTTGGAGCCGGACCGAAAAAGCAGCGAGCAAAGTTAGGGGTTTTGTCATTGCAAGCCGAGGGTGGCGCGAAACGCCGGCTTCGATGTGAAGCAATCCAGGGGCTGCGCGTGTGGCCCTGGATTGCTTCGTCGCAAGTGCTCCTCGCAATGACGGGTCTAATGCCTTATTTCATATCGCTTTTTTAGTCAGACTCTCTTTTTGATCAGACTCTGAGGTCCGCTGGCGCGCTCGCCGGACCGGCGAGGCACGCTCACGGTGGTTTGAGTTGTAGCAGCGGTGCTCCTCAACTAAGCTCCGTCGCTGTTTCATTCGTTCATTCCGTTTTTTTTGAAATACCTCAGAAATACAGATAGCTCAGAAATACCGATCTCAGCATTCCAACAGATATCAGAAATACATTTGTCAAATCATCGAATTCACTCAAGGGAGCAACGCAAATGGCAACCGATTTGAAAGCCCTCGAAGCCTTGCCGCCGTCGACCACGTTCCGGCGGATCGATTTCGACACCGCCAGGGTCGACCCTGGATTCCTGCCGAACAGCTGGTTCTTGACCGTCAACGGCCGAAAGCCATGGGCCTCGATGACCGTGGAACTGGTGCCGCTGGTCTACGTCAAGCGGCCCGATTTCTGGGGCATCGAAGTCGTCGCCGCGCAGCGGGGCATCGGCATTCCGCTGGAAGTGCCGTACTCCGTGGTGCTCGAGATCAGCAATGTGCTCGGCACCGCCGGCATCGAAGTGATCGGCGCCACCAAGTCGGAGAAGATCAAGGTCGGTTCGGGGCAGGATCGCTGAGCGGCGCCGGCCTATTAGTCGTCGATGAGCGCATTTCGGTTTGGATGGAAACATCCAACCCGAATGCCGCCGTCATTCCGGATTGCGAGTTCGCAAGAACGAGCAAGTCCGGAATCCATGCCCTGAGAGCCCGACTCGAACAATAATGCATTGAATACACTGCAGCGAATACACTGTAGCCGATCCATCATTGCGAGCCGAGGGCGGCGCGCAGCGCCAGCCGAAGAGCGAAGCAATCCAGGGGATTCATGCGCGGCCCCGGATTGCTTCGTTGCAAGAGCGCCTCGCCATGAGGAACTCAAGCACCTGATTATCTCGGCGCTAAGCAAAATAGCCCGCATGAGCGCAGCGACATGCGCAGGCTTCGTCGCACGAGGCCGCGGATGTCGCACCGCTCAGCGGGCGACGTAGCTGCCGCGGGCGAGGCGCTTGCCGCTGCGGGCGGCTTCTGTGCTACTTGAATTCGCCGTGCTACTTGAGTTCGCCGCGACTGTTCATGTGGCTGTCCTCATCGGTGGTCGCCGCCGTCAACTCCACCACGATGCGTCGCCGGCTGTTCAATCGAAACAAGGTGTGCACCTTGTTGCCGACCGTCGCGCAGCCGCCGCGCATGTTGGGCAAGATCAAAACCGCTTCGCTCATCGTCCGCTCCTCATGAAATTCTGCCAGGACAATGGGATGGCTAAACTTTGGTTCGTTGTCGAAGAATTTATGGTTAATGTTTGGTTAAGGCACTGGCCGCGCCGGTGAACCCGAGGGCAGGCAGCAAGATGACGGACAGGTTGTCGGTGATGGCCGGTGGCCGGGACGGCCCCGGCCGGTTAGCGCTGTCGCTGGTTTATCCGCGCGGCCGGATCGACGTCGGGCTCGCTGACGTTCTGTCGATCGAAGCCGTGGCCAGCATCAGCTTCGCCATCGACGGCGGCTCCGCGACGTTTCCGGCGCCCTCCGTCGAAGTGAAGTTCGTACCGCACGTCAATGCCCGCCTGCATCGCCTGACCTCCACCATGATCGACGAGCCACTGGACATCATGGTCGGCGGCGAGGTCGTCGCGCGCCCGATCGTCCGCGAACCGCTCGGCCTGCAAGGATCATTCAGGATTGCGGCGGCGGACATCGAGGCGGCCGAAGCCATGGCCGCGAAGCTGCGCAAGGGATTTGTTGGCCCGAATTTGCGCGTGGTGTGAGGGAGGAAGCGGGGCCGGTGCATCCGGCCGTCGTAGGATGGGTTGAGCGCAGCGAAACCCATCATAGTTTTGGAAGCTGCAAGGATAGCGCCGTAGCCCGGATGAGCGCAGCGAGATGCGAGGAAGTAACACCTCGCACAAGACCCCGGATATCGCTTCGCTCATCCGGGCTACGCTTGCTACGTTTGGTCAAGTGCCTATGTGATGAAAGGCGCCAACAATCTTGTTGCCCTGGAATTTGCTATTGATGAAGAAGCGGTAGCCAAAATCGTAGAAGGGAGGTGGAAACAAGGCGTGTGTGCCCAGCGTTGTGCCATCACCCAACCAAGACTGAGCTTCTGCCAAAGGAATTCGAATAATTCCGCAAATCTCTGACGAATAGTCGAGAGGGCGTCGAAGCCGGTCGCCCCGCATGCGAAAGAGCACGCCGTGCTGAGCGTGTGGTCTTAAGAAGAGCGAAGGGCATGCGATTCGAAGGTCAACACATTCGGTAGTTGGTCCTTTTGAGAGACCGGGCTTGCTCGCGAAATTCTCCGCAATGTCGACGGCAATCAACAGGATGTAGGCAAACGAGTTTACGTCCTTTCTCCGCTCGAAGTGAAGGTATTGTCCGAGTTCACCGGTCGCATGGGCCTCACGACAAGCAAACCAGAGAGCCACCCAAACGTTGTCGACCAAGTCTATCCAGGACGTTCTGAATCCATAATGTTGGAGAAGCGGCTCATAAGCGTATCGACCAAATGACGCCATGAGACGAATTCGACCAGCAATATCGTCGACGGCTCTCTTTAACGCTACGATTCGCGTATCTTGAGCATGCCTAGATGCGAATCCACCGCGAAATAGACCCGGTAATAGTCCAGTGTAGAGCTTAGTCTGGCCACGGAAGAATATGGCTTTTTTCCTCGGCCCTCCGATGAATTTTAGATAGCCGGCAGCTTGGGTAAGGGCGTGGGCATTCTTGACGTCAAAAACCATTTGTCCCGAGGCAGCATCCGGAACGTAAGTAGCACCCTCAATGTTGAGTTTAGCCAGCGATGCAGCAAGCAAGGAGGCGGTTATCATTGTTCCACCAATGCCATGCGTGAAACCATCACAGCTCGTAGGATGGGTTGAGCGCAGCGAACCCAACAAAACTGTGGTGCCGGAGTGATGGGTTTCGCAAGAGCTCAACCCATCCTACAGACTGATTGCGTCGCGCCTATCCGTCTTTTGGATACGACGGGCCAAACAAATGGCCGGGCTTTCGCCCTGCCGTTCTTTTCAGATGCTCGCCCGGGTCAAGCCCGGGCAACGTTGTGCTAGCGAGGGAAGGCCCGCCTTACGACAGCGCCTTGTTGCTTTCCTTCACCTTCTCCGCGTCCAGATAGAGCTGCTCGCCCATCGATTTGAACTTCTCGCTCATCTGCGCCATGCCGTCCTCGATCACGCCGCTTATCGTCATCCCGACGCTGCCCAGCGCGCCGCTGGCCAAATTCAGCGCCGCCTTCTCGTTGTCGCCGAGGCCGTCCGCGTAGTCGCGCACGTCCTGGGTGATCTTCATCGAGCAGAATTTCGGCCCGCACATCGAGCAGAAATGCGCCACCTTGTGGGCGTCCTTCGGCAGCGTCTCGTCGTGGAACGCCTGCGCGGTGTCGGGATCGAGGCCGAGATTGAACTGATCCTGCCAGCGGAAGTCGAAGCGCGCGCGCGACAGCGCGTCGTCGCGCAGCTGCGCCGCCGGATGGCCCTTCGCCAGATCGCTGGCATGCGCTGCGATCTTGTAAGTAATCACGCCGGTCTTGACGTCGTTGCGGTCGGGCAGACCGAGATGCTCCTTCGGCGTGACGTAGCACAGCATCGCGCAGCCGAACCAGCCGATCATCGCAGCCCCAATGCCCGAGGTGATGTGGTCGTAGCCGGGCGCAATGTCGGTGGTCAGCGGCCCGAGCGTGTAGAACGGCGCCTCGCCGCATTCCTTCAGCTGCTTGTCCATGTTTATCTTGATCTTGTGCAGCGGCACGTGGCCGGGGCCTTCGATCATCACCTGGCAGCCCTTGTCCCAGGCGATCTTGGTGAGCTCGCCGAGCGTCTCCAGTTCGGCGAATTGCGCGCGGTCGTTGGCGTCGGCGATCGAGCCCGGCCGCAACCCGTCGCCCAATGAGAACGACACGTCGTATTTGCGCATCAAATCGCAGATCTCGTCGAAATGCGTGTAGAGGAAGCTCTCCTGATGATGCGCCAGGCACCACTTCGCCATGATCGAGCCGCCGCGTGAAACAATGCCGGTGGTGCGGTTCGCGGTGAGGTGGATGTATTGCAGCCTGACGCCGGCGTGAATCGTGAAGTAATCGACGCCCTGTTCGCACTGCTCGACCAGCGTGTCGCGATACAGTTCCCAGGTCAGTTTGACCGGATCGCCTTCGCATTTCTCCAGTGCCTGGTAGATCGGCACGGTGCCGATCGGGATCGGCGCGTTGCGCAGGATCCATTCGCGCGTGGTGTGGATGTTGCGCCCCGTCGAGAGATCCATCACGGTGTCGGCGCCCCAGCGGATCGCCCACACCATCTTGTCGACTTCTTCCTCGACAGAGGAGGTGACGGCGGAGTTGCCGATATTGGCATTAATTTTCGTGAGAAAGTTGCGGCCGATGATCATCGGCTCCAATTCGCCGTGATTGATGTTGGCGGGGATGATGGCGCGGCCGCGCGCGATCTCGCTGCGCACGAATTCCGGGGTGACGAAGGCGGGCACTGACGCGCCGAAGGATTCGCCGTCGGCCAGCGCCGCCTCGGCGCGCTCCAGCTGTTGCTTGCGGCCGAGATTTTCCCGCGTCGCGACGTAGATCATCTCCTTGGTGATGATTCCGGCGCGGGCGAATTCCAGCTGCGTCACCATCGGCGGATGGCCGGAGCCGCGCGCATAGGCGATGCCTTGCTCCCTCCCCCCTTGCGGGGGAGGGTTGGGGAGGGGGGTAGACGAGAGCACGGCGTTTGTTGCTCCCCCCACCCCCGACCCCTCCCCGCGAGGGGGAGGGGAGTTCGCCGTGCTTGCGGCGGGCGCATCGAATCCGCGCAGCGGCGCGTGATGCGCGGTGAAGGATTTGGCGGCGTGGGCGGCGCCGACATTGCCGTTGTCCTCGGGCTTGACGTCGCGGCCTTGATATTCCTCGACGCCGCCGCGTTCCTTGACCCAGGCGGTGCGGATCCGCGACAGCCCGGCATTGACGTCGATGGTGACGCTGGGATCGGTGTAGGGGCCGGTGGTGTCGTAGACCGGCAGGTTCGGCTCGCCGGCGCCGTCGCTGAGAATGATTTCGCGCAGCGGCACGCGCAGCTCCGGCGCCGCGTCGGGGGTGGCGAAGATCTTTCGGGAGGAGGGCAGCGGGCCGGTGGTGACGGCGGGCAGCGTGGTGTCGGGATTGGACCGGATGTTCATGCTATCCTCCTGTTTGTGTTGTTATCGACGGGTAGCGTTTGTTGACGTCATCCTGAGGTGCGAGCGCCCTTGCGCGCCTCGAAGGATGACGGGTCGACGATCGTCGCTGCCGTCGCCCTTCGAGGCTCGCCGAAGCCGGCTCGCACCTCATGGTGACGGCAATCCTCACTTGCGTCGGCTCATCACTCCGCCGCGCCGACATGGTCGAGCCAGGCCCGCACCCGCGCGTCGGGGTCGGGGTTCTGTGTCACGTCGCTGACCACGGCGATCGAATCCGCGCCGGCGGCGAAAATCTCCTCGGCCTGTTCCAGCTTGATGCCGCCGATCGCCACCAGCGGAATCGAGCCTGCGCGCTTCTTCCACTCGGTGATCTTCGCAACGCCCTGCGGCGCAAAGCGCATCGATTTCAGCGTGGTCGGAAAGATCGGCCCCAGCGCGATGTAGTCGGGTCGTGCCGCCAGCGCGGTTTCGAGTTCGGCGTCGTCATGCGTGGAGAGCCCGAGCGTCAGCCCGGCGCGGCGGATCTCGGCGAGGTCGGCGCCGGCGAGGTCCTCCTGGCCGAGATGCAGATGCTCGGCGCCGGCGACGATCGCGGCGCGCCAGTAATCGTTGATCACCAATTTGGTCGGGGTGTTCTTCACCAAGGCGAGCGCGTCGCTGACCAGCTGCAGCGATTGCGAATCGTCGAGCTCCTTGACCCGCAGTTGCAGCGTGCCGACGCCATGCGCGGTCAGCCGCGCCACCCAGGCCAGGCTGTCGACCACCGGATAGAAGCGATCAGGATACGGCATGCCAGAACGGTGTCCCGATCACAGGGGTGGAGGGCGAGGCGAAGTCGCGGGCGTCCATCAGCCCGGCCTCGTAAGCGGTGCGGCCGGCTTCGACCGCGAGCTTGAAGGCGCCGGCCATCGCCACCGCGTCGGCGGCCTTGGCGATCGCGGTGTTCAAAAGCACGGCGTCGAAGCCGAGTTCGAGGGCGGCTGCGACATGGCTCGGCGCGCCGAGCCCCGCATCCACCACCAGCGTGATGTCGGGTAATCGATCGCGCAGCAGCTTCAAGGCGTCGCGGTTGGTGATGCCGCGCGCGCTGCCGATCGGCGCCGCCCAGGGCATCACGACCTTGCAGCCGGCGTCGACCAGCCGCAGCGCGACGCTCAAATCCTCGGTGCAATAGGGAAACACCTCGAAGCCGTCATTGATGAGTTCGGTCGCGGCCTCGACCAGCCCGACCACGTCGGGCTGCAGCGTGTCGTTGTCGGCGATCACTTCGAGCTTGATCCAGGAGGTGCCGAACAATTCCCGCGCCAGCTTGGCGGTGGTCACCGCCTCGCGCACGGTGCGGCAGCCTGCGGTGTTCGGCAGTACGGTGACGCCGAGTTCGCGGATCAACGACCAGAACACGTCGCCGGCCTTGCCGCCGGCGGTCTCGCGGCGCAGCGACACGGTGACGATCTCGGCGCCCGCGGCGCGGATCGCGTTCTGCATGATCGCCGGCGATTCATACAGCGCGCTGCCGATCAGTAGCCGCGAGGAAAATTCCTTGCCGCAGAAGGTCACCATGGGCGGCACTCCTTTTCGCTACTCACGATACCCGTCATCCTGAGGCGCAAGCGCGCTTGCGCGAGCCTCGAAGGATGACGCCACCGCAGCACGGCGCCCGCGGCGCATTCTTCGAGACGCGCGCCGAGGTCGGCGCGCTCCTCAGGATGACGCTGCGACGCGTTGCGGGCGAGCAAAGTGGACGGCATCGCTCAGCCTCCCTGTCGCGGGGTGATGATCTCGATCTCGTCGCCGCTGTTGAGCGGCGTCGCCGCCCATTTGCCGCGCGGCACCACCTCGAAATTCACCGCCACCGCGACGTGGCTGCCGGCGTAGTCGAGTTCGCTCAGCAGCGCGTCGACGTGGCCGGCGGCAATCTCGGTGTGCTCGCCATTGACGATCACACGCATTGCATCACCTCGTTGTTGATCACGCCGCGCTGCACATAGGCCAGCGTCATCTCGGCGAGCGCCGGCGACAGCAGGAAGCCGTGGCGATACAGGCCATTGACCGCGATGCGGCCGTTGCCGAGCGAGATCCGCGGCAGGTTGTCGGGGAATGCCGGGCGCAGCCCGGAGCCGAATTCCAGAATCCGCGCCTCGCCGAACGCCGGATGCAGCGCATAGGCCGCGGTCAACAGCTCCAGCGCCGAGCGCACGCTGACGCCCTCGTCCTCGCTCTCGATGGTGGTGGCGCCGACCATGAACACGTGGTCGGGCCGTGGGATCACATAGACCGGCCAGCGCGGATGCATCAGCCGCACCGGGCGCGACAGTTCGACGTCCTTGGACTCGATGACGATCATCTCGCCCTTGACGCCGCGCAGCTCGGGCGCCGCGTCCCGCGCCGACAAGCCGCGGCAATCGATCACCACGCCGTCGAGTTCGTCGGGGTTCTGCGCCGACATGAAGTGGATGGTGCCGCCGGCCGCGATCAAGCGCTCGTGCAATTTGGCGAGCACCACGCGCGGCTCGACATGGCCCTCGTCGGCAAAAAACAGTCCTTCGCGGAAGCGGCCGGCCAGCGCCGGCTCCAGCTCGGCGACGCCCTTGGCGTCGAGCCTTTGATGCCCGGTAGTCAATTTGGCGAAGCGCTCGTAGTCGGCGCGGTCGCGCGGATGCGCCACCAGCAGCGAGCCGTTGAACACGGTGTCGGGGAATTCCTCGCGCCACAGATCGAGCGAGCGCATGCCGATCCGGCTGATCACCGGCTCGGCCGATTCGGCCTCGCACCACGGCGCCAGCATGCCGCCGGCCCAATGGCTGGTGGCCTGGGTCATTTCGGAATCGCCGCTCTCGTAGAGCGTGACGTCGCGTCCGGCGCGGGCCAGCATCAGGGCCTGCCAGGCCCCGGCAATGCCGGCGCCGATCACCGAAACGGCTGCGTTGGTGCGAAGATCAACGGGCAACGGCCCGCGTTTAGTCTGCGTCGTCTGGTACATCCCTGTCCCTTCGCCGGCATGACCCGGATCAGGTTCAAAGGGTCACCGCGACCCGGCTTTTCGCGTCATGCGAAGGCCAGCAAGCGGTATCTCAGCTCCTCGTCGGAGCCCCCCTCGGAACAGGCCGCAATGTAGGCCGATAGCGCCGTCTGTCAACGCGCCTTTGGCAAGGGTGGTTTGCCGCCGCCGCTGCATCGGTGCATGCGCCGGGTTCAGTCGCGGGAACTTAGTCCGCGCGCCCGGCAAAATTGTCGCAACGCCGGAACATGCGTCCGCACTCGTCGTTTCGATTGGACCGTTTCAACAGGGAGAAACACATGTTTGCGAAATCCATCACGGCCGGCTTGCTCGGCACCGCATTGCTGGCGAGCGCCGCGGTCGCGCAGACTCCGAGCGCCACCTCCAGCGCCCCCGGCGCCTCGCTGTCCTCGACCTCCAGCGCGTCGCATCAGGGCGAGTGGCGCAGCTCGAAGCTGATCGGTATCAACGTCTACAACGACAACAACGAGAGCCTCGGTGAGATCAACGAATTGCTGGTCGATCAATCCGGCAAGATCCAGGCCGCGGTGATCGGCGTCGGTGGCTTCCTCGGCGTCGGCGAGCGCAACGTCGCGATCCCGTTCGAGAAGATCAAATGGGTCAACGAGCCGCTGCGCAGCGCCGCCAACAATCGCCCGGGCGGCGACGCCGCCGGCGGCAGCGCGGCGCCGAGCACCACGATCGGTTCGGCTAACACCGCGTCGGGCTCGTCGTCCAGCGCGGGCGGCAAGCAGTGGTATCCTGATCATGCGGTGTTCAACGCCAGCAAGGACGAGCTGAAGGCGCTGCCGGAGTTCAAATACTCGACCTGATCGGCATCGCTCAGTAGTGTTACGGGGCCGGGCGGCTTTGCTGCCCGGCCTTTTTATTTATTGCATGCATTAAGAGGCATGGGAGTGGTGACGTGCTAGCGTCGCCGCAAGCAACAGGGGCAATTCATGACTGAACCGACGACGGCGACCACACGGCCGCACCGCATCGTGGTGGCCGGCGGCGGAGCCGGCGGGCTCGAACTGGTCACCAAGCTCGGCGACACGTTGGGCAAGCAGGGCCGCGCCAAGGTGACGCTGGTGGAGCGCTCGCGCACCCATCTGTGGAAGCCGCTGTTGCATTCGGTGGCGGCCGGCAGCCTGCGCCGCTCGCAGCACGAATTGAACTATCTGGCGCAGGCGCATTGGCACAATTTCGTCTACCGCTATGGCGAGGTGGTCGGGCTCGACCGCGCTAACAAGCAACTGAAACTCGCCGCGATGTTCGACGAGGAGGGCCGCGAGATCACGCCCGCGACCGCGGTGCCCTACGACACGCTGGTGATGGCGATCGGCAGCGTCACCAATGATTTCGGCACCCCCGGCGCCGCCGAATTCGCGGTGCCGCTGGAGACCCCGGAGCAGGCCAGCCGCTTCAACCGCCGCATCGTCAACGCCTGTTTGCGCGCCAATGCGCAGCCCGACGGGCCGCGGCCGGGGCAATTGCATATCGCCATCATCGGCGCCGGCGCCACCGGCACCGAACTCGCCGCCGAGTTGCACCACACCGTGCGCGACGTGGTCGGCTACGGCATGGACCGCATCGATCCGTCGCGCGACATCCATATTGTGCTGATCGAGGCTGGCCCGCGGATCTTGCCGGCGCTGCCGGAGCGGATCTCCAACGCCACGCTCGACCTGTTGACCACGCTCGGCGTCGAGGTGCGCGCCAACGCCCGCGTCGCCGAGGTGCGCGCCGACGGCGTGGTGCTGTCGAGCGGCGAAATCATTCCGTCGGAACTGGTGGTGTGGTCGGCCGGGGTCAAGGCGCCGGATTTTCTCGCCGGTCTCGACGGGCTGGAGACCAACCGGATCAATCAGCTCGTGGTCGACACCACGCTGCGCACCACGCGCGATCCGAATATCTTCGCGATCGGCGATTGCGGCTCCTGCCCGCGGCCCGGCTTCGATCTGCCGGTGCCGCCGCGCGCGCAGGCCGCGCACCAGATGGCGACGCACATCATCCGCCATATCGAGCCGATCATGGCGGGCGAGCCGATCCCGCCGTTCGAATATCGCGATTTCGGCTCGCTGGTATCGCTCGGCAAATATTCCGCGGTCGGCAATCTGATGGGCTATGCGATCGGCCGCAGCATGTTCATCGAGGGCATGTTCGCGCGGCTGATGTATCGATCGCTGTACAAGATGCACGAGGCGGCGCTGCATGGCCGTTCTACGGTGTTCTGGCGCGCGATGCTGTCGACGATCTCGCAGCGCCCGACGCCGAGCGTCAAGCTGCATTGAGGGCACGGAAGCCCGAGCATTTGCAGGTCACAACCGCGCAGCTTTGGAGAGCGTAAACCCAAAGCTCAGATATGCGGTCAGTTCGGCGTCGAACGAAGGCAGCAGCGGAGCATTGGACTTCGAGGCCTCCGAGAGTCTCGCCGCCAGTCGATTGGTCGATTCGCGAAACGCCGAATATAGCTCGCCGATGCTCTTAGGAAGCTCTCGCCTGAACGCCACCTCGAAATAGCGTTGCAGCGAAATTCGTTCAGTTGGTTGCAGAGCGGCGTAGTTAACCGGGACCACCTCCAAGTTCTTGATGTCCACCTCCTGCATTTGTTGGGACGCGGTGGAAAGCAACGATACTGCGACGTCTAACGTTTCACGTCGTGCAGCCAACTGGCCCAGTTCGCTTTTCTCCAACGCCTCGAAGATCTTCTGGATCGATTGCAGGGCCCTGGCGCTGGCCTGTCTGGACGCCTGCTCGGTGCGAGGATTTTGCGGATCGATGATATTGGCGAACTCGCCTGCGGTCGCGCAACTCGGCGCTGCGACGGCTATCCAGGATGCAACAACGACGTGACTGGCTTTAAGGCGCATCTCCGCACCACGCTGTTTTCATTGATTTGTGAGTTTCGCTGATCTGGTCGTTGGCGAGCAACGTGCTCCAGCCGCTTGCGACCGCCTTGTTGCGCATGAATCCGCAGAAGTCCTTCTGAATGGACGTTACGAATTCATCGGAAAGTCCATTGATCCGGCTCTGCCTGAAAACCGATCCGTAGAAATTCAGCATGAGCCACAGCTTGTCGACGAATTCTGTGTCCGAGGGATCGACCGTGCTTTGCCGGAGTGTCGCTCTGAACTTCGCATCGCCCATGATTTTCGAGATGATTTCCCGGGCGTCCTTTTGCACTTGATAGGTGTTGCTGGCCCTGAGCGTCTGTTCAGTTCGCGTCAGTTGCGTGAAAGTCAGATAGAAACCCACCAGGCCGATCAACACGCCGAGCACGGAGGTCACCGCGCTGATCTCGCTCTTTCGTAACCTCAGAAAGGCGCAAAGGCGTCTCATCGTACAACCCGACAAGCTTCGAGACCGATGACGCTTCCCGCCATCAGCGCTCATTCTTGATTGAGCACGACCTTGTCCGAAAACCCGGATCCAGCTTTCGCGATCATGCTCTCGTGACGGTGAATACAACCAGAGGTTAGATGGGTTGCGAGGCGCTTTCAAGTGGGGTTGTTGGCGCGTCACGCCCTTTGAGACTGACCTGCTGCGTTGCAGTTGCGTAGCTACAATTTCGGCAGCGCGGTCACGGTGACGTTCAGGAAGCCGTCGGCGGCAGCGGTGACGCGAAGCGTGGTGGAATCGAACGACAGCGCGGTGAGCCGCAGGCTGTCGATCTCCGAAGCCACCCGCAGCCCTTCCTCGTTGAGATGATAGTCGGCGATCATGGCGCCGATCCGGCGCTGCAGATTGCTGGCGAACGGCTTTAAGTCGAGCACCGCGCGATCGGCCAAGGCCTGCTGCAACAGCGGCATCGCGGCGCGGCTGGCGCCGCCGAGCAACCCGAACGCCGCCTCGGATTCCACCGCGAGTTCAAGATTGGCGAGCCGCAGCGTCTGCTGCGCGGCGTCGAGCACCGGCCGGCCCCAGATGTAGATGGTGGCGTCGCCGCCGAAGCCGAACAGGCTCTTCTTCTCCCGGGCGTTGACCGACAGCGCGATCAGCAGCCGCTCGCCCGAGGCCTGCACCGAGGCGTGCTTGACGGTGACCTCGACGGCGCCGGAGCCGTCCTCGGGAAACGTCTTGTTGGCGAGCTGGGCTTCGAGAATGCGGTCGATCTCGGTGTACGGCGTATCGATCGGCACCGCGATCGAGACGCCTGCGGCCTCCGCCGGCACGATGCCGAGCGTCGCCGGGAACGGGCAGTCCGGCTTGGTCTGCGCCGCGGTCACTCTGGTTTCGGCTTCGATGCCGAGCGTCAGCGTCACCGCGCTGCCGTCGACCTTGGGCTGCGCCGTGAGCGCACGGGTCGGGCGCAATTCCAGCCACAGTCCCTGCACCGCGATGCCCTGCAGCGGGATCGAGCGGCACATCCGGCTCCATTCGCGCCGCGCGTTCTGCTCCAGCGTGGCGTCGTTGCGGATCCGCTGCTGCAGCGAGGCGAGCTGCTCGTTGACCGCCTTGTCGATCATCGGCTTGACCTGCGCCGGCACGTTGACATGCATGCCGGCGACCGCCACCGAACTGTCGCCGAGCGAGACCTGCGCGGTGAGATTGGGTTCGACCCGCCAGTTCTGCGTCACCGTCGGCCGCGCCGCCATCATGATCGCGCCCTTGATGTCGGCGTTGGCGTGAAACGATTTGATGTTGACGCCGATCTGCGCCGCGGCCTTGCCGCCGAGCAGCTTGCCGAGCACGTCGTTGACCGCGCCCTTGGCGTTGCCGTTGAGCGCGCCCTTCACCGCCAGCGTGCCGCTGATCGGCGCTGCCAGCCCGAGCTGGTTCTGCGAACCGGCGGCGGTGATGGCGCCGCGCGCCGCGGTCCAGTTGATGTCGGCGTCCTGCAACAATTGCGGCATCGGATTGGGCGCCTTGCCGGCGAAGTTGCGCGGCGCCGCGCGCTCGGCGACGTCGCGGATCGCGTTCAGCGTGATCGACACCGGCACCACGATGGTCGAGGTCCGCGCCGCGGGCAAGGCCGGCAGCGGCGCCAGCGGCGGCGCCTTGGTCTCGACGACGCGCGGCGACAGCCGGTCGAATGCGGTCAGCGCGACGGCAAACGACACGGCCAGCACGGCGACCGTGAGCAGGATAAGTTTCAGACGCATGGGGACCCCGGGGATTGAGCCCGGCGAGACTATCGCCGTCAAGCGTGCCGCGCCAGCCGCGCCGACGTGATCGTCGCCGCGCTGCGAGGCAGCTATCACAAATGCGTCGGGGATAAGGCGGCACCGCTGGCAGAGCGATGTCGAGAGTGGTCGGGCGGCGCGTGGCGCGCCGCCCTGATCGAACGGCGATCAGCCGCGGCTGCGGTCGATGGCGTCGGCGCGCCGCTCGATCGGCAGCACCACCACCTTGGTGCCGACGTTGACCCGCGCATACAGATCGGCGACGTCGGCATTGGTCAGCCGGATGCAACCGGAGGAGACGCGGGTGCCGATGGTTGCGGGCGCGTTGGTGCCGTGGATGCGATAGATCGAGCCGCCGAGATACATCGCGCGGGCACCGAGCGGATTGCCGGGACCGCCGGCCATGAAGCGCGGCAGATAGGGCTGCCGCGCGATCATCTCGGCGGGCGGGGTCCAGTTCGGCCATTCCGCCTTCCTGGTAATCGGCTGTACGCCGGACCAGGTGAAGCCGTCGCGGCCGACCCCGATGCCGTAGCGCATCGCCCGTCCATTGCCGAGTACCAGATAGAGATAGGTGTTGGCCGTATCGATCACGATGGTGCCTTGCGCCTCGCGGGTGGTGTAGCTCACCACCTGGCGTCGCAGCCGCGCCGGCAGTTCGTTGCTGATGGCGGCATTCTCGTCGTCCTGCGGCGCGAGCTGCGGCTGCGGCGCCGGCGGCATCGGTTGTTGCAGCATCGGCAGCGGCAGGAACGGAAACAGCGGCAGCGGCGCGGCCTGCGCCGGGCCGGCGAGCGCGGCCAGACCCAGCGCCGCCGCAGCGAGCGAGGTGGCGGCGCGGCGCAACGTGGTGCGATCGGTAAGCTTGCTGGCAGCGAGTTTGATCATGGCCGGTCTCCGTTTTGCGCGTCCCGTGAGCGCCGTTGCGGCACTTCGTTGGTTGCAGCGATAGCCGGCGATGGTTTCCGGAGATTGTCGTCGATCCCGGCAAATGGTTTCATTGCCGGCGAAATTGTGTCGTCGCGGCCGGCTTTTCACCAACAATGTTGCCAGGAGCTATTCAGGATGCCGCTGCATTGCGCCGGATAAATTAGCCAATGCATCATCCGACACGGCGCCACATCCGACACCGGGCGCGGAGCTGCGCGACCGCCGCGACGGGCCGCGGTCGGCCGCACCATCTGGCGGTGTCGTAAAGCAACGTGAAGCCGTGGTGCCGGGTCGATCGGGGGCGTCGCCATGCCCCACAGCGACGGGCCTGACGCCTGGTTGCTTTGTTGTAATAATACAACAATGGCGCGAAAAAAGGCGGCCGGGCGAGTCGATTGACCGGCCGCGGCCTCGGTGATTTTCCGTAAGCGACTGTTTGTAAGCAAAAATTTCAATTTGTGGCGCGCCGGCGCGCAAGCGGTTGCATAGTAGTGCTTCGTAGAACTACTAGTTGCAGAGCCGGGAGTTTGCCTTAAACGAATTGTTAACAGGCGACCATTCTCGGCGAGGGAAATGCCATCACGCGTGTCTCTCGCCCGCTGCCGAAGCCCGATTATGAGGTGCCAGATAATGACCGTTGACCCCTCCTTGCGACCCTCGCAATCGTTGCTGCGCCGGCGACGCGGCTTGCTGGCCTCGGCGTCCGCGGTGGTTTTGGCCGTTTGTCTGTTCAGCACCGCGGCCAGCGCGATCGATGTCGCCAGCCAGGCCGATTGGAACACCGCGGTCGCAGCCGTTGCCGCGGCTGGAACGGGCACCACCACGACGATCAATATCGTTAGCGGCTTCACGCTGACCAGCTCGCTGTCGCAACTGCAGGCCAGCAACACCGGCGTGATCGTCAACATCACGGGCAACGGTCAGGCGATCGACGGCGCCTCGACCTATCAGGGCATCCAGGTCAACGGCGCCAATGCTCTGACGGTCAATATTTCCAATCTGTCGGTCGCCAATACCAAGGCGACCGGCGGCACCGGCGGAAACGGACAGAACGGCTATTACAGCAGCGGCCTGTCCTATGGCTCCGGCGGCGGCGGCGGCGGCGGTCTCGGCGCCGGCGGCGGTCTCTTGGTCGGCAGCGGCGCCAGTGTCACGTTGGCCGCGGTGACGTTTACCGGCACTACCGCGCAAGGCGGCGCCGGCGGCGCCGGCGGCTCGGCGCAGAATGGCGCCTCCAGCGGCACCGGCGGCAATGGCGGCGCCGGCGGCACTCTCAACAACGCCGGCGTGGTCGGCGGCGGCGGCGCCGGCGGCAGCGGCGGCAACACCGGCACCCAGGGCACGGCCGGGGCGGCGGGAGCGGCGTTCGGCGACGGCGGTGGCGGCGGCGGCGGCTCCGGCACCACCAACAGCAACTCCTACACCTCGAATAACCCTGGCGGCTCCGGCAATGCCAACGGCGGCGCCGGCGGGCAGGGCGGCGACGGCGCCACCAACGCCAGCGGCTCTGGCGGCCCGGGGCCGGGCGCCGACGGCGGCAACGGCGGCGTCGGCGGCGGTGCCCGCGGCGGCGCGATCTATGTCGCCACCGGCGGCAACCTGACCATTCTCGATACCCCGATCAGCGGCGCCGCGACCACCGGCGGCGCCGGCGGCACCGGCGGCGTCGGCATCGGTCCGAGTGCGATCCCCGGCGGGGCCGGCAGCACCGGCAGTACCGCCGGCGCCGGCATCTTCCTCAGCGGCGTGATGGCCAATATCGGCGTGTCGGCGGGCAACGTCACCTATGCCAACACCATCGGCGGCACGGGTCTGACCACGGGCGGCGTCAACACCGCGATCACCAAGCTCGGCGCCGGCACGTTGACGCTGTCGGCGGCCAACGACTTCACCGGCAACATCAACATCAACGCCGGCACGGTGTCGATCGGCGCCACCGGCAATCTCGGCAACCTCGCCAATGACGTGGTGATCTCCAACGGCGGCACGCTCGCCGTCACCGCCACCACGACGCTAGCCGCGGCGCGCGCCTTCAGCATCGCCGGCTCGGGCGGCATCGACGTCGCCAGCGGTACCACCACCACCCTGCAGGGCGTGATCGGCAACGGCGCCTCGGCCGGCTCGCTGGTCAAGAGCGGCGCCGGCACGCTGCTGCTGTCGGCGGCCAACACCTACACCGGCGCCACCACGGTCAACGGCGGCACGCTGCGCGCCGGCGCGCTGAATGCGATTCCGAGCGGCACCGCGATGACGGTGGCGAGCGGCGCCACCTTCGACCTCAACGGCTTTGCGCGCGTGCTCGGCTCGCTGGCCGGCGCCGGCACCGTCAGCAATGGCGGCGGCACCGCCGCCGCGCTGACCACCGGCGGCAACGGCACCGACACGGTGTTTTCCGGCGTCATCCAGAACGGCGTCAATGCGGTGTCGCTGACCAAGAACGGTTCCGGCACGCTGACGCTTGACGGCACCAACACCTATTCGGGCGCGACCACGATCAACGCCGGCACGCTGTCGGTGAACGGCTCGATCGCGAGTTCGTCGCTGACCACGGTGAATGCCGGCGCCACGCTGGCCGGCACCGGCAGCGTCGGCACCACCGCGATCAACGGCGGCGTGCTGGCGCCGGGCAATTCGATCGCGACGCTGAGCGTGCAGGGCAACCTCAGCTTCACCGCGGCGTCCACCTACATGGTGGAGGTTTCGCCCACCAGCGCCGACCGCACCAACGTCACCGGCACCGCGACGCTCGGCGGCGCCACCGTCAACGCGACGTTCGCCACCGGCAGCTATGTCGACAAGCAATATACCATCGTCAACGCCACCGGCGGCATCATCGGCAGTTTCGGCACGCTGGTGAACAGCAACCTGCCGGCGGGCTTCCACTCCAGCCTCGGCTACGACGCCAGCAACGCCTACCTCAATCTGGTGCTCGACTTCACGCCGCCGACCCCGCCGCCGCCGACCCCGGAGCCGACGCCGGTCATCAACAGCGGCCTCAACGTCAACCAGGCCAATGTCGCCAATGCGCTCAGCAATTACTTCGCCCGCGCCGGCAGCATTCCGATCGTGTTCGGCACGCTGACCCCGGTCGGACTGACCATCGTTTCGGGCGAATCCGCCACCACCGTGCAGCAATCCACCTTCAACGCCATGAATCTGTTCCTTGGGGTGCTGACCGATCCGTTCGCGGTCGGACGCGGCGTCGATCCGTCGAGCGGCGCCACGGCGTTCGCCGATGCCGCGGGCGATCGCGGCGCGGCGCGCGGCGCCTTTGCGATGGCCACCAAGGCGGTGCCGCGTCCGCTGTCGCGGCCGGTGTTCGAGCCGCGCTGGAATGTCTGGGCGGCGGGCTTCGGCGGTTCGCAGACCATCGACGGCAACGCCGTCGAGGGCTCCAACCGCGCCACCTCGCGGCTGGCCGGCACCGCGGTCGGCGCCGATTACTGGTTGTCGCCGGCCACCGTGGCCGGCGTGGCGCTGGCGGGCGGCGGCACCAATTTCGGCGTCGACGGGTTGGGCAGCGGCCGTTCCGATCTGTTCCAGGCCGGCGCTTTCATCCGGCATCAGCGCGGCCCGGCCTATCTGATCGCCGCCGCCGCCTATGGCTGGCAGGACGTCACCACCGACCGCACCGTGGCGATCGGCGGGCTTTCGCAATTGCACGGCGGCTTCAACGCCAACGCCTATTCCGGCCGGCTCGAAGCCGGCAACCGCTATCTGCTGCCGAATGTCGCCGGCTTCGGCGGCATCGGTCTGACGCCCTATGCGGCGGCGCAAGTCACCGCCTTCGATCTGCCGGCCTATGCCGACCAGGGCCGTCTGGGCCCCACCACCTTCGCGCTGGATTATGCTGCCAAGACCGCCACCGCGACCCGCAGCGAACTCGGGCTGCGCAGCGACAAGTCGTTCGCGCTCGCCGCGGCGCTGCTGACGCTGCGCGGCCGCGCCGCATGGGCGCACGAATTCGACATCGACCGCAGCGTCATCGCCACTTTCCAGACCCTGCCGGGGGCGAGCTTCGTGGTCGGCGGCGCCGCGGTGGCGCGCGACGCGGCGCTGACCACGGCGCAGGCGGAACTGAGCTTCGCCAACGGCATCTCGCTGTCGGCCTCCTTCGAGGGCGAATTCTCCGACGTCAGCCGCTCCTATGCCGGCAAGGGCGTGGTGCGCTACGCCTGGTGAGCGCGGGGGCAACGCCGGGCCGCAAACGTTCGTTTACCTTCTTGCGTCAGGGTGGCGGCAGCACCCCTCCGACGCGAGAGAACGCCCGTGACCAAGCTCAAATACCTGCTCGCAGCCATCGCGGCGCTGGCGTCGACCTCGGCACTCGCCGCCGACTATATGGCGGCGCCGTATCAGCCGCGTTATGTGCGCCGCGCGCCGCCGCGGGTGTATTACGCAGCGCCGATGCCGCGGATCCCGCAGGCGCCGCCGGTGCTCTGGGTGCAGGCGCCGCCGAACTACGTCCGGCATCTGGTTCCGGTCTATGGCTGCGGCGGCTGCGCCGACGGCTACGCCTCGGTGGGCGAATGGCAGCAGACCCCGCCGCCGGGACCGTTCGATCGCTTCGTCGACGATTACGGCTACTGATCGCCAGCCGAACGGTGTTGCGACGGCGCGACGAATTGTAGCGCGTCGTTACGGAGACGAAAAATCTGCTTATGCCGCCGCGCGTAGTTGCATCATGCTAAGCGAGGCGTCGTGATCTGCGGGGCGCCGATCGCGCGAGATGAACTGCCTTTGCGCCGCAGCAATTTCGAAATTCCATTTCGTTGACGGAGTTACCGCCCGGTCTCATCAATGCAGCAGATCTTTGCTGCAATCGGGGGACCGCGATGTCGACGACCAACAACAAGGCGCTGATCAACCGCCGTTCGCTGCTACGCGGCAGCGCCGCCGCGGCGTTGGCCGCGCCGCTCGGGGTGTGGGGCGCCAATGCGCTGCCCGGCCGCCCGGCGCCGGCGATCGACTTCTCCGAGTTTCCGGTTTGCCGCGCCTCGTCGGAGGCGCCGGCGCCGACCGGCGCGCCGCGCAAGCTCAGCATTTCCTGGAACGCCAATGCGATCTGCGGCGTCACGCTGCCTGTGGCGATCGAGCACGGTTTCTTCCAGAAGCAGAATCTCGACGTCGAGCTGGTGAATTTCTCCGGCGCCACCGATCAGTTGCTGGAGGCGATTGCCACCGGCAAGAGCGACGCCGGCATCGGCATGGCGCTGCGCTGGCTGAAGCCGCTGGAGCAGGGCTTTGACGTCAAGATCGTCACCGGGACGCATGGCGGCTGCCTGCGCGCGATCGCGCCGGCGAAATCCGGCATCAACAAGGTCGCCGACCTCAAGGGCAAGGCGGTGGCGGTCGGCGATCTCACCGGGCCGGATAAGAACTTCTTCTCGATCGAGCTCGCCAAGCAGGGCATCGACCCGATCACCGAAGTTGAGTGGCGGCAATATCCCGGCAATCTGCTGCGGCTCGCGGTCGAGAAGGGCGAGGTGCAGGCGCTGTTGGCGTCCGACCCGATCGCCTATCTCTGGCTCAAGGACGGCGAGTTCAAGCAGATCGGCTCCAATCTCGACGGTCCCTACAAGGACGTTTCCTGCTGCATCGTCGGCGTCCGCGGCAGCCTGATCCGCGACGAGCCGCAGGTCGCGCGCGGCATCGCGGTCGGCTTGCGCGATGCTGCGATGTTCATCACCCAGAATCCCGACAAGGCCGCGGCGTCGTATCTGCCCTATGCGCCGAAGACCGCCACTGAAGAGGATCTGCAGGCGCTGGTGCGCTACCACACCCATCATCACCACCCGGTCGGCGATCAGTTGAAGCGCGAGCTGAAGGGCTACGCCGACGACCTCAAGCTGGTCTCGGTGTTCAAGCCGTCGACCGACACCGCGAAATTCGCCGAAAGGATCTATGCCAATGTCCTCGGTGTCTAATTCCGAGCTGGCGTTTCCGCAGTCGGCGGAGGAGGGCGCGGCATTCGAAGGCGGCGGCTTGTCGCAGTTTTCGACGTTGCTGGCAGCCTCGACCGGGCTGGCCGCGGGCCTCGCCTGGGCGGCGTTCGGCGTGGTGTCGCTGGCCTGGCCGGACGTCGAAGCCGGCGACTGGTCGCAGACCCGCAATGTCGGTTACGCCGGCTTTGTGATCGCGGCGCTGATTGCGGTGCTCAGCGTCGGCGCGCCGTGGTTCGGCGCGGTCGGGGCGGGTGCGCGCAAGCGCGCGCCGTGGCTGCTGCTGATCGGACTGTTCCTGACGGTGTGGGAATTGGCGACGGCAAAGTTCGGTTGGCTGCCGCTGCCGTTCTTTCCGCCGCCGCAGGCGATCGTCGAGGTCTACACCGACGACCTGCCGAAGCTCTCGGCCAGCGTCTGGGCCTCGGTCAAGCTGCAGCTCGGCGGCTACGCGATCGGCGCCATCCTCGGCTTCATCACCGGGGTGTCGATCGGCTGGTCGCTCGCGGTCGGCTATTGGGTGCATCCGATCCTGCGCTTCATCGGCCCGCTGCCGGCCACCGCCTGGCTGCCGATCGCGTTCTTCACCTTTCCCTCGAGCTGGAGCGCCTCGACCTTCCTGATCGCACTGGCCACCGCATTTCCGGTTACAGTGCTGACCTGGTCCGGCGTCGCCAGCGTCAGCAACGCTTACTACGACGTGGCGCGCACGCTCGGCGCCAAGCCCTGGTTCCTGGTGCTCAAGGTGGCGGTCCCGGCGGCGCTGCCGCACGTCTTCGTCGGGCTGTTCATGGGGCTCGGCGCCTCGTTCGCGGTGCTGGTGGTGGCGGAGATGATCGGCGTCAAGGCCGGGCTCGGCTGGTACTTGCAATGGGCGCAGGGCTGGGCCGCCT
>NZ_DASWPE010000203.1:0-10935 GCF_036404135.1 Rhodopseudomonas sp. | reverse complement strand
AGTGCTGAAGCTCGCCGACGACAGCCGCGAGGTCAACCCGGTCAACCTCGACCCCCGCATGGCCAAAATGGCCTGCGGCGTCCACCGCCTCAACGGCCAGCTCATGGTCGTCCTCGACGTCGACCGCGTCCTCGAAATCGGTCCAGACAGAATTGCTGCGTAAGTATCGCGACAGGTTGCGTGCCTTGATGAGTTGAAACTGCCCGTCCGGGCGATGAGAGAAAACAGAGGCTGAAATGAAGACATGTTTGGTCGTCGATGATTCAAGCGTCATCCGCAAAGTCGCCCGCCGCATTCTGGAAGGTCTCGAATTCCAGATCGTTGAAGCCGAGGACGGCGAGAAGGCGCTGGAGATCTGCAAGCGCAGTCTGCCGGAAGCCGTGCTGCTCGACTGGAACATGCCGGTGATGGACGGCTACGAATTCCTGCGCAATCTGCGCCGGATGCCGGGCGGCGATCAGCCCAAGGTGGTGTTCTGCACCACCGAAAACGACGTCGCACATATCGCGCGCGCGCTGCACGCCGGCGCCAACGAGTACATTATGAAGCCGTTCGACAAGGACATTGTGATGGCGAAATTTCATGAAGTCGGCCTGATCTAGTCCGGTCGTCCCGGTCGCGGTTGCTACCGGGCGGTCGTCTGCGCCTTGCCTTTGTTTTCCGTTGAGTTTGGTGTGTCATGAGTATCGCAGTGGCAAGTGCTTCGATTCCGGAACCCGTGCGGTACGAGCCGCTGCGGGTGATGGTGGTGGACGATTCGGTGGTGATCCGCGGGTTGATTTCGCGCTGGATCGAGGCCGAGCCGGACATGGTGGTGGTGGCGTCGCTGCGCACCGGGCTCGACGCGGTCAACCAGGTCGAGCGGGTCAAGCCCGATGTCGCCGTGTTGGATATCGAAATGCCGGAGCTCGACGGCATCTCGGCGCTGCCGCAACTGCTCGCCAAGCAGCGCAACCTGATCATCATCATGGCTTCGACGCTGACCCGCCGCAACGCCGAGATCAGCTTCAAGGCGCTGTCGCTCGGCGCCGCCGATTATATCCCGAAACCGGAGAGCACCCGGGAAGCTTCCGCTGCGGACATCTTCCGCCACGATCTGCTGCAGAAGGTGCGCAGTCTCGGCGCCCGGGTGCGCCGCAGGGTGCAGACCTCGCCGGGCGCGGTGTCGGCGCCCGCCGTGGTGCGGCCCCGCGAACCGGCGCCGCCGCTGGTGCCGAGCCACGCGCCCTCGGCGCCGTTGCTGCGTCGCGCGCTTGGCCTCACCGCGCCGCGCGTACTGCTGATCGGCTCCTCGACCGGCGGACCGCAGGCGCTGATGACGCTGGTCGCCGAGATCGGCCCGGTGATCGACCGTTTCCCGGTGCTGATCACCCAGCACATGCCGCCGACCTTCACCACGATTCTCGCCGAGCATCTGGCGCGCACCAGCCATCGCCCCGCCCATGAGGGCATCGACGGCGACATCATCAAGCCCGGCCAGATCTATCTGGCGCCGGGCGGCAAGCACATGCGGGTGGCGCGGCAGGGCGCCAACGCGGTGATCGCGCTCGACGACGGTCCGGCGGTGAATTTCTGCAAGCCCGCGGTCGACCCGTTGTTCATCTCGGCGATCGAGGTCTGGCAAAGCGCGATCATGGCGGTGGTGTTGACCGGCATGGGCTCCGACGGCATGCGCGGCGGCAAGGACATCGTCGCCGCCGGCGGCAGCGTGATCGCCCAGGACGAGGCCTCCAGCGTGGTGTGGGGGATGCCCGGCGCCGCGGCCAATGCCGGGATCTGCGCGGCGATCCTGCCGCTCAACCAGATCGGCCCGAAACTGGTGCGGCTGTTTGCGGGGGACCGCCTGTGAGCCCGGCGGACTACGATTTCCTCTGCAAGCTGTTGAAGGATCGCTCCGGCCTCGATCTGTCGGCCGACAAGCGCTATCTGGTGGAAAGCCGGCTGCAGCCCTTGGCGCGGCGCTACGATCTGCCGGGCCTCAGCGAATTGGTGCAGAAGATCCGCGCCGGCGCCGAGGCGATCACCGCCGAAGTGGTCGAGGCGATGACCACCAACGAGACGTTCTTCTTCCGCGACAAGCTGCCGTTCGATCATCTGCGCGAGGAGATCATTCCGGCGCTGCTGCAGGCCCGCGCCGGCCGCCGTGCCTTGCGGATCTGGTGCGCGGCGGGCTCCACCGGGCAGGAGCCGTATTCGATCGCGATGGTGCTCAAGGAGATCGGCGCCGCACTGTCAGGCTGGCGCGTCGAGATCGTCGCCACCGATCTCAGTCAGGCGGTGCTGGAGAAATCCCGCTCCGGCCTGTACAGCCAGTTCGAGGTGCAGCGCGGGCTGCCGATCCAGCTTCTGGTGAAGTACTTCAAGCAGACCGGCGAATTGTGGCAGCTCAATCCCGAGATCCGCGCCATGGTGCAGCATCGCCAGCTCAATCTGTTGCAGGATTTTTCCAATCTCGGCAGTTTCGACGTGGTGTTCTGCCGCAACGTGCTGATCTATTTCGATCAGGACACCAAGATTTCGATCTTCAACCGGCTCGCCAAGGTGCTCGAGGCCGACGGCTATCTGGCGCTCGGCGCCGCCGAGACCGTGGTCGGGCTGACCGACGCGTTCAAGCCGCACCCGGCGCGCCGCGGCATCTATCGTCCCAACGCCGATCGCCGTGCGCCGTCGATCGTGCCGGCGATGCAGCCCGCGCTGAAGCTGGTCGCGGCAGGGTAGCGCGCGCCCCCCCCCCGTCGCGCATCAGCGATTGGATCAGCCGCGAATAAGACCTCTCGGATTCAGCCCGTGACCAAACAGGGCCGCACCAGCAATTCGGCGGGGATTTTCCAGGCCTCGCTGATGGTGCGGATCATCTCGACCGTCAGCGCTCGCCGGCGGCCGAGAATCTCGGAGGCGCGGGAGCGCGAGCCGAGCAATTCGGCAAGCTCGGCCTGGCTGTGCCCGAGGTCTGAAATCGCGAAGTGCAAGAGATCGATCGGATCGGCGTTATCGACCACCGGCCAGCGGGTCTCCTCGTATTTCTCGACCAGCGTCGCAAGCACGTCGAGCGTGTCGCCGTCCTCGGTGCTGGCCGGCGCTCCCCATAGTCTCTCGATCTCGGCGAGCGCCGCGGCATGATCGTCATCGTTTCGGATCGGGCGGATTTTCATGATGCGCACTCCTCAAAAACGCGACACCGTCAGCGCGTCGATCTTGTCGTATTCGCGGTGGGTCCCGATGAACTTCACGAACGCAATCTGCTTGCCAAAGTCGATGGCGACGATCAGCCGATAATTTCCGCCGGCGACCTCAAATCTCACCCGCTCGGCGTTGAGAACCGTGGCGCTCGGTGCCGCGCGCCGGACCTCATCCATCGACGTCCAATTCGCGGTCTTGAGCAAAGTCCTCCAGCGCGTCAGCGGCACCGCCGTCTCGGGATGGACTTCCGCATAGCTTGCCAGCGTGCTCCAGGCGATAATGCGCATCGCTGAATCATGTTCCCGATTTGGGAACGAGTCAAGCGGTCGGGCGATCAGCGGGTGTGCGGCTTTCTGTCCTCGCCGCCGAACACCCGCTCGGCTTCGGCGATCGCGAACACCACGTGGTACAGCGTCGAGGCCGGCACGTCCTCCAGCATCGGCTTGCCGGCGCCGTCGATGCGGTCGATCCAGCCGCCGTCGAACGGTCCTGACAGAAAGCAGCCGCGCAACGCCCGCAGCAACGCGGTGGCGCGGCTGGTCGCCAGCGTGCGGTCGCGGCCCATTTCGAAATCGCTGGCCACCGCTTTCAGCGCTTCGCAGCTGGCCCAGCAGCGTCGGCTTTCCACCCGCGCGGTGCCTTCGATCGCGATCGATTCCACGATCGCGCCCGATCCGCCGATGCCCTCGGCGAAGGCGCGTTGCGCCAACGCCGCGATCAGCGCGTCGGTGGTGTGTCCGGTCGCGAGGCGATAACGGTCGAGCAGCCAGATCCATTCGAAATGGTGGCCCGGCTCGAAGCGGGCGTCAGGCAGCCCGGCGATCTGCCAATCATTGTCGTAGAGTTCGGCGAGCGCGAGGTGGCGCCGCGAGAACAGCCGGGTCTCGAACAGCGCGACGATGTCGTCGCAGAGCTGGCGCGCCTCGACGCTGTCGAACGCGCCGGCCGCTTCCAGCGACGCCTCCAGCAGATGCATCTGCGGGTTCTGCCGGGAGAATGCGTCCAGCCGCGGCCGGCCGTCGATGACGCCGAGCCCGCCGGGATGCGCGAGCTCGGTGCGCATCACCGCGATCAGCCTGGCGGCGGTCGCCGCGTCGACCCGCGCTCCCAACAATTTGCGCGCCCAGGCCAGCGCGAACAGCAGAAACGCGTAACCGTAGCTGTCGGCGCGGCCATCGCGGATCGCGCCGTCGGGGTCGACCGAAAACGCCCAGGGCGTGTCCGGCCGTCCGGTTGCGAAGCTCGCCAAGGTGGAGCGCAGCGCCCGTTCGACGAGCTCGCCGCCGTCGAACCAGCCGCGCTTTGTCGCCAGCGAAAACACCGCGATCTGCCGGCATTGCACCATCAGCCGGCGCGGTACGTCGAGCACGCGGCCTGCGAAATCGACGCGTTCGACGAACAGGTCGCGACCGCGATCGAACCCCGTGGTCGACCAGAACGGCAGCGCCGCGCGGCTGATCCAGGCTTTGGCCCATTGGAGTTCGGCTTGAAGGTGGTCCGGCAATTGCAACATCTCGCGCTTTCGCCGCCCGTCTTATAGCAAGCGGATGCTGCGATCCATGGCTTGCGGGCCGGCCGGTGCCGGGCTTTTCTCCGCCCGGCACATCCGCTAAGGCTGCGGGATAATCGTGCCGAGATCGTTTCCCGCGAGGCCATTGATGTTTCCGACGCCGAAGCCCGTCCTTCTGCCGAATACCTATGCCTATGAATCCGAGCCGATGGTGAAGCCGACCGGGTTTCGCGAATACGACGCGCGCTGGCTGTTCGGCTCCGAGATCAACCTGATGGGCGTGCAGGCGCTGGGCATGGGGCTCGGCACGCTGATCGCCGAACTCGGCCAGACCCAGGAGATCGTCACCGGGCATGATTTTCGCAGCTATTCGGCCTCGATCAAATACGCGCTGATCGCCGGGCTGATGGCGTCGGGCTGCAAGGTGCACGACATCGGGCTGTGCATGACGCCGATGGCGTATTTCGCACAGTTCGACCTCGACGTGCCGTGCGTGGCGATGGTCACTGCCTCGCACAACGACAATGGCTGGACCGGCGTCAAGATGGGCGCCAACCGTCCGCTGACCTTCGGGCCCGACGAGATGACGCGGCTGAAGGAGATCGTGCTCGGCGCTGCGTTCGCCAACAAGGCCGGCGGCTCCTACCAGTTCCACGAGAACTTTCCGGCGCGCTACATCGCCGATTTGACCCGGCGGCCGCGCCTGAAGCGCAAGCTGAAAGTCGTGGTGGCCTGCGGCAATGGCACCGCCGGCGCCTTCGCGCCGCAGGTGATGCAGGCGATCGGCTGCGAGGTGATCCCGCTCGACACCGAACTCGATCACTCATTCCCGAAATACAATCCCAATCCGGAAGACATGGAGATGCTGCACGCGATCCGCGACGCGGTGCTCGAGCACAAGGCCGATCTCGGCTTCGGCTTCGACGGCGACGGCGACCGCTGCGGCGTGGTCGACAACACCGGCGAGGAGATCTTCGCCGACAAGGTCGGCGTGATGCTGGCGCGGGATATGTCGGCGCTGGTCAAGGACGCGCAATTCGTGGTCGACGTCAAATCCACCGGGCTGTTCGCCACCGATCCGGTGTTGCAGGCGCAAGGCGCCAGGACGCAATACTGGAAGACCGGGCATTCCTACATGAAGCGGCGCACCCACGAATTGAACGCGCTGGCCGGCTTCGAAAAATCCGGCCACTTCTTCTTCAACGCGCCGCTCGGCCGCGGCTATGACGACGGGCTGATCTCGGCGATCGCGATCTGCGAGATGCTCGACCGCGCGCCCGGCAAGACCATGTCCGATCTGAAAGAGGCGCTGCCGAAAACCTGGTCGTCGCCGACGATGTCGCCGCACTGCGCCGACGAAGCCAAATACGGCGTGGTCGCCGCGGTGATCGCGCATTTCGAGGCCGCGCAGAAGGCCGGCACGCAGGTCGCCGGCCAGCCGATCCGCGACCTCGTCACCGTCAACGGCGTCCGCGTCACCTGCCAAGACGGCAGCTGGGGGCTGGTGCGGGCCTCCTCCAACAAGCCGGAACTGGTGGTGGTGGTGGAAAGCCCGGTGTCGGAAGCCCGGATGCACGAGATGTTCGCCGCGATCAACGAAGTGCTCGGCACCCACGCAGCGGTCGGCGCCTACAACCAGACGATCTGAGCATTCCCGCGGGAACCCGGCGGGCTATGGCGCGGCCGCGCGCTCTGGCCCGGCCCCGCCATCTGGGGTATCCTCGGGCGTTCTTCGAATGGGCGTGGGCTCGCGTTCGAGGCGTCGCCGCAACCTGTTCGAACGAGTTTTGTCATGAAGCATCTGCTTGATCGCCTCGCCGCCGCCTGGGACCGGCGCGACATGCGGCTGAAGGCGATCAGCTTCGCGCTGGTCGGCGTCGTCAACACCCTGATCGATCTCGGCGCGTTCCTGGCATTTTACCACTGGGTCGGGCTGCCGCTGGTGGTCTGCAACGTGCTGGCCTGGGCGATCGCGGTGTCGTTTTCCTATGCCATGAACAGCTTCACTACCTTCGGCCCGGAATCCGGGCATCAGTTGAGGCTGCGCGACTATCTGACCTTCGTGGCGTCGGGGATCGCCGGGGTGATCGCCGCGACCAGCACGCTGTTGCTGCTGTCGCTGTATCTGCCGGTGCTCAGCGCCAAGCTGGTGTCGATCCTGGTCAGCTTCGTGGTGAATTTCTCGCTGTCGCATTTCGTGGTGTTTCGCCGCGGCCGCGACGGCGGCATTGCCGGCTAGCGTCGGGGCTCTTGCGAGCCGCCCTCAGATGGGACAGAAAGCAGCCGGTTCCGCGTAACCGAGAGGCAATTCAACCCGATGGCTGATCCAATCATTCCCCTGATCATGTGCGGCGGCGCGGGGACGCGGCTATGGCCGGCGTCGCGCGAGGTGCGCCCGAAGCAGTTCCTGCCGCTGTTCGGGCCGCGCTCGACGTTTCAGGATACGCTGCTGCGGGTGTCGGATCCCACCCTGTTCGGGCGCGCCATCGTCATCACCAATCTGGCCTATCGTTTCATGGTGCTGGAGCAGCTCGCCGCGATCGGGCTCGAGGCCGACGTGCTGCTGGAGCCGGCGCGGCGGGATTCCGGCCCGGCGATCGCCGCCGGCGCCGCCTTCGCCCAGACCCGCGACCCCGACGCCATCGTGCTGGCGCTGGCCGCCGACCATGTGGTGAGCGACACCCCGGCGTTCCTGGCCGCCTGCCGCGCCGGCCTCGACGCGGCGGCCGCCGGCAGCATCGTCACCTTCGGGGTCGAGCCCAGCCGCGCTGCCACCGAATACGGCTATATCCGCCCCGGCGCCACGGTGTCCGGCGAAGTCCGCGCGGTGGAGCGTTTCGTCGAGAAGCCGGACCCGGCGACCGCCGAGGCCTACATCAGGGACGGCTATCTGTGGAACAGCGGCAACTTCATGTTCCGCGCCAGCGTGCTGCTTGATGAATACCGGCTGCTCGATGCCGACAGCGTGGCCAGCGTCACCGAGGCGGTGGCCAAGGCTGGCCGCGATCTCGGCTTCGTCACGCTCGATCCGGCGTCGTTTGAAGCGGCCAAGCCGATCTCGATCGATTACGCGGTGATGGAGAAGACCAGCCGCGCGGCGGTGGTGCCGGTCGCCTGCGGCTGGTCCGATGTCGGCTCCTGGCACGCGGTCTGGGAGCTGTCGGCCAAGGACGGGCAGGGCAACGCCGCGCAGGGCCAGGCGGTGTTCGAGGATTCCCGCAACTGCAACGTGGCGACCGACAAGACCTTGGTGGCTTTGGAAGGCGTCGACGACCTCGTGGTGGTGGCGACCCAGGACGCCATCCTGGTGTCGCGCCAGAAGGACGCCAACGGCCTGAAGCGGTTGGTGGCGAAATTGAAGACCGTGGCGCCGCAGGTCACCGAGGATCATCTCAAGGTGCACCGGCCGTGGGGCTCCTACCAGGCGCTCGACAATGGCGAACGCCATCAGGTCAAGCGCATCGTGGTGAAGTCGGGCGGCCGGCTGTCGCTGCAGATGCACCACCATCGCTCCGAGCACTGGATCGTGGTGCGCGGCACCGCGCGGGTGACGATCAACGAGCTGAACAAGATCGTGCACGAGAACGAGTCGATCTATATCCCGATCGGCGCCACCCACCGGCTGGAGAATCCCGGCAAGATCCCGCTGGAATTGATCGAGGTGCAGACCGGCAGCTATCTCGGCGAGGACGACATCGTGCGGCTCGAGGACGACTACAAGCGCAATTAGCCGGCGCGCTCAGTCGGCCGCGTTGTCGGCGTTTGCAACCTTGCACCATTGATAGGGCTCGCGCTTCTGCCCGACATAGGCGTCGTAGCTCTGGCAGCCGGCGAAGTCGATCGTCATGCCGTAGCTTGCCAGTGTGGCCTTGACCTGGGCGTCGACGGCGTCGCGCGCTGCGGCATCGGCGCCGTATTGGTACAGCGCCATCACCGCGCCGCCGCGTCGCGCGATCAAGTCCCGCACCTTGTGCCGATGGCCGGCGCTGCGGAAGTTCGGGTCGAGCCCGACAAAGGCCAGTTGCGGCGGAAACCGTGTGATCATCCAGCTCGGCGGCGGGTCCATCGTCGCCAGCAGCACCGTGGTCTGCTCGAGCTGGGCAAGTTCTGGCAGATCGACCCGGTAGGGCGGGTCGGCCCAGCGCTGATGGCCCCAGAACCGCACCCCGCCGAGCAGGAACACCAGCGTCGCGGCGATCAGCAAAGGCTTGGCGATCGCCCGCGCGATCGGCCAGGGCGCCATGGATCGCAGCAGCACGACCACGACCAGCGGCAACAGCAGTTCGATCGGCACCAGATAGCGCGCGATGCTGAACAGCAGCATCCACAGCAAATAGCCGGCCAGGACGAACGCCAGCAAATAGCGCTGCGCGGGGGCGATCCGCTGTTCCACCGCGCCGCGCCATCGCCGGATCAGGACCGCGGCGGCGGCGGCGCAGAACGCGAGGTAGCTCACCGCCCAGATCGCCTGGTGGAAGCTCGCCTGTCCGGTGCGCTTCGGCGACACCGTGAAGATCAGCGGCCAGAACAGATAGTCCCAGATGGTGCGCGGCAGGAACGACTTGTCGACGATGCCGTAATTCGGCGCCCAGGCGCTGGGAAACAGCGCGGCGAATTGCGGAAACAGCGGGTTGCCGAACACCCGCCACATCGTCAGGTGCCAATAGCCGCCGGTGATCGCCGCGCCGCACACCACGGCCGCGCCATAGCTCGCCGCGTGGAGCAGCCTGCGCCGCCACGGCGCCGGCGCCATCAGTAGCGCTATGCCGAGCGCCGCGGCATAGACGCTGTTGGTCAGCTTGAGCCCCATGCCGAGCCCGGCCAGCAATCCGGCCAAGCCGATCCAGCAGCATCCGGCGGCGACGCCCGCGGCTGGCAGCCGCGGAAACTGCCGCAGAATGACCAGCAGCGCCGACAGCACCAACAGTGCGGTGGCGTTGTCGCCCATCGTGGTGCCGATTTCGGAGACGAAATTCGGCGTCAGGATGCCGGCGACGCTGAGCCAGAACGGCACGGCGAGGCGCTGGCGCGGCGGCAGGTCGGGCAGAACGCGCCGACAGATCTCTAACAGCAGGTTGAAGTTGAGGCCGTGGACGCAGCCCCAGGCGAAGCCGGCCAGCCGCGCCGGCCAGTGCCGGATCATCCAGTCATAGGCGAGGTCGAGCGTCGGGTTGAAATAGACCTGAAAGCCGCCGGGGGTGAAGTCGATATCGAGCTTGCCGTTCAAGAGCGCGAACGGGCCATAGAGGTGATAATTGCGCAGGTCCCAATTGTCGTCGACGCCGAGGCCGAGCGAGATCAGGCCGAACAGCAGCGGGGCGGCGAGATGGATCACCAGCGGCTGGCGCCGCTCCGCAGCAGCGGACCACGGCCGCGAAAATCTCGACCACAAATTCATGGCCTGTCCTTACACCGCAAACAAAAACCCCGCCAATGACGGCGGGGTTCAGTCGGGAGGCGAGAGCCGGTCGGCTCTCCTTGACATCGCGCCGCGGGAAAGCGGCTCAGGCCGGAATGCGGGCTTCTTCTTCGTGCGGCTCGCGCAGCACATAGCCGCGGCCCCACACGGTTTCGATGAAGTTGCGGCCTTCGGAGGCGTTGGCGAGCTTCTTGCGCAGCTTGCAGATGAACACGTCGATGATCTTCAGTTCCGGTTCATCCATGCCGCCGTAGAGATGGTTGAGGAACATTTCCTTGGTCAGCGTGGTGCCCTTGCGGAGCGAGAGCAGCTCCAGCATCTGATATTCCTTGCCGGTCAGATGCACGCGCTGGCCGCCGACTTCGACGGTCTTGGTGTCGAGATTGACGACGAGGTCGCCGGTCTGGATCACCGACTGGGCGTGGCCCTTGGAGCGGCGGACGATGGCATGGATGCGGGCCACCAACTCGTCCTTGTGGAACGGCTTGGTCATGTAGTCGTCGGCGCCGACGCCGAGGCCCTTGACCTTGTCCTCGATGCCGGCGAGGCCGGACAGAATCAGAATCGGTGTCTTGATCTTCGAGACCCGCAGCTGCTTGAGAACGTCATATCCGGACATGTCCGGAAGGTTCAGATCGAGCAGGATGATATCGTAGTCATAAAGCTTGCCGAGATCGACGCCCTCTTCCCCGAGGTCGGTCGTATAGACGTTGAAGCTCTCGGATTTGAGCATCAGCTCGATCGACTGCGCAGTCGCGCTGTCGTCTTCAATCAGCAATACGCGCATGCCAGTCCCCTTTAAGCGCCGCTCCGGGCGTCAGGCGTC
>NZ_DASWPE010000202.1:0-20922 GCF_036404135.1 Rhodopseudomonas sp. | reverse complement strand
AGCGCCCCGGTGACCACGCTCCTGGTCACCCACAGCGTCGACGACGCAGCAAGGCTCGCCGACCGCATCGTGCTGTTGTCGCAGCGCCCGGCGCAGATCCTCGCCGAGCTGCGGATCGCCACCCCGCGGGCGGCGCGCGGCCCCGCCGACCTGGCCGCGCTGAGCGCCGAGGTGGCGCGGCTGAGCGCAGGGCTGCACGACACCGCCGGCCGGCATCGCGATTGACGCCGCCGCGGCGCTGACGTGTAGTCGGCAAAACCAACAACGCGCTTTGGGAGGATTCTTTTATGCCGCGCCTTGCCGCCGTCTCCATCGTCGCCGTCGCAGCGTTCCTGGCCGGTTCACCGGCAACGTCTGCGCAAAGCAAAGGCAAGGGCATCCGGCTGTGGAACCTGACCACCGCAACGATCTCCAGCTTCCAGCTCTCGCTGGTGGGCCAGGACGCATTCGGCGCCAACCAGACGCTGAACGACAAGGACAAGGAGGTCGATCACGACGAGCGGCTGAAGATCACCGAGGTCGAGCCCGGGCGCTACGACGCCAAGGTCGGCTACGCGGACGGCCGGCAATGCCTGGTCCGCGGCATCGAGATCCGCGCCGACGCGGTGTTTTCGATCGCCGACAAGGATCTGGTTCAGTGCAACAAGTAGTTGCATGGCTCTGATCAGTTGCGTGCCCCGGACGCGGTGATTGTGTCAGCGGCTTTGAATTCAGCCGCTCACGCCCGGCTGTGGGGGAATTCGCAGCGCCAGCGCACCGCGGTCCATTTCGGGTGCTCGCCGACCCATTGTGCGATATAGGGCGGCGCGCCCATCACGCATTGCTGCAGCGACACGCTGTCGGAATACGCCAGATGGGTCTCCTCGCAGGTTGCCGGCGACAGCACCGCGCAGACCGTAATGACCAGGTCGATCGCATTCATGCCCAATCCTCTTGCGTTGCAGCAATGATAGCACAGAAACGGTATTTTCGTCCGCGAGTTTCAGCCGGCTGCTGATTATGCCTAAAAATTCACGCCGTAGGTCAGCCGAGCCTGATGGCGGTCGAAATTGATCAGGTCGAGCGCCGCGTTTGAACCGGCGCCGTGTCCCCAGACTTGCAAACTCCAGGCCACGGTCAGCCGCGAGGTTTCCGACAGTTTGAAATACGCGGTCGGGCCGACGAACCAGGCCTGGCCGGTGAGCTGATCGAGCCCGATGCCGTCATAGTTGCGCAGGTAGCGCGCCTCGCCGCCGAGCAGCAGGCCGGGCCGCAGCTGCGCCATCAGCGCCGCCGCCACGCCGAGGCCGGAGCTTCGTTCGGTGCGGCCGGCGTCGATCGGCCGGGTCCATTCCGGCTGGTAGCTCAGATTGACAGCCGCCAGCAGCCGATCGGGAATGAGTTCGCGGTCGAGCGCCAGCGTCAGCTCGCTGCCGAACGCCTGCACCCTTGCGCCGCTCGTCTCGTCCACGCGGTCGGCGTGGTTCTCCAGCGCCACGGACATGCCGAACGGCGCCGCCTCGCGATCGAGCAGGCGATAGCGCAAGTCGACCGAGGCCCCCTGCCAGGCGGCCTCGCGGCGGTCGTCGAAGCCGGCGACGCCCTGGATGCGATGCGCCACGAAGCTGCTGCCGAGTTCGACGCGAAAATTCCGCGCCGGCACGAATTCCAGTTCGAACTGCTGCGAACCGCTGCGGTAGCTGCTGCCGCTGCGCGACGCCCGCGCGGTGCTCTGGCTCTGCAATTCGCGCTCGCCGGGGGTGCCGACATCCGAGC
The DNA here is from genome assembly GCF_036404135.1 of Rhodopseudomonas sp. GTDB lineage: Bacteria > Pseudomonadota > Alphaproteobacteria > Rhizobiales > Xanthobacteraceae > Rhodopseudomonas_A. The sequence continues at coordinate 19,167 of NZ_DASWPE010000202.1, read as the reverse complement.
CGATCATGAAGCCGAACAGATGCTCGGTATCGATCCCCTCGGCGTGAGCTTGCGCCTGCCACGACCCGGCGAGCGCCAGCAGCAGCGTCGCCAACAGGGTCCTGGTGCCAAGCGACATCGACGCTCCGGGCTGGTGTCGACCGGACACTAGCAAGTTCATGATTCTCGTGTGGTTTCGGTTCAGAAATTGTCGCGTAGGACTCGTGGCAAGACTGGCGAGAACTTCTGAACCACCACGCGAACGGTAAATTCATTCTCTCTGGCCGCGGCGGCGAATTCAAGCTCGGGACGTTCCGCACTGCGGCCCGCCGAATCTGCTACGCGGTCCTAACCCGCAGCGGCGGTTGATTTTTCGGCGAAACAGGCGGATAGAGCCCGGCGCGGCGGACGCTGACTTAAGGCGACTTTCGCCGGACCGGACGGGGCGCTATTGGCCCTCACGGCCAAGCGGTCGGGCGCTGTCCCACGGGGCTCTCAATGAAAATCCTTCGCCACCGGCTCGAGCTTGCCACCATTGCGCCGATCCAGATCGTCGACGTCACCGAGCAGGTCCGCGACTGGGTCGCCTCGAGCGGCATCAAGGACGGCCTCGTCACCGTGAGTTCGCTGCACACCACCGCGCGGATCAACATCAACGAGCGCGAGGCGCAGCTCGAGCGCGACATGATCACTTACCTGAAGCGGCTGGTGCCGCGCGACGGCAACTATTTGCACAATCTCGCGCCGGTCGACGGCCGCGACAACGCGCATTCGCATCTGCTCGGCCTGTTCATGAATTCGTCGGAGACGCTTCCGGTAGCCGCCGGCGCGCTGGTCTTGGGCGGCTGGCAGTCGATCTTCTTCATCGAGCTCGATGGCCCGCGCGAGGCCCGCGGCATCGAGCTGCAACTGCTCGGAACGGACTGACGCATGACCCCGGACGATATCGCGGGCTTCTACGCCGAGCGCGGCGAGCTCAATCGCGACGACTACATCGAACTCGATTTTCACTTCGAATGCGCCGGCGATCCGCGCGAGGCGGCGGCGCATCTGTGCAGCGAGCAATCCACCGCGCAATGGCGCCGGGTCGGCGTCGACGAGGACTTCCGGCCGCGCTTCGCCGCCAAGGTGCTGTCGCTCGACGCCAAGCCGCAGCCCTCCGGCTTCAGCATCGCGGTGGAATGTGCCGCGACCGGCCCGGTGCATGCGGTGCACGTCACCATCGCGCATCCGCACGGCAATTTCGGCCCCAAGCTGCCGAACCTGTTGTCGGCGGTGTGCGGCGAGGGGGTGTTCTTCTCGCCGGGGATTCCGCTGATCCGGCTCGAGGACATCCGCTTTCCGGACAATTACCTCGCCGCATTCCAGGGCCCGCAATTCGGCGTCCAGGGTCTTCGCGAACGGCTCAACGCGTTCGAGCGGCCGATCTTCTTTGGCGTGATCAAGCCGAATATCGGCCTGCCGGCGGCGCCCTTTGCCGAACTCGGCTACCAGAGCTGGAAAGGCGGGCTCGACATCGCCAAGGACGACGAGATGCTGGCCGACGTCGACTGGTGTCCGCTCGCGGAGCGCGCCGCGGCGCTCGGCGCGGCGCGCCGCCGCGCGGAAGCCGAGACCGGCGTGCCGAAGATCTATCTCGCCAACATCACCGACGAGGTCGACCAGCTGATCCCGCTGCATGATCTCGCTGTTGCGAACGGCGCCAACGCGCTGCTGGTCAACGCGCTGCCGGTCGGGCTCTCCGCGGTGCGGATGCTGCGCAAGCACGCTTCCGTGCCGCTGATCGCGCATTTTCCGTTCATCGCCGCGTTCAGCCGCTTGGCCGGCTACGGCATCCATTCCCGGGTGTTCACCAGGCTGCAGCGGCTGGCCGGCTTCGACGTGGTGATCATGCCGGGCTTCGGGCCGCGGATGATGACGCCGGAAGCCGAGGTGATGGACTGCGTGCGGGCGTGTCTGGAGCCGATGGGGCCGATCAAGCCGTGCCTGCCGGTGCCGGGCGGCAGCGATTCGGCGGCGACGCTGGAGGGCGTGTATCGCAAGGTCGGAAGCGTCGATTTCGGCTTCGTGCCGGGCCGCGGGGTGTTCGGCCATCCGATGGGACCGGCGGCCGGCGCGGCTTCGATCCGCCAGGCCTGGGACGCCATCGCTTCAGGAATCGCGGTCGCCGATCACGCCGCGACGCATCCGGAATTGGCGGCTGCGTTGCAGACATTTGGCGCGCGAAAATGAAATGATTTCGTAGGGTGGGCAAAGGCGCGCTTGCGCCATGCCCACCAACACCCCATTCGACGAATTGCGGTGGGCACGCTTCGCTTCGCCCACCCTACGGAGTCCGGATCGCTACCCGCGCCGACGCAGATAGGGCCGCAGCACGCCGGCGACCAGGCCCGCGGCGACCAAGAGCCCGACGATCGGGATCCAGAGCAGGAAGGCGCCGAGCAACAGCACCAGGATCACCGCGAACACCACGCCGATGGTCAGCACCAGGCCGATCATGCCGAGCGGGCCGATCTTGGTGACGTAGATCCGCTCGCTGAAGCTTTCGTGAAAGAAGCCGCGGTTGCGCGCCGGGTCATAGGCCGCGCCCGGCGGAATGATCTCCGGCTCGACCCGCGGCTGCTCAGCCTGCGGCTTGATGGTTGGCTCGCTCATCGACGGCGTCCTTGCTGGCCGATCCCGCACATCCGGCGGATCGCGCCAGCATAGCCGCAATGTCGCCCGATGTCTGGTCGCTCGCGCAGGATCCCGAAAACCGGATCGCGGTCACCGGAAAATCATCCGCGACCGAGTGCCGGGCCGCCTGCGCTCACACCGGATGGATCGCGCGCAGCGCCTCGTCGAGCAGATGCGGGGTGTGCTGGCCGGTCGCGCCGCGCCGCGCCCGGTCGAAATAATCCTGCAGCACCGGCTTGAAGGAGGGATGCGCGGTGTTTTCGATGATCACCTTGGCGCGCTGCCGCGGCGCCAGCCCGCGCAGATCGGCCAGGCCCTGTTCGGTGACCAGGATCTGCACGTCGTGCTCGGTGTGATCGACATGGGTCGCCATCGGCACGATCGACGACAGCGTGCCGTTCTTCGCGGTCGACGGCGTCATGAAGATCGACAGATAGGCGTTGCGGGCGAAGTCGCCGGAGCCGCCGATGCCGTTCATGATCCGGCTGCCGCGGATGTGGGTCGAATTGACGTTGCCGTAGATGTCGGCCTCGATCATGCCGTTCATCGAGATCACGCCGAGCCGTCGGATCACCTCCGGATGGTTGGAGATTTCCTGCGGCCGCAGCACCACGCGATTCTTGTGCAGCGCGGCGTCGCGGTTGAACATCTCGGCGGCCGCGGCGCTGAACGACAGCGCGGTGGCCGAGGCGAAGGTCATCTTGCCGGAGCGGATCAGGTCGAGCATGCCGTCCTGCAGCACCTCGGTATAGGCGGTGAGCTGCTCGAACGGGCCGCTCTCCAGCCCGGCCATCACCGCATTGGCGACGTTGCCGACGCCGGATTGCAGCGGCAGCAATTCGGGCGGCAGCCGGCCGCGGCGCACCTCGTGGCTGAGGAATTCCAGAATATGGCCGGCGATCGCCTGCGAGGTGGCGTCGGGCGGGGTGAACAGATTGTTGCGGTCCGGCGCATGGGTCTCCACCACCGCGATCACCTTGTTCGGATCGCAGCGGAAGGTGGTCTCGCCGATGCGGTCGCCGGGGCTGACGATCGGGATCGGCTGCCGGTAGGGCGGCAACTGGGTGCCGTAGTAGATGTCGTGCATGCCCTGCAGCGCCGGGTTATGCCAGGAATTGACCTCCAGGATGATGCGGTCGGCGCGGTCGAGCCAGGTCTTGTTGTTGCCGACCGAGGTGGTGGGCACCAGGCTGCCGTCCGGCAGGATCGCCGCGACCTCGACCACCGCGACGTCGAGATGGCCGAGGAAGCCGAACCAGACGAACTGCGCGACATGGCTGAGATGGATGTCGATGTAATCCATCGTGCCGGCGTTGATGCGTTCGCGGGTCACCGGATCGGACTGGTAGGGCAGCCGCAGCTCGATGCCGTCGACCTTGGCCAGCGCGCCGTCGAGTTCGGGCGCGGTGGAGGCGCCGGTCCACACCCCGATGCGGAATGGCTCGCCGCGGCCATGCGCGGCTTCGATACGGTGCGCCAGCGCCAGCGGGATCGCCTTGGGATAGCCGGAGCCGGTGAAGCCGCTCATCCCGACATTCTCGCCGTGCTTCACCAGCGCCGCGGCGTCTTCGGCCGACATGATCTTGGAGCGAAGCGCGGCAGACATCACCCGGGAGTCATGACTCGGCATGGCATATCCATCTGTTGTGCAGGTTTCATTCAGGGTGGGCGTACCAAGCCTGAGCGGGCGCAACAATCCCACCAAAGGATGGCCTGATGCGGCAATAATGTTGCCCCTGAGAAACCAGCTTACCGGCATGACCCGGCTCGCTGCGACCCGGCCCTGCCGGGGCGAGGCGGCGGCGCTCAGCTCAATGCTCAGCTCAAGATGAGCTTGCGGCCGAACGGCTGCACCGCCGCGCGATAGGCTTCCGGCACCGCCCAGATCACCGGAAACCGCGGCCGCAGATTCGCCGGGCCTTCGAGGTCGGTCAGCACCACCACGATGTCCGGGCGATGCTTGCCGGCTTCTTCCAGGAGCGGCGTGAAATCGGTGCCGCCGCCGCCATGGAATGCGATGTCGCGCAGATTGATCTTGCCGGGTTCGAACGAGCTCACGCTGCGCACCTGGTCGTCGCCGATGATCAGGATCGCACCGGCCTCCTGGCGACGACTGATCGATTCGATCTCGCGGGCGAAACGTTCCATCAGATCGTCGGCGACCGAGCCGGAGACGTCGACGATCACCGCCAGCCGCGGCACGTTCTTGGTCGGGCTGAAGCCGGGCTCGAACGGCAGCCGCCGGTTCGGGCCGGCGCGGCCCTGATTGGCGATATAGGAGCGCGACGGCCGCGACCACGAGACGTCCGGCTTGCGCGCCAGCGCCCGCGCCAATTGGGTGCGCAGCATCTGCTCCCACGGCGTGCGGGTCTTCGGCAGATCGGCAATCAGCGTGCGCAGCATCGAGAACGCGCCGTCGCCAGCGTGACCGCGCAGGATCCGCTCGCTCCATTCCCGCGCCTGGTCGGCCTCGGCCTCCGGCGCGCCCTGCGCCTCCTCACTCGGCGCCAGATCCTGCTGGGTCTGGCCGCCGAGTTCGCGCACCCGCGAGGATTTCGGGCCGTCCTGGCGCGAGCTCGGCCGCTCCTGGGTGCCGTCCGACTTCGGCGCGCCGTCGCCCTGGGCGCCGCCCTCGGAGGCCTCGCCGGCGGACTGGCTGCGGCTGCCGGCCTTCTGCTGGCGGCCCTGCGGCGGCTGCTCGGAGCGATCGTCGATCGCCCGGTACAGTTTTTCGACGTCCCATTCCAGCAACGCCGCCTCGACGTCCTGCTTCTGCCCCAGCACCCGGCCGAGCAGCTGATCGAGAAACACCGAGGACGCCGGCAGCCGCAGCCAGGTCAGGTGCCCCAGCGTCGAATTGACGATCGCGTCGGCGCAGATGTTGAACAGCTGCAGGTCGACGTCGCCGATCTGGCGGCGCAGGTCGAGGAAGCGCTGCGGATGCCGCAGCGCGATGTGCATCACCTCATGCGCCACCAGCCCGACCTGGTCGGCGAGCGGCATCACCTCGAATTCGACGCCGTAAAACACCGCGTTGCCGTCGGTCATCACCGCCGGCGCCTCGGCGTCGACCGCGAGATCCTGGTGCTTGACCCACAACGCCAGCCCGCCGGTGGAGGGCGCGAACTCCACCATGCGCTGGATCGCGCGGGTGCCGCGGTGCTGATACAGCACGCTTGCGTCAGGCATGCTGGCTTTCCCGGCGGCGGTGCTCGTCGTAGCGGTGATAGGACGGGCTCTCCAGGATCGCGGCCTCGAGCCCGCTGGACAGCGCGCGCTGCATCAGAAGCTCCATCGCCAGGGTCTGGATCTCGCGGATCGGCAGCGGCACGCCGCGGATGTCGGGCAATTGCTCGACGATCTCCAGCGCCCGCGCCAGCGTGCGGTCGTCGACGCAGGCGGCGAGCAGCCCGTAGGTCATGCCGTACAGCCCGTCGAGGCTCTTCGGAAACAGCGCCGCGGTGTCCGGGCCGGGGCGCGCCGCCAACAACCGGATCACGTCGGTGCCGGCCTGGATTTCGCGCAGCACGCCGAAGAATTCGGCGGCATTGGCGGCGCCGATGCGGCCCTGCACGAACACTTTCTTGGCGCCGTCGGACAGGCTGGATTTCAGCACATTGGAAATGTCCTCCCAGCCGCGCGGGGACGCGCCGATCAGATGTTCGCCGGCGAGCTGCGCCTGGGTGTCGTCGAGCTTGTCCGGGCGGATCTTCAGATAGGCCATCACCTCGGGGGCGAAATTGCGCTCCAGCGCGTGGGCGAGGAAGGCGTCGATCACGGTCTGCACATTGAAGTGGAACATGCGGTCGGCGAGTGCGGTGCCCATGTCGTGGCTGATCGCGCCGTGGAACGAGGCGTTGCCGGCGGCGACCACCTGCCAGCCGTCCGGCAGTTGGTAGTTGCCGACGCGGCGGTCGAGGATCAGCGAGTAGGCCGAGATCTGCAGTCGCTGGTCGGCGGCGGTGAGTTCGTCGAGAAACAGGATGCCGTCGTGCTGATCCGGTGAGGGCAGAAATTCCGGCGGAAACCACACCGTCTTGGCGAGCGTGTCGTCGGCATAGATCGCGCCGCGGATATCGACCGGCTCGATCGTGGTCAGCCGCAGATCGACCAGCGGGATGCCGAAATGCTCCGCGACCTGCCGCACGATCGACGATTTGCCGACCCCGCGGGTGCCCCACAGCATCGAGGCGCGGCGGCGCAGGATCGGGTCGCCATATTGCTCGACCAAAGCAGCCTTGGCGCCGGCAATCGAGATCGGAGGAATGTTCATCGGATTACTGAGCATCGAGCATGACCTTCGGTTCGGTGGGCTGATTCTCCGGAGCAGGATTTGGCGTCGGGACCGCAGCGGCCGGGGCTGCAACCGGCGGCGCGGTCGGCGGGGCCTGCGAAGGCATCCAGGCCGCGGCCTTGGAGCGCCGCGGCAGCGGCGGGATTTCCAAAGGCGGGGTATCGCGCATACCGAAGGCGGCGAACAGCAATAGCGGCGGCGCCCCCATGATCAACAGATTGACCATGGAATCCTTCGGGATCTCGACGAAGGTCAAGCCGGCCGCGCCGGCGATCAGCAGCGCGAAGAACAACAATGGCAGCGCGCGGCGGAACGTCACCCACCAGCGCGCGCGGCGCAGCGTGTCGTGGAACACGGCGGGCGGATGCGCCAGCGTCTGCTTCAGATGCGCCACGGTGCGCTGCAGTCCGGCCTCGATCTTTTCGCTGAGATGCGGCTCGCTGCCGCGCAGCTTCAGTTTGCCGCTCCAGCCGAGCTGGGTCTTGCGCAGCGGCCCCCAGGCCCAGCCGATCACCGCCAGCAGATCTTCGGGCAATTCGAAGCCGGACGACTTCGGCACCAGGTCGATGTCGGCTGGGTAGCCTTTCACATTGGCGGCGTGCAGGATCAGCGTCAGGCCTTCGACCTCGGCCTCGCCGCGGGTCAACTCCATCCGCACTTGCGGCGCGCCGCGCGACCACGCGCTGTCGCTTGGAAATAATCGGTAGCTCTGCGCGATCACGCTGGCGCCGTCGCAGCGAAACTGCCGCTGCGGCGGCACCGTCTCGATCCGCGCCAGCAATTCGCCGGGATCGGCGCCCTCGGTAGTGAGGGTGGCGTGCAGGCCGGAGCGCAGCGTCAGCGTCCGGGTCAGCCGATAGGTGCCGATGCGGGGATTTTCCAGCTCGAAGGTTTCGCGGGCTTCGGTCAGCACCGCATCGTCGTCGCCGCTATGCTCGATCGGCTTGAAGACCAGCCGACGATTGAGCCGGTCGCTGGCGGCGAGATCGACATGGCGGTCGCGGCGGCTAAACGGCGCGACCAGGCCGAGGATCTCGTGGTGAGTCAGAGGATGCGTCGGCCGGTCGTAACCCGCTCCACCGTTCAATAAGTTTGCTAAGCTCATTCCCGTTCACCGAACCCCATTCCAGAGGAGTCTGCGGCTTGCGGACTCCGGATGCAGTCGATTCCACGAATCCCAGAGCTGTTCCGGTTAGGACAGAATCAGAACTGCAGCTCTGGATTCTTATTTTGACGCGTTCTCTGCACGCGAACCGGGATCCACTTCGCTCGAAAACGCTACAGGCAGTGATTCTTGAGCACGTCTCCTACGGCGACGTTATCCGCAACGTCGCCGTTCGTGTCGTTGGCGATGCCTGATTATTCGCCGTCGCCTTCACATTCGCGTCATACCGCGGATGGAACGACAACGCGGCGTGACAACTGGCCGACCTTGGCGAGGAACGCGTCGTAGGCATCGGTGACCTCGCCCAGCAGCTGGAAATGCGGGAAGGCTCCGGCCTCGAACACATCGATGGTCCAGTTCAGCCGGTTGGTGACGCGCTTCTTGTGGCGATAGTCGGTGAAGCTGCCGCGGGTGCCGTGCGACATCCACACCGGGACCTTCAAGGCTTGGTAGAGCCGCAGGATGTCCTTGCTGAACATGTAGCCGGCGACGAAGTAGAACGGCGCGTGCTCGGCGCCGGGCTGATGCGCGGTGATGTAGTCGTAGTCGAGCAGCGGCTCGTCGATCGCCTTCGAGCCCCAGGCGCTTTCCAGAAACTTGCGCATCACCGGGCGCAGCGTCAACAGCCCGAACACCCCGCGTTTCCACGAGGTCGCCTTGAGGCCGTCGAGCAGCCAGCGCTTGCCGAGCGTGCCATAGGTCGCGTCCTCGCGCGCCTTGCCTTCGAAGCCGGTCGGGCTGATGAAGCCCAGCGAGCGGAACGCGTCCGGGGTCTCCACCGCGGCGCGGGCGAGGAATTCGCACGACAATGACAGCGCCAGCGCGTCGACCGGCGCGCCGCCATGGCTCTCGCGCACCTTCTCCACCGCGGCGTGGATGGCGTCGGTCATGCTGCGCGCGGTGTAGTCGTGGTCGCTGCGCTCGGACTGGCCGAAGCCGGGCAGATCGAGCGCGAACACCCGACGCTTGCCGGCGTAGAAATCATACAGCGGCTTGACTTCGAACGCCGAGCCCGCGGCATTGACGCTGTGGATCAACAACAGCGGCGTGGTGGCGTCGCCCTCGCGCTCCGGACCCGCGGCGTAGGTGGCGATGCGCCCCGCCACGCTGACGATGTCGGTGCGCACTCCCGGCAGCGGGTTGGCCAAGCTCGGTCCGGTCTGACCGCTGTTCGCCGCTCCGGCTTCACGAAATGCTGTTGTCTCCGACATGGTGTGATCCTCTCGAACGAAACCGATGATCACAAATGGCGCAATGGCCCCAACGGTTCCGGAGCCGGAACGAGTCTTTTGCCGGATTCGGCATTTTGGTATCACCTTACAGCGAGCGCGACGTTAACTAACAAGATCGCGCGCGAACTGTCAGGCCCGCGACAACGCCGCGCCACTGATTCCGTCAGTTTGACCTGACAGAGCTAGGCCCGCGCCAGCGGCGCAGCTCGTAGAACTACGGCCCCGGCGATCGCCGGTTTCGCGGCGCAACGCGCGTCAGCGCCGCCCGGGCTTATCGGGCTTGCCCTTCTCGTTGGCGCGCGCAAAGGCTTCGGCGAACGCACCGCCACCCGATGACGGCTGCTGTTTCTTCGGCGCGTAGGCGGCAACGGTGGAGCGGCTGGCGCCGCCGCGCGGCGCGGCCTGTACGCGGTCGGCCTTGGCGCCGACCTCGTCGTCGAGCCGCAGGCTGAGCGCGATGCGCTTGCGCGCGACGTCGACCTCCAGCACCTTGACCTTGACGATGTCGCCGGGCTTCACCACCTCGCGCGGGTCCTTGATGAAGGTCCGCGACATCGCCGAGATGTGCACCAGGCCGTCCTGATGCACGCCGATGTCGACGAAGGCGCCGAACGCCGCGACGTTGGTGACAGCGCCTTCCAGCACCATGCCGGGCTTCAGATCCTTCAGGGTCTCGACGCCCTCCATGAACACCGCGGCCTTGAACGCCGGGCGCGGATCGCGGCCGGGCTTTTCCAATTCGCGCAGAATGTCGGTAACGGTCGGCAGGCCGAAATGCTCGTCGACGAAATTCTGCGGCCTGACCTGGCGCAGCGCCTCGGCATTGCCGATCAGCGCCTTGATGTCGCTCTTGGTGGCTTCGAGAATCTTGCGCACCACCGGATAGGCCTCCGGATGCACGCCCGACGCGTCGAGCGGGTCCTTGCCGTTTTGAATGCGTAGGAAGCCCGCGCATTGCTCGAACGCCTTCGGGCCGAGCCGCGGCACCTTTTTCAAGGCGCTACGCGATTCGAACGGGCCGTTGGCGTCGCGATGCTGCACGATGGATTGCGCCAGCCCCGAACCGATGCCCGACACCCGCGCCAACAGCGGCGCCGAAGCGGTGTTGGCGTCGACGCCGACCGCGTTGACGCAGTCTTCCACCACCGCATCGAGCGAGCGCGACAGCTTCGCTTCCCCAAGATCATGCTGATATTGCCCGACGCCGATCGACTTCGGATCGATCTTCACTAATTCGGCGAGCGGGTCCTGCAGCCTTCGCGCGATCGACACCGCGCCGCGCAAGGTGACGTCGAGCTCGGGCAACTCCTCCGAGGCGAAGGCGGAAGCCGAATACACCGAGGCGCCGGCTTCCGACACCACGATCTTGGACATCTTCAATTCGGGAAGCAGCTTCACCAGCTCGGTGGCGAGCTTGTCGGTCTCGCGCGAGGCGGTGCCGTTGCCGATCGAGATCAGTTCGACGCGGTGCTCGCGGGCAAGCTTGCCGAGGATCGCCAGCGCCTCGTCCCAGCGCCGCTGCGGCTCGTGCGGAAAGATCGCCGTGGTGGCGACCACCTTGCCGGTGGCGTCGACCACCGCGACCTTGACGCCGGTGCGGAAGCCGGGATCGAGCCCCATCGTGGTGCGCGCGCCGGCCGGCGCCGCCAGCAACAGGTCGCGCAGATTGGAGGCGAATACCCGCACCGCTTCCTGCTCGGCCGCGGTCCACAGCCGCATCCGCAGGTCGATGTTGAGATGCACCTGGATCTTGGTGCGCCAAGCCCAGCGCACGGTGTCGATCAGCCAGCGGTCGCCAAGGCGGCCGCGATCGCTCACCGCGAAGCGGTTCATGATGCGTAGTTCGTAGGAGCCGACCGGCGCCGGCGTGGTCCCCGCGGCAATCACCTCGGGCTGGATCGACAGGTCCAGCACTTCTTCCTTCTCACCGCGGAACATCGCCAGAATGCGGTGCGACGGCAATTTATGCAGCGGCTCGGAGAAGTCGAAGTAATCGGAGAATTTCGCGCCGTCCTCTTTCTTGGCGTCGCGCTGCTTCGATATCATCACGCCGTTCGACCACATCAATTCGCGCAGCGAGCCGATCAGGTCGGCGTCTTCGGCGAAGCGCTCGACCAGGATCGCCCGCGCGCCGTCGAGCGCGGCGGCGACGTCGGCGACCTGCTTGTCGGCGTCGACGAACGGCGCGGCTACAGCCTGCGGATCGTTGTCCGGCTGGGTCAGCAGCAGTTCGGCGAGCGGGGCGAGACCAGCCTCGCGGGCGATCTCGGCCTTGGTGCGGCGCTTCGGCTTATACGGCAGATAGATGTCTTCGAGCCGGCCCTTGCTGTCGGCCGACATGATCGCGGCTTCCAGCGCGGCGTCGAGCTTGCCTTGTTCACGCACCGAATTGAGGATCGCCACGCGGCGTTCTTCCAATTCGCGCAGATAGTTCAGCCGCTCTTCCAGGGTGCGCAATTGCGCGTCGTCGAGCGCTCCGGTGGCTTCCTTGCGGTAGCGCGCCACGAACGGCACGGTGGCGCCGCCATCGAGCAGTTCGACCGCAGCCTGCACCTGCTGCTCGCGCACGCCGAGTTCTTCCGCGATCTGTCGATTGATATTTGCCACGCGCGAATCTTTCTTCGAGAGGGTCGTTCACCAGGGCTCGCTTATGGACCGATGCCGGTTCGGACATCAAGCCTGCCGCCGCACCGTCCCGCCCGCTGTGGACGGCGCGACGCCGATCGCGGCATGCCCGCGATTTGATCAGGCCATGCCGCAACATTGCGGCAAAAGATAATGCTAGATCGACGCCGCCGAACTGTGTAGACGGACGTTCCTTCAGGAGCGGCGATGTCGACGTGCGGACTTGACTTTGGAACGTCGAACACGACGCTCGGCACCATCATCGACCAGGTTCCGGTGCTGTGCGCGCTGGAGGCCGAGCACACCACGATTCCGAGCGCGATCTTCTACGGCAGCGACCGCAGCGTGCTGATCGGCCGCCGTGCGATCGACGCCTATGTCGAGGGCGTGCACGGCCGGCTGATGCGCAGCCTGAAATCGGTGCTCGGCACAACGCTGATCGACGAGACCACCATGGTCGGCCGGCAGCGCCGGAGTTTTCGCGACGTCATCGGCTACTATCTCGGCGCGGTGAAGCGGCGCGCCGAGCAGGCCACCGGCCGCTCCTTGCGCAATCTGGTGCACGGCCGCCCGGTGCATTTCGTCGATAATTCGCCCGACGCTGATCGCAGAGCCGAAGCGACATTGCGCGACATCGCGCGCGAACTTGGCTTCGACGACGTCACCTTCCAGTTCGAGCCGATCGCCGCGGCGCTGGATTACGAGCGGCAGGTGACAGGCGAAGAGATCGCGCTGATCGCCGACATCGGCGGCGGCACTTCGGATTTCTCGATCGTGCGGCTGTCGCCGCAGCGCCATCTGAAGACCGACCGCAAGGCGGATATTCTCGCCAATGACGGCGTGCGGATCGGCGGCACCGATTTCGACCGCCAGTTGTCGCTGGGCGTGATCATGCCGCTGTTCGGCTATCGCAGCCCGATGCTGCGCGCCGGGCTCGACGTGCCGTCGCGCTATTTTCACGAGCTGTCGACCTGGTCGGACATCAACAAGATGTACGACCCGAAAGTCATGACCGAGCTGCGGCAGATCCGCCGCGAGGCCAGAGAACCGGAGCTGCTCGATCGGCTGATGCGGGTGGTCGACGAGCAGCGCGGCCACACTTTGGCGATGGAGGTCGAGGCGGCGAAGATTGCGCTCGCCGGCGCGCCGCAGGCCGAGATTCCGCTGCAATGGGTGGAGCCGGATTTGAACGTCACGATCGGCCGGCCGCAACTGGTGCAGCATACAAGGTTGTTGGCGGAGCGGATCGCCTCGCGGATCAAGCTGTGCCTGTCGCACGCGCAACTCGAGGCGACCGCGATCGACGCGGTGTTTCTCACCGGCGGCTCGGTGCGGCTCGCCCATGTCCGCAAGGCGATGACCAAGGTGCTGCCGGGCGCGCGCATCGTCGAGGGCGACACTTTCGGCGCGGTCGGCAAGGGCCTCACCATCGAGGCCGGCCGGCGTTACGGGCCGGGGTAGTTCGGTCGGCGGCGCCGCACCCTCGCGACGCGTCCCACAGCTACTGGTCTGTCATTCCGGAGCGCGAGTTCGCAAGAACGAGCGAACCCGGAATCTCCGATGCAGCAAAGTCATGATTGCTCCGGACCTTCGAGTTCAATGGAAGTGTCGCAACGGCGGCGGCGAACTCCCTCTCCCGTGGGGAGAGGGTTGGGGTGAGGGGGTACGGACTATCGAGAGGGCGAAACCCCTCACCCGACCGGCTTCGCCGGTCGACCTCTCCCTATGGGAGAGGTGACCCGCGTCACGTCGCTGCCCGTTCAATTGCCGATCGTATTGCTGAGGCAGCGTTGCCGTTCGCCTACAGCCCGCGCAGCCGCTCGGCGTCGGTGAGCCGCGCCGAGTAGCTCTTGATGGTGTAGAGCGCGACCGCGGGGTTGTGGCCGAGCACGCGATCCTTGACGATCAGCACCGTCACCGGCGCCTGCGAATGCCGGATGAACAGCGAATCGTGGCCGACGCACAGCCCGATGACGACGTTGAGGTCGGTGTGCTGCGCATTGAGCAGTTGCGCCTGCAGCGCCGGATTGCACGCCGCCTCGAAGCCGCCCTTGCGGATCTTCAAATCCTGCGGCACGCCGATGTCGGTCTTGTCGACCGAGCCGACCTTGCAGGCCACCGTATAGGGCTCGAAGCCCCCGAGCCGCACGATCTTAGCGAAGGTGCGCGCCTCCTCGATCAGCCCGACGCAGGAGGCGATGCCGATTTTGGCAGCGCCGATCCGCCGGGCGAAGGCCAGCGTCTCCTCAACCCGGGTCAGCTTGCCGTAATACAACCCTTCGACTTCGGCGGCAGCATGCGCGATGGTCGCGTCGGCGCCGTCGCCGCGATAAAGATCGCAGACCTCGCCAACGACGTCGGCGTCGAGCTGCTTGGTCAGGCAGAATTCCGGAAAGGTCTTATCCTGATAGCTGCACGCGGTCTGGGTGCATTCCGAGCAGCTCGGGGTTGAGATCTTCGACATCACCAGGCGTCCGATTGCAATGGACCGGCAAGGCCGGCGCATGATGCCGGAAAGCCGGTTGCGTTACTTGATCGAGATCAGGCGGGCGAGCAACGCGGCGGCATCGGTCGCGGCGCTGACTTTGACCAAAGCGACCGCGTCGTCAATGGAAGGAGTTGGCAAAATCGCGGCGCCCGGCAGCCGATTTGTGCTGTCGGCAACGGCGCGCGCGGACAAAAACGGACAGGCCGGCGGCCTGCCCGTGATCGCGCGAATAAGTCGGAGAAAGCCTTAGCGCGGCAGCTCGGTCAGCTTGATGACCACCGCGACGCGGCGGCCGGCGCTGACGATGCCGTCGCGATGGATGCCGTTCGGATCGTACAGCACCGCGGTCTCGTCGTCGCTGGTGACGCGCCATTGATCGTCGAGGATCGAGCGGGCGTAGTCGTTTTCGGCGACCAGGTCGGCGCCGAACGAGGCCTTGCGGCGCCAGCCTTCCGGCAGCGCGTAGAACAGTTCGCGCGCGCCGGGCGTGGTCGCCGACAGACCGGCGAAGTCGTTGGCGCGGCGGACCAGCCCGTCCCAGGAGCCTTTGACGCGCTGGCTGCCCGGCAGGTAGCTGAGCGGCCCTTGCGCGGCGCCGACGTCGCCGAGATAGATCACGAGCTTCAGGAGGTTATAGCTGGTGTCGATGTGGAAATGCTTGGTGGCCGAGGAATCCACCCCGACATCGGCGAATTCCGACGGCGCCTCGACCGGCTGGTTGATCTGCACCGCCAGATGACCGACGCCGACCGGACGCTTCAGATAGGCGCTGGCGGCTTCCAGCACGCCGAGATCGGCGGCGGTCTGGTTGAACGCCTTGTAGAGCTCGACATTGGTTTCGGGATCGAGCCAGAGCCGGGTTTCCTCGGCGTCGGCGGCGGTCGCCGGCCGCAACGCCAGTTGCTGCTCGAGAATGGCGACGTGCGGGGCGAGCTGGGTGCGGATCTCCAGCAGCTTGTCGGGCGCCAGCCGGACGCCGGTGACGCCATCGCGCGCCAGCGGCGCCAGGATGTTGGCGCCGCGCTCGGTCTTCGGCTGGTAGGCGTTGCCGGCGCTGAGCCGGCTCAGCCGCTGCAGGATGATCAGCCGCAGATAGATCGGCAGATGACGCAACACCCAGCCGAGCTTCGGCTCGCCGGCGGCGGGCCGCGGCAGATGCTCGGCGTCGATCAGCCGCCGCGCGGCGGCCAGGATCAGGCCGTAGGCAAAATACACCACCGCCTTGAGGCGGGAGCCGAGCTGGGCCATCGGCAATACGCGGCCATAGGCGGGGTGCTTGTCGTAGTCGATGACCGGGAGTTGGTCGAACTGGTAGGATTTCGCGTCGGCTCGCATTCGTCGCCCCTTTTGAATCCAAGCGGGTGCCATTCAAGCACACACAATATGATGGATATGGTGGGGCTATGTCACGTCGGACGCTTGGTCACGTCGTACAATGGCGTGCGGCTCCTGTCCGCTGAACGCGCCGCCCACCGCTGCGCCCGGCGCAGCGGGCGCAATGCGAGGTCCGAACGCGGTCGATCGCATTGACGTGGGTCAAATCGACCGCGTCAATGCTGTTGATGACGCGGCGTTCGTGCACGCGGCGCAGCCGCAGCGCGAGGCGTTGGCGGTTGCAATCGCAGCGACCGGGCGAGCGCGGCGCTCAGACCCAGGCGGAATTCGCCGGCCGCCGCGAGGCATAGCGCGCCAGCAACAGGCGTTGAATCAATTGTTCGATCTGCATCGCGGATTCGCACGCTGCGTCGGCGCCGACCTGTTCACCGATCTCCGGGCGTTCGGCGAACATCCGGCCGCTGACCACCACGGTGATCGCCGGGTTGCGCGAGGCGCGGCGGGCCTGGCGCACGGTTTCGGTCAGCCGCGGCAGCCAGTGTTCGCGGCGCAGCGCCGGGCTGAGCGACAGGTCGATGGCGTCGAACCAGTTCTGCGCGACCAATTGCTTCAGCGCGACGTCGCTATCGGGAAACTCGCAAGAGGTGGCCCAGCCGGCCTGGCGCAGCACTTCGGCGTTCAGCGCGGCGCAGAACAGATGCGGTTCGCCGGGCTGCGGCACCACCAGCACGGCGCGTTGCGCGGCGTTGGCGACCGGCGGCGCCATGCGGTCGAAGCTGATTCGCCGCATCGCGCTCTGCAGATGGCACAGCGCGATGGTGACTTCGAATTCGCTGCAATCGTCGGCGCCCCACAGATCGCCGAGGCAACGCGCCGTCGGTTCGAACAGCGCGGTGAACAGCTGGCCCGGCGATTTTTCGCCGGCCAGACTGCGATCGATCAGCGCGAAGGCGTCGTCGGGCTCGAGCGCGAGCAACAGCCGCGCCAGCTCGGCGGCGCGCGGATGGGTCTCCCTGGACGCCGCGACGCGCGCCGTCGACGGCTTGACGAACAACCGCGGGATGATGGTCGGAACGATGTTTTCGATATTCACGATGCCAGCACGATCAGGTTGCCCTTGGTCAAGGGGGACACACGTCGGATGCGTCGGTATCCAGGCTATCGGGTTGGTGATCAGCGATGATCATCCGGTTCGCCTCAAGAAAGCCGTAGCGAAGTTTTTCGTCTGCGGGGCAGTGCGGCAAGGAAACGCCAAACGCGGGGGGAGTCTTTGCTTTGGATCAAACCGCGCCCCGCGCGGCGGTCATTTTCTCGAGCGGATCGCCGGCGCTTGCGCTACGTTGATACCGCCATCGAGATTCGACGGCGCGGCAGGGTGGCGGCGAACCACGCGCGCTTGCTGCAGCGGGCTACCGGCGCGGCGCCGAGGCCAGCGCTGCTATCAACTTCGGCCGGCCGCGGCGCGCGGCGGGTTGTACCGCGTAGCGCCTGATCCGGGCGTTGGAAAAAACGGCTCCGCGACGGTATCCGGAGAGCGACAAACCCTTGTGGCGTCTTTGTTTTGGATCAAATAGCGGGATGAATCGCATAGTATATTTACTAGTGTGCGAATCAGCGCAAGATTGACTTGGCGACCGACCTTTGCTGGGCCGACAAATCTAGGTTGAAGAACAACTTAGTCGTGTTTTGGCTCTACGTGATTCGGTGGACGAGTCCTGCTTGCTGACAGCTGCGTCGTGTTCGCTATGTGGCGTGTGATGCGTATTCGGCGTTTTTAACGAAAAGTTTGCGCTGAAATTAACCTTTTAATTAACCATGAAGGCTATGCGTCAATTCACGCCTGTCACCTTAGAGGGGCAAGCCGCCCGCAAATCGAAGAAAGTTGGAGAAAGACGATGAATTTCGATCTCTCAAATCGCAACCTCGCCCAGAAGATCTCAATCCTCGTTTTGGGTATCACCCTGTTCGTAACGCTGACGATCGGCGGCGTTGGTCAGATGGCGCTGCAGAAGGTCAGCGCTGAGAAGGCAAAGAACGCAAATAGCGTAGCCTCGCTCGGCCGGCTGGTCGATCAGGGCGGCGCGGTGCTGTCGCCGGTCACCGGCTCCGATGGACGGGTCGTCGGCATGTTGGTGATGAGCAAGGATGCCGGCGCGGCGGTGATGCCGGCGTCGTTCGACGGCAGCATGGTGATCCAGACTGCCGAATCGGTGGTGACTGCCGATCCGCAATACGGCCTCGGTGCGGCGAACACGCTGCTGCTGCTGGCCGGGATCGCGGTGTTTGCGATCGTCGGCTTCGTCGGAACCCGGATCGCCCGTGGCCTGCTTGAGCCGCTCGGCCAGCTCGAAAAGGACATCGACCAGTTGGCCAAAGGCAACACCCAGGTTCGCCTGCACGCCCTGAGCCGCACCGACGAGATCGGCCGGATCGCCCGTTCGATCGCCAAGATCCAGGAATCGCTGGTTGAACTCGCCCGCATCAAGACCCAGCGCTTCGTCTCCGACCATCCCAGCCTGGTGAACAATCTGAAGGAATTCTGGAACGACCTGAAGGGCGCGGTGCGCAACGCCAAGGTGATGCTGTCGTCCGACGGGCAGATGGTCGGCCAGCACGTCCGGCAGTCGTGGTCGAACTGGATCCACAACGGCCTGGGAATTCCCAAGAGCGCTTGATCGAGAGCGCCTGCTTCTCCCGGCGCGTCGACTTTAACAGACGCCGCGCCGCGAGGCCTTCAGGACTTCAAGATTCCAGACTTCAAGGCTCTGGACTTCAGGGTTCCGGACTTCAAGACGTTCCAAGAGACACAAAGAGCCCGCGTACAGCGCGGGCTTTTTTGCGTCCGGGCCTGCGGCAACGCCCGTTGTTGTGAGCGAGCAGGGCGTAGGCACAGCCGTCCCGCGACGGCAGCGCGCTCCCCTCCCCCTTGCGGGCAGGGGAGCAGAGGGCGCAGGCGCCGTCGTTGCCGTCCCTGCAAGAGCAAAGCGGGCACCGAGCACCGCCGCAGGCGCGCGGCGCACCGGCGCAGCCGCAGAGAGCGCAGCCCGCAGCCGTCCCTGCAAAAGGGATGGCGCAGCGCGGAGCCATCGCGATCAAGCTCGGCGCTGGCCGCAGCGCAGACCGAAACTCTGAGACCCGGCAGGGACCACATGTTGGAATGCAGGGGATAGGGGAGACCGTCGGCCACCGCGACCGGCTGGCCGCGCCTCAGGCGCAACGCCTGCCGTCAAAAGCCTGCCGAGAAAACTTGGAGCGGGCGAAGGGATTCGAACCCTCGACCCCGACCTTGGCAAGGTCGTGCTCTACCACTGAGCTACACCCGCATCCGAGTGGCTGGCGACGCGCGGTCACCGGCGACGCGCAGAGCTATGCC
>NZ_DASWPE010000201.1:0-57211 GCF_036404135.1 Rhodopseudomonas sp. | reverse complement strand
TGCCTGGATTACGCCGCCGCTCTATACCGGCAAGCCGCCGATCATTCTCTCCACCGCCGGCAAGGACGCGACGACCACGGATGCCAAGGCATTTCCGGTGCCGGTGGGCAGCACGTTGATCGTGCGTTCGAGCGGTGGTTCACTCGATGTCGCCTTGACTGGTGGCGTTGCTGAAATCGCGCCAAAGGCGGAAGCCCCGCAAGGAACCAACGAACGGCATTTCAACATCGCCGCTGACGGTACCGCGCATGTCCGCGCGCCCACGGGCCAGCTGCAATGGAGCTTCACTGCGGTGGCGGATCGCGCGCCGACCATTGCTCTGGCCAAGGATCCCGAGCGGCAGGCGCGCGGTTCGTTGCAGATGTCCTATAAGCTTGATGACGATTACGGCATCACCGAAGCCCAGGCGCGGTTCGCGCCGCGTACGGACGACGCCAAGGGCGAAAAGCCGCGGCCGCTGTTTCAGCCGCCGGAATTCGCGCTGGTGCTGCCGAATGCGCGCACCCGCAACGGTGTCGGCCAGACCGTCAAGGATCTCAGCGAAGATCCCTATGCAGGCGCCGACGTGACGCTGACGCTGACCGCCAAGGACGAAGCCGGCAACGAGGGAAAGAGCGAGCCGTTCAACATGCGGCTGCCGGAGCGGTTGTTCACCAAGCCGCTGCCGCGCGCGCTGATCGAACAGCGCCGCCTTCTGGCGCTCGATGCCAACCAGGCTTCGCAGGTGCAGGTTGCTCTCGATGCGCTGATGATCGCGCCGGAGGTCTTCACGCCGGAGGCCGGGCAATATCTCGGACTGCGCAGCGTCTCCATCCAGCTCGATCGCGCCCGGACCGATGATGCGTTGCGCGAGGTTGTGGCCAGTCTATGGGCGCTCGCCGTCACCATCGAGGACGGTGACATCACCGACGTCGACAAGGCGCTGAAGGCGGCACAGGATGCGCTGAAACAGGCGCTGGAGCGCGGCGCCAGCGACGAGGAGATCAAGAAGCTCACCGAAAATCTTCGCGCGGCGCTCGACAATTTCCTCAAGCAGCTCGCCGAGCAGATGCGCGACAATCCGCAGCAACTGGCCCGCCCGCTCGATCAGAACACCAAGGTCATGCGGCAGCAGGACCTCAACGCCATGATCGAGCGCATGGAGCGGCTGTCGCGCTCCGGCGACAAGGCCGCCGCCAAGCAATTGCTCGAACAATTGCAGCAGATGCTGGAAAATCTGCAGATGGCGCAGCCCGGCCAGCAGGGCGACGGCGACATGGAGCAGGCGCTGAACGAGCTCGGCGACATGATCCGCAAGCAGCAGCAATTGCGCGACAAGACCTATCAGCAGGGCCAGGACCAGCGCCGAGACCGCGGCAAGAAGCCGGGCGAGCAGAGCCTCAGCGATCTGCAGCAGGATCAGCAGGGGCTGCGCGACCGGCTGAAGAAGCTGCAGGAAGAATTGGCCAAGCGCGGCATGGGCCAGGCGCCGCGCGGCCCGCAGGGCGACAAGGGCCGGGGCGGCGAACAGGGCCAGGGTGAACAGGGTCAAGGCGAACAGGGGCAAGGCGGCGACGGGCTCGGCGACGCCGACAGCGCGATGGGCGACGCCGGCGGCCGGCTCGGCGAGGGCAATGCCGAGGGCGCGGTGGATTCGCAAGGCAAGGCGCTCGACGCTTTGCGCAAGGGCGCGCAGAAACTCGCCGAGGCGATGCAGCAGGGTGACGGCGAGGGCCAGGGCGATGGTCCGGGCAACCGGCCGGGCCGCCAGCAGAGCGGCGGCAAGGATAGCGATCCGCTCGGCCGGCCGCTGCACGGCCGCGAATTCGGCGACGACCTCACGGTGAAGATCCCCGGCGAGATCGACGTGCAGCGGGTGCGGCGGATTCTGGAAGAGCTGCGCCGCCGGCTCGGCGACACCCAGCGCCCGCAGATCGAACTCGACTACATCGAGCGGCTGCTGAAGGATTACTAATTGAGGCCGTCATTCCGGGGCGCGCGCAGCGTCAGCTGCGCGTGAATCCGGAATCTCGCGACAGGCCCGGACGATTGCATCCGTCGCAAGATTCCGGGTTCGCTCGTTCTGACGAACTCGCGCCCCGGAATGACTGCTTCGGTGTTGGTTGGCCTTTCCAGCATCAGACACGCGGCAGAAACTCGGTTGTTTTCGTCATTGCGAGCCGAGCGCGGCGCGGAGCGCCGCGCGACAGCGAAGCAATCCAGGGGCCGCATGCGTGGCCCTGGATTGCTTCGTCGCAAGTGCTCCTCGCAATGACGAACTCGAATGCTTCCACTCGTCGAGCGCTGAGTGCGGCTGCTGGAGGACGCCCGCTACTTCACCCGCGCCGTGCCGAACCGCAGCACCGCCTCGACCAGCGCGTCGATGTCGGGCTTATCGGTGCGGTGGTTGACGATCGCAGCCCTGATCGCCAGCGCGCCGTGGATCGTGGTGGTCGACGGTGCCACGATGCCTGACTCGTGCAGGTCGGCGACGATCTCGGCGTTGAGATGGTTAGGGTCCTCGCCGCGGAATCGGAAGCAGACGATGTTGAGCGCGACCGGCGCCAGCAATTCCAGCCGCGGCTCGGCCATGATCCTGCGCTCCAGATATTTCGCCAGCGCGCAGGTGCGATCGATCATCGCGCCGAGCTTGTCGGCGCCGTAGGTCTTCAGCGTGAACCAGGTCTTCAGCGCGCGGAAGCCGCGCGACAGGTCCGGGCCGAAATCGCACGGCCATGGCGAGCCGGCGGCGAGCCCCCGTGTCTCGCGGCGCAGATAGGCCACCGGCGCCGCGAAGGTCTCGCGATGCCGTTCGCCGTCGCGCACCATCAGGAAGCCGGCGTCGTATTGCACCTGGCCCCATTTGTGGAAGTCGAAGGCGATGGAATCCGCGCGTTCCAGGCCTTTCAGCCGCGGCGCGATCTGCGGCGACAACATGCCGAGCGCGCCGAACGCGCCGTCGATGTGAAACCACAGCTTCTCGTCGCGGCAGAGCGTCGCCAGCGCGTCGAGCTCGTCGATCGCGCCGGTGTCGACCGCGCCGGCGGTGCCGATCACCAGGAACGGCGCCAATCCGGCGGCGCGATCCTCGGCGATCCGCGCGCGCAAGCCTGCGACGTCGATGCGGTGCGCGCCGTCGTTGCCGATCCGGCGCAACGCATCGCGGCCGAGCCCCGCGAGGTCCATCGCCTGGGCGATGCAGCCGTGTGCTGCGACCGAGGTATAGGCGGTGAGTCCCGGGTTGCCGAGGCCGCGCTGCCGCACCTCGGTGCCGAGCTTGGCGGTGCGCGCCACCAGCACTGCCATCAGGTTCGCCATCGAGGTGCCGGTGACGAACACGCCGCTGGCGCTCTCCGGAAAGCCGAACAATTGCCGCATCCATTGCACGATCTGGCGCTCGACCTCGATCGGCATGTGGTTGCGGCCGCCGCAATTGGCATTGAGCCCCGCCGCCAGCATCTCCGCCAACAGCCCGACCGGCGTGCCGCCGCCATGCACCCAGCCCATGAAGCCGGGATGCACATTGCCGGTGGCGTAAGGCGCGATCAGCTCGGTGAATTCGCCATAGACCTCGCCGAGCGCGG
The DNA here is from genome assembly GCF_036404135.1 of Rhodopseudomonas sp. Taxonomy (GTDB): domain Bacteria; phylum Pseudomonadota; class Alphaproteobacteria; order Rhizobiales; family Xanthobacteraceae; genus Rhodopseudomonas_A. Next base: position 53,648 of record NZ_DASWPE010000201.1, on the reverse strand, counting down.
ATGGCGCCCGCGGCAGGGTCTGCCGGAACTGGCCGCGCACCGCCTCGGGGATCGGCCGCCACACCGGCCGCACGCGGGCCTTGGCGATATAATCGATCATGTCGTCGAGCATGCGGTGGCCCTGGGCGCGTAATTCGTCCCAGTCCTGCGGGTCCAGCGTCTCGCTTTGTCCCAACGCGTTCGCGGCCTCGCGCCGCGTCGTGCTCACGCCGCGCGGTCCGCGTGCTGCACCACCCGCCGCTGCAGCATGGCGGCGAAGGCGCCGAAGATCTTGTGCATCTGCGGCGGCTTGTAGGGAAACAATTCCGGCGAATCCATGTTGTGCACCACCGCGGTATTGTCCGCTTCGAAGATCAGCAGGTCGCCGCTCTTGGTCTGCGCGCAATCCACCATGAAGTAATCCAGTCCGACGCGCTCGATCATCGCGGCGAGCGCCGAGCGGTGGCGCAGCGCGAAGCCGAAATCGAAGGTGTGCATGAAGGTGGCCTCCTCCAGCCGCTTGGCTTCGCTTTCCGCCATCCCGGCGTTGAGATACCAGATGTCCCATCGATCGGCGATCGCCATGTGGCAGGCATAGGCCTTGCCGTCGGCGATCACGATCCGGTATTTGCGGAACAAGCCGTCTTCGCTGCAATAATCCACGAAGCGCGAGACGAAGAAGTCGTGCTCGCGCCGTTCGATCAGATAGTTGGCGAGCGCGGTGATATCGTCGAGCTTGGCGAGGCCCACGCCGGCATGCGAACCGCGCGGCCGGATGATCACCGGAAAGCCGGTGCCCTCGGCGACTTCCGACAGCGTCTGCGCCATCAGCACCACTTCGAGCAATTGCGCGCGGTCGACCGCGACGGTGGCCGGAATATCCAGGCCGTCGATGCCATCGAGCAGCCGATGCAGTTTGTCGCGGTCGAGATTGGCGACCCGGTCCGGCGGGTTGAGCAGCGGTTTCGGCCAGCTTGGCGCCCGCTTGGCGATCTCGGCCAGCGCGTGGCGGCACTCTTCGGAATCCGAGGCGATCACGATGGCGATGTCATGCTCCGGCAGCGGATCGGGGATCGTCGCACCGGGCACCACGTAGAGCGTGGTCAGTTCGATGCCGCTATTCTCGAGCAGAAATTCGATCGGGGTATTGCCGCCCATGTCGATCGCAGCCGCCAGCGCCAGCACCCGCAGCCGCGGCTCGGCGGCCGAGCACGGCGAGCGGAACAGCTGGTGCAGCGCCAGCACTTCATCCTGGACGGCGAGCCCGGTTTCTTTCTGGCCGAGTAGCTGCGCGATCAGCGACAGGTCGAGCCCCTCGCCCGCGGTGGCGGTGCCGTTCGTCGCCTTGCCGATCAGCTCCTGCCACAACGGCAGCAGGCTCTCGCCGTCGAACGCCATCTTGGTCAGCCTTGCGAAACCGATCCGGTCGGCGGCTGCGGCGGCGCCGCGCATCGTATCATCGGGTGGTGTGGCCATGGGGGTCCTCGAGATTGCAGTTTCGCTGTGCTGGCGCAGCAGCCATTCGGTTCTGGCGACGATGGTCGCGACGTTGCCAAGCTGGCGCTGCAGGTTGCTCTTGGCGCGGGCCGCATCGGCCGACCAGGCGTCGGTGATGTGGCGGGCGCCGATGCAGATCCGCAGCGCGGCGATCGATTGGCCGGAGCCGTCGCGCCACTCCACCGGCTGGCCGACCAGGCAGCTCGCCGCGGTCAGCAAATCGTCCTCACCGTTCGCCGCGGCGTCGGCGCGGGCGAGGTCGCGGTGGATCGCCTTGCAGGCCTCGGGGCTGAGCGCAACGCCGTCCGGCGCCAGCGTGAAGGCAAAGATCGTCGGCAGTGCCAATTCGTCGTCGTCGCCGGGATGCGGCCGCACCGCCAGCAAGCGCAACGACGGCGATGCCGCGATCAGCCGCGCAATGCCGGCGCCGAGCTCGCGCAGCGCGGTGCGGCGAAACCATTCGGGCACCGCGTAGTAGGCGCGGATCTCGGCGAGCGCGGCTTCCCAGCGCAGCCATTGCCCGATCTTCAACCGCGGCGTGAATGGCGCGCGCACCGCCGCCCAGCTTTCCGGCCAGTCGCTGCGGACGTTGTAGGCGAGCAGCGAGGACAGATCGGCCTCGGTCGCGGCGATGGCCTGCGCAAGTTTCGGCGGCAGCAGCAGCGCGCCGCTGAACGCCGGGCCGGTGAAATATTTCGAGCCGGTGAGAAGCACCATGGCGCCGCGGTCGAGATACCAGCCAATCCGGCGCGGCGACAGCCGCATCTGGCAGGCATCGATCACCAACTGCACCTGTCCCGGAAAGCGCGATGCGATCTCGGCGATCAGCCGGTCGCTCGGCGCCCGCCAGCCGAGCTTCGAGCAGTCCATCACCTGCAGCAGCACGCGGTCGCCGGCGGCGAGGGCGCGCGTCACCGCGTCGAGCACCGCAGCGTCGCAGCGGGCCTCCGACAACCGCTCGCCGGCCGCGTCGCGCAGCGACAGCGCGACCGACGGCACCGATTGTCGTGCGGAGAGCGGCGCGCCCTTGACGACGGCGCGTGCATTGGATGTCACGTCGCCGAAATGCCGGCCGCGTGCGGTGTGTACGGTGCCGCTGCCGGTCTGGTCGGCGCCGACGATGATGGTCGTCAGCGCTCCGCCGAGCAGCGCGCGGGTCAATTCCAGGGCCTGCAGCTGGGCGTCGGTGCCGGAGGCGGAAAACACCACTTCCGTCGCGGAGCCGAGCCCGAGCAGCGCCTTCAGCTCCTGCCGCAGCTGTTCGATGCGGGTTTCGAAGGCGGCGTCGAGGCCGTGTTCGATGGCGTCCTGCATCAAGGCGCCACGCGCCCGTCCGGCGGCCTCATAGCCGCGTTGCGAAATCGAACTCGCGGTGCTCGAGGAGAATTCCAGCGTGTCTGCGCAGGGCGTCGGCCGGCAATGATAAGCGTTGGCGCCGCTCGGCTGAAACAGCGCCAGCCGCGCGTCGCCGTCCGACATCAACAAGCGGTGCAGCGGCACGAACAGGTCGCGTAGCTGCACGGCGGGGCCGTCCTGTCGTTGCACCCGGAGGCTGAGTTGATCCACCGCGGGCCGTCGAAACGTGCCGTTCGACATTGCTCACCCTCTCGCCCGGCGCGGCCACCATCGAGGGTTTTCGGACGGTCGTATCGGTCGCGGCGGTCGCCGCGAGTTCGCCGGAACGTAGATGGTGTATGGTTAACAACACATTATCGCAGCGCTCGGTACGATGCCGAGCTTGCGCGGTCGCGCCCGCGCGTCAGGCCCGCCGGCTGGCCAGCGCTTCCGCCACCGCGGCGCGGATCTCCGCCACCGAGAACGGCTTGGCGATCACGCTGTGCACGATGGCGTCGAGGCCGGAGACGCGCTCGCGCTGATCGGCAAAGCCGGTCATCAGCAGGATCGTCAGATCGGGAAATTCGCGCGCCGCCGCCAGCGCCAGCGCGATGCCGTCCATGATCGGCATCTTGATATCGGTCAGCAACAGCTCGAAGCGGCCGGCGCCGTGAGTCAGGATCTCCAGCGCCTCGCCGCCGTCCCGGGCGGTGACGATGACATGTCCGTCCAGCGCAAGCGCCCGTGCCACCATCAGCCGCATCGATTCTTCGTCGTCGGCGATCAGCAGCCGGGCCATGGCTAGCTGCCTCCGCCGGTCAGGTCGCGGCGGTTGAAGAAGCGCACGTCGATGCTGCGGGCTTCCGCCGGCGGCGACGCCAGCCGCGACCGGAACCAGGCCTTTTCGCCGGGGTTCAGTACCGATTGTTCGAGCACCGCGTTCCAGGCGTAGATCTCGGTGCCGCGCTCGTCGCGCACAACGAAGCGCAGCCGCGGCAGGTCGACCGGCTTCTTGGCCTGATCGATGATCACACCCTCGATCACCAGCACCGATTTGCCTTCGACGGCTTCGGTGCTGACCTTGACGTCCTTGATCGCCAGCCCGCGCAGATTCACCTCGAGGCCGGTCATCCGATAGAAAGCGGCGGTTTGCGGCAGCGCGCGGACCACCTCGACGCGCCAGACCACCAGCCCCATCAGCAGCGCGGCCATCGCCACGCAGGCGGTCGGCAGGCTGAAGATCGCGCGCAACGGCTGCGGCAGCCGGGCCAACGGATTGCGCGGCCGCGGCACCCAGGCCGGCAGAGCCAGGCGCGGCAGCGGCAATTTCGAGTGCGGTCGCGGCGCCGCGGCAGGCGCAAGGTCGGCGTCTTCGTCGTGCTGCGCGAGCGCCGCCCAGGCGGCTTGCGCGGCCAATTTCTGCCGCATCACCGGGTCTTCTTCGGTCGACGGCAGTTCGGTGGAGATCGACGGGCTGTCGACCTGCGGCGTCGTCCAGTCGGCCTCGGATGCCGGTTGCTGTGCCGGCGGAGCCGGATCGGGCGCGGGCTCCACCGCGCCGGCCATCGAAGGCTGCCGGGCGTCGGCCGCAATGGCGTCTTCCGGCCGCGCCAGCCAGACCTGCTTGCAGCGGGCGCAACGCACGCTGCGGCCGGCCGCGCCCAGGGTGTTCGGGCCGATCGCATAGGATGTCGTACAATGCGGGCAGACGATGTGCATGGAGCGAATCGTACCTATGATGCTAAGCCGATCCTATCCTACGTCCGTTAACGAACCGGAAACCATAACGGTTCAAAACCGCTGCCAGGGACGGGGGTGGCCCGCGCGGCCGGACCGGGGTGTTTTCGCGCAACCCGGCGGCGGATCGCGGCTTGTGTCGCGCTGGGCCATCCGCTGTCGCGCCACCGTCGAACGGAGCTGAATGTGGTTCGGTTCGAAAATGTCGGCCTGCGCTACGGGCTCGGTCCGGAGATTCTGCGCGATCTCAATTTCCAGATCCCGGCGCATTCCTTCCAGTTCCTCACCGGGCCGTCCGGCGCCGGCAAGACCTCGCTGCTGCGGCTGTTGTTCCTGTCGCTGCGGCCGACCCGCGGGTTGGTGACGCTGTTCGGCAACGACGTCTCGCAGCTCGGCAAGGACGAGATCGCCGCACTGCGCCAGCGCATCGGCATCGTGCTGCAGGATTTCCGGCTGCTCGACCACATGACCACTTATGAAAACGTCGCATTGCCGTTCCGGGTCACCGGACGCGAGGAGTCGAGCTATCGCCGCGAGGTGATCGACCTGTTGAAATGGGTCGGGCTCGGCGAGCGGATGGATGCGCTGCCGCCGGTGCTGTCCGGCGGCGAGAAACAGCGCGCCGCGATCGCGCGTGCGGTGATCGCGCGGCCGCATCTGCTGCTGGCCGACGAGCCGACCGGCAATGTCGATCCGACGCTCGGCCGGCGGCTGTTGCGGCTGTTCATCGAGCTCAACAAATCCGGCACCGCGGTGGTCATCGCGACTCATGACATTTCCTTGATGGATCAATATGAAGCGCGGCGTCTTGTGCTGCATCAGGGACGGTTGCACGTCTATGAATAGAGCCGACCACGAACGCGGCGTGCTGATGGATCTCGGGCATGAACGCCCGCAGGTGCCGGCGCGGGCGCGCAATCTGGCGCCGATCGTGCCGCGGGCCTCGATCGCCGGCCGCGCGCTGGTCGCGGTGGTGGCGATGATGACGTTTCTGGCCTCGATCACCACCGGCGCGGTGCTGCTGATCAGCGCCTCGGCGGCGGAATGGCAATCCGAGGTGGCCAGCGAAATCACCATCCAGGTCCGGGCGCTGGCCGGCCGCGACGTCGAGCGCGACGTCGCCGCCGTCGCCGAGGTGATGCGGGCGCAGCCCGGCATCGTCGAGGTGCGGCCGTTCACCAAGGCGGAATCCGGCAAGCTTCTGGAGCCCTGGCTCGGCGCCGGGCTGTCGCTCGACGATCTGCCGGTGCCGCGGGTGATCATCGCCCGGCTGTCGCCCGGCACGCCGCTCGATCTGGCCGATCTGCGCCGCCGGGTCAGCGAGGCGGCGCCCTCGGCCAGCGTCGACGACCACCGCGCCTGGATCGAGCGGATGCGCTCGATGACCGGCGCCACCGTGATCGCCGGGCTCGGCATCCTGGCGCTGGTGATCATCACCACCATCATTTCGGTGTCGTTCGCCACCCGCGGCGCGATGGCGGCGAACCGGCCGATCGTCGAGGTGCTGCATTTCGTCGGCGCCGGCGACCGCTACATCGCCAACCATTTCCTGCGGCATTTCCTGCGGCTCGGGCTGGAGGGCGGGGTGATCGGCGGCGGCATCGCGATGCTCGGCTTCGGCTTTTCGGAATCGATCGCAAGCTGGTTTTCCGGCACCCCGGTCGGCGACCAGTTCGCGGCGCTGCTCGGCACCTTCTCGCTGCGGCCGCAGGGCTATCTGGCGCTGGCGGTGCAGACCGTGCTGATCGCGGCGATCACCGCCTGGTCGTCGCGCCGGACGCTGTTTGCGACGCTCGACGAGATCGACTGAGCGAAAGCGGGGGCTTTGGCCGGCGCCCCGGCGACGGCGGCTGGCCCGGCCGCCGCCGACCCGGCCGGGCGATGTGCGTAGGCCGCGCGGACTTCAATTCGCCCGAAAAACTTCTACTGTGCCGGTTCGGAACAGCCATCAAGAGAACGATCGACCACGTATGACTTCGCAGTCCGATCAGGATCCGCCGGCCCTGTCCGCGGCCGCACCGAGCGTCCGCTGCAGCGGGCTGCGCGCCGCGATCGTGGCGACGCTGGCGCTCGGCTTCGTCGGCATGGCGAGCGGCTTCATCGTGTTTCTGTCGCAATTGCGCGGCGCCGAAATTCAGCCCGGCCGCACCGCCGACGGCATCGTGGTCTTGACCGGCGGCTCGTCGCGGGTGTCCGACGCGATCGACTTGCTGGCGGCGGGCTACGGCCGTCGGCTGTTGATCTCCGGCGTGCATCCGACCAACGGCGCCAACGATATTTCGCGCTCGCTGCCGGACAGCCAGCGGCTACTGAATTGCTGCGTCGACCTCGACCGCTCCGCCGTCAACACCCGCAGCAACGCCGCCGAGGCGCGGCGCTGGGCGCACGAGCGCGGCTTCCGCTCGCTGATCGTGGTGACCTCGAATTACCACATGCCGCGGGCGATCGTGGAAATGTCGCACGCCATGCCGGACATCGAGCTCATTCCGTTCGCGGTGGTCGGCGACAAATGGCGCGACGATCCGTGGTGGACCAGCGGTGCCACGTTCCGGCTGCTGTTATCTGAATATGCTAAGTACATCGCCGCCGAGGCGCGGGTCCGGCTGGCCGGGCTCGGGGTCGAGCTTGCGCCGGACGGCGAGGCGCCGACCGAATGGGTGGCTCGCCGCAAGCCGGCGACGGCGCTTGCCAATTGATCGGATGCTCCATGGTTGCGATTTTTCTGCGTTCGCTGGTCTTTAATATCCTGTTCTATCTGCTGCTGGCGTTCTGGGTCGTGGTCGGCATTCCGACCTATCTGATGCCGCGCTGGGCGATCATCAACATCGCGAAATATTGGGGGCAGAGCAGCATCTGGCTGATGCGCCTGATCTGCAACACCAAGGTCGAGTTTCGCGGCCTTGAGAACATTCCCGCTGGTCCCTTGATCGTCGCCTCGAAGCACCAGTCGATGTGGGAAACCTTCGCGCTGCTGCAATTCTTCGATCAGCCGCTGTATATCCTGAAGCGCGAATTGCTGTGGATTCCGTTCTTCGGCTGGTATCTGTCGAAGGCCGACATGATCGGCGTCGATCGCGGCGCCGGCGGCCGCTCGGTGGTCGACCTCACGCGGCGCGTCGGCGCGGAGGTTCGACGCGGCCGGCAGTTGATCATCTTCCCCGAGGGGACGCGGACCGCGGTGGACGCGCCGCCCAACTACAAGAGCGGGGTCGGTCATTTCTATTCCGATTGCGCGGTGCCGTGCGTTCCGGTGGCGCTGAATTCCGGGCTGTTCTGGCCGCGCCGCAGCTTCCTGCGCTATCCCGGAACCATCGTGATCGAGTTTCTCGAGCCGCTGCCGGCGGGCCTGCCGCGTAAGGAATTTCTGGCGCGGGTCAGCGAGGCGATCGAGACCGCCAGCAACCGGCTGGTCGACGCCGGGCGAAACGAGCAGGCGCAGCTGTTCGGCCGGGTGCCGAGCCGGGTGCCGCTGAAGGCCAAGCCGCCGGCGGCCTGATCGTCAGCCGGACGGCGCGCGCTTAGTTCGCCGCCACCCTGCCGTGGCGTCGCAGCACAATGATCTGGGCCGTGAGGCCGACGACCAGAATGGCCAGCAGCGCCGCCCGAGCGCCGAGCAGCAGCGGCGACTTGAGGTCAGTCACCAAAGGGTGGCCGTCCGGAACGCGGCGCAGGATTTCCGTCACGGTGGGCAGCATCAGCAGAAACGCGGTCAGGCTGAGGCAGACGGTTTCAACATATCTGGCCGCGCTGCCCGGAACGCGCTCGATCCCATAGCCCGCCAGCAGCAATAGTAGCGTCGCCGCGCCAATGCCGTAGCTGACCGGCTGATGCGCGACCAAGAACACCGTCACCGCGCCGATCAGCATCGATACGAAATACACCGCGCCCGCGGTGGACCGCGGCACGATCCGGCCGCGAGTCGCAAACATGTAGAGCGCCGCGGGGATCGCGGGCAGGCTGCCGATTGTATGGATCCAGCCGAGCGGAGAAATTCCGAACATCTTTTTTCCTTTCAGATCTGTTGAACTGATTACTATCAACTAGTCGGTAGGCAGTGAGCGTGCGCTATGCGCGCTGGTTCGATCCAGGTTTAGGCGGCGAGGCGCTGCAGCAGCGGCCGGGTGATGTCGCCGAAGGTCGCGGCATTGCCATAGGCGCGGGCCGACAGCATCGCGCCATGCACGGTGGCCATCAACATCTCGGCGTTGGCCCGGGCGGTGCCGGTCAGCCGCAGGCGGCCCTGCGCGGCCCCGCACTCCAGGACCGCGCTCAGCCAGTCCGACAGCGCGCGAAAATGCGCGCGCACTTCCAGAGCCACCGCTTCCGGCAGCGCCTCGATCTCGCCCGCCAGCAGCGCGCAGACGCAGAACGGGTGCGAAGCGTCGGCGATGCAGCGCTCCCAATAGCCCAGATAGGCGCCAAGCCGATCGAGCGGGTCGGCGACGTTGCGGTCGAGCTGCGCGAAGCCTGCCGCCGCCTCCTCGCGGTATTTCGCGACCAGCGTGCGCACCAGGTCGGCCTTGCTGGGAAAGTGGTGGTGAATGCTCGGCTTGCGAATGCCGACCACGCTGGCGATGTCGGCGTAGCTGAAATTGTGGTAGCCGCCCTTAAGGATCAGCGATCGGGCGCAGCTCAGGATGTCGTCGGCCTTGGATGTAAGATTGCTCATGCCCTTTGCCTACCGACTAGTAGGACGGCAGTCAAGCCGGCGGGCGCCCCGATCGCCAAGTCGTGATGGCGCCAATCGGCACGGCCGCGCTGGCGCTGACCGTAGGCCTGCGTCCCCGCCACTCGTCTCCAGCGCCAACGTTTCTAGCGATGCAGCGGGGCGTCGTCGCGCAATTGCACCGCCAGGCGATGCAGTTGCGGATCGCGGCAGCCCTGCGCCTCCAGCGCTTCCACCGTCGACAGCACGTAGTCGCGGTTCGGGCCGGACTGGCCGTGGCCCTGCCGCACAAAGCGCAGCTGCTCGGCGTCGCTGAGCCGCCCGGCATATTGCGCGTGGCCGCGGTCGACCACATAGGCCAGCGCGCTGACCCGGCGACGGGCGTCGTCCTGTAGCCAGACCGAGCGCATCACCTCGCGATAGACGCTGGTGACCTGTTCGCGCTCGCGCAGATAGGCCACGGTGGCGGCGCGATCGGCCGACGCCACCCGGAACGCGACGCCGCGGCAGGCGCCGCCGCGGTCCAGCCCGAGCACCAGGCCGGGCTGCTCCGGGGTGCCGCGATGCACGAAGGAATAGACGCAGAGCGCGCGGTGCTCGCCGATCAGCCGCGCCGGAACCTGTTCGAGAAAGGCAAAGCCCGGCCGCCACATCAGCGAGCCATAGCCGAACACCCAAAGGTCGCCGGCGGCGGTCGCGGCGTCGGGCAGGTTGTTCGCCGACATGCTATGGGGATCGCTCAATTGACAAAATCTCGGGTCTAGGGTCGCCGCATGTCCGAAATGATTCTCACACCGCGCCGACGGCTATGGCTGGTCTTCGTGTTGCCGATCGTGCTGCTGGTTCTGGCCGCGGCGTGGAGCGGCTTCTGGTTTTACACGGCCGCAAGGCTCGATCAATCGGTCGATGCCTGGCGCGCGCGGGAGGCGGCATCGGGGCGCGCCTATGATTGCGGCAGCCGCTCGGTCGCAGGCTTTCCGTTCCGGCTGGAAGTGCGCTGCAAGGACGCCAGCGTCGCGCTGACTTCGCAGGCCGCCGGCCCGCGGCAGGCGCCGATGGTCGCCAAGCTCGGCGAGATCCTGGTGGTCGGGCAGATCTACGATCCAAGGCTGCTGATCGCCGAATTTGCCGCACCCGCGGTGCTGGCCGGCCCCGGCCAGCCGCCGTCGCTGGCGGTGAGCTGGAGCGCGGCGCGAGCCAGCGTGGTCGGCCTGCCCGGCGTGCCGCAGCGCGCCTCGATCGTGTTCGACGATGGCGCCATCGACCGCCTGGCCGGCGCCGCGCAAACCCCGCTGGCGCGCGCCCGCCACGCCGAGTTGCACGGCCGGCTGCTCGATGCGGTGCCGCCGGCGCCGCCGCAGCTCGAAGCGGTGGCGCAACTCACCGGCGCCAGCCTGCAGGATCTGCACCCGCTGCTCACCGAGCCGTTCGACGCCGAGCTCCGGGCGGTGCTGAGCGGGCTGCGGGATTTTTCGCCAAAGCCCTGGCCGCAGCGGTTTCGCGAGCTGCAGGCCGCCGGCGGCTCGGTCGAGATCAGCCGATCGCGGATTCAGCAGGGCGAGCTGATCGCGGTGGCGACCGGCACGCTCGGCCTCAGCGCGAATGGCCGGATCGACGGCGAATTGCAGATGACGGTGGCGGGCATCGAGAAGGTGATCCCGGCGCTCGGCATCGACAAGATGCTGGAGCAGGGCGTGCCGCAGCAAACCCTCGACCGCGTGGCGCCGGGGATGCGGGCCAAGGACGTCAATAGCGTGCTCGGCGCGCTGGACCGCGCCATCCCCGGGCTCGGCAAGGCGGTGCGGCAGAACGCCAATGCCGGCGTCGCCGTCGGCATCAATGCGCTCGGCAAGGACGCCGTGCTGGAAGGCAAACCGGCGCGGGCGTTTCCGCTGCGCTTCGTCGACGGCGCGGTGTTCATCGGCCCGCTGCAGGTGGCGCAGCTTCCGCCGTTGTTTTAGCGCGTCAATCCCAGGCCTCGTTATTCCGGGGCGCGAACGGCTTAAGCCGTGAGCGCCCCCGGAATCTCGCAACACGTGGAAAGCTCTCGCGCCCGCAGCGAGATTCCGGGTTCGCTCGGCCTTTCGGCCTCGTGCCCCGGAATGACTCGTGGTGAGGGCGAGCCCGTCCCCCCAGCGCTACAAACTACCGCTGCGCTTGCCGGACCGGCGAGGGCTGCGCCGCCGGTGTGGTCGGCACGTCCCAGATATCCGAGGCGTATTCGCGGATCGTGCGGTCCGAGGAGAACCACGCCATCCGCGACACGTTGAGGATCGCCGCCCTTGTCCAGGCCGGGCCGGCGCTCCACCGCGCGTCGATGCCGCGCTGCGCCTGGTAGTAGGAGTCGAAATCGGCGCTGACCATGTAGTGGTCGAGATGGCGTAGCGCATGCGCGATCGAGGCGAAGCGGCCGACATCGTCCGGCGAGAACACTCCGGAATCGATCGCCCGGATCGCCCGCGCCAGGTGCGGCGAGCGGCCGATCACGTCGGTGGCGTCGAGCCCCTGGGCGCGGCGCGCCACCACTTCCAGGGCCTCCATGCCGAAGATCGCGATGTTTTCCGCGCCGACATGGTCGCGCATTTCGATATTGGCGCCGTCCAGCGTGCCGATGGTCAGCGCGCCGTTGAGGCCGAGCTTCATGTTGCCGGTGCCGGAGGCTTCCATGCCGGCGGTGGAAATCTGCTCGGACAGGTCGGCGGCCGGGATGATCACCTCGGCGAGGCTGACATTGTAGTCGGCCAGGAACACCACCTTGAGCCGGTCGGCGATCTCCGGATCGTTATTGATGGTCTCGGCGACGTCGTTGATCAGCTTGATGATCAATTTGGCGTAGCGGTAGCTCGCCGCCGCCTTGCCGGCAAAGATCTTGACCCGCGGCACCCAGTCGCGCTGCGGCTCGTCTTTGATCGCGTAATACAGCGCGATGGTCTCCAGCACGTTGAGCAGCTGGCGCTTGTATTCGTGAATCCGCTTGATCTGCACGTCGAACAGCGCGCTGGCATCGATCTTGATGCCGAGACGCTCACCGATCAGCCGGCTCAGCGCCACCTTGTTGTGATGCTTGACGTTGGTGAACTGCTGCTGGAAGGCGCTGTCGCCGGCGTAGTCCTCCATCCGCTCCAGACGGCTCGGATCGTCGAGCACCTCCTCGCCGCAGGTGGCGCGCGCCAGTTCAGTCAGTCCCGGATTGGCCAGCATCAGCCAGCGGCGGAAGGTGATGCCGTTGGTCTTGTTGGTGATGCGGCCGGGATACAGATGGTGCAGATCGTGGAACACGGTCTCCTTCATCAGGTCGGAATGCATCGCCGAGACGCCGTTGATGCGGTGCGAGCCGATGAAGGCGAGATGGCCCATCCGCACCCTTCGCCCGGCCTTCTCGTCGATCAGCGACACCGAGGCGCGGAAATCCACGTCGCCGGGGCAGCACGCATTGGCGAGGCCGAGATGCACTTCGTTGATGCGATAGATGATCTCGAGATGGCGCGGCAGGCAGCGCTCGAACAATTCGACCGGCCAGGTTTCCAGCGCCTCCGGCAGCAGCGTGTGGTTGGTGTAGGACAGCGTCGCCCGGGTGATCTCCCAGGCCTCGTCCCAGCGCATGCCGTGGTGATCGATCAGGATCCGCATCAATTCGGTGACGGCGAGGCTCGGATGGGTGTCGTTGAGCTGCACCGCGGCCTTTTTCGCCAGACTGCGCAACTGGCCTTCCGCGTGCAGATGCCGCTTGATCAGATCCTGCAGCGACGCCGAGACGAAGAAATATTCCTGGCGCAGCCGCAATTCGCGGCCTGCGGCGCTCTCGTCATTGGGGTAGAGGAACTTGCAGATCGCCTCGGCGCGGGCCTCGTGCGCGGTGGCGCCGAGATAATCGCCGGTGTTGAACACGTCGATCCGCAGCGGATCGGGCGCCCGCGCCGACCACAGCCGCAGCGCGTTGACGTGTTTGCCGCGCCAGCCGACGATCGGGGTGTCATAGGCCACCGCCTGAACGGTTTCGCCGGGGTACCAGATCGCGCGATCATGGCCGCGGGAATCGACCGAATGCTCGACGCTGCCGCCGAAATGCACCTGATAGACCACTTCCGGCCGCTGCAATTCCCATGGATTGCCGAAGCCCAGCCATTCGTCGGGATATTCCTGCTGCCAGCCCTGGGTGATGATCTGGCGAAACAGGCCGAAATCGTAGCGGATGCCGTAGCCGAACGCCGGAATTTCCAGCGTCGCCATGCTTTCCATGAAGCAGGCGGCGAGCCGGCCGAGACCGCCATTGCCGAGCGCGGCGTCGGGCTCGCATTTGCGCAATTCCGACAGCCCGACGCCGAGGTCGCCGAGCGCGGCGTCGAACAGCGGCAACAGGCCCATATTGTTCAGCGCGTCGGTGAACAGCCGGCCGATCAGGAATTCCAGCGACAGGTAATACACCCGCTTGCGGCCGGCGTCGTAGCTGTCCTTCTCTGACATCAGCCAGCGGTGCACGATGCGGTCGCGCAGCGCCAGCGCCGCGGCCTTGTACCAATCGTGTTTGGTGGCAAGCGCGGCTTCCTTGCCGATCGCCAGCGTCAGCTTGGCGACGATGGCGCTTTTGATTTCTGCCAGAGCCAGCTCATCGAGCGGCGGCTGCGGCATGCGGAAGTCGTCAGTGGTCGATTGAACTGGCAAAATGTTACCCTAAAACTGCGTTGGGCCTGATCATACGCGCATTCGCATTGGATCGGAACCCGTGCCGCGGCGATCGTTTGTGCGTTGCAGTGCATGGCTTTTGAGCACGGCTCCGCATCCAGCAACTTAGCAGGCGAGTGTTGCGAGCAAATCACGACGAGGCAAGTTCGGGACACACCGGAGGTACCTGATACCATTCTGGAAAACCTGCCGCGCGAGAGCCCGGCCGGGCCCGGCGCCGGTTCCGGACGCCGCCGCTCAGGCTTTGCCGAACAAATTAAGAACACTTTAGCAAGTCATTGATATATCATTGTGATTCGGCCTGTTCGCGGTACAAGATCTTGGGCCTGTGCAAAGTTGCGAGGACTACATGTCCACCATTGCCTTCGAGCCGTTGGCGCTGACCCGGATCGCGGATTTCGCGCGGTCGCTGTCGCGGCTGCATCAGATCGCGCGCCGGCAGCTGGTCGAGGACGACCAGCTCGACCGCGAATTCAACGCGGTGTGTCGCTCGATCTGGGGCTACACCACCGATGATTTCAGCGACGAACTGTTCAGCGCCGCCGACCATGCCTGGCTTGACGCGCTCGACGAGGCCGAGGCGCGGATCTTCGCGGCCGCGCAGGGCTACGACCTGATCGACGATCACGGCATGCTGACCGACTGGTGGGGCTATTGCTGGATGATCCTGGCCGAACGGCGCGGCCTGCTGACGCCGGAAAACCAGGCTGCGGCGCGCGCCCGGATCGAGGAGGCCTATCTCGCGGCGCCCAACGTGATCGGTATCGTGCGCAGCCGGTAGCGCCGGTCATTCCGGGGCGCGAGCAGTTCCGCTGCGAGCGAACCCGGAATCTTGCTGTGGGGAGATCGTGAGCGTTTGCGGCGAGATTCCGGGTTCGCTCAGCCTGCGGCTTCGCGCCTCGGAATGACGCCGTTGAAATCCGTTAATTCTCGAACGCAGACCTCACCGCGCCTCGGCGCGCTTGCCCTTGGCGGCGGCCGGCTCCTTGGCCGGCGTCGCTTTGGCGGACTCCGGCGGCATCGCCGCGCTGGCGTCGGCGAGCGGCGCCGGATCGCTCAGCATCTCGGCGGTCACCGGCGCCACTTTCATTTCGCCGAGTCTCGCGCGCACTTCGGCGGTGAGCCCCGGATAGGAATTCACCGGCGTGAATTCTGCGGTCTGGCTGGCACCGATCCGGACCCCGGAATAGGCCACCAGGCCGTTGGTGGTGGCGATGATGTCGCCGGAGCGCAGCGAGGTGTCGAGCGTGAGGTCAACCGGGGCAAGCCCTGCGGGATCGCGGCCGTTGCAGGTGCAATCGGCCTTCAGCGCCTTGCGATAGGCGAAGGCATTGTCGCTGTCGGCGTAGCGCTCGCCATTGCCGGCGGTGGCGCCGTCGATATTGCTGCCGAAATACACCCGCGTCGGGCTCGCCGGACAGAACGCCTGGCACATTTGCGCGGGGCTTGCGCCGCCGCGGCTGGTCAGCGGGAAATACCGGCCGTCGCAGCTGCGCACGCAGAACGCCGGCCCGGAGCCGGAGCCGCTCACCGGGCGCGGCGGCGGCGGTGCGGCTTGCTGGTTGAGGCCGAACGGATCGGCGAAGAAATTCGACGGGGTCGGTGCGCTGCGCGGCTGCGGCCTCTGCTGCAGCCCGCCGAACAGCGCCTCGAAGAAATTCTCGGCGGCGGCGCCCTGCGGCGCCAGCGCCACCGGGATCGCCATCGCCACCGCTGCGGCCCACATCAGGCCGCGGCGCGGCTGCGCAAATTCGAACTGTCGACGCAACGCTCACTCCACCCAGGCGGTCTGGCTTGGCCGGATCATCGTGGCCCAGCGTTGGCCAAACTTTAATGCAGGATGGTAAACGAGGCGTAAGCGCGCCGCGTGGCGGCCGCAAACAAATGCATTTGCCGCGGGTTAAGAACTTAGGCTTTGAGGAACTCGCTGGCCTTGTAGAGCGAGCGGAACGGCAAGCCGGCGGCGGCGAAAGCCTCGGTGGCGCCCTCCTCGCGATCGACCATGGTCAACACCAGCACGATCACGCCACCGGCCTCGCGCACCGATTCCGCCGCCTTGATCGCCGAGCCGCCGGTGGTGGTGACGTCCTCGACGATCACCACCCGCTTGCCGGTCAGGGTCTCGCTCTTGGACAGCCCCTCGACCGAGAGCCGGGCGCCGTGTTCCTTCGGTTTCTTGCGCACGAAGAACGCCGCGATCGGGTGGTTCTTCAGCCAGGACAATTGCGCAATCGCGCCGGCCAGCGGCACCGCGCCCATCTCCAGCCCGCCGATATAGTCGACATTGTCCTCGCGCAGCGCCTCGAAGGTCAGTTCCGCGAGCAGGGCCGCGCCTTCTGGATCGAGCATGGTCGGCTTCAGGTTGAAATAGAAGTCGCTCTTGCGGCCGGAGGCCAAGGTGATTTCGCCGCGGCCGAACGAACGGACGCGGATGATGTCGGCGAGGCGGGCGCGGGAGGCGGATTTCGACACGATGATTCTCTTAGATGATTCTCTTGGGGCTTGAGATTGCGCTGCAATCTATCGATCGGGCGCGGCGCACGCCAGCGGAGATTCGACGCTGCCAACTTCCGAAGTCTCTCCGGACCTCTAAGCCTCTCGATCCGATACTCTGTGGTGGCTCTGGGGCCAGATTCAGGGGTGCATCTCTGTCCCCATGGCTATAGACCGGGCGTTGGCTGCAATCACGGACGGTAAGCTATCTTATCTTATCGCCCAACTAAATGGCGTAGAAGAGCAACCACCGCAGGTGTCAGTTTTTCTAAGAAGATCGCCGCGGCCACATTCACCGCAAAGCCGAGCGCAATGGCGACAGAGTAGATGGCGTTGGATTTCTCGTGTTGTTGAAATCTCTTTTCGGTGGCTCCGTTCAATATGATGAACGTCTTTCCACCTAATGCCTCTCGTAATTTTGTGGAGAGGACGTTTGCAAAAATGAAAAGAAGTACGGCCAGGAAAAACTCAAAAAAAAGGAGAATGACCGGCTCGGAAAGACCAGAGAACGACCTCATCAAGAGGAAGTCGAGCTTTTCGTTCACCGAGACTAAGCTATCGGCAAGCCCATTCAGCCTTGCAATTTGTTCGGATGCATCCCCTCTGGATCGGATCAAAATATCGTTCCATTGAGAAAACAGAAGTGCCGCTATTGCTGAGAAATAAGCAACTGCGGTGTACCCAGAATCAAAAAAATCTTCCGTCCTGTCTGCAATGCTATAGGCTTTTGAATTTCGGACCATCACCTTCTTAACCTGGCTCGAAAGATGATTGAAAATATCGTCGCCCCAAGTTATTTCGGTGTGCTCAACTATCAAGCGAATTGTAGAAGGCCCTGACCAACCTCGAAGTATCCTCAGTTCAGGATCCACATCAAACGGTAGTTGAGACTTCTGAAATGCATCGAAACGAATTCGTTGCTTCTCTGGAGTCGTTGAATGAGGAAATTGGATAAGAAAGATCCAACTTAGCGAGACGCCAGTAGTTATGTTATCCGAATTGTCACCAAAGGCTAAGAATGCCTCGCGCGTGCTTAGTGTCTTGATCGCGCCTGATGAAAAATGGATCTTCGCAGAGAACTCAATTAACTGAGCCGTGTGTTGATTATTAACACGCTGCATCAGTATGGCATCGATATTGGACAGCCATCTGAGATCTATAACGAAACTTCCCGCATAAGTACGTTCGATTGATCGCGGTTCGCCCAAAAGATTTTTGATAAACGACGCGAAGCTCTCCTTCCTTATGGTAAGAGTTATTTCGCCGCCGCTCCCCTGAGGGGCATTGAATTCGAAGGATCCGACTTCGTTCGGCGTAACAATACCTTAAATATATCCACCTGAACAAGCTTAATGCGCCTCGTCCCAATTATTGGCGGCTCGCGCATCAACTTGCAACGGAACAGAAAGTATTACCGCCGGGAAGGCGGCGTCCTGCATCACCTGCTGCACCACCGGCAGGGTCGCTGCGACCTCGTCGTCCGGCACCTCGAAGATCAATTCGTCATGAACTTGTAGAAGCATCTGCGCGGAAAGCGGCTTTGCCGCCAGCGCGTCTTCCATCCGCACCATGGCGCGGCGGATGATGTCGGCGGCGGTGCCCTGCAGCCGCGCGTTGATCGCGGCGCGCTCGTTGAAAGAGCGGACCGAGGCGTTCGATGCCTTGATGTCGGGGTAATGGCATTTGCGGCCGAACAGCGTCTCGACATAGCCGTGGGCGCGGCAGAAATCCCGCGTCGCGTCCATATAGGCGCGGATGCCGGGGAAGCGCTCGAAGTACTTCTTGATATAGGCGCCGGCCTCCTCGCGCGGAATCCCGAGCTGGTTGGCGAGGCCGAACGCCGAAATGCCGTAGATGATGCCGAAATTGATCGCCTTGGCGCGGCGGCGCACCTCGCTCGGCATGTCCTTGATCGGCACCCCGAACATTTCCGACGCGGTCATGGCGTGGATGTCGAGGCCGTCCTGGAACGCCTGTTTCAGCACCGGGATGTCGGCGATTTCGGCCAACAGCCGCAGCTCGATCTGCGAATAATCCGCCGAGACCAGTTTGCGCCCTGGCGAAGCCACGAAGGCGCGGCGGATCTTGCGGCCGTCCTCGGTGCGGACCGGGATGTTCTGCAGGTTCGGCTCGTTCGACGACAGCCGCCCGGTGGTGGTCGCCGCCAGCGCGTAGGTGGTGTGCACCCGATGGGTCTGCGGATGCACATAGGCCGGCAGCGCGTCGGTATAGGTCGAGCGCAGCTTCGACACCTGCCGCCAGTCGAGAATTTTTCGCGGGAAGTCGTGACCCTGTTCGGCGAGGTCTTCCAGAATCGAGGCCGACGTCGACCACGCCCCGGTCTTGGTCTTGCTGCCGCCGGGCAGCCCCATCTTGCCGAACAGGATGTCGCCGAGCTGCTTCGGGCTGCCGATATTGATCTCTTCGCCGGCGATCTCGCGGATCTCCGCCTCGATCCTTGCGGCGGTCTGGGCGAAATCGCCCGACAGCCGCGAAAGCACCGCCCGGTCGATCGAGATGCCGCGCCGCTCCATCCGCGCCAGCACGCCGATCAACGGCCGCTCCAGCGTCTCGTAGACCGTCAGCATCCGCTCGGCGACCAGCCGCGGCTTCAGTATCCGCCATAGCCGCAGCGCCACGTCGGCGTCCTCGGCGGCGTAGCAGGTGGCGCGGTCGATCGCCACCTGGTCGAACGACAGCTTGGATTTGCCGCTGCCGATCACCTCGCCATAGCTCAGCGTCTTGTGGCCGAGCCAGTTCTCCGCCAGCGCGTCGAGCCCATGGGCGTGGCGGCCGGCATCCAGCGCATACGACATCAGCTGCACGTCGTCATGGTTCTGCAGCGTGATGCCGTGCTGCGCCAGCAGTACCGCGGTGAATTTGATGTTGAAGCCGACTTTCAAGACGCCCGGCGATTCCAGCAGCGGCCGCAGCGCTTCCAGCGCCTCGCGCGGCGCGATCTGCTCCGGCGCGAGACCTGCGGCGAACAGCCCGTCGCCGTCGCCGGCCTGCCGGTGGCCGAGCGGGATGTAGCAGGCCTCGTTGGGGCCGAGCGCCAGCGCGATCCCGGTCAATTCGGCCTGCATCGGATCGACCACCGCGCTTTTGATGTCGAAGGTGGCCTTGGCCTCCAGCGCGACATGGCCGAGGTCGTGGATTTTCACGATCCACGCCTTCAACGCGTCGAGGCTGCGCAGCGTGGCGTAGCTGCTGCGTTCGACCGGGATCTTGCGCGCCTCCTCCGCCCGCGCGGCGGCGAGGGCTTGCGGGGTGAGCGCCGCGTCAGTTTGGTCGCGGCCTCTCCCCGCTTGCGGCGCGCTCCCTCCCCCCTTGCGGGGGAGGGATGGGGAGGGCGGTGCCCCAAAAAGATCGCTGCCATCCGCGGTCCCCCCACCCCGGCCCTCCCCCGCAAGGGGGGAGGGGGAAGAACCGCTCTTCACCGCCGCATCCGCTTCGACATCCGCCGGATCGATCTGCGAATATTCCGCGACCCGGCGGGTCAGCGTGGAGAACTCCATCGCCTTTAGAAACGCGATCAGCTTGCGCGCATCCGGCTCGTGCACCGCGAGCTCGTCGAGCGGCACGTCGAGCGCGACGTGATCGTCGAGCAGCACCAGCTGCCGCGAGATCCGCGCCTTCTCGGCGTTTTCGATCAGCGCCTCGCGGCGCTTCGGCTGCTTGATCTCGGTCGCCCGCGACAGCAGAGTTTCGAGATCGCCATAGTCGTTGATCAATTGCGCCGCGGTCTTGACGCCGATGCCGGGCACCCCCGGCACGTTGTCGACGCTGTCGCCGGCCAGCGCCTGCACCTCGACCACCTTATTCGGCGGCACGCCGAATTTCTCGATCACTTCGGGGATGCCGATGCGGCGGTCCTTCATGGTGTCGTACATGGTGACGCAGTCGGTGACGAGTTGCATCAGGTCCTTGTCCGACGACACGATGGTCGCGGTGGCGCCGCGCTCGCAGGCCTGCCGCACATAGGTCGCGATCAGGTCGTCGGCCTCGAAGCCGATCTGCTCCAGACACGGCAGGTCGAAGGCGCGCACCGCTTCGCGGATCAGCGCGAATTGCGGGATCAGGTCGTCCGGCGCCGGCGGCCGCTGCGCCTTGTAGGCGGGGTACATCTCGTTGCGGAAGGTCTTTTCCGACTTGTCGAAGATGATCGCCAGATGGGTTGGCCGGTTGTCCGGCGGCATGTCGCGCAACAGCTTCCACAGCATGTTGCAGAAGCCGAGCACGGCGTTGACCTGCAGGCCGTCGGACTTGCGGTTGAGCGGCGGCAGCGCGTGATAGGCGCGGAAAATATACGACGAGCCGTCGACCAGAAACACGTGATCGCCTTTGGCAGGCGGTTTCACGGCGATGGGTGTGGCGGCGGCTTGCTCTGAGGTTTTCGGCATGGCGGCAATTTAGAGATTTTTGCCGGCGAATGACACCCTGCCGGGCAGCGCACAGAGCAGGATTTTTTTCGTGGCGCGAGGGGCGCCGAAAAGGTTGCATCGGCGCCGGTTCCGTGCGCCGGTGACGCAGTCCCCCGCGCGAAAGGAATCCGCCGATGGCCTCGCAACTCGACGTGTTGATGGAGAAGCTGCGCGCGGTGGAGGCCGAGATCGAGGTCGAACTCGCCAGGCATCGCGAGGCGCTGCGCTATCATCTGGAAAATCGCAGGATCGTGTTCGAAAAGGAGGCGCTGCGGCTGCAGCGCGCCATCAAGACCAAGCTGTCGCATTACATCCGCGACGCCAATCCGTGGATTATCGTCACCGCGCCGGTGATCTATTCGCTGATCGTGGCGTTCGTGCTGCTCGACGTCATGGTGATGATCTACCAGGCGATCTGCTTTCCGGTCTACAAGATCCCCAAGGTGCGCCGCCGCGACTACCTGATCTTCGACCGGCATCATCTGGCCTATCTCAATCTGCTGGAAAAGATCAACTGCGCCTATTGCTCCTACGGCAACGGCGTGATCGCGTTCGCCCGCGAGGTGGCGTCGCGCACCGAAGTCTATTGGTGCCCGATCAAGCACGCCCGCCGCGTGCTGGGGCCGCACCCGCATTACCAGGGCTTCGCCGATTTCGGCGACGCCGAAGCCTACCGCGCCAAGGTCGACAGCATGAAGGATGGGGTCAAGCTGGACGACCAGACGTAAGCGCGCGCGGCAAGGCGCCCGATCATTCGCCCGCGACGCATTCGGCCAAAAATTCCATCACCGCGCGGACCGCCGGCACCTGCCGCAGATCGCGATGCACCAACAGCCAGATCTCGCGGCTGACTGCGGCCGGCGCGGTCTTGTGGCGCTCCAGCGCCGGATCGGCGTCGCCGATGAAATGCGGCAGCACCGCGAGGCCGACGCCGCTGCGCGCCGCCGCCGCCTGATTTTCCAGATCGCTGGTCCGCAGCACGATCTCGTTGCCGCCGGCCAGCGCCTGCAGCCATTTCTGCTGCGGCGTGGCGTTCATGCTGGCGTCGTAGGCGATGAACGCGAAGGCGTGCGGCGGCGTCGTCCTGAGGTAGTCCGGTGCGCCGTACAGGCCGAAGCCGACGCCGCCGAGCTTGCGCGCGATCAATCCGGACTCGGTCGGGCGCGTCATCCGTAGCGCCACGTCGGCCTCGCGGCGGGTCAGCGAGGCGCTGCGGGTCTCGCCGATCAGCGTGATCAGCACCCCGGGATGGCGCAGCCTGAGCCGGATCAGCTTCGGGGCGATCATGGTATTGGCGAAGGCCGGCGGCGCGCTGATCGAGACCTTGCCGCGAATCTCCGCCCGCGCCGCCTGCGCGGCGCGCTCGGCGGCGAACGCGCTCTCCTCCATCCGCGCCGCGATCGCCGCGATGCGGCGGCCGTCGTCGGTCAGCGTCGCCACCCGGGCGCGGCGGTCGATCAGCTTCAAGCCCGTCGACGCTTCCAGCGCCGCCACCCGGCGCGCCACCGTGGCGTGGTCGACGCCGATGGCGCGGGCCGCGGCCGACAGCGTGCCCTCGCGCGCCAGCGCCGCGAAATGCCGCAGATCCTCCCAATCGACCATTGTGCAAAATCTCCCAACGACGACGCAAGATTAGGGAATTTCGCACATCGACGCGGCGGCGCAAGGTCGCGTCCGTTGCAATGGAGGACGAACACCATGGTCGATGTGATCAGGCTGAAGGCGCCGGGCGGACCGGACAATCTCGGCTATGTGACGATCGAACTTCCCGCTCCGGGCGACGGCGACGTCCGCATCCGGCAGACCGCGATCGGCGTCAATTTCCTCGATATCTATCAGCGCCAGGGGCTGTATCCGCTGCCGCAGGGCATTCCCGGCGTCGAGGCGGTCGGCGTCGTGGCGGCGCTCGGCGGCAATGTCACGTCGCTGCAGGTCGGCGACCGCATCGTCTATGCCGGGGCGCCGGTCGGCGCCTATGCGTCGGAGCGCAACCTGCCGGCGTGGCGCGCGGTGAAGCTGCCGGCGACGCTCGCCGACGCGCAGGTCGCCGCGGTGTTCCTCAAGGCGATGACCGTGCAGATGCTGCTGACCCGGATCTATCCGGTCGGCGCGCGCGACCACGTGCTGGTGCACAGCGCGGCCGGCGGGCTCGGGCAATTGTTGGTGCGCCGCGCCGCCGGCCTCGGCGCCGCGGTGATCGGCTGCGTCAGTTCGGAGCCCAAGGCTGCGGTCGCACGCGCCGCGGGGGCCGCGCAAGTCATCGTCGGCCGCGATGCCGATTTCGCCGCCGCGGTTGCGGGCTTCACCGCGGGGCGCGGGGTCGATGTCGCCTATGACGGGGTCGGCGGCGCGACTCTCGCCAAGACGTTGGCTTGCGTGCGCCCGTTCGGCGTGGTGGTCAGCATCGGCCAGGCGGCGGGGCCGATTCCACCGCTCGACGTCAATGAGCTCGGGCCGCGCCGCAGCCTGATGCTGGCACGGCCGAGCGTGATGGGGTTCATGAACGATCCGGATGATTATCGCGCCGCGGCCGCGGCCGTGCTCGGTCTGATCGTTTCGGGCGTATTCTCGGCGGAAGCCACGCGCTATCCGCTGCGCGACGCGGCGCGGGCGCAGGCTGATCTGGAGGCCGGGCGCAGCAGCGGCTCGCTGCTGCTGGTGCCGTGACTACTCCGCCGCCGCCAGCGCCGCGCGTTTTTTCGGCGCGATCCAGAACGCGTCGGGGCGTTCGAACAGGAAATGCGCGCCCGTGCGCAGCGCCAGCCTCCAGATCGCCAGCGCGCCGAGCACGCCGATGATCGTCACCAAGAGCGAGATGGTGCCTGTGCCGAGGAACGGGGCGAATTTGAGAAGCGACAGCCGCGCGATCACCATCGGCAGGAAGAACGCGAGGTAAATCACGATGGAGTGCTCGCCGCAGAACCGCAGTCCGTTCAGCCATTGCCGCCGTGCCAGCAGCGTTCCGATCACGATGACGGCGCAGGCGCCGCTGAAGCCGAGCAGCAGCGAGAACACCGGCCAGGTGCTGCAGCCGTCATAGACGATCGCGGCGTTGACCACCGCCCACAGCACGAGCCCGGCGAGCGCCCAGCGCGGCCGGGCCCGGGCGCGCTCCGACAACGCAAAGACGCGGGCGGCGAACAGATAGCCGGAATAGAAATACACAAAGCGCGCGGCGAATTCGTCGATCACGGTCCAGCCGGTCGACAGATGCGTCATCTCAAGGGCTGCTGCGACGAGCCAGATCGCCGCCGGCGGCAGCCGCCTGGTCGCCTTGGTGACGACGAAGAAGATCGGCAACAGATAGATGAACCACAGCGTGCCGAACGGCTCGATGAAGGATTCCAGATACATCAGCCCGACATGCGCCCAGCCCTGCTCGGCGGCGAAGGCCGGCGCCTTGAAGCCGAACTGGATGGTCACCCACAGCACGTAGAAGTAGGCGAAATGCACCACCTTGCGGTCGAGATAGCTGCGCCAGTCGCGGTCGATCACGATGCCGAGGAACAGCCCGGAAATCAGGAAGAAATCCGGCATCCGGAACGGCCGGGCGAATTCCACCAGATAATGCATGTAGCCGGTCTGGCCGGCGGCGATCTCGACGCCCAGCACCGAATGCATCATCACCACCATGACGATGCAGATGCCCTTGGCGTAATCCACCCAGTCGATCCGGGGCGTGGCAGCTGTCCCGTTTGCGGTCATCGGTGTCCCTTTTCGGCGCGGCTTTAGCGCATGGTGGCGCGGAGCGGTTGCTTTAACGTTGCTGCGTTCAAACAATGTGCCGGTTCTCCGGGAAACGTGATCGCCCGCCGCGGATTTGCCGGGGTGGCCGATTCTGTTAACCATCGCGGCCCCTTCTTCCTTCTCCCCTCGTGGGAGAAGGTGGCGAGCGCAGCTCGCCGGATGAGGGGGAGTAACGGAAGAAGTTAATTACCCCTCACCCGGCTGCGCTTCGCGCAGCCACCCTCTCCCACAGGGGGAGAGGAAAGATGCCGCATCCGACCGCTTGAGCAAAATGTCACCTCCCTTCGACACCCCGCTTCCGATCGATGCCGTGCTGGATCGGCTTGGCGCCGCGCTTGCGGCCCATAACGCCGCGGTGCTGGTGGCGCCGCCCGGCGCCGGCAAGACCACGCGGGTGCCGCTGGCGCTGCTCGACGCGCCCTGGTTGGGCTCCAAGAAAATCATCATGCTGGAGCCGCGGCGGATCGCGGCGCGCGCCAGCGCCGAGCGGATGGCGAAAACGCTGGGAGAGCGCGTCGGCGACACGGTGGGCTATCGGGTGCGGTTCGGCAGCAAGGTGTCGCGCGCCACCCGCATCGAAGTGGTCACCGAGGGCATCTTCTCGCGGATGATTTTGGACGACCCGGAACTCGCCGGCGTCGCAGCCATCCTGTTCGACGAATTCCACGAGCGCTCGCTCGACGCCGATCTCGGCCTTGCCTTGGCGCGCGACGCGCAGGTCGGCTTGCGCGAGGATCTGCGGATTCTGGTGATGTCCGCGACCATCGACGGCGCCCGCGTCGCCAAATTGCTCGGCGACGCGCCGGTGATCGAGAGCCTGGGCCGCGCCTTTGCGGTCGAGACCCGCTATCTCGGCCGCAAGCCGGATGCCCCCTTGGAGCGGCAGATGGCGGAGGCGATTGCGCAGGCGTTGCGGGAAAATCCCGGCTCGGTGCTGGCGTTTCTGCCGGGGGCCGCCGAGATCCGCCGCACCGAGACCATGCTGCGCGAGCGCGTCCATGATGCGGGAATCGAGATCGTGCCGCTGTTCGGCGCGCTCGATGCCAGCGTGCAGGACCGCGCGATCCAGCCGGCGCCGAAAGGTCTTCGCAAGGTGGTGCTGGCGACCTCGATTGCGGAAACCTCGCTGACCATCGAGGGCGTCCGCATCGTGGTGGATTGCGGGCTGGCGCGGGTGCCGCGCTATGAGCCGGACATCGGCCTCACCCGGTTGGAAACCGTGCGCGCCTCGCGCGCCGCGGTCGATCAGCGCCGCGGCCGCGCCGGGCGCACCGAGCCTGGCGTCTGCTATCGGCTGTGGGACGAGCCGCAGACCGCCTCATTGCCGGCCTACACCCAGCCGGAAATTCTCAGCGCCGATCTGTCGTCGCTGCTGCTTGATCTCGCGCAATGGGGCGTCGGCGATCCGGCGCAATTGGCGTTTCTTGATGCCCCGCCGGCTCCGGCCCTGAAAGAGGCGCGCGCGCTGCTCCGCGAACTCGGCGCGCTCGACGCCGACGGCCGCATCACCGAGGAAGGCCAAAGCCTGCGCGCGCTGGCGCTGCCGCCGCGGCTGGCGCGGATGATCGTGGATGCGCAGCGGCTGGGCTGCGGCGAGGAGGCCGCAGAGGTCGCCGCGATCCTCACCGAGCGCGGGCTCGGCGGCGATGCCGTCGATCTCGATCACCGTCGCGACCAGTTCCGCCGCGATCGCTCGCAGCGGGCGATCAGCGCGCGGCAGATGGCGCAGCGCTGGGCGGCGCAGGTGGCTGCTCGCACGCCATCTTATAGTGCCCTAGCCCCGAGTGCGGCGCTCTCTGCTCCCTCCCCCCTTGCGGGGGAGGGTCGGGGAGGGGGGTCCACAGAACGCGGCGCTTGTGTTGGAGCGACCCCCACCCCCGACCCCTCCCCGCAAGGGGGAGGGGAGTCGCGCGGTGCGCGCGGCGATGCAGCGGCGTTGCAGCAAGGGGGAGGTGAGTTAAGCACCGGCGGCATGCTGGCGCTGGCGTTTCCCGATCGCGTCGCAAAAAACCGCGGCAACGGCTCGTTCGTGCTGGCCAACGGCCGCGGCGCGGCGATCGACAGGACCGCGGCCTTGGCGCGCGCGCCCTATATCGCGGTGGCCGAACTCACCGGCACCGCGGCGAACGGCAGAATCCTGCTCGCCGCGCCGCTCACGCTCGCCGAGATCGAAGCCCGCTTTGCCGCCGAGATCGACGCCGTCGACGACATCTCGTTCGACCGCGCGGCAATGGCGCTGCGCGGCCGCCGCAAGCGCACGCTGCAGGCGATCGCGCTGTCCGAAGCGCCGATGGCGGTGGCGCCGTCGGAGGCGACCGCACTTGTGTTGGCCGACGGCCTGGTCATGGCCGGGCTCGACAAATTGCCGTGGTCGAAATCGCTCAAGCAATGGCGCGACCGGGTGATGTTTCTGCGCAAGGCCGAAGGTGCTGCTTCACAGAATCGTTGGCCCGACCTCTCCGACGATGCGCTCGCCGAGGCGCGCCAATCCTGGCTAGTGCCGGCGCTGTTCGACAAGGTTGCGCTGAGGGATCTGTCGGCCGGCGAATTGAGCGACGCGCTGATCGGCTTGTTGCCGTGGGACCTGCGGGCACGGCTGGAGCGCGAGGCGCCGACCCATTTCGAGGCGCCGACCGGCACGATGTTGGCGATCGACTACGAGGCCGAGCAGGGCCCGACCATCGCGGTGCGCTTGCAGGAATTGTTCGGGCTGACCACGCATCCCTCGCTCGCCGGCGGCGCGGTGCCGCTGGTGCTGGAACTGCTGTCGCCGGCGCAGCGCCCGGTGCAGGTGACGCGCGATCTGCCGGGATTCTGGCGCGGCTCTTATGCGGCGGTGCGCAGCGATCTGCGCGGCCGCTATCCGCGGCATCCCTGGCCGGAGGATCCCGCCGCCGCGCTGCCGACACGGCGGGTCAAGCCGCGCGGCACCTGAGCGCTGTTCCGTCATTGCGGGCTGAGCACGGCGCGTAGCACTGGTCACAGCGAAGCAATCCAGGCCCATCGCATGCGGTGCCCGGATGGCTTCGTCGCAACAGCTCCTCGCAACGATGTCTGCGTTAACGCTTCGCTCACCCTTTTCCGCAAAAACCGAAGCCTGCGCGCGGCATTAGTCGCCGGTTGCGATCCGTCATGATCAAATTGCGCTCCGGTGATCGCGTCGATGTAAGTGTGAGTGTGCGTGATGCGTAACATCATGATCTTTGCCGCGCTGATGGCGATCCTCGGCACCGCGATGGCGGAAGTCGCCGACCGGATGACGCAGAAATCCGCGACCGCATCGGCGGCTTCGGCCACGGTCGGCGCCGCGGTGACGCCGAACTCCGCGGTGCGCAGCGTCAGCATTCCCCGCGACGCCCGCGGCCATTTCCAGACCGACGGCCGCATCGACGGTCAGCGCATCGGCTTCATGGTCGACACCGGCGCTTCGGTGATAGCGCTCAACGAGAGCTCCGCCGCGCAATTCGGATTGCGGCCGGCGCCGCGCGACTACAACGCCACGGTGACCACCGCCAACGGCACGGTGAAGGCGGCGCGCACCCGGCTGGCGATGGTCGATGTCGGCGGGCTGTTGGTGCGCGACGTCGACGCGCTGGTGTTGCCCGACGACGCGCTGTCGGAAAACCTGCTCGGGCTGTCGTTCCTGTCGAAGCTGAAGCGCTTCGAATATGCCAACGGCACGATGGTCCTGGAGCAATAAACCGCGCGGCTTTCTGAACGCCCGTTCAGGTTGGATGAAAAAAGTTTCGCGGAACGCTCATCATACTTCTGTGTTGCCTCCCCGCTGATAACCAATTCCCAGGAGGAACATGATGAAGCTTCGCTATGCGCTCGCCGCCCTGTCCGTCGCCGCGTTGACCCTGCCCTCGATCGCTTCGGCGGAAACCACCGTGATCAAGAAGGTCTATCGCGACGGTCCGCGCGCCGAGATGCGCCACCACGACCGCGGCCCGCATCGCCACCATGGCGGCGACCGGGTGGTGATCATCAAGAAGGGCCATCACCGCTATTGATCGGCGTCTGATCGCGATCAGCTCTAGCGTTTTCGAGCCGAGTGGATCCCCTTCGCGTGAAGAAAACTCGTCAAAATAACAATCCAGAACTCCGGTTCTGATCTGTCAGAACCGCAATAGCTGTTACTTCGGCCGGGCGAGCGGAGCGATCCGTTTCGCCCGGCTTTTTTGCGACTGGCAGTTCCTCGGTTGCCGGTTGATGTGCCGTCGTCGCCGCGCCGGTCACGCCGGCGGATGCAGCCAACGACCGAGCAAATGATGGGCGATCGCGAACGGATGCGCGCCGGTCAGCCCGTCGGGATGGCGCCGGTGATGCATCAGCATCGCCTCGTCGCGGGAAAACCAGCGCGCGTCTTCCAGTTCGGAGTGATCGACCACGACGTCTTCTGTCGTGGCCTGCGCCGAACAGCCGATCATCAGCGACGACGGATAGGGCCAGGGCTGCGTCATGTAATAGGCGACCTCGCCGCAGCGAATCCCGGATTCCTCGAACACCTCGCGGCGCACCGCGTCCTCGATGGTCTCGGCGGCCTCGACGAAGCCGGCGAGGCATGAATACATCCCCTGCGGAAAATGCTTCTGTCGCCCGAGCAGGCAGTTGTCGCCCTTTGTCACCAGCATGATCACCACCGGATCGGTGCGCGGAAAATGCTCGGCCTTGCAGTTCGGGCAGTCGCGGCGCCAGCCGCCTTGCGACATCACGCTGCGGGTGCCGCAATTGGCGCAATAGCCGTGGCGCTGATGCCAGCTCACCATCGATTTCGCCATCGCGATCGCCGAGAGCTCCTCGGCCGGCACCGCGCCCTGCATCGCCATGCCGCGCAACTCGGCGACCGCGACGTCGTCGCGGGTCAGCAATTTGTCGACCGCGGCCGCCGCGATGCCCATGCCGAACAACGGCGCGCCGTCGCGCAGGCCCAGAAAGATGGTGCCGGAATTGGCGCCGAAGCCCAGCGCCTCGTCGATCGTCAACAGCGCCCGGACGCCGTCGGCCTGCCTGGCCGTCACCAGCGAATCGCGGTGCACCACATAGGCGCGGGCGTCGCGCCGGCTCTCCAGCTTGAACAGCTTGTCGTCGTCGGAGCGCAGATGCGCGGCGCGATCCAGCACATGCGTGACGAAGGCCGGCTGGCCGAGCGGAAACGAATCATGTGCTGTCATGGGCTGGTCCGAAAGCCGGACGCCGCCGTGGCGAACGAGGGTCGCGTATGGTCCGGGAGGAGGGCTGCGGCGGTTGGTCGCAAGTCTGCCGCAAAACCCCGCGCAGTTCAACCAAGCCAGATCCGGCGGCGCAGTTCGGCGATGAAGCTCTGCACTTCTTCAGGGTCGTGGGCGAGCGGCTGCACCACGCCCCACACCGGCCGCGGCCAGGCGACATCGCTCGAGCGCCGCGCGATGACGTGGATATGCAGCTGCGGCACCAGATTGCCGAGGGCTGCGATATTCAGCTTGTCGCATTTGGTGACGTCTTTCAGCGCGCGACCGGCCCGGGAAATTTCCGTCATCAGTTGCGCCTGCTCGACCTCGCCGAGATCAATGATTTCGCTGGCGTTGGCGCGGCGCGGCACCAGCAACAGCCAGGGATAATGCGCGTCCTTGATCACCAGCACGCGGCACAGCGGCAGGTCGCCGATGTCGATGGTGTCTTTTTGCAGCTGCGCGTGCAGCGACCAGTCTGAAGCGGGCATCGAGGTTCCGAATGAAGGTGGGCGGCGGCGTTCGAGCGCCGAACGGCGCGCCACGGCGGCGCATTTGGCGCCCGCTTTAGCACGACGAATGGCGCCGTCGCCACGCTTGCATTTCGGCGCATTTGGCTCCAAATAAGCCCCGGGAGATTGGCGGTGGACGAGCCACTCGCCAACCGGGTCAGGTCCGGAAGGAAGCAGCCCTAACGAGGTCCGGATCGGGTCGCTCGTCAGTCTCCTACTTGTTTTTGCGAGCGAATTCAGCGCTCCGATCGATCGAAGGTGGACCCTTTCCTCATTCGAGCCGGATCGCGTCCCGGGGTCCAGCCCGGCGGCGATCGCCTGAAACCGCCCGTGCATTTCCGAAAATTCGGCGCCGAGAGACAACCACTTGCGGATCGATCGATGACCGACGCTGGCCCTCCCGTCATTTCCCCGAGCGATCCGGCAGGCGCCGCGCCGGCGGCGGCCGCGCCCTATCGGGTGCTGGCGCGCAAATATCGTCCGAACAATTTCGAGGATCTGATCGGCCAGGACGCCATGGTCCGCACGCTGTCGAATGCGTTCGAGACCGGGCGGATTCCGCAGGCCTGGATTCTGACGGGGGTGCGCGGCGTCGGCAAGACCACCACCGCGCGCATTCTCGCCCGTGCGCTGAATTACGAGATGCCGGACGGCTCGGTCTCCGCGCCGACCATCCATATGCCGGTGCCGGGCGTGCATTGCCAGGCGATCATGGAGAGCCGGCACATCGACGTGCTGGAGATGGACGCGGCCTCCCATACCGGCATCGAGGACGTCCGCCAGATCACCGACGGCGTGCGCTATTCGCCGACCAGCGCGCGCTACAAGGTCTACATTATCGACGAAGTCCACATGCTGTCGGACAAGGCGTTCAACGCCTTTCTGAAGACGCTGGAGGAGCCGCCGGAGCACGCCAAATTCGTGTTCGCCACCACCGAAATCCGCAAGGTGCCGGTGACGGTGCTGTCGCGCTGCCAGCGCTTCGATCTGCGCCGCGTCGAGGCCGACGTGTTGATGGCGCATCTTGCCAACATCGCCGGCAAAGAGAATGTCGAGGTCGAGCCGGAAGCGCTCGGCATCATCGCGCGGGCCGCCGAAGGCTCGGTGCGCGATTCGCTGTCGCTGTTCGATCAAGCGATCGCCCATGCCGCCGGTGTGGTGCGCGCCGACGCGGTGCGGCAGATGCTCGGCCTCGCCGATCGGACACGCGTCATCGATCTGTTCGCGCATCTGGCCGGCGGCGACATCGCCAGCGCGTTCGGCGAATTCCGCGAACAATACGACGTCGGCGCCGATCCGGTGGTGGTGCTGAGTGACCTCGCTGAATTCGTCAATTTCGTCACCAGGGTAAAGATCGTGCCGGCGACCGCCGACAACGTCGCGTTTGGCGAGACCGAGCGGCTGCGTGCCCGCGACTTCGCGTCGAAACTGTCGATGCGGGTGCTGTCGCGGATGTGGCAGATGCTGTTGAAGGGCATCGCCGAGGTGCAAGGCGCCACCCGCCCGGCCGCCGCCGCGGAAATGGTGCTGGTGCGGATCGCCTATGTCGCCGATCTGCCGACGCCGGACGAAGCCATCAAGATGTTGCAGGACGGCGGCAATTCGTCAGCCTCCGCGGCGAGCGCGTCCGCGCGCAATGGCGCGAACGCGTCTTCGGCCTCATCATCGAGCTCATCATCATCGTCCTCGCCGAGCGCGATGGCGTCGGCGCGGATGTCGTCGGCGCCGCGCGGCGGCGCCGAAGCCTCATTGCGTCCGCAACTGAGCGCGCCGCAGCCGGCGGCGGCCGCGCCGGTGCTGAAGATTTCCAGCTTCCCCGAACTGGTGGCGCTCGCCGCCGAGAAGCGCGACGTGATGACCCGGGCCGCGCTGGAAGCCGACGTCCGGCTGGTGCGGATCGAGGACGGCCGGCTGGAATTGGCGATGGAGCGCAGCGCCGCGCGCACCCTGATCAACGATCTGTCGCGCAAGCTCGAACAATGGACCGGGCGGCGTTGGACCGTGATCGTGTCCAACGAACCGGGCCAGCCGACGCTGCGCTCGCAGGCGCAGGCGCAGCAGAGCGAGCGCGAACGCGCCGCGGAGGCCGATCCGCGGGTGCAGGAGGTGCTGGCGCGATTTCCCGGCACCAAAGTCCTGGAGGTGCGCAGGCTCGCCGCCGAAACCCCGGATGCCGATGCGCCGGACGCCGACGCCGGCGGCGAGGATTCGCCGGACAATTTCGACAACGACGACCAGTAACAACTCTGCAAGTGGAAGGAACCGATCATGGCTGATTTTCTCGGCATGATGAAGCAGGCGGCGCAGCTGCAATCCAAGATGAAGGCGATGCAGGAAGAGCTCGATCATATCGAGGTCGAGGGCATCTCTGGCGGCGGGCTGGTCCATGTGCGGATGACCGCCAAGATGGAGGTGAAGTCGATCAAGATCGATCCCACGCTGATCAAGGCCGATGAGGCCGAGGTGCTGGAGGATCTCGTGGTCAGCGCGCTCGCCGACGCCCACCGCAAGGCGGAAGCCGCGATGCAGGAGAAGATGCAGGCCTTGACCGGCGGGCTGTCGCTGCCGCCGGGGCTCGGCCTGTAGGCATGGCCGCTGCGGTTGCCGGCCCGGAGATCGAACGGCTGATCCAGCTCTTGGCGAAGCTGCCGGGGCTCGGGCCGCGCTCGGCGCGGCGCGCCGCATTGCACCTGATCAAGAAGCGCGAAGCCTTGATGGCGCCGCTCGCCTCGGCGCTGCAGGTGGCGATCGAGCGGATTCAGGTCTGCAAGGTGTGCGGCAATATCGACACGCAGAATCCCTGCACGGTGTGCACCGACCCCAGGCGCGATCCGTCGATCATCGTCGTGGTCGCCGACGTCGCCGATCTGTGGGCGCTGGAGCGCGCGCACGCCGCGAGCGGCCGCTATCACGTGCTCGGCGCCACGCTGTCGCCGCTCGACGGCGTCGGCCCCGACGATCTGTCGATCGACGCCTTGGTGGCGCGCGCGCACGATCCGCAGGTCGGCGAGATCGTGCTGGCGCTCAACGCCACGGTCGACGGCCAGACCACCGCGCACTACATCACCGACCTGTTGATGGAGGCGGGCGTCAAGGTCACGCGGCTGGCGCATGGCGTGCCGGTCGGCGGCGAACTCGACTATCTCGACGAAGGCACGCTGTCGGCGGCGATGCGGCAGCGGACCCTGTTTTGACAGCCAACGAAAGATCCCGAATGACCGGACCCTCGGCGAGACCATGGCTGATGCTGGCGGTGGCGATGGCGTTCGCCGCCGGCGGCGTCAGCGAGGCGCTGGCGCAGAAGGCGATCAGGAACGGCGACGTGTTGACCGGCCAGCTCAACGCGCTGCGCAGCCGCGCCAAGGGCAAGCACGTCGCCTCGTTCCAACTGGTCAGCGAGCCGCGCCGGCTGCCGGCGCCGGGCGGGCTGTGCAATCTGGAGACCGGCCCGCAGACCTTTCAGTTGGTGACCAGCACCGAGGCCCAGGCGGCGCAGCTCAAGGGGCTGATCGGCAAACAGGTCTCGATCAAGGTCGGCGAGATGGCCTGCGCCGAGGCCGCCGGCGAAATCAGCGAAGCGGTGATCTCGTCCTGGAGCGTGGTGGCGACGCCGTAGCAATCGGTACGTCATTGCGAGCCGAAGTCGGCGCGCAGCGTCGACTGAGACGCGAAGCAATCCAGGGGCCTCATGCGTGGCCCTGGATTGCTTCGTCGCAAGAGCTCCTCGCAATGACGCTTCTCATGTAACGCTCGTGATCGCTTGTTCGGTGAGGCCGCGACGACCTCAAGCGCTGTCGGTCCGAAGCCGTGCAAGGCTGCGAGTGAGGGACCATTCGGCTCATTCAACTCCCGTCATTCCGGGTCGCAAGCGGCGTCAGCCGCGTGCGAACCCGGAATCTCGCCGCGAGGACCAGCGCCGAAACGCGTTGCGAGATGCAAGGGCGTGTTGCGAGATTCCGGGTTCGCTCGTTCTGACGAACTCGCGCCCCGGAATGACGGCTTTGCCTTTTGATTGGCCCCAGCCAACCAAATGAGAACTTTCAAGCCGCCGCTACCGTCAGCTTGGCGCCGTCGGCCTCGACGATCTTGACCTTGCTGCCGGCCGGCGCGTCGGGCCCGGACACCCGCCAGATGGTGTCGTCGATCCGCACCGTGCCGGTGCCGTCGACGATCGGCTTCTCCAGCGTGCACACCCGGCCGACTAGGCCCGCGGCGCGGTTGTTGAGAAACGGATTGCTGCCTTCACCGGCGCGCGGCCGCGCGAAGCGCCGCCACAGCGGCACCGCGGAGACCGCGAACAGCGCGAACGCCAGGAGCTGCGCCTGCCAGGACGGCTCGCTGACGAACGACAGCCCGCCGACCAACAGCGCCGCGAGGCCAAGCCAGAACAGAAACACCCCGGGGGCCAGCAGTTCGAGCCCCATCAGGGCGAAGCCGAAAATCAGCCAGTTCCAGGTCCCCAGCGACACCAACAAACCCGTCATTCCCAAGCCCCCATTCCCCGGCCGCACGCCCGACCATCACGCCGCAATAATCTCGCCGCAAACATTTCGCCCGAAGCATCCCGCGATCGGACGATGCTCACGAGCCGTCGCGTCGCGCTCAGCGCGGCGGCGTCGCCGGGCTCGCCGCCGAGCCGCCGCTCGGCGGCACCGAACTGCTCCGCGCCGCGGCTTGCGTTGCCGCGGTTTCGCCGAACGTCGCCTTGGCGATCTCGCCGATGCCGGCCAGCGATCCAAGTATACTCATCGCTTCGATCGGCAACATGATGATCTTCTGATTTGGTGAATCCGCCAACTGGCCGAACGCTTTGATGTACTTGTCGGCGATAAAGTAGTTCAACGCCGCGACGTCGCCTTTGGCAATGGCCTCGGAGACCATCTGGGTTGCCTTGGCCTCGGCCTCGGCGGAGCGCTCGCGCGCCTCGGCGTCGCGGAACGCGGCTTCGCGGCGGCCCTCGGCCTGCAGGATCTGGCCTTGTTTTGCTCCTTCGGCGCGAAGGATTTCCGACTGCCGCTGGCCTTCGGCCTGCAGGATGTCGGCGCGCTTGACGCGTTCGGCCTTCATCTGCCGGCCCATCGCCTCGACCAGATCGGCCGGCGGCACGATGTCCTTGATCTCGATACGGTTGACCTTGAGGCCCCAGGGCGACACCGCGGCGTCGACCACCCGCAACAGCCGCTCGTTGATCTCGTCGCGATGCGACAGCACCTGGTCGAGATCCATCGCGCCCATCACCGAACGGATGTTGGTCATGGTCAGTACGATGATCGCCTGGTTGAGGTCGGAGACTTCGTAGCTCGCCTTGGCGGCGTCGAACACCTGATAGAACGCGACGCCGTCCACCGTCACGGTGGCGTTGTCCTTGGTGATCACCTCCTGCTCGGGGATCGCGATCACCTGCTCCATCATGTTGACCTTGCGGCCGACCCGGTCGAAAAACGGGATGATCAGGTTGAGCCCCGGCGACAGCGTGCGGGTGAATTTGCCGAACCGTTCGATGGTCCAGTCGAAGCCCTGCGGCACGGTCTTGACGCCGGCGAACAGCGTGAGAATGACCAGCACCACAAGCGCGATCGAAAACACGTCGAAACCGCTGAACGAAATCATGGGTGTCTCCTCGCGGCGGACAGGGAGGGCGGCCGGGATCGGCACGCCGCGCACGCCTGTGGTCGCCGGCATCAGATGGAAGGTTCGACTGCAACAGGACGGCGATTGTCGAACACTCTCACGCAAAAAGCGATCAAATCGAAGCGGTGCGACAGACGTCCCTCTCCCCGCTTGCGGGGAGAGGGTGGCGTGACAAGCGAAGCTTGTCGCGCCGGGTGAGGGGGCGTCGCGGAAAAACTCGGGCGCCCCCTCACCCGACCCGGCTTCGCTGGCGCTACGCCGGGTCGACCTCTCCCCGCAAGCGGGGAGAGGTGAAGTCAGTGCTCGCAGAAGGATTTTCTTTTACGCGCGGGCGACAACGGCACCCCGGCCTACAGCCAGCCTTCGAGTTCGCGCAGCACCACT
This sequence comes from Rhodopseudomonas sp., assembly GCF_036404135.1. GTDB lineage: Bacteria > Pseudomonadota > Alphaproteobacteria > Rhizobiales > Xanthobacteraceae > Rhodopseudomonas_A. The sequence goes on along the minus strand of NZ_DASWPE010000201.1, from coordinate 17,350 downwards.
TGCCGGATCACGCTGATGCCGCCGTCGCTGTCGTTGAGGCAGGGCACCGCGGTGAACTGTTCGCCGCCATTTTTCACGAAAATCTCGGCGTTTTCCTGCGCGATCTCTTCCAGCGTCTCCAGGCAGTCGGCGGCGAAGCCCGGCATCACCACCGCGAGCCGGCGGACGCCGTCCTTGCCGAGCTGTTCGATGGTCTTGTCGGTGTAGGGCTGCAGCCACTGGTCGAAGCCGAACCGCGACTGGAAGGTCAGCAGCAGGCGGTTGTCGTCGAGCCCCATGCGCTGGCGCAACGCGTCGACGGTGGCGATGCAATGCGACTGGTAGGGATCGCCCTTGTTGATATAGGCCTGCGGCATGCCGTGGAACGAGGCGACGATGCGTTCGGGCTCGAACGGCAGCGTCGCCAGATGACTGGTGATCGAATTCGCCAGCGCGTCGATATAGGCGTCGTCGCGATAATACGGCGGCGTCACCCGCAGCGTCGGCTGCGCCCGCATCTCGCTGAGCACCCGGAACGCCTGATCGCACACCGTGGCCGAGGTCGCGGCGGAATATTGCGGATACAGCGGCACCACCAACAGCCGGCGGCAGCCTTGCTCGACCAAAGCGTCGATCCGCGAGCGCATCGACGGGTTGCCGTAGCGCATCGCCCAATCGACCACGATATGCTCGCGGCCGGTCAGCGTCGCCGCGAGTTTGCGCGACTGCCCGCGGGTGATGGTCTTCAGCGGCGATTCGTTGGCGTCATTGTTCCAGATCTTCTGATAATCACGCGCCTTGCGCGCCGGCCGGGTGCGCAGGATCAGGCCGTTGAGCGCCAGCTTCCAGACCACGCCCTGGTTCTCGATGACCCGCGGATCCGACAGGAACTCGCGCAGATAGTCGCGCACCCCTTTGGTGTCGGCGCTGTCCGGCGTGCCGAGATTGACCAACAGCACGCCGACCCGTTCCGGCGCCTGATCGGCAACGGTCTCAGTGCCGTGAATGGGAACAATGACTGTCATGAGACGGTTGGCTTCGCGCGTTGGCATAATGTTGTCAAGATAAGGCAACATTCGCCGAAATCGAGCCTTACTCATAGGCAGGTCACCCGCTCTGCGGCTACATAGCCCAGTAACAGCCCGAGGCCGAACAGCAGCACCAGCCCGGCCGCGCTGAATTCCACGCCGCGCATGATCAATGCTCCGCCGCCGTCGCGCCCCGCGGCGAGGCGTCGCGCCAGGCCCTTGGCCGAAACCGCGAGGCTGGCGATGGCCGCCACCGTGATCGCGGTGCCGATGCCCATCGCGAAAGTGGCGGCGACGCCGGCCCAGAACATGCCCTGTGCAAGTGCGAACACCAGAACCAGGATCGCACCGGAGCACGGCCGCAGGCCCACCGCGACAATCGCGCCGAAGCCGCGCCGCCAGCCGCCGGGGCCGGCGAGTTCCTCCGGCTCCGGACCATGGGCATGCCCGCAATGCGCGTCATGGACGTGTCCGGGACCGCCATGGTCATGGTGGTGGTGATCGTCATGGTCGTGCCGGTGGTCGTGCGTGTCACCGTGCGCAAGCTCAGCATGGGCCTGATGCGCATGCGTGTGCGTCGCGTCGTGGTGGGCGCGGTGGTGATGCTGCACCGCGGCGGGTGCGAGCGCGAAGGCCGGCGACGCGGCGCGACGCGCCCGCAGCGCGCGAAAGAAGCCGCCGCCCTTGCTCCACACCAGCCGCGCGCCGAACGCCGCGATCAGCGCGTAGCTGGCGATTTCAATCACCCGTTCAGCGCCGCACATCGTCTTGGCGGTGGCGTTGAGCAGCCAGGCGCAGATCCCGACCACGATGACCGCGACCAGCGCCTGCAACAGCGCCGAGACGAACGACAGCACGATGCCGCGCCGCGCGGTCTCCTCGTTGGCGACCAGATAGGACGAGATCACCGCCTTGCCGTGGCCGGGCCCGGCGGCGTGGAAGATGCCATAGGCGAACGAGATCGCCAGCAGCGTCCAGACCGCGCTGCCGTCGGATTTCGCAGCACGGATCGTCGCCGACATCTGGCGATAGAATTGTGACTGCTGTTCCAGCAGCCAGCCGACCACGCCGCCGAGCTGCGGGGCGGCCTCCGGTCGCGGTCCGCCGAACGGGTTTTGCGCCAGCGCGTGGCTCAGCCCGGCATCGATCAAGGGCGCCAGCGTCAGCACCGCGGCGCAGATCACGAGGCCGCGCGCGATGGCGGCGATACGGGAGCGGGCCATTACGGGCAACTGACCATGATCTTGTTGGCGAACATCGCGCCGTAATTCGAATTGTCGCCATTCATGAAGTTCTGTTCTCCGAGCCGGGCGGCGTTGGCGGTGCCGTCATTGGGGCGTTGAAAGCTTACGGCGCAGCCGGCTGGCGCGCCGACCAGCTTGACCGGGTCCTTGTCGTCGAAGGTGAAGTCGATGAAATACGACGGGTCGAACACCTCGACCGCCAGCTCCCGGCTCTTCACCGGGGTTTTCAGCGGCAGCGTGAAGTGCAGCGTCAGCGCGGTCTTGTCGTAGACTAGGTAGTAATCGACCGGCTCGAGGAATCTCTGCTTCTTGCCGTCGGCCTTGGCGAAGGTGAAGAAACCGAATTCCTTCAGCGATTCGACGTTGGTCTGCGCCAGCGGCGCGAGGTCGTCGCGGCTATAGACGCCCTTGGTCTTGGTCTCGATGCCCTGCAGCGCGTACGTCGAGAACATGTCGTCGAAGGTCCAGGTGTGGCGCACGCCGCTGATGCTGCCGTCCGGGGCATAGACCAGATCGCTATGCGCAGTGATCCAGACATGCGGGTGGGCCTCTGCGACGGTGATGCCGAGCGCGAGAAAGCCAAGGCATAGCACCGCTCTGGTCACCGCGGTGAGCGCAGTGGCGAAGCGATGCAGTCCACGCCAGTGCACCGAAGCGCGGACTTCACCTCTCCCCGCGCGCGGCAGGGGAATCGCATATGGATTTTCGCGAGCTATTGCCTCGGCGCGCTCTTCACCCTCCCCTGGAGGGGGAGGGTCGGCGGGTCCCGCGCGAAGCGCGGTGCCCGCCGGGGTGGGGTGAGCCTCAAGCACGGCGGATGAGTTCTTCGCCACCCCACCCCGCTCGCTGCGCGAGCGACCCTCCCCCTCCAGGGGAGGGTGATCATCGCAGCCGGCGCAAACTTTCATATGCGATTGCCCTGCCGCGCGCGGGGAGAGGTCGGCCATCTTACGCCGCCTCGGGCGTGTCGAGCAGCCCGCGGCGGCGCAACAGCGCGTCGGGCTCCGGAGGGCGGCCGCGGAACGCGACATAGGCGACCTCCGGGTCGCGCGCGCCGCCGGCGGCGTAGATGTCGTCATGCAGCCGCTTGGCGACCTTGGAATCGAAGATGTCGCCGGCCTCCTCGAACGCGCCGAAGGCGTCGGCGTCCATCACCTCGCTCCACATGTAGCTGTAATAGCCCGAGGCATAGTGATCGCCGGAAAAGATGTGGCCGAACTGGGTCGGCCGGTGCCGCATCGCGATTTCCTCCGGCATGCCGATCTTTTCCAGCTCGCGGCGTTCGAAATCGGCGATGTCGCCGATCGCGGAGGCCGGCTGGGTGTGAAATTCCAGGTCGAGCAGCGCCGAGGAGACGAATTCCACGGTGGCGAAGCCCTGGTTGAATTTGCGCGCCGCGAGAAAGCGCTGCAACAGATCGTCGGGCAACGGCTCGCCGGTCTGGTAATGCTTGGCGAATTGCCGCAGCACCTGCGGCTGCTCCTGCCAATGCTCGTAGAGCTGCGACGGCAATTCGACGAAGTCGGTGAACACCGCGGTGCCGGACAACGACGGATACACCACGTCGGACAGCATGCCGTGCAACCCGTGGCCGAATTCGTGGAACAGGGTGCGGGCGTCGTCCGGCGACAGCAGCGCCGGCTCGCCGTTATTGCCCTTGGCGAAGTTGCAGACGTTGATGATCAGCGGCGCCACGACGCCGTCGAGCTTCTGCTGGTCGCGCAGCGAGGTCATCCAGGCGCCGGAGCGCTTCGAGGGCCGCGCAAAGTAGTCGCCGTAGAACAGCCCCTTGTGGGTGCCTGCGGCGTCGAACACCTCCCAGACCCGGACGTCGGGATGCCACACCGGCACGTCCTTGCGTTCGCTGAACTTGACGCCGAACAGCTTGGTCGCGGTGTCGAAGGCGGCATCGATCATGTTGTCGAGCGCGAGATACGGCTTGATCGCGGCGTCGTCGAAATTGGCGCGGCGCTGCCTGAGCTTTTCGGCGTAATAGCGCCAGTCCCAGGCGGCCAATTTGAAGTTGCCGCCGTCCTCGGCGACCAATTGCTGCAGCGCGTCGCGATCCGCCAAGGCGCGGGCGCGCGCCGGCTTCCACACCCGTTCCAACAGCCCGCGCACCGCCTGCGGGGTCTTGGCCATGGAATCTTCCAGCCGGTATTCGGCGAAGCTGGCAAAGCCGAGCAGCTTGGCGGTCTCCTCGCGCAGTTGCAGGATCTCGCTGATCACCGCGATGTTGTCGTTGGCGTTGCCGTTGTTGCCGCGCGCGGTGAACGCCTTGTAGACCTTTTCGCGCAAATCGCGCCGGGTCGACGACTTCAGGAACGGCTCGACCGAGGAGCGCGACAGCGTCACCACCGCCTTGCCTTGCAGCCCGCGCTCGGCGGCGGCGGCCTTGGCGGCGGCGACGAAGCTGTCGGACAGCCCGGCGCAATCGTCCTCGCCGAGCTGCATCACCCAGTCCTGCTCGTCGCCGAGCAGATGATGGCTGAACGCGGTGCCGAGTTCGGCCAGCCGTTCGTTGATCGCGGCCATCCGCGCCTTGGCCTTGGCGTCGAGCCCGGCGCCGGCGCGGTGGAAGCGGGTGTAGGTGCGCTCCAACAGCCGCAGCTGCTCCGCGGACAGCTCGAGCTTGGAGCGCAGCCCGTATAATAGCGCGATCCGGCCGAACAGCGCGGCGTTCATCATGATCGGATTCCAGTGCCGCGCCATCCGCTGCGACACTTCGGTGTCGATCTCCAGGAGCGCCGGATTGGAATCCGCCGACACCAGATCGTAGAACACCGCGGCGACCCGGTTCAACAGCCGGCCGGAGCGTTCCAGCGCGGTGATGGTGTTGGCGAAATCCGGCGCCGATGGATCGTTGGTGATCGCCGCGATCTCGGCGGTGTGATCGGCGAAGGCCTGCTCGAACGCCGGCAGGAAGTGCTGCGGCGCGATCTGTTCGAACGGCGGGGTCTCGAAGGGCGTCAGCCAGGCCTGCAGCAGGGGATTGTCGAGGCTGTCGGAAGGCGCCGGCGCGACCGCGGAATCTGGCATCGAAAGGTCCTGCTTCAAGGGGAAGTTACGCCGCGACATATAACATGCGATCGGGCTTTTTTGAGCCTTTAACCGCGTTTGCGGCTTGCCGCAGCGGGGTTTTTCAGAGAGATTGCCGCCGCAACAGGATCTTTCCGCGATGAGCAAGCCGCCCGCAGCCCAAGGCCCCCGCAACGCCCCGACCGGCCCGCGCCGGATCGTGTGGTCGACCGTGGTCACGGTGTTCAGTGCCGCGATTTTGATCGGGGCCGAGGTGTTCGGCGCGGCGTTCGCCGGCGGCTGGGCGCTCGCCATCCTGTTCGGCCTCAACGACACCGCCGCGCATATCGTGCAGGTGGTGCTGTTCGTGATCGGCGTCGTGATCATGGTGGCGTTTGTCCGCCACGCCCACCACGTCGAGCCGTTTACCAGGCGCGCTTAGGCGCGCTCACCCGCCGCGCTTAGCGGCCCGCCGCGCCCGCGGCGTTGCGAGAAACCGCTGCTCGGCGCGGACTTTCCTTCACCCCACGTTAAGTACTTTGAACATCCGTTCATGTTCGAGGCGACTTTCGTGGCTTGCGCGCAACGCTGCGCCGCCGTGTCGGGGAAATTTCGCGTTCGGGCGAAAAAAATCTTGCGGTGCCGGACTAAAGCACCTATCTCCGGTCTTGCCCAATTTCGCACGTGCCTGTGGTCGTGTGTCAGTCGGTAGGTATCCGGACAAGAGGCCGGACAGCCGCCAAGGGATGAAGAAGCCGAGGGTCGCAAAATCTTACTCGCGTGAGATCAAGCCGCCAGCATCTCTCTCAAGGGATGCCGTTGAAGGTGACTTTACCCCTTGCAACCGTGACTGGCAGCCGGAGGCGAACCGGCGCACCTCGCTCTCAACGAGGGACGCGACTTAAAGCAACGACGGATCGGGCTTTTTTGGTCTCTGCCGGCTTTCCACCAGCCGGCGCGAATACCGAAGAGGCTTGTCCTTCATTGCCAGGTGTGCGGGCGGGAGCATCTCCCAACCACTCCACGGCAGCACAGTTTGTCTGAGCTCATTGGCTCGTCGCGCCTCCATCGCGCGTCGGGTCTATCGCGCTCGGATCAGACGTTTTGGTTTGAACGAGCCCGTCGCTGGGCCGTTTGGGAGCGTGCTATGACCGAACGCATTCAGGAATTCCTCCGCGCGCGCCGCAACGAAGGCCAGGACATCGAGCCGTGCCTGGTCGTCGATCTCGAAGTCGTGCGCGACAACTTTCAGAGCTTTGCCCGGGCGCTGCCGGACAGCCGGGTGTTCTATGCCGTGAAGGCCAATCCGGCGCCGGAAGTGCTGTCGCTGCTGGCCTCGATGGGCTCGTGCTTCGACTGCGCCTCGGTGCAGGAGATCCAGATGGCGCTGGATGCCGGCGCCACGCCCGACCGCATCTCGTTCGGCAACACCATCAAGAAGGAACGCGACATCGGCCGCGCCTTCGCGCTCGGGATTCGGCTGTTCTCGGTGGATTGCACCGCGGAAGTCGAGAAGATCGCCCGTGCCGCGCCCGGCGCCCGCGTGTTCTGCCGCATTCTCTATGATTGCGCCGGTGCCGAATGGCCGCTTTCGCGGAAGTTCGGCTGCGATCCGGAGATGGCGGTCGACGTGCTCGACCTCGCCAAGCGTCTTGGCCTCGAACCCTATGGCATCTCGTTCCATGTCGGTTCGCAGCAGCGCAAGGTGAAGGCGTGGGATCGTGCGCTGGCGATGGCGTCGAGCGTGTTCCGCGACTGCGCCGAGCGCGGCATCAACCTGTCGATGGTCAACATGGGCGGCGGCTTCCCGACCAAGTATCTGAAGGAAGTGCCGGCGGTGGTGCAGTACGGCCGTTCGATCTTCCGGGCGCTGCGCAAGCATTTCGGCAACGCGATTCCGGAGACCATCATCGAGCCGGGCCGCGGCATGGTCGGCAATGCCGGCATCATCGAGACCGAAGTCGTTCTGATCTCCACCAAGAGCGACGACGACGACACCCGCTGGGTCTATCTCGACATCGGCAAGTTCGGCGGTCTCGCCGAGACGATGGACGAATCGATCCGCTACGCGATCCGCTCCCGTCACGACGGCGCGGAGATGATGCCCTGCGTGCTCGCCGGCCCGACCTGCGATTCGGCCGACGTGATGTACGAGAAGCTGCCGTATCCGCTGCCGGTGACGCTCGAGATCGGCGACAAGCTGCTGATCGAAGGCACCGGCGCATATACGTCGACCTACTCGTCGGTGGCCTTCAACGGTTTCCCGCCGTTGCGGACCTACCACATCTGAGGTCGTCTTCTTCACCTCCCCCGCTTGCGGGGGAGGCCGGGTGGGGGAACTACGCGTTTCGCCTCCACCCCAGCCCTCCCTCGTAAACGGGGGAGGGAGCAAGAAAATCGGGAGCCGGTGTGCCGGCTCCCATCCCGTCACCTTCCATCCGGATGACAACACGCCGCGCCGCGTTGGCGAGGCGGGACGCTGGGCTGCGGGAACGAAGCCGGCCAACGATCGTTGGCGCCTTCCAAATCGCAAGGCTCGGCGGATTCCCCGCTTTCACCCAACGTCGTCCCGGAGTGGGGACTGGACCGCCATGACCGCATTGACCACGCTTGCCGCCGCGCCTTCCGAAGCCGCCGTCGCGATCCGCGCCGAGCGCGCCAGTGACGTCGCGGCGCGCGAAGCGCTGCTCGACGCCTGCTTCGGCGCGGGCCGCAACGCCCGCACCTGCCAGCGGCTGCGCGACGGCCGGCTGCCCGCCAAGGGCCTCGCCTTTTCGGCGATGCATCGCGGCCGGCTGGTCGGCACGGTGCGGCTGTGGCACGTCGATGCTGGCGGCCGGCCGGCGCTGGTGCTGGGTCCGCTGGCGGTCGACCCATCAGCGCGCGCGCTCGGCATTGGCGCGTCGTTGATGCGGCACGCGCTGGCCGCCGCCAAGGCGCTCGGCCACGGCGCGGTAATCCTGCTCGGCGACGAACCGTATTACGCCCGTTTCGGCTTCACCCGCGATCTCGCCGAGGCGCTGTCGCTGCCCGGTCCGTTTGAGCGCTCCCGGCTGCTTGGCCTGGAATTGCGCGCCGACGCGCTCGACGGCGCGGCCGGGCTGATCGTTCCGACCGGGGCGCCGGCCGGCCTCGGCAAGCCGGCGCGCGCCGGTCGTCGCCAACTGCGGCGGGCGGCGTGATGGCGCGAAGTCTTGAGGTCCTGGACACGATCGATGCCGAGCTGTGCTGCGAGCATGTCGTAGTGCGCAGCCGCCGCGAGACCCGGCCGGCGATCACCACCATCATCCTGATCCTGCTGGTGATCGAGATCGTCATCGACGTGCTGACGCGGCGCCGCGGGCCGGTGTCGGAGCGTTCCTGACCGGCAGAATCAGCGGGTTTTCGGCATTGCCAGGCGCCGGCGGAAAATAGCCCGATCGCCAGCTTGATTTGGCGGCGCAGACACGGCATTGCCTGACCGCAACCCGTCACGCTCCTGCTGCAAGGTCAACGCAATGTCCCGTCGCCTGATTTCCACCGGATCGCCCTTCGAAAAGACCGCCGGCTACAGCCGCGCCGTGGTCGACGGCGATTTCGCCTTCGTCTCCGGCACCACCGGCTTCGACTACGCCACCATGACGCTGCCGGAGGGTGTCACGGCGCAGACACAGAACGCGTTCAAGACCATCGAGGGCGTGCTCGAGGAAGCTGGCTTCGCGCTGGCCGATCTGGTGCGCGCCACCTACTACATCACCGATCCGAAGGACGCCGACGCGGTGTTTGCGGTGTGCGGCGAGCATCTCAGCGAAATCCGTCCGGCCTGCACCATCGTCACGGTGGCGGCCTTGTTCAAGCCGGAGATGAAGATCGAAATCGAAGTCACCGCCAAACGCCGCCAGGCCTGAGCCTTCCCCCTATTCCTGTCCTGCGCCGGCGACGATCGCGTCGCCGGCCTGTTTTTATCCCTGGAGATTTCGCCAATGCCCGCCCCCGCCGCCAAGATCCACGCCAAGATTTCCGGCCCCATCGTGATGATCGGCTTCGGCTCGATCGGCAAAGGCACGCTGCCTTTGATCGAGCGGCACTTCGAGTATGACAAAGAGCGCTTCGTCATCATCGATCCGCACGAGGACGGCGAGCTGGCCAAGCAGCACAATGTGCGCTTCATCAAGTCGGCGGTGACCAAAGACAATTATCGCGAACTGCTGATTCCGCTGCTCACCGAAGGCGGCGGCCAGGGCTTCTGCGTCAACCTGTCGGTCGACACCTCCTCGGTCGACATCATGACGATGTGCCAGGAGATCGGCGCGCTCTACATCGACACCGTGGTCGAGCCGTGGCTGGGCTTCTACTTCGACAAGAGCGCCGGCCCGGAAAAGCGCTCCAACTACGCGCTGCGCGAGACCTTGCTGGCCGCCAAGGCCAAGGCCGGCGCGGGCGCCACCACCGCGGTCTCCACCTGCGGCGCCAATCCCGGCATGGTGTCGTGGTTCGTCAAGCAGGCGCTCTTGGATATCGCCAAGGACACCGGCCTCGAGATCAATGAGCCGAAGAGCCGCGAAGGCTGGGGGCAATTGGCGCAGAAGCTCGGCGTCAAGGGCATCCACATCGCCGAGCGCGATACCCAGCGTTCGAAGAAGCCGAAGCCGATCAACGTGTTCGTCAACACCTGGTCGGTCGAGGGCTTCGTCTCCGAAGGCCTGCAGCCGGCCGAGCTCGGCTGGGGCACCCATGAAACCTGGATGCCCGACAACGGCCGCACCCACACCGAAGGCTGCGGTGCGGCGATCTATCTGTTGCAGCCCGGCGCCAACACCCGCGTTCGCTCCTGGTGCCCGACGCCCGGCGCGCAATACGGCTTCCTGGTCACCCACAACGAATCGATCTCGATCGCCGATTACTTCACGGTGCGCGACGGCCAGAACGTGGTGTATCGCCCGACCTGCCATTACGCCTATCACCCGGCCAACGATGCCGTGTTGTCATTGCACGAAATGTTCGGCGCCACCGGCAAGATGCAGCCGAAATGGCACATCCTCGACGAGAACGAGATCGAGGACGGCATCGACGAGTTGGGCGTGCTGGTCTACGGCCACGCCAAGAACGCCTATTGGTACGGCTCGCAGCTCTCGATCGAGGAAACCCGCGAGGTCTGCCCGTATCAGAACGCCACCGGCATGCAGGTGTCGTCGGCGGTGCTGGCCGGCATGGTGTGGGCGCTGGAAAATCCCAAAGCCGGCATCGTCGAGGCCGACGAACTGGATTTCCGCCGCTGCCTGGAAGTGCAGACGCCGTATCTCGGCCCGGTGAAAGGCTACTACACCGACTGGACCCCGCTCAACGATCGCCCCGGCCTGTTCCCGGAAGACATCGATACGTCCGACCCCTGGCAGTTCCGCAACGTGCTGGTGCGCTGAGAGGTGTCATTCCGGGGCGCGGGCGGCGCGAGCCGCCCGCGAACCCGGAATCTCGCTGCGCGTGAAGCGGCTGGCCTGTCGCAAGATTCCGGGTTCGCATGAGCTATCGCTCTCGCGCCCCGGAATGACATCAATGGCGAAGTCAGCCGGTGATGGATTTCGTCGAATTGATCCCGCTTACTTCGCCGGAATCGGATCGCCGGTTTTTTCCGCCGGGGCCGGCGGCAGCGCCGGTGTTGCGCCCGAACTCTGCGCCTCGGGGTCGGGCCGCGCCGGCTCCGGCGCGAGTTCGCGCGGCCGGGCGCCGGTGGTGCCGGGCTCGGCGGGCGCCGACGGCTTGGTCTCGGCGCCGGGTGTGGATTGCAAAGGCTGTGTCGCTTGCGCGAGTTTCGGCTGGCTCGCCAGTTCCGCAAACGACACTGCGGAGATCGTCAGTCCCGCCGCGATCATCAACCCGGCGAGCACCAAATCCCGTTTCAAGGCGCGTGTCCTTTCGAGCTTCGTCATCAGCCTGCACTCGGATGTGCCGGATTCAACGAGCGCCGAACGGCAAAGTTCCCGCGGCCGACAGCGTCAGCAGCCTTACAGCGTCAGAAGCCCTGCCTCGCCGTCCTCGGCGGCAAACGCCAGCATCGCGCCGTTGCTGCTCCAGGCCAGCGCCGACACTGCACCCTTGCCGTTGCGGCGCACCAGGATTTCCGCGCCGTCGGTGAGCCGCACCATCAGCACGGTGCCGTCGCTATAGCCGGCGGCGAGAATGTCCTGCTTGGGATGGCAGGCCACCGCCGAAACCCGCGCCGAGAGCGGCGCCAGCATCGCCGGCTGCTTGCCCATCGGCCCGTCCTTGGCGGCGAACGGCCAGACGATCACGCTGTCGGCGCCCGAGGTGGCGAGCCCCTTGCCGCCGGCGGTCCAGGAGATCGAGCGCACCCGCCCGGGATAGCCGCTCATCCGCATGTGCTGGGAATCGGCGAGCCTCCAGCCATGCATCGCCGGCTCGTGCATCGTGGTGACCAGGAATTTGTTGTCCGGGCTGAACACCACGCCGAGATGCGAGCCGGCCCATTCCAGCATTTCGGCGTTCGCCGCCATGTTGGGAAACCACAAGGTCACGCCGTTGTAATGCGCGATGGCGAGCCGCATCCCCTTTGGCGCAAACGCTAGCCCGCCGACCGTCGAAGGCACCTCGAAAAACTTGTCCTCGCCCTTCGCGCCGCGGACGAAGGCGATTTTACCGGCGGACCAGGCCACCGCGCCGTCCGGATGCAGCGCGACATTGTCGATCCAGCGCCGTTTCGGGTCGGTGGCGATTGCCACAGGTTTGCCACTGCTTTCGACGGCGCTCAATTTGCCGTCGTCGCCGCCGAGCACCACCCGTTTGCCGTCGCTGGCGGCGCAGAGAATCGCGCCGCCGCTGACCTCGACGCGTGCGGTTTCGCAGGCGGCGTCGACCAGCGTCACGGTTTCCTCGGCGCCGACGACAACCAGCGTCGCGCCGAGAAAATACGCAGCACTTGCGGGGCCGCCGAGATCGATGCTGCGGACCCGGTCGGTGACCGAGGCGATGGAGTCTGCCGGTCCGGCCGGGTCGAACTCTTCCATCACGCGGCGAGACATTGTTCGAAGCCGTCGCGGATCACCTGCTCGGGCAGGTCGCGGCCGATGAACACGAGCCGACTCTGCCGCGCTTCGCCGTCCTTCCAGGCGCGTTGATGATCGCCTTCCAGCATCATGTGCACGCCCTGAAACACGTAGCGGTCGTCGTCGCCGCTGAACGAAAGAATGCCCTTGGAGCGCAGGATCTTGCCGCCCTCGGCGGCGATCAGTTGCTGCAGCCAGGGCATGAATTTGGCGGGATCGACCGGCTTGTCGCTGTGCAGCGCCAGCGATTGCATGTCCTCATCGTGGTAATGCTTCAGGCCGTGGTCGTGATCATGGTGGTGATGATCATGATCGTGGTGATCATGGTCGTGATCGTCGCCGGCTTCGAGGAACTGCGGCTCGATCTCCAGGATGCGGTCGAGGTCGAAGGCGCCGCGCTCCAGCACGTCGGCGAGCGCCACCTGGCAACGCTCGGTGCGATGCAGCTTGGCGTAGGGGTTGATGGCGCGGATCCGCGCCTCGACTTCGGCGAGTTCGGCCTTGCTGACGAGATCGGTCTTGTTCAGCACGATGACGTCGGCGAAGGCGATCTGGTTCTTGGCTTCCGGCGCATCCTTCAGCCGCTCGCTCAGCCATTTGGCGTCGGCCACCGTCACCACGGCGTCGAGCCGGGCTGCGTTCTGCACGTCCTCGTCGACGAAGAAGGTCTGCGCCACCGGCGCCGGATCAGCCAAGCCAGTCGTCTCGACGATGATGGCGTCGAACTTGCCCTTGCGCTTCATCAGGCCGCCGAGGATGCGCACCAGATCGCCGCGCACGGTGCAGCAGATGCAGCCGTTGTTCATCTCGAACACTTCTTCATCGGCGCCGATGATCAGGTCGTTGTCGATGCCGATTTCGCCGAATTCATTGACGATCACCGCGTATTTCTTGCCGTGGTTTTCCGACAGGATGCGGTTCAACAGCGTGGTCTTGCCGGCGCCGAGATAGCCGGTCAGCACGGTCACGGGGATTTTTGCGGCGGTGGGTTCAGACATCATGACTCCGGCGGGATTCTGGTTGAGCCGCGCCGGAGCCAGGGGTGCCCCTTACTCGGTGGTCAGCGCGCTCGTCAGCGCCTTTATATTGTGCCTGACCATATCAATGTAAGTGGGGGCTTCGCCCTTTTCGTCGGTCAGGCTGTCGGAATACAGCGAACCGCCGACCTTGGCGCCGGTCTCGGCGGCGATCCGCCGCATCAGGCGCGGGTCGCTGATGTTTTCCAGGAACACCGCGGGCAGTTTTTCCGCCTTCACCTGCTTGATGATGCTGGCGATATCCTTGGCGCTGACCTCGGATTCGGTGGACACGCCCTGCGGCGCGATGAAGGCTAAGCCATAGGCCTGGGCGAAATAGCCGAACGCGTCGTGGGTGGAGATCACCTTGCGGCGCTCCGGCGGGATCTGCGCCACGCCGGCGCGAATCTCGCCGTCCAGCGCGTCGAGCTTGGCCAGATAGGCCGCGGCATTGCCGCGGTAGGCGTCGGCGCCGGCGGGATCGGCGGCGGTCAGCGCGTCGCGGATGTTGGCGACGTAGATCTTGGCATTGGGCACCGCCTGCCAGGCATGCGGATCGGCGTGGCCGTCGAGCTTGCGCGGCGCGATGCCCTTGGTCGCGGTAGCGATCTCGGCCTTGCCGCCGGAGGATTTCACCAGCCGCGGCAGCCAGCCCTCGAAGCCGAGCCCGTTGATGATCACGAGCTTGGCGTCGGTGATCTTCTTGGCGTCCGCCGGCGTCGGCGTATAGACATGGGCGTCGCCGCCCGGGCCGACCAGGGTGGCGACGGCAACGCGATCGCCGCCGACATTGCGGACGAAATCCTCCAGGATCGAGAAGCTTGCGACCACGTCGATGCGGTCTTGCGCATGCGCTGGGATGGTCGCGGTGAGGGCGGTCAGCACGAGGCTGGCGGTCTGAAAAAATCGTCGCATGGTGTCTCCGTTCAGGCTTCGAGATGACGGCCGGGAAACAGCCGCCGCAGGATGCCGCCGGCCGAGCCGAACAGCACCGAGACGAGATAGATGAGCGCCGCCATCAGGATGATCGCGGGGCCGGACGGCACTTTGGTCTGGAACGAGAGCACCAGCCCGGCGTAGCCGGAGACCATGGCGCTGGCGACCGCGATGAGAATCATCCCGGTGATGTCGCGCGACCAGAACCGCGCGATGCCGGCCGGCAGGATCATCAGCCCGACCGCGAGCAGCGTGCCGAGCGCGTGGAAGCCGTTGACCAGGTTGATCACCACCAGCGCCAGAAAGATCAGATGCGCCGGGCCGCCGGCGCGGCTGACGCTGCGCAGGAACACCGGATCGACGCATTCGATCACCAGCGGCCGGAAGATCACCGCCAGCACCAGCAGCGTCAGCGTGGCGTTGAAGGCGATCACCAACAGAGTCTGGTCGTCCATCGCCAGGATGTTGCCGAACAGCACGTGCAACAGGTCGATGTTGCTGCCCTTCATCGAGACGATGGTGACGCCGAGCGCCAGCGACACCAGATAGAACGCCGCCAGCGAGGCGTCTTCCTTCAGTTCGGTGGCGCGCGACACCACGCCGGACAGGATCGCCACCGCGAAGCCGGCGATCAATCCGCCGAACGTCATCGCGAACAGATTGAGCCCCGACAATAGGAAACCGACCGCCGCGCCGGGCAGGATGGCGTGCGCCATGGCGTCGCCGGCCAGCGACATCCGCCGCAGCATCAGGAATACGCCGATCGGCGCGCCGCCGAGCGACAGCGCCAGCACGCCGGCCAGCGCCCGGCGCATGAATTCGAACTCGGTGAACGGCGCGACCAGCGCTTGATAAAGAGTGTCCATGGTCAGGCGGCCCGCGGTCGCGTGGCCGCGCCGGCGCAGGCCCCCGCGGTGTCGTCGAACGCTTCGCACATCCGCCGCGCCTTGTTGAGATTGTCCGCAGTCAGCACCTGCGCGGTGTCGCCCCACGCCACCGCGCGGCGCGCCAGCAGCAGGGTCTCGGGGAAATGCGCCTGCACCAGATCCATGTCGTGCAGCGCCGCCAGCACGGTGCGCTGTTCGTCGTGCCAGCGCCGCACCAGGCCGACCAGATCGGCCGCGGTCTTGGCGTCGATGGCGTTGAACGGCTCGTCCAGCACGATGACGCTTGCGTCCTGCAACAGCACGCGGGCGAACAGGATGCGCTGCATCTGGCCGCCGGACAGCGTGCCGATGGTGCGATTCTCGAAGCCGCTGAGCCCGACCGCCGCCAGCGCCTGGATAATGGCGTCGCGCTCGCGCCGGCCGAGACCGCCGAACATCCCGGTGCGGCGCCACAGCCCGGTGCCGACGAAATCGAACACCGAGATCGGGAAGCTGCGGTCGATATCGGCGATCTGCGGCAGATAGGCGATGTCGCGGACGCCGAGCCCGCCGCGTTCGATCGCGCCGGTCAGCGGCTTGAGAATCCCCACGATGCCGCGAAACAGCGTCGACTTGCCGGCGCCGTTGGGGCCGACCACCGCCAAGAGCGCACCGGGTGCCACCTCGCCATCGAGATGGTGCACCGCCGGATGACGGTCATATCCCAGCGTGACGTTACGAAACGAGAGCTGCGCGGCCATCTCAGCGCATCGCCGTCAAGACCGCGGCCCATAACAGCGCGCTGATGGCGAACGCGACGCCGAGCCGCGACCACACCGCCATGCGCAGGATCGACCACGGCGGCGACTGCGACGGATGCGGCAGCGCGGCAGCGTGATGGTGGGCGGAATCAAAATGGGGGTGGTCGTGCGGCGGCGTCATGGGACCTCTCAGCGGCGAATGTTACGGATGTTATATTATAACATAACAAGATGCAAACCGGCGCGGTCATGAATCGCAATGGCTTCCCGGACAGACTGCTCTCGGCGCAGGCAAAAAGGGTTAATGCCGCGTTGAGCGGCAGCGGAAAAGCTACAAATTAAGGCATCATTAAGGTTTGTTTAGGGCTCCATTAAGCACAAAATTTTGAGGTCCCTCATAAGGTTACTTCCAATTCCACTGTGGCCTATGGGTGACAGCATTTTTAGACAAAGGCGTTTATGCCTCTGTGAGACGGAGCCACGGACGGCTCCTCTGCAAGTAAATTCTGGAGAGATGAAATGAAGAAGTTCCTGCTTGGTACCGTGGCCCTCGTCGCCATGGCCGCGACGGTGCCGGCATTCGCCGCCGACCTCGGCGCCCGCACCTACACCAAGGCCCCGGCCTATGTCGCTGCCCCGATCTACAACTGGACCGGCTTCTACATCGGCGGTCACGTCGGCGGCGCCTTCGTCGGCGACGACAGCATCGGCACCGGCGCGACCCGCAGCAGCGATGGCACGTTCCTCGGCGGTGTGCAGGGCGGCTATGACTATCAGTTCGCTCCGAACTGGGTGTTGGGTGTTGAAGCCCAGTACAGCTGGCTCGACCAGGGCACCGATCCGGTTGTCGTCGGCGGCGTCTATTCCTTCAGCGACAAGCAGAAGGGCCTCGGCTCCGTGACCGGCCGTATCGGCTACACCTGGGGTCCGGCGCTGCTCTACGTCAAGGGCGGTTATGCCTTCGCCGACTACGACACCACTGTGACCATCGTCGGTACCGGCGCTGCCGCTGGCGTGTCCAGCAAGAGCGATGGCTACACCGTCGGTGGCGGTCTGGAATACCTGTTCACCCAGAACTGGTCGGGCAAGATCGAATACCAGTACTACAACTTCGGCAACACCAGCTTCATCACCCCGGGCCTGGTTGTCGGCGGCTTCACCAACGACGTTCACTCCGTCAAGGCTGGCCTGAACTACCGCTTCAACCTGGGCGGCGCACCGCTCCTGGCGAAGTATTGATCTGATCGAAGCTTCTCGCGAAGCTTCCGTCTAATCTCGGAAAGGCCGGCGCTTGCGCCGGCCTTTTTGTTGTCCATCGTCTTTTCCGCGGGCGGCCGGCATCCGGCCTGCTGCGAGCCGGTTCGAGCGCCGCCGACCGGCGCGCCATGGCCCGATCTCCACACCGCAAAATTCAAATCACTGATTCGCTCCGGCTGGCCCATCCGCGCCTGATGCATGGCTG
>NZ_DASWPE010000200.1:0-10505 GCF_036404135.1 Rhodopseudomonas sp. | reverse complement strand
GTTCGATGGAACGACGGACGAAGGCCCAAGCTGAGGTTCGGGCTTCAAAGCCCTCGGATGACCCGGTCTCTCGTCCGCCACCGCGCGAGACAGCCTACCGCCTCGCCCAGCAGAATTTAAGTTACAAGGATGACGGCTCAGTGCTATCGCCTTGGTCCGCATTCTCTATCTTTCTCACCTCCGGGCCACGCCGCTTGTCGAGACGCGCCGCGGCGTGTCAGCATGGCCGGCGCCCAGCGCGCACGGATCGGCAGCGAAACAGCGATGAGAACGCAACGACGAAGCTATGAGCCCGGGCACCAGCCGAAGTGCCTGGTGATCGTCGACGAAACCGCGGAATGGGACCGCGCGGTGTATTACGCCAGCCGCTGGGCGGTGCGGATCGGCGGCGGCGTGGTGATGCTGCGGGTGATCGAGATCCTCGACCACAACCAGCAATGGCTGGGCGTCGCCGAGGTGATGCGCGCCGAGGCGCAGGAGATCGCCGAAACCGCGCTCGATCGCGCCGCCGGCCGCGCCAATGGCATCGCCGCGATCACGCCTGAGCGGGTGATCCGCGAGGGCGATCCCTTGGAGCAGATCAAGGACGTGATCCACCAGGACGTCGACATCGTGATGCTGGTGCTGGCCGCCAACGACGGCCCCGAGGGACCGGGGCCGATCGTCACCACCATGCTGCGCAGCATCGGCGCGTTTCCGATCCCGGTGATGATCGTGCCCGGCAGTTTGACTGACGACGAGATCGACGCGTTGTCGTAGCGCTGCCAACCAGACCACCGTAACGCCGCCGCGACCGAGAGTTCGGCCGCGCAAGCCCTCATATGACGGAAAGCTCGATGATGGACCTGCTCGCGCCCGATGTGCAGACGACGGTCGATAGCCGCCTGGAAGACCTCGCCACGCCTTGCCTGCTACTCGACGAAGCACGGTTGCGCCGCAACGTCACGACCATGAAGCAGCATCTGGCGGCGCTCGGCGTCGGCTTCCGGCCGCATCTGAAGACCGCCAAATGCCTGGAGGTGGCGCGGATCGCGATGACGCAGCCGAGCGGCCCGGCGACGGTGTCGACGCTGCGCGAGGCGGAGTTCTTCGCCGCAGGCGGGGTGCGCGACATGATCTACGGCGTCGGCATCGCGCCCCAAAAGCTCGACCGCGTCGGCGCGATCCGCAAACGCTTTGCCGCCGACCTCGCGGTCATCCTCGACAGCGTGGAGCAGGCCGATGCAGTGGCCGACTGGGTCAAGACGAACGGCGACGCGCTGCCGGTGCTGATCGAGGTCGACGCCGACGGCCATCGCTCCGGCGTCGCGCCGCATGACCAAGCCACGCTGGTTGCGATCGGGCGACGGCTGATCGCCGGCGGCGCACAATTGCGCGGCGTGCTGCTGCATGCCGGCGCCAGCTACGGCCTCAGCGATCCGGTGGCGATCGCGGCGGCGGCGGAGGCCGAGCGGGCGGCGGCGGTCAGCGCCGCGACGCTTCTGCGGCAGGCCGGACTGCCGTGCCCGGTGGTCAGCATCGGCTCCACCCCGACCGCGCGCTTCGCGACGCACCTTGCCGGCGTCACCGAGCTGCGCGCCGGGGTGTTCATGATCGGCGACCTGTTCCAGGCCGGCGTCGGCTCCTGCGCGATCGACGACATCGCGCTGACGGTGCTATCGAGCGTGATCGGCCGGCAGCGCGCCAAGGGCTGGATCATCGTCGACGCCGGCTGGATGGCACTGTCGCGCGACCGCGGCACCGCGCGGCAGGCGGTGGATCAGGGCTACGGGCTGGTCTGCGACCTCGCCGGGAAATCTTATCCCGACCTGATGCTGATCGACGCCAACCAGGAACACGGCATCGTCGCGGTTCGGCCGGGCAGCGACGCGGCGCTGCCGGAGCTGCCGATCGGCGCCCGGCTGCGGATCCTGCCCAATCACGCCTGCGCCACCGGGGCTCAGCATGACCGCTATCATGTGCTGGACGATTCCGGCGCGGTGAGCGCGGTCTGGCCGCGGATCAACGGCTGGTGAACGGACGCGGCTGGCGCGCCGGCAGCGATGCAACCCCTGGCTGCGGGTTTTCCCGCGTCTTGACCGTGCGTTCGGCGTCGCCATCTGCTAAGCCAAGCCATCTTTTAGGTTAAGCCCTCAGCGAGCCAGGCCACGCGCCGGCCTTGAACCGGCGACGACGGAGACCATCATGTTCATTCAGACCGAACCCACGCCGAACCCCGCCACCCTGAAGTTCATTCCCGGCCGCGTCGTGCTCGACAGCGGCACCATGGAATTCAACGATCGCGCCACCGCGGCGCGCTCGCCTCTGGCCGAGCGGATCTTCGAGGTGCCCGGCGTCATCGGGGTGTTCTACGGCTCGGATTTCGTCACCGTGACCAAGGACGACAGCGACTGGCAGCACCTCAAGCCGTCCATCCTGGGCGCCATCATGGAACATTACATGTCCGGCGAGCCGCTGATGGCGGACGGCCGGGTCGATGGCGAGGAGCCCTCGGAGGACGACGAGTTCTTCGACAAGGCCGACGCCGAGACCGTCGACATGATCAAGGACCTGATCGAGACCAGGGTGCGCCCGGCGGTCGCCAATGACGGCGGCGACATCACCTTCCGCGGCTTCAAGGACGGCATCGTCTATCTGAAGATGCAGGGCGCCTGCTCGGGCTGTCCGTCGTCGACCGCGACGCTGCAGCACGGCATCCAGAACCTGTTGAAGCACTTCGTGCCCGCCGTGCTCGAGGTGCGGCCGATCTGAGCCGCAGGGCCGGTACGACGCCTGCCGCCGCGCGGAAAAACCGCGCGGGATTTATGCCCGCGGCGGTATCGTAGGACATGACGCGGCGGTGACGTTGCTGGTATAGTCGCCGCCATGCTGATCCTCGCCATCGACACGGCCCTCGACGCCTGCGCGGCCGGCGTGCTGCAAACCGATTCCGCCACCATGCTCGCGCAGCAATCGCTGCCGATGCAGCGCGGCCATGCCGAAGCGCTGGTGCCTTTGATCGCCCGGGTGATCGCCGAGGCCGATATCTCCTTCGAGGCGCTCGATCGCATCGCGGTGACGACCGGCCCCGGCAGCTTCACCGGGCTGCGGGTCGGTCTGTCCGCGGCGCGCGGCATTGCGCTGGCCGCCGACCGCCCGGTGGTCGGGCTGACAACGCTGGCGGCCTTTGCCGCGCCGCTGGTCGGCGAGACGGCCGGCGATCCGATTCTGTCGGCGATCGATGCTCGCCACGACCAGATCTACTATCAGGTGGCCGGCGGCGACGGCACCACCTTGCTGCGGCCGCGGGTGGCGCCGCTCGATGAAGCGATTGCCGCGGCTTTGCGGTTCGGCGCGCCGCGGCTGGTCGGCAACGCCGCGCAACTTGTGGCCGAGCGCTGGCCGTCCGATGCGCCGCAGCCGGTTTCGGTCGACGCCCAGCCCGCCCCCGACATCGCCTGGGTGGCCTGGCTCGGCGCCGCCGTCACCCCAGAGAATTCGCCGGCGCGGCCGTATTACCTGCGGCCGCCCGACGCCAAGCCGCAAATTCCCGTGTTGCAATTCGCCGCATCACCCTCCGCGTGACGACCCGTTCGTGAGTTCTGTCGATCGTGACCCGCCGATGATGACCTGGCTTGCAGAATTCTGGGGCTATGCCGACGCGCAGGTCGAGGGCGCCACCTTGCGCGACGCCGCGCGGCTGGCAGAACTGCACGCCGCCTCGTTCCATCGCGGCTGGAGCGAGGAAGAATTCGAGGACATGCTGAGCCAGCGCAATACGCTGGTGCACCGGCTGCGGCTGGGGCGGCGGATCATCGGCTTCGTGGTGTCGCGGATGGCGGCCGACGAGGCGGAAATCCTCTCGATTGCCGTCGATCCGTCGTATCGCGGCCGCCGGCTGTCGGGCGAATTGTTGCGCACCCATCTCGGCCACCTCGCCGGCCGCGGCATCAAGACTCTGTTCCTGGAGGTCGAGGAAAATAATCAGCCGGCGCGGCGGCTCTACGATCACTTCAATTTCACCGTGGTCGGCCGGCGCGAGCGCTATTACCGGCAGCCCGATGGAGAACAATTGAACGCATTGCTAATGCGTCGCGACTTGTCGTGATCCCCTTGCGGTGGCAGAACAAAGTGCACGATCGAAAGTTTTTGCCCTCATGACCGCGTTGGAAGCCATGCCCGTGTTGAAATCCACAGAGATCGAGGCGCGTTGCGCCGCCACCGGGATGCGTATGACCGAACAGCGGCGGGTGATCGCCCGGGTGCTGGCACAGGCCGAAGACCACCCCGACGTCGAGGAACTGTATCGCCGCTGCGTCGCGGTTGACGACAAGATCTCGATTTCCACGGTGTACCGCACCGTGAAACTGTTCGAGGACGCCGGCATCATCGAGCGGCATGATTTCCGCGAGGGCCGCGCCCGCTACGAGCAGATGCGCGACAGCCATCACGATCACCTGATCAATCTGCGCGACGGCACCGTGATCGAATTCACCAACGAAAACATCGAGAAGCTGCAGGCCGAGATCGCCCGCGAACTGGGCTTCAAGCTGGTCGATCACCGGCTCGAGCTGTACTGCGTGCCGCTGGACGACGACAAGAAGGCAGAGTGAGCGTCGACCTCGTCATCTTCGATTGCGATGGCGTATTGGTCGATAGCGAGATCATTTCCTGCCGCGAACACGCCAACCTGCTGACCGCGAGCGGCTATCCGATCACCTCCGACGAGGTGTTCGCCCGGTTTCTCGGCCGCGCCGCGCGCGAGGCGAGACGCGAGATCGAGGCCGAACTCGGCCACCCGCTGCCGGACGGCTACGATTGCCAATTGCAGCACAATCTGCACCGCGCTTTCGCCAACGAGCTGGCGCCGATGCCGCATCTGGGCTGCGCGCTCGATGCGCTCAAAGCGCTGGCGCAGCCGGTCTGCATCGCCTCCAGCGGCTCGCCGGACAAGATGCGCGCCAGCCTCGGCCGGGTCGGGCTCTACGACCGCTTCGCGCCGCACATCTTCTCCGCCACGCAGGTCGCCAAGGGCAAGCCGGCGCCGGATCTGTTTCTGTTCGCGGCGGCCGCAATGGGCGCCGAACCCGGCCACTGCCTGGTGATCGAGGACAGCGTCGCCGGCGTCACCGCCGCCCGCGCCGCCGGCATGCGAGCGCTCGGCTTTGCCGGCGGCAGCCATTGCCGGCCCGGCCATGGTGAAACCTTGCGCCACGCTGGTGCTGCGGCCGATTTCGACGACATCCGGCAACTGCCTGATTTGATTGCGAAATCATAGCGCGGCGCGGGCCGGCCGCAGAGCCGCCGGCGGCGCCTGGACGGGCGAAGCTGGATTTCGCTGAGTTTAGCCTATATCTGAAGCGAAGATCTTACCGGCGCGGCGTGACCGCGCCGTTTTGCCTTGCATTTCGGGTTCCATGACTCAGCCGCGCAAGCTGCACATCAAATCCTTTGGCTGCCAGATGAATGTCTATGACGCCCAGCGCATGGTCGATGCGCTGGCGCCGGAGGGGTTCGTCGAAACCGCCAATGCGGACGAGGCCGACCTCGTCATCCTCAACACCTGCCACATCCGGGAAAAGGCCTCCGAGAAGGTCTATTCCGAACTCGGCCGGCTGCGCGTCGCCAAGGACGAAGCCGCCCAGCGGGGCCGGCGCATGGATATCGCGGTGGCCGGCTGCGTGGCGCAGGCCGAGGGCGAAGAGATCATCCGCCGGCAGCCCGCGGTCGACATCGTGGTCGGGCCGCAAAGCTACCACCATCTGCCGCAATTGCTGGCCGAGGCCAAAGCCCGGGGGCGGGCGCTGGAAACCGAGTTCCCGGTCGCGGACAAATTCGGCTTTCTGCCGCAGCCGCAGCCCGAGGCGATCCGCGCCCGCGGCATTTCGGCCTTCGTCACCGTGCAGGAAGGCTGCGACAAGTTCTGCACCTTCTGCGTGGTGCCCTATACGCGCGGCGCCGAAGTGTCTCGTCCGGTTGAGAAAATCGTCGACGACGTGAAGCGGCTGGCGGACCACGGGGTGCGCGAGGTGACGCTGATCGGGCAGAACGTCAACGCCTATCATGGCGACGGCCCGGACGGCCGGGCCTGGCCGCTCGGCGAGCTGCTGCAACATCTGGCAAAAATTCCCGGCATCGTGCGGCTGCGCTATTCCACCAGCCATCCGCGCGACGTCGACGACTCGCTGATCGAAGCGCATCGCGATCTCATAGCGCTGATGCCCTTCGTGCATCTGCCGGTGCAGTCCGGTTCCGACGCGATCCTTTCGGCGATGAACCGCAAGCACAGCGCGGACGACTATCGCCGGCTGGTCGATCGCTTTCGCGCCGCCAACCCCAAGATCGCCTTCTCGTCGGACTTCATCGTCGGCTTCCCCGGCGAGAGCGACGAAGATTTCGAAGCCACCCTCGCGCTGGTCACACAAATCGGCTACGCTGGGGCCTATTCGTTCAAGTATTCGCCGCGGCCCGGGACGCCGGCGGCGGAATTGCAGGAGACAGTCTCAGCAGCGGTCATGGACGAGCGATTGGTGCGGCTCCAGGAATTGATCGACAGCCAGCAGTCGGCCTTCAATCAGGCCGCGATCGGCACGACCGTCGAGGTGCTGTTCGAGCGCGCCGCGCGCAATCCGGGCCAGATCGTCGGCCGCACCGCCTATCTGCAGCCGGCCCATGTGATGGCGCAGCCTGACATCATCGGCCAGGTGCTGCCGGTCCGGATCGACAGCCTGGAGCGCTACAGCCTGATCGGCGCGCTGGCTGCGCCGCAGCAGCGCCAACACGCTGAATCGCGCCGCGAATTTCCCCAGTCCCTGCAGCTCACCACGGGAGCCTGAACCCTTGCCAAAAAGCGCATCGGATTCGCCTTCACTCGCTCCCCGCCGCAAACTCGACCGCGATCCCCAGGCTCAGCCCGAAACCCAGGTGATGGTCGCCTTCGACGACAATCGCGCGGTGTCGTCGCTCGTCGGGCCCTACGGCCAGAACCTGGCCTTGGTCGAGCGCCGGCTCGCGGTGGTGGTGGATTCGCGCGGCAACCACATCACCATCGCCGGCTCCCGCGAGGGCTGCGACGCCGCGCGACGGGTGCTGGATACGCTGTATGAACTCGCCACCCAGGGTCACGATCTGGCGCAGGGCGACGTCGAGGGCGCGATCCGCGCGGTGATCGCCCAGGGCTCGCTGTTCGAATTCGACGCCAAGCCGTCGAGCTCGGCGTTCGAGGCGATCAATTTGCGCAAGCGGCCGGTGCGCGCCCGCACCGCGGCGCAGGATTCCTACATCCGCGCGCTGAAGCGGCACGAACTGGTGTTCGGCATCGGCCCGGCCGGCACCGGCAAGACCTGGCTCGCGGTGGCGCATGCCGCCCAACTGTTCGAGCGCAAGGAGGTCGACAAGATCATCCTGACGAGGCCGGCGGTGGAGGCCGGCGAACGGCTCGGCTTCCTGCCCGGCGACCTGAAAGAAAAAGTCGATCCATACCTGCGTCCGATCTACGACGCGCTGTATGATCTGATGGATTCCCGGATCGTCGAGAAGGCGCTGCAGAGCAACGAAATCGAGATCGCGCCGCTGGCCTTCATGCGCGGCCGCACGCTGACCAACGCCGCGATCATTCTCGACGAGGCGCAGAACACCACCTCGATGCAGATGAAGATGTTTTTGACCAGGCTCGGCGAAAACAGCCGCATGATCGTCACCGGCGACCCCAGCCAGGTCGACCTGCCGAACGGCCAGACCTCGGGCCTCGCCGAAGCCGCCAAGCTGCTCGACGGCGTCGAAGGCATCGCCCAGGTGAAATTCACCGCCGGCGACGTCATTCGCCATGAACTGGTGGCGCGAATCGTCGCCGCCTATGAGGGCGCCGCGCCGCGGCCGGCCGGCAACGGGGGCTGAGCCCCGCGCACACGGCAAGCGTCCTGCGGGACAGGCTTGCGAAGGACATTCCCGACCGATGACCCGCTTTATTCCACCCGCGACCGAGGTTCTGATCGTCGCCGATTGCTGGCAGGCCGAAGCCGAGGCCGAAGCGGTGGTGCTGCGCGCGATCGAAGCCGCCGCGGCGACCGCCGATGCCGACACCGCCGACGCCGAACTCGCGGTGATGCTGACCGACGATGCCGGCGTGCAGACCCTGAACGCCAATTGGCGCGGCATCGACAAGCCGACCAACGTGCTGTCGTTTCCGGCGCTGCAGCCCTCGGGCGATGCGCCGGACGACGCGCCGCGCATGCTCGGCGACATCGCCATCGCCTACCAGACTACGCGGCGCGAGGCCGACGACGAGGGCAAGCCGTTCGACCATCACCTCAGCCACCTTGCGGTGCACGGCTTCCTGCATCTGGTGGGTTACGACCACGAGACGGACGGCGAGGCCGAGGCGATGGAAGCCTTGGAGCGCGAGATCCTGGCGCAGCTCGGCGTGCCGGATCCCTATGCCGACCAGGACCGGGTGAACTGACATGCCGGACCCCGACCCAGCGCAAGACAATTCCGTGAGCGACACGATGCCCAGTAGTAGCAGTCTCCCCGCGGTGGTGCATCAGGGCGACGTGATGCGCCCCCCCGCCGACAACTGGTTGCTGCGCGCGATCCGCACGCTGTTCGGCTGGAAGCCCGGCTCGGTGCGCGAGGACCTGCAGGTGGTGCTCGACGCCACCACGCCGGACGACACCGGCTTCTCGGCGATCGAGCGCACCATGCTGCGCAACATTCTCGGCCTGCACGAGCGCAGGATCGCCGACGTCATGGTGCATCGCGCCGACATCGTCGCGATCAAGCAGGACATCACGCTCGGCGAGCTGATGGGGCTGTTCGAAAGCGCCGCGCATTCCCGCCTCGTGGTCTATCACGAGACCCTCGACGACCCGGTCGGCATCGTCCACATCCGCGACCTGTTGGCCTACATGACCGCGCGCGCCCGCGACGAACTGCCGAGCAAGACCAAAGCCGCGCACAAGACGCCGGCCGCGCCGGCGCCGGCCAAGACGCCCGCGGCGCCCGCCAAGGCCTCGCGCAAGAAACCCTCGACCAAGGGCTTCGATCTGCGCGCCATCGATCTGAAGATCCCGCTGACCGAGACCGGCATCATCCGCAAGCTTCTGTACGTGCCGCCGTCGATGCGGGCGATCGATCTGTTGGCGCAGATGCAGGCCTCGCGGATTCATCTGGCGCTGGTAGTTGATGAATATGGCGGCACCGACGGCCTGGTCTCGATCGAGGATATCGTCGAGCAGATCGTCGGCGAGATCGATGACGAGCATGACAGCGAAGAGCCGCCTTCGATCGTGAAGCAAGGCGACTATTTCATCGCCGATGCCCGCACCAGCCTCGACGAAGCGCGCAAGCTGATCGGGCAGGATTTCGAGACCGGCGAAGACGGCGAGGATGTCGAAACGCTGGGCGGCTATATCGTCACCCATGTGGGTCGCCTGCCCGTGCGCGGCGAAGTGATCGCCGGGCCCGGCGAATTCGAGATCGAAGTGCTCGATGCCGATCCGCGCCGCGTCAAACGGCTGCGCATCGGCCCACGCAAGGAGCGCCCTGCTCCGCGCGCGCCGCGCAAGCGTGGCGCTGCCCCCGACACCGCCAATTCGCAATCCACTGACGCTGCGAATCCGCCCCCCTCCGGAGACAGTGCGGGAACGCCGTGATCCCCAAACAACTGCGCAATGTCGCACTCAGCATCATTCTTGCCTGGGGCTGGAAGCGTGCAGCCATCGCCTTCTTTGCTGGCGCCTTCTCGTCGCTGGCGATGGCGCCGTTCAATGCGTGGCCGATCCTCTTCGTCACATTCCCCGTCGTTATCTGGCTGATCGACGGCGCCGCCGCCGGCAAGATGCGCGGCATTCCGGCCGCCGCCATGGCCGGCTGGTGGTTTGGCTTCGGTTACTTCGTGCCGGGCCTGTACTGGATCGGCTACGCGTTTCTCGTCGATGCCGAGACGTTTGCGTGGCTGCTGCCGGCGGCGATCTGCGGCCTGCCCGCTTACCTCGCGCTCTATACGGCACTCGGCTTCGCGATCGCGCGCCTGCTCTGGACCAAGGATGCATCGCGCGTGCTGGCGCTCGCGGCGAGCATCACGGTCGGCGAATGGCTGCGCGGGCACATGCTCACGGGCTTTCCGTGGAATTCGTTTGGCTATGCGCTGACCGAGCCGCTGGCACTGGCGCAGACCATGTCGTTGATCGGCCTGTGGGGCATGACCTTCGTTGCGGTCGCGATCTTCGCATCGCCGGGCGTGCTGATCGACGGCCGCTCGCGCACGCGGCGGCCATGGCTCGCGCCCGTTCTGGCCTTGTCGCTGCTGATCGTGATGGGCATCTATGGCGCCATCCGCCTCAATGCCACGCCGACACAATTCGTCGCCGATGTGAAGCTGCGCATCGTGCAGCCTGCGATCTCACAGGATAAACGCTTCAACTATTCCGCCAAGGCGGATGTTATGAGCAAATATCTCGCACTGTCCGATCGCTCCACCGGCCCCGAGAACAGCGGCGTCGGTTCGGCCAATGTGCTGATCTGGC
>NZ_DASWPE010000199.1:0-2724 GCF_036404135.1 Rhodopseudomonas sp. | reverse complement strand
CCGATTTCGAGGACGCGGTCGACGTCGAGGACGACCATGAGCTGGCCGTTGAGGCGGTGGACGCCGCAGGCCATTTTGGCCATGCGGGGGTCGAGGTTGACCGGGTTGACCTCGCGGCTGTCGTCGGCGAGCTTCAGCACTTCGCCGATGGAATCGATTAGCAAGCCGTAGGATTCGCCGCGCAGATCGACGCCCATCGCCATCGGCGGCTTGCCGTCGTCGATCCGCGGCAGCCCGAGTCTGGCGCGCATGTCGATCGCGGTGACGATGCGGCCGCGCAGATTGAGGACGCCGGCGACGTCGTCGGGCGCCAGCGGCACCTTGGTCAGCCGTTCCGGCATGAACACGTCCTGCACGCGGCTGATCGGCAAGCCGAACAATTGCCCGCCGATCATCGCGGTGACGTATTCGGTGATGGCGCCGTCGCGGGCGCTGCTGGGTTCGACGCTGGAGATGTTGGTGGTCATCGTGGTCCTCACGCCGCCTGGTTCAGATGGGTGGTCTGTTCTTTCAGCGCGGCGATCAGTCCCGGCCGGTCGAACTTGGCGACGTAGTCGTGGAAGCCGGCCTGGCGGCCGCGTTCGATCGCCGCCGGCGAGATCATCGAAGAGAGCGCGATGATCGGGGTCTGCGCCAGCTTCGAATCAGCGCGGATGGTTTCGGCGAATTCGAAGCCGTTCATATCCGGCATCTCGATGTCGGTGAGGATGGCGTCGAACTCCTGGCCGGAGCGCAGCACGCCCAGGCCTTCCTGCGCGTTGGTGGCGAGCCGCACCTTGTAGCCCGCGGCCTTCAAGACCGGGCCCAGCATGTTGCGGAAGAACGCGCTGTCGTCGACCAACAGGATCGACTGCGCGGTGGTGGAGGGGCGCATTTCCTTGCGCTTGAACCAGTCGGCGAACGCCATCGGCAGGAAGTGGCCGACGTCGATCACTTCGGTGGCGGCACCCTTGATCACCGCGGAGCCCAAAATGCCCTCGTGGCTGGAGCCGACCTCGATCTGCAGATGTTCCTCGACGATGTCGACGATCTCGTCGACCACGAGACCCATGGCGCGGTCCTCGTCGGCGAACACCAGGATCGGCTGCGCCCCGGTGGTCTGCACCGCAACGCCCTCCATGGTGACGAGCGGCATCAGCTGATCGCGGTACTGCACCATGTGGCGGCCGTTGGAGAATTCGATCTTGTCGGCGGCGATTTCTTCCAAGCGCGTCACCAGCGACAACGGCACCGCCTTGGGCTGCTTGGAGCCGGCGCGGAACACCAACAGCGAGGTCAATTGATCGGCCGAGGAGGCGCGGATCGCGGCGTTCTCGTCGGCGATGTCGTGCTGGGCTGCGACCGAGGTGCCTAGCGCCTGCGCGATGCCGTTGGGGTCGACGATCATGATCACCGCGCCGTCGCCGAGGATGGTGTTGCCGGAGAACATGCCGATGTGCCGCAGCTTGGTCGACATCGGCTTGACCACGATCTCCTCGGTGTGGAACACGCCGTCGACCACGATGCCGAAGGTCTGGTTGCCGACCTGCGTCACCACGATGAAGCCGTTCTCGGGCTCGGTGACCTTGCCGTCGTCGATCTGCAGCAGGTTGCGCAGATGCATCAACGGCAGCAGCTTGTTGCGCAGCCGCAAGACCGGGGTGTCCTTGATGCGCTCGATCTTGTGTTCGGAATTGGCATGCGCGCGCACCAGTTCGACCACCGCCAGTTGCGGGATCGCAAAGCGGTTGCCGGCGGCCTCCACGATCAGGGCCGAGACGATCGCCAAGGTCAGCGGAATCTTGATGGTGACGCTGGAGCCCTCGCCGGCCACCGACTTGATGTCGATGGTGCCGCCGATCTGATCGATATTGGTGCGCACCACGTCCATGCCGACGCCGCGGCCCGAGACGCTGGTGACAGCGGCAGCGGTCGAGAAGCCCGGCGCGAAGATGAACTTGTGGATCTGCGCTTCCGTCATCTTTTCGATGTCGGCTTCGGTCGCAAGACCGTTCGAGATCGCCTTCGACTTGATCCGCTCGGTGTTGAGACCGCGACCGTTGTCGGCGATGCAGATCAGGATGTGGCCGCCTTCATGATAGGCGGACAGACGGATCGTGCCCTGCTCCGGCTTGCCTTCGGCAGCGCGTTCGGCCGGGGTTTCGAGACCGTGATCCGCCGAGTTACGCACCATATGCGTCAGCGGGTCCTTGATGAGGTCGAGCACCTGGCGATCGAGTTCGGTGTCGGCGCCGTGCATTTCGAGTTCGATCTGCTTGCCGAGTTCACCGGCGAGATCGCGGACAATGCGCGGCAGCTTCTGCCAGGCATTGCCGATCGGCTGCATGCGCGTCTTCATGACGCCGTCCTGCAGTTCGGCCGTCACCGTGGACAGACGCTGCAGCGGCACCTTGAATTCGGTGTCTTCGTGACGACGCGAGATTTCGAGCAGCTGGTTGCGGGTCAGCACCAGCTCCGAGACCATGGTCATCAGATGTTCGAGCGTGTCGACATTGACGCGGATCGACTGGTTGGCGACCTTATCGGCGCCACCTTCCGGATGATCGACCTCGACGGCCGTCTTCTTCTTGGCGGCGGGCGTGGCTGCCGGCTTGGCAACAGGCTTCACCTCGGCCACCGGAGCCGGCGCTGCCACAGGTGCAGGCGCTGGGGCCACCGGCGGAGCGGCGACGACCGGATGGAGTTCGGTTTCGGTTTCCTGGAAGGCGCGCTCCAATTCGTCGA
>NZ_DASWPE010000198.1:0-35442 GCF_036404135.1 Rhodopseudomonas sp. | reverse complement strand
GAGCCGAGGGCGGCGCGCAGCGCCGACTGAGAAGCGAAGCAATCCAGGGGCTTCATGCGTGGCCCTGGATTGCTTCGTCGCAAGAGCTCCTCGCAATGACGCGTTTAACGTCTGATTTCATTGATCACTTTTTCGGTCAGGATCTCAGGATGACGACTCGGTGCTCGTGAGTGAGACCGCTTTTCGTGATTCGGCTTGGTAATGACACGCTGAGTCGCGATGCTGCGCGTATGGACCGCTTCCGGTGTCATGATGTGCGAACGTCGCGGCATCCTGACGCATCGCCCGCAGCGAACGCGGCAAAAACCGTTCCGGCGCTGGAACAGGGCTGTGGGCAGCGGCGTTGCGCTCTGACGGATCGCCGACAGGGATCGCCGATGAGCAGCTTTGCCAGGAATGCCGTGGTGCTCGGGTTGCTGTCGGCGGTCGGGCCGTTCGCCATCGATATGTATTTGCCGGCGCTGCCGTCGATCTCCGGCGATCTGCACGCCTCGACCGCGGCGACGCAATTGTCTCTGACCGTGTACTTCCTGGCGTTCGGCGTATTCCAGATCATCTATGGCCCGGCCTCCGACATGATCGGCCGCAGGCCGCCGCTCGCCATCGGGCTTGCGCTGTTCGCGCTGGGCGCGCTTGGCGGCGCGCTGGCACCGTCGATCGGTTGGCTGATCGCGGCCCGCGTGCTGCAGGGCATCGGCGCCGCGGCGGTGACGGTGATCCCGCGCGCCATCATCCGCGATCTGCACACCGGCGCCGAGGCCACTCGGCTGATGGCGATGGTGATGCTGGTGTTCGGCGTTTCGCCGCTATTGGCGCCGCTGTTCGGCGCCGCGCTGATTGCCTTGGTCGGCTGGCGCGCGGTGTTCGTGGCGATGAGCATCGCGGCCGTGCTCGGGCTGATCCTGGTCGGGCTGCTGCTGCCGGAGACCCGGCCGATCGCGCTTCGCAGCAAGGCCGGCCTGGCGCCGGTGCTGAGCAGTTTCGCGCATCTGTTGCGCGACCGGCAATTCATCGGGCTGGTGCTGATCGGCGGCTTCGGCATGGCCAGCTTCTTCAGCTATCTCGCCGGCTCGTCCTTTATCTATATCGGCCATTTCAACCTCACGCCGACGCAATACAGCCTGGCTTTCGCGCTCAACGCGGCGGGCTTCATCGGCGCCTCGCAACTGGCCGCGCCGCTCGGCGTCCGGCTCGGGATGCGCCGCGCGGTGATCGGCGCGGTGGCACTCTACGCGTCGTTCGCGCTGCTGCTGTTGGCGCTGACGCTGTCCGGCGTCGATCAGCTCGCGGTGCTGATGGCGCTGTTGTTCGCGATCTTCGGCTGCCTCGGCGTGGCGTTGCCGCAGACCATGGTGATGTCGCTGGAACAGCACGGTCCGATCGCCGGCGCCGCGTCGGCGTTGTCGGCGACGCTGCAGATGCTGATCGGCGCGGCGCTGATCGCGCTGATCAGCCTGTTCGAAAACGGCACCGCGCTGCCGATGGTGGCGGGCATCGCCACCGCCGCCTGCGCCGCGCTCGGCGTCACGCTGGCCACGCTGCGCCGCCCCGAGCCGCTGCCGCAGCCGGCGGAATAACGGCGTCGCGCGCGGCCGCGCCGACAATGCGTGACCTTTGGCCTCGGCTCATGTAAAAGCCGTTCACATGAGCTGGCGCAAGGACTCCGGCCGCGCCGAGCGCGGCTATCATCACGGCAATCTGAAAGAGGCGCTGCTGCAGGCGGCACTCGGGCTGATCGCGGAGAAGGGGCCGGGCGGCTTCACCTTCGCCGACGCCGCGCGGATGGCCGGGGTCAGTCCGGCGGCGCCGTATCGGCATTTCCGCGATCGCGACGAGCTGCTGTCGAGCATCGCGCAGCGCGGCTTCGAGCAGTTCGAAGTGGTGCTGACCGCGGCCTGGGACGACGGCCGCCCCGACACCGTCGCGGCGTTCGAGCGGGTCGGCAAGGCCTATCTGGCGTTCGCCCGCAACGAGCCGGCGTTCTATTCGGCGATGTTCGAATCCGGCATTCCGGTTGATGCCAATCCGACGCTGATGGCGGCGTCGGAGCGGGCGTTCAACGTGATCCGCGCCGCTGCCGAACGGCTCGCCGCGTTGACCCCGCCCGGCGTGGCGCGGCCGCCGGCGCTGATGATGGCGCTGCACATCTGGTCGCTGGCGCATGGCGTGGCGTCGTTGTTCGGGCGCGGCGACGCTGCAAGGCGCAAATTGCCGATGACGCCGGAAGACCTGCTGGAAGCCGGCGTGCTGATCTATCTGCGCGGCCTCGGCTTCTCTCCGGAGGGCGGCGCGGCAGAGGCAAAACCGCAAGCCGAGAAGCCCGCCGGACCTTGGGGCAAACCCAAGGCATGAGCGCTGCGCGGCTTTGCCGCAGCGCGCGGCACGCGATCGCCCCCATCTGATCGACAAGACGTGCCGAGCGGGCGCCGTCGGCACAAGTTTTCGTGAGCCGGCTGAATTGAAATCGCCCCGGCTTGACAAATCCGCGAGATCGTCTAGTTATGTAAATGTTATTTACATTCACAACGGCATGGTGCCGTCATGGAGAGAGGCAAATGGCTAACGCCGCAGATCTCAATCGTTGGGGCGGACCCGCCGACGAGCAGCGCTACCCGCGGATGTCGCGGTCGCCGTGGCATCCGGGTTGGATCGTCGTGACCGTGCTCGGTTTCCTCGTCTGGTGGCCGATCGGCCTCGCACTTCTCTTCTTCACCCTCGGGAGCAGAAAAATGGGTTGCTGGGATTCCAATCACTTTCAACACAAGATGGAGCGGATGCAGAACAAGATGGAGCGGATGCGCGGCCGCATGGACCGCGGCGGCTTCGGCTTCGGCCCGCCCTCCAGCGGCAATCGCGCCTTCGACGAATATCGTGAGGCCACGCTGCGCCGGCTCGAGGAAGAGCAGACCGAGTTCAAGGACTTCCTGGAGCGGCTGCGGCAGGCCAAGGACAAGGCCGAGTTCGACCAGTTCATGGCGCAGCACCGCCCGCGGCCCACTCCGTCGACCGATGGCCAGCCGCAAGCCTGAGCCTTTATGCTGCTGAGCCTCGAGCCTCGGCGCCTCCCCAACGTCGAGGCTCAACCGCCCGCCTGTCTCACAGGCGGGCGGTTTCGTTATGCGGTCATCGAACGCGGCTAGGCTGCTGCAAGACGCCAAGTCCGCGTCGGCAAAGCGCTTTGCCGGGCGAAATCGCAGGCTGGTAACCTGGTCTTAACCAAGATTAGCGTTTGGTTAGGGCAGGGCGGGCGCGTCGATAGCCCTCGTTTTGACACGTTGACAGGGGATGCACAGCACGGCTTCGGACGGGCTCTCCCCTGCGACACTCAAGGCTTTGGCACCGGCGCTTCGCCCGGCGGCCGGTCGCCGCGGAACCGGCGGCCGCAGGCCGCAGCCGACCCGCACTTGCGTTTGAGAGGACCATTCGATGAATCCCGCCGATGTGGCGCAGTCAGCCTTGCCGCTGGCATCCAGCGACGTCTCGCTGATTGCACTGTTCCTGCAGGCCCATTGGGTGGTGAAAGCCGTGATGCTGGGGCTGCTCGGCTGTTCGGTGTGGGTGTGGGCGATCGCGATCGACAAGATCCTGCTGTATTCCCGCACCAAGCGGGCGATGGACCGTTTCGAGCAGGCGTTCTGGTCCGGCGAATCGATTGATGAGCTGTATCGCGCGCTGTCGGCCAAGCCGACGCAGTCGATGGCGGCGTGTTTCGTGGCGGCGATGCGGGAATGGAAGCGCTCGTTCGAGAGCCAGGCGCGCTCCTTCGCCGGGCTGCAGATGCGGATCGAAAAGGTGATGAACGTCTCGATCGCCCGCGAGGTCGAGCGGCTGGAGCGCAGGCTGCTGGTGTTGGCCACGGTCGGCTCGGCCGGCCCCTTCGTCGGCCTGTTCGGCACCGTCTGGGGCATCATGTCGAGCTTCCAGTCGATCGCCGCGTCGAAGAATACCTCGCTGGCGGTGGTGGCGCCGGGCATCGCCGAGGCGCTGTTCGCCACCGCGATCGGCCTTATCGCTGCCATTCCGGCGACTATTTTCTACAATAAGTTCGCCTCCGAGGTGAACCGCCAGGCGCAGCGGCTGGAAGGCTTCGCCGACGAGTTCTCCGCGATCCTGTCGCGCCAGATCGACGAGCGCGCGTGACCACCTGGCGGCGACCAAGCAGCGAGTAGCAGATCATGGCGATGAGCACGGCGGGATCAGGAGGCGGCGGACGGCGCGGTCGGCGTCGCGCCGGCGTGATGGCCGAGATCAACGTGACGCCGATGGTCGACGTCATGCTGGTGCTGCTGATCATCTTCATGGTGTCGGCGCCGATGCTGACCGTCGGCGTGCCGCTGGATCTGCCGCAGACCCAGGCCAAGAGCCTGGAGCAGGACAAGAACCCGCTGACGCTGTCGGTCAACCTCAAGGGCCAGGTGTTCCTCAACGAGACCGAGATCGGGATCGACGAACTGGTGCCGAAGCTGAAGGCAATCACCGAGGCCCGCAGCGGTCTCGACGAGCGGATCTTCGTGCGCGGCGACAAGAAGGTGGACTACGGCACGGTGATGAAGGTGATGGGCCGGCTGTCGGCGGCCGGGTTCCGGCGCGTCGCGCTGGTGACCGAAGTGGATCAGGGATAGGCCCTTGGTGAAGGTCGACAAGACACTGCTGGCGTCGGTTGCCCTGCACGTCATCGTGATCGGGTACGGCCTCGTGTCTTTTTCGGCCCGCTCGCTGGAAGCGCCGCCGCCGGAATCGATGCCGGTGGACATCATCTCCGCCGATCAGCTCTCCAAGATCACCGCCGGCTCCAAGACCGGCGAGAAGGACAAGCCGAAGCCGCTGGTCGAGAAGATCGCCGACGCCAAGCCGGTCGACGATCCGGTCGGCAAGATCAGCGAAAAGCCGCCGATCGAAACCGCGGTGGCGCCGACCCCGCCGCCGAAGCCCGCGGAAAAGCCGGTCGAGAAAAAGCCCGATCCGCCGAAGCCGGTGGCCGAGGAAAAGCCCAAGGCCGAGCCGAAGCCGGTGGAGAAGAAACCCGATCCGCCGAAGCCCGACAGCATCGCCGAGGCGCTGAAGAAGGACGAGAGCAAGAAGCCGCCGCCGCCGAAGCCGGAGGCCAAGGCCGCGCCGGCGCCGCCGCCGAAGCCGAAGCAGGAGCGCACCTTCGACCAGTCGAAGATCGCCGCCTTGCTCGACAAGCGCGATCCGACAAGGCAGGCCGCCACCGGCACCGCGCTGAATTCGCAGGCCTCGCTCGGCTCCTCGCGCGGCACCGCGGCGACGCTGTCGCAATCCGAGCTCGACGCCTTGCGGGCCCGGCTGACGCAATTGTGGAACGTGCAGGCCGGCACCGAGCGGCCTGAGGAATTGATCGTGGATATTCGGATCCGGCTGACGCCGGAGCGCCGGCTCGCCGCGGCGCCGGAAATCGTCTCGCGCGGCTCCTCGCCGCGCTATCAGGCGGCCGCGGAAGCCGCGATGCGCGCGGTGCTGCAGGGCCAGCCCTACGACATGCTGCAGCCCGGCAGCTACGATCAGTGGAAAGACATGATCGTGACCTTCGATCCGCGCCAGATGTTTCGCAGCTAATGAATTTTGAAGTGAGCCAGCAATGTCCGTGATGTCGTCCCGTCTACCCGCTCTGCCGTTGAGTCGTCGCCAAGCCTTGCTCGGCGGGGCCGGGTCCGCCGCCGCCTTGCTGCTGCCCCGCGCGGCGCGGGCGCAGACCAGGTTGCAGGTCACCGAGGGCAACGTCGCCCCGTTGCAGATTGCGATTCCGAATTTCGTCGCCGGCACGCCGTCGGACAACGAGGTCGGCGCCGGGGTGTCGCAGGTGATCACCAACAATCTGAAGCGCAGCGGGCTGTTTGCGCCGATCGATCAGGCCGCCTTCATCGAGCGGATCAACAATATCGACACCCCGCCGCAGTTTCAGAGCTGGAAGACCATCAACGCCCAGGCGCTGGTGACCGGCCGGATGACCAGGCAGGGCGACGGCCGGCTGAAGGCCGAGTTCCGGCTGTGGGACGTCGCCGCCGGCCAGCAGCTCACCGGCCAGCAATATTTCACCTCGCCGGAATATTGGCGGCGCATCGCCCATATCATCTCCGACCAGATCTATGAGCGGCTGACCGGCGAAAAGGGCTATTTCGACAGCCGCGTGGTGTTCGTCGACGAGACCGGCAACAAGGAACGCCGGGTCAAGCGGCTCGCCCTGATGGATCAGGACGGCGCCAATGTGCGCTATCTGACCCGCGGCGCGGATCTGGTGCTGACGCCGCGGTTCTCGCCGTCGACGCAGGAAATCACCTATATGGAATTCGGCCAGGGCGATCCCCGGGTCTATCTGTTCAACATCGAGACCGGCCAGCGCGAGATCGTCGGCAATTTCCCCGGGATGTCGTTTTCGCCGCGGTTTTCCCCGGACGGCCAGCGCGTCATCATGAGCCTGCAGCAGGGCGGCAACTCCAATCTGTTCGTGATGGATCTGCGCTCCAAATCCACCACGCGGCTGACCGATACGCCGGCGATCGACACCTCGCCGTCCTATGCGCCGGACGGCAGCAAGATCTGCTTCGAGAGCGATCGCGGCGGCAAGCCGCAGATCTATGTGATGGCGGCGGGCGGCGGGCCGGCGCAACGCATCTCGTTCGGCGAGGGCAGCTATTCGACCCCGGTGTGGTCGCCGCGCGGCGACTACATCGCCTTCACCAAGCAGGGCGGCGGGCAGTTCTCGATCGGCATCATGAAGACCGACGGCTCCGGCGAGCGATTGCTGACCTCGGGCTATCACAACGAAGGCCCGACCTTCGCGCCGAATGGCCGGGTGCTGATGTTCTTCCGCGATCCCGGCGGCAATGGCGGGCCGTCGCTGTTCACGGTCGATATCTCCGGCCGCAACGAGCAAAAGGTGCCGACGCCGGGCTTTGCCTCCGACCCGGCGTGGTCGCCGCTGTTGTCCTGAACGCGTAAATAAATCGTAAACAATGGGTAATTGTACGGGCCGCAACCGAAACGGGAAACGCTCGGCAAACCTTGCCTAGTTGCCTGAAATCATAGCTGAAAACCCGCTCTGCGCGATCCCGGAAAGGGTTCGCTAAGGATGTTTCCTCAGAAAGGCTTCACTCGATTTGGGTAAAAAATGACCATCTGAAACGGAACGGTCACCCGCCGAGATGCAGCTTGCCCAACCTAGCCAAGACCTAGATCAGCAGATGTCTCCCTCGATCTATGCCGGCATGGTGGATTCGCTTTTCATGAATCCGCTGCCGATGGTCTTTGGCGCGTTCGGCCCGGCGATCGCCGGCGCGGTGATCGGCGCGGTCTCCGGCGACGTACCGATCTGGCTCTGCGTGCCGCTGTTCATCGCGGTGGGCGTGGCACGCGCCGTGCAGATGTATCGCTACAAGCAACGCAATGCGCCGCTGTCCGCCGACGAGGCGGTGGTCTGGGAGCAGCGCTACCGGGTCGGTGCGGTGGTTTACGGCATCGCGCTGGGGATCTGGAGCGCCACGGTATTGCTGCGCACCAGCGACGCCGCCGCGCATATGCTGTGCGTCACCACCGTGGTGGCCTACACCTCGGCCGGCGTCGGCCGCACCTTCGGCCGGCCGCGGATCTTTCATCTGCAGGTCCTGCTCGGCTGCGGCCCGCTGATCCTGGCGCTGATGTTCGTCGGCGATGCCTATCATTTCGCGCTGGCGCTGCTCAGCATCGTGTTCTTCGTCGCGATCCGGCATCTCACCTCGAGCCTGCAGCGGATCTATCTGAACGCCTGGCTCGCCCGCGAGCGCGAGGCCGCGATCGCCACCCAGTTCGACACCGCGCTCAACAACATGCCGCACGGGCTGTGCATGTTCAGCGGCGCTGACAGCCGGCTCGCGGTGATGAACCAGCGCTTCGCCGACATGATGCGGCTGCCGCACGACTTCATGCACCGCAGCGGCTCGGCCTCCGACATTCTGGCGGCCTGCGTCGCCGCCGGTACCATCTCGCCGTCGAGCGGCCGGTCCATCGTGTCGGACATCGAAAACGCCGTCGCCGGCGAGATCATCACCGTGGATTCCGAAACCACCGACGCCCACGCCTTCTCCTGGACCTTCCAGCCGATGACCGATGGCGGCACCGTGGTGCTGGTCGAGGACATCACCGAACGGCGCAGCGCCGAGGCGCGGATCATTCACCTTGCGCGTTACGACGAGCTGACCGCGTTGCCCAACCGGGTGAATTTCCGCGACGAGATCGAACGGCTGCTGCTGACCTCGCACGGCCACACCGAGACCCGGCCCTCCGCGCTATTGTTCATCGATCTCGACCAGTTCAAGCAGGTCAACGACACCCTGGGCCACCCCTGCGGCGATCAATTGCTGTGCGACGTCGCCGACCGGCTGCGCGAGATCCTGCGGCCGGAGGACTTCGTGGCGCGGTTCGGCGGCGACGAATTCGTCGTGTTCCAGCAGCACATCAAGTCCAACGAAGACGCCGCGGTGCTGGCGCGGCGGATCGTCGACCGGCTCAGCGAACGCTATCTGATCGACCACCACGTGGTCGAAATCGGCGCCTCGATCGGCATCGCGGTGACCGCGCCCGGGATCAAGGCCGACGTGCTTTTGAAGAACGCCGACATGGCGCTGTACCGCGCCAAGGCCGACGGCCGCGGCACCTTCTGCTTCTTCCGCGAGGAGATGGCGCATACCGTGGAGTCGCGGCGGATCCTGGAGCTCGACCTGCGCCGCGCGCTGGCCCACGAAGAGTTCGAGCTGTACTACCAGCCGCTGGTCAACCTGAAGACCGGCCGGATTTCGACCTGCGAAGCGCTGCTGCGCTGGAATCATCCGGTGCGCGGCACGGTGTCGCCGGTCGACATCATTCCGGTCGCCGAGGAGATGGGGCTGATCGTCGATCTCGGCCGCTGGATTCTGCGCAAGGCCTGCATGGAATGCATGCGCTGGCCGGAACCCGTCTGCATCGCGGTGAACTTCTCCTCGCAGCAATTCCACCAGCGCGACGTGTTGAACGAGGTGCGCTACGCGCTCGAAGTGTCGGGGCTGCCGGCGAGCCGGCTGGAGATCGAGATCACCGAGTCCTCATTGCTGCGCAACACCCAATGGACGCTCGACGCGCTGTCGCAATTGCGCGCCGCCGGGGTGCGAATTTCGCTCGATGATTTCGGCACCGGCTATTCCAGCCTCAGCTATCTGCACAATTTCCCGCTGCAGAAGGTCAAGATCGACCGCTCGTTCCTCGAAGGCATCGACGCCGATCGGCCGCTGACGCTGCTGCGCGGCGTGGCGCGGCTGTCCGCCGATCTCGGCATGGCGGTGGTGGTCGAGGGCATCGAGACCAACGAGCAACTGGAATTGATCAGTGCCGACGGCACCGTGACCGAGGCGCAGGGCTATCTGTTCAGCCGCCCGGTGCCGGCCGCCCAGGTGCGGCAATTGTTGGCCGCCTCGCATGGCAGCCCGAGCGACCAATACGCCAAGGCGCCGCCCGAGCGCTCGATCGCCTGAATCCCAAACGATCGCCTGAATCCGCAACCGCGGCGCGCGGCACTGATCGCCGTCGCAGGCAATGCTGCAATTGTTTCTGTTAACCCTAATGCCCCGATGTTTTTGCATCGGCGTTAAGAAATCGTTAACCTCGTACGATCCCGAGGTTGCGTCGCATGGAGGCCATCGAATGAGTTCCGCCCAACACCAACTGAAGGCGGGCGGCCCCGCGCGCGCGCTCGAACTGCTCGACAGAGTCGATTACCGGCTGGCCGAGACCGACGCGGAGAAGGAGGCGATCTACCGGCTGCGCTATCGCGCTTATCTGAAGGAAGGCACCATCGAGCCGAATCGCAGCGGCATCATCACCGACCGCTACGACGACCTGGACAATTCCTGGATCATCGGGGTGTATTTCGAAGGCCAGCTGACCAGTTCGCTGCGCATCACGGTGGCGACGCGCGAGGATCCGGTGTGCCCGTCGATGGATGTGTTCGCCGACCTGCTGCAACCGGAACTGGACAAAGGCCGGATCATCGTCGATCCGACCCGCTTTGTCGGCGATCCGGAGCGCGCCAATCGGTTTCCGGAACTGCCCTATATGACGTTGCGGCTGGCCTATGTCGCCTGCGAGCATTTCAAAGCGCATCTCGGCTACGCCTCGGTGCGCGCCGAACATCAGGCGTTCTATCGCAAGGCCTTCATGCGTTCGGTGTGCCCGCCGCGGCAGTATCCCGGGCTGACCAAGCCGATCAGCCTGATGGTGATCGATTTCCCGGCCCAGCACGGCAAGGTGTTCGCGCGCTATCCGTTCCTGCGCTCCAGCGCCTTCGAGCGGCGCAAGCTGTTCGAGCGCAGCAGCCACGGCGCCTCGCCGTCGCTGCATCTGGCCGAGTTCCCGGAGGACAGCGCCCCGATCGTCTCGCAGGCCTGAGCGGCGCTGCGGGATGCGTCACCTGTTGGCCCGGCACCTGCCGCCGGGCTCATCGCCGCGCGACGAGGCGCGGATCGCGCCGCGGTTCTGATCTATCAGAACCGCAACAGCCCTTAGTGCCGATCAGCCACACCCGCCGGCAAACGCCCGGGAAATCACGCTTCGATCGCTCGCATTCACCATCGCGCCACATTTACCTCGCATTAACCATGCGGGTGCATTTCGCTAACAGCTGGCATTTGATCGGGTCTGGCAACCTCTCATCAAGGTTGACGGAACGTTCGCTTAACCATCGCCCTGTAGACCGGAAGCCAGTCGGACAAACGCGAGCGTGGAGGCTCCGGAATGAAACAGCAAATGCGAATCCTCCAGGGATTTAAACTGGCCGCGGTGCTCGCGGTGGCGCTTTCTATGGGGGCCTGTGCCAACAAGAACCCGCTGGGCGGCGGCGCCGATGGGTCGTTGGCCGGTGCGGCCACCCCGGGCAGCCAGCAGGACTTCGTCGTCAATGTCGGGGACCGGGTGTTCTTCGAAAGCGACCAGACCGATCTGTCGCCGCAGGCAATCGCCACGCTGGATAAGCAGGCGCAGTGGCTGCAAAGCTACAGCCGCTACTCCTTCACCATCGAAGGTCACGCCGACGAGCGCGGCACCCGCGAATACAACATCGCGCTCGGCGCCCGTCGCGCCCAGTCGGTGCGCACCTATCTGACCTCGCGC
Source organism: Rhodopseudomonas sp. (assembly GCF_036404135.1). Taxonomy (GTDB): domain Bacteria; phylum Pseudomonadota; class Alphaproteobacteria; order Rhizobiales; family Xanthobacteraceae; genus Rhodopseudomonas_A. The sequence continues at coordinate 24,309 of NZ_DASWPE010000198.1, read as the reverse complement.
GGTATCGACCCGTCGCGGATGCGGACGATTTCCTACGGCAAGGAGCGCCCGGTCGCGGTCTGCAACGACATTTCGTGCTGGTCGCAGAACCGCCGCGCCGTCACCGTGCTGAACGCCAGTTCCTGAGCCGTTTCGCAGCGGTTGAAATTTGCCGGCGCCTTCGGGCGCCGGTTTTTTTGCGCTTTGCGCCAGTCACACTTTTGGCGTAGTCAAAATCTCAATGTGCTGCGGTTGTGATCGCACGCAAGCCCCGATCGTCAGGCAACCAGACCCAATCGTCAGGCAACAATGTCCTCCAGATTTCCAGTGTTTGCGGGCGGCGTCGCGGTGGCGGCGATGCTCGCTCTGTCGTCTCAGGCGATCGCGCAATCCGACGGCGAGATCGATCCGGAAATGCGGGTGCAGCAGCTCGAGAACCAGCTGCGCACGCTGACCGGCCAGAACGAAGAACTGCAATACCGCAATCGCCGGCTCGAAGAGCAGTTGAAGGCGCTGCAGAGCGCGGCGCCGCCGCCCGGTGCGCCGCCCGCGGCCTATCCGCCGGCCGGCGCGGTGCCGCCCAGCGTCGCGGCCGTGCCGCCGCCGGCCGCGCGGCCGCCGGTCTATGATCAACAGCCGGCGCCGCTCGGTCAGGAGCAGGCCACGGTGCCGCCCGCGGCGCCGCCAGCCGGCGGCCGGCGCCGCGGCGACGCGTTCGATCCCAGTCAAAATCCCTCGGCGCCGGGCGCGCCGCGGGCGCTCGGCAGCACGCCGCAGTCGAGCCCCGCCGCGGTTCCGGGCAGCCGGGCCGCCGGCGAACCGCTCGAGCTGAACACGCCGCGCGGCGCCGCTGCGCCGGCCGGCAGCCCCGCGGCGGCCGGGTTGACCACCTTGCCGCCGTCGGCGACGCCGAAGGATGAGTTCGATCTCGGCATCGGCTACATGCAGCGCAAGGACTACGCGCTGGCCGAAGAGACCATGCGCAATTTCGCCAAGAACCACCCCGGCGACCCGCTCACCGCGGATTCGCAATATTGGCTCGGCGAAAGCTATTTCCAGCGCCAGCTCTACCGCGACGCCGCCGAATCCTTTCTCGCGGTGACCACCAAATACGACACCTCGGCGAAAGCGCCGGACGCGCTGCTGCGGCTCGGCCAATCGCTGGCGGCGTTGAAAGAGAAGGAGGCGGCCTGCGCCGCGCTCGGCGAAGTCACCCGGAAATATCCGCGGGCCTCGAACGGCATCAAGCAGGCGGTCGATCGCGAACAAAAGCGCATCAAGTGCTGAGCGGTCGCGCCGTCACGACCACCTTGTTGCGGGACGTCTGATAGACGCCGTCGTTCCGGGGCGTGAGCGCGAAGCGCGAGCGAACCCGGAATCTCGCCGCAGGCATAAGCGAAATTCCCGTTCGCCTCGCGGCAAGATTCCGGGTTCGCTCGGCCTACGGCCTCGCACCCCGGAATGACCGCCTTCAGCGGAATTGATGTAAGCCTCCGACAAACTTGCAGTGATCGGCCGCAACCTGCTTTAGACTGCGGCCTTCGCTGCGGGACCGCCATGCCTGACGACCACCACAAGCCGCTTACGGCGCAGCAGGCGAAACACTTGTTCGCCGACTGGCGCGACGCCAAGGCGATCGTGCTGGCGGTGTCCGGCGGCCCGGATTCGCTGGCGCTGATGTGGCTCGCGGCGCGCTGGCGCAAGGCGCTGCAGCGCGGACCCGCGCTTTCGGTGATCACCGTCGATCACGGCTTGCGCGCGGAAGCCGCGCGGGAGGCCCGCGACGTCAAGCGCCGCGCCGCCGAACTCGAGCTGCCGCACAAGACGCTGCGCTGGCGCGGCGACAAGCCCGCCACTGGAGTACCGGCTGCGGCGCGCGAGGCGCGCTATCGGCTGTTGGCGCGGGCGGCACGCGCCGCCGGCGCCAGCCACATCCTCACCGCGCACACTCAGGACGACCAGGCCGAAACCGTGCTGATGCGGATCTCGCGCGGCAGCGGCATCGCCGGGCTGGCGGCCATGGCGCGGCAGACCGCGCGCCACGGCGTCATCATCGCGCGGCCGCTGCTCGGGGTGTCGAAAGCGCAGCTGGTGGCGACGCTGCACAAGGCCAAGATCGATTTTGCCACCGATCCCAGCAACAGCGATCTGCGCTATGCCCGGCCGCGGCTGCGCGGCCTGATCGCGGCCTATGCCGAGGAGGGCTTCGACGCCCGCAATCTGGCGCGGCTGGCGGCGCGGCTGGCGCGTGCCGACGCCGCGCTCGACATTCTGGCGGACGGCGCCGAGCGATTCCTGGCGCTGCACGATCGCCAACCGGCGCGGCCGGGCTTCGAGGCCGCGGCGTTTGCCGTTCTGCCGGGCGAGATCAAGGTCCGATTGCTGCTACGCAGCATCGACCGCGTCGGCCATGAGGGCCCCGCGGAACTGGGCAAAATCGAGCGCCTGGTGGCCGACATCGACCGCGCCGCGGCCGGATCAGGCGCCGGCCACGGCCCATTCGTGCTGAAACGCACGCTGGCGGGCGCGCTGGTCACGCTCGGCCGCGATCGGCTGCGGATCGAACCGGCGCCGCCGCGCCGCCGCGGCTGATTCGCTGCACCGCTTCTTAACCACCGTTGAAAGAGCCGCATTCGAGGGGCATGATTGAAACCAGCGGGCGCGGCGATGCGCTAAATAGTCCTGACTGGTTCCCTTGGCAGCAGCCAATGGCACACCTAGATTGTGTCATAAGCCAACCCAAGGACACCCCTTGTCTCGCATCAAGGGCACGGGCCGCGATCCGCGCGGCCAAGAAGGAAGATCGATGAACGCCAATCTGCGCAATTTCGCCCTGTGGGTTATTATCGTCTTGCTGCTGCTGGCGCTCTTCACGCTCTTCCAGAATCCAGGCCAACGGGTCGCCTCGCAAGATATCTCGTTCTCGCAGCTCTTGAGCGAGGTCGATCAGAATCACGTGCGCGACGTGGTGATCCAGGGTCCGGAAATTCACGGCACCTTCACCAATGGCTCCAGCTTCCAGACCTATGCGCCGAACGATCCGACGCTGGTGTCGCGGCTGTACAACGGCAAGGTCTCGATCACCGCCAAGCCGCAGGGCGACAACGTGCCGTGGTTCGTGTCGCTCCTGGTGTCCTGGCTGCCGTTCATCGCGCTGATCGGGGTGTGGATCTTCCTGTCGCGACAGATGCAGGGCGGCGCCGGCAAGGCGATGGGCTTTGGCAAGTCGCGCGCCAAGATGCTGACCGAGGCGCATGGCCGCGTGACGTTTGAAGACGTCGCCGGCGTCGACGAGGCCAAGCAGGACCTGCAGGAGATCGTCGAGTTCCTGCGTGACCCCGGCAAGTATCAGCGGCTGGGCGGCCGGATTCCGCGCGGCGTGCTGTTGGTCGGCCCTCCCGGCACCGGCAAGACGCTGATCGCGCGCGCGGTGGCCGGCGAAGCCAATGTGCCGTTCTTCACCATCTCGGGCTCCGACTTCGTCGAAATGTTCGTCGGCGTCGGCGCATCGCGTGTCCGCGACATGTTCGAGCAGGCCAAGAAGAACGCGCCCTGCATCATCTTCATCGACGAAATCGACGCGGTCGGCCGGCATCGCGGCGCCGGCCTCGGCGGCGGCAATGACGAGCGCGAGCAGACCCTGAACCAGTTGCTGGTCGAGATGGACGGCTTCGAGGCCAACGAAGGCGTGATCCTGATCGCCGCCACCAATCGGCCCGACGTGCTCGATCCCGCGCTGCTGCGTCCGGGCCGCTTCGACCGCCAAGTGGTGGTGCCGAATCCGGACGTCGTCGGTCGCGAGCAGATCCTCAAGGTGCATGTCCGCAAGGTGCCGCTGGCGCCGGATATCAACCTCAAGGTGATCGCGCGCGGCACCCCGGGCTTCTCCGGTGCCGACCTGATGAACCTGGTCAATGAGGCTGCGCTGACCGCCGCCCGCCGCAACAAGCGGATGGTGACCCAGGCCGAGTTCGAAGAGGCCAAGGACAAGGTGATGATGGGCGCCGAGCGCAAGTCGCTGGTGATGACTGAGGAAGAGAAGATGCTGACGGCCTATCACGAGGGCGGCCACGCCATCGTCGGCCTCAACGTCATCGCCACCGACCCGATCCACAAGGCCACCATCATTCCGCGTGGTCGTGCGCTCGGCATGGTGATGCAGCTGCCGGAACGCGACAAGCTGTCGATGTCTCTCGAGCAGATGACCTCGCGGCTCGCCATCATGATGGGCGGCCGGGTCGCCGAAGAACTGATCTTCGGCCGCAACAAGGTCACGTCGGGGGCGTCGTCGGACATCGAGCAGGCGACAAGGCTTGCCCGGATGATGGTGACCCGCTGGGGCCTGTCCGAAGAACTCGGCACGGTGTCCTACGGCGAGAACCAGGACGAAGTGTTCCTCGGCATGTCGGTGTCGCGCACCCAGAACGCCTCGGAAGCCACGGTCCAGAAGATCGACGCCGAGATCAAGCGGCTGGTGGAAGAGGGCTACAACGAGGCCACGCGGATTCTCACCGAGAAGCGCGCCGACCTCGAGGCACTCGCCAAGGGCCTGTTGGAGTTCGAGACTTTGAGCGGCGACGAGATCCAGGACCTGCTCAACGGCAAGAAGCCGAATCGCGAATCGGTGCTGGAGCCCGCCGGTCCCCGGACCTCGGCGGTGCCGCCGGCCGGCAAGCCGCGGCCGCGTCCCGACGCCGGCCTGGAGCCGCAGCCGCAGGCCTGACGCCGCGATCGAACGATCCTTCGACAAGCAAAACGCGGCGGCAACGCCGCGTTTTTTGTTGCGGCGATGTTCGGCCATGGGCAGCCGGGTGAACACCCCGAGCATCGCCCAGCGAGTCGTCGTCCTCACGCCTTGAGTCGTCATCCTTATGCCGTGAGACGTCATCCTGAGGCGCCCGAGCGCAGCGAGGGCCTCGAAGGATGCGGCTGCGAGCGACGCGGCCCGACGCGCTGCAACAGCAAATGTCTCGGCAGCTTCGCCACCTGCGGCCATCCTTCGAGACGCCCGGCTTCGCGCTGCGCGCGCAGCCTCGCACCTCAGGATGACGGCGCGTGATGTTGCAAACTCCGTCACGCTTGCGACGGGTAGCGAGCTTTTCCCTTAAAAGAGGGCCCGCGACGGCAGCGCGGGGTGTTGCAATTCCTTAAACGCGACGGCGGCGCGCTCCCCTCCCCGCAAGGGGGAGGGGAGCAGAGGGTGCTGCATCGCGGCGCATTGCGCCACTAACGCTATCGCTACAGCTACAGCCATTACTACCGCTTCCGCTTTCCGCCTTCGCGAAACTGCTGCATCACCTCGCTGCCCAGCCGCTTCGGCGCCGCGGGTTTCGCCGGCTTGTCAGCCGCGACTTTCTCGGCGGCTTTCTTTGCGGTCTTCTTCGGCGGCGGCGGCGAGGGGTCGGACAGATCCTCGGCGATCGCCCGCAATTGCTGGCGCTGCGACGCCGGCTTGCCCTGCTTCAACTCCGGGCAATGCTTGTCGAGCCGGGTCAGGATGCTTTTCACCTCGGAATCCTTGAGGCCGTCGAGCAATAGCGCGAACGGCTCGTCGCCGATGATGGCGCGGATCGCGCGCAGCGCCTCAACCCCGACCGACTTGGCCTTCAGGCACTTCAGCACCAGCGCGCGCGCCGCCTTGTCGGCGTCGACACGGACCGGCGCGAACAATTCGGGATGGGCGCCGAGCCGGCACAATACCTCGAAACCATCAAGCGCGATCGACATCGAGCACCTCCGTGAGTTCGTCGACCAGGTCTTGGAGCAGCGGAACCACGATGGGTCCCCATTTCTGCGAGAAAATCGGATACTTGGCTTTGGCGGAAGGAGCGTCGACGGTCTGGCCGAGCGCGTCGCCGATCGCCACGGTCTCGGGAATCTCGGTATTAAACATCGCGAAGGCCGGCTTGTCCGCCAACGCCTCGTCGCGCAGCATCGCGGCGGTTTCGGCGTGGATCCTGACCTGGCGGCGCCGCGTGATCAGCACATAAGGCGGCCGGGCCGGCCGCCTGACCTGCTCCGACAGCCCGCGGCTCGACATCGTGGCGCAGAAATTCTGCAGTCCGAAGGTCGACAGAAAGTCGGCGATGGTCGGCACGATGATCAGGTCGGCGAGCCGGATGCTGACCTCGGTCAGCGCCGAAATCCCCGGCGCGCAGTCGATCAGCACGAAGTCATAGGCCTTGCGGGCTTTGCCGAGATGCGTGCTCATCACCGCGGCCAGGCTATTGACGATGTCGGCCCAGCTCATCTTGGCCTTGGTCAATTCATAGATCAGCAATTGTTCGAAATTGCGCAGCTCGGGGCTCGAGGGCAACAGCGAGATCGCGAGTTGCTTGTTGAGATGCGAGACGTTGCTGACGTTGTTGCGGATGCAGTCGGCAAGGCTCATCTGCCGCTTGCCGAGCAGCCGGTCGTGCAGGAAGCCCTCGATCGTCGCCTGCCGCGCCATCAGCGTGGCCAGCAGCGCATCGCCGGCGAGGCAGATCGAGGCGTTGGCCTGGGCGTCGAGATCGATCACCAGCACGCGATAGCCGCTGGCGGCGAGCGCCTCCGCCATCGATACCACGGTCGCGGTCTTGCCGACGCCGCCCTTCATGTTGGCGACGGCGATGATCTTGGCGCTCATGCCGGCATTCTAGCTTCCCAACCCCCGCGCAACTATAACGCGAGCGGGCGGCGCCGGCAATCGCAGCGCGGCGCGCGCATAGCGCGGCGCTTGACCTCGTCGCGCATCGCCCGCAAGAGCTTCGACGTAAACCCGGACCCGCCGATGACCACGCATCTTTCGAAAGCCCCGGCCTATTGGTCGGCCGACGCCATTCTGCCCGGCGTGATCGCGATCGGGCCGCTGTTGCCCGGCACGCTGGCGTTCGGCATGGCGTTCGGTGCCTTGTGCGCGCAGAAGCATTTCACGCTGGCCGAGGTCGAGCTGATGATGGCCTCGGTCTATGGCGGGCTGTCGCAATTCGTCGCGGTGCAGGCCTGGCCGGACCGGCTGACGCCGTCGTCGATCGCGGCTTTGGCGCTGCTCACCACCACCGTCAACATCCGCTTCTTCTTGATGACCGCGAGCCTGCAGCCGTGGTTCGGCAATCTGCCGGCTTGGCAGGCCTATCCGGCGATGCTGCTGGTGACCGACGGCGGCTGGCTCGCCGCGATGCGCTATCGCGACCACGGCGGCGCCAATGCCTGGTTCTATCTCGCCGGCGGTCTGGTGCTCTATGCGCTGTGGGTGGTGGCGGCGATCCCGGGATTCCTGCTCGCCGAACGGCTCTCCGATCCGAAGACCTACGGCGTCGATCTGGTGATGCCGGCGTTCTTCGCCGCGATGCTGGTGCCGGCCTGGAAGGGACCGCGGCGGGCGATCCCCTGGGCGGTGTCCGGCGCGGTCGCCGTCGCCGTGCACGCTTTGCTGCCGGGCTGGTGGTTCATCATCGCCGGGGCGCTGTCGGGCGCAATCAGCGCCGGGCTGATGGACGAGCCGGCGCCCCCGCACGGACCCGCGGCATGAGCGAATTTCTGCGCAGCGACGTGGTGGCCGCCTTCGCGGTGATGACCGCGGTGACCGTGGCCGCGCGGCTCGGCGGTTATTGGCTGATGGGGTATGTGACCGTGACGCCGCGGATTCGCCGCATGCTCGACGCCTTGCCGGGCTCGATCATCGTCGCCGCGGCGCTGCCGGTCGCGGTCAATGGCGGGCCGGTGGTGCTGGTGGCGATTGCCGCGGCGATGGCGATCACCATCATCCGCCGCAACGATTTCCTCGCGGTGATCACCGGCATGGCGGTGGCCGCGGTGGCCCGCGCGCTGGGCCTTGCCGGGTAGGTCGTCCGCTCCGCCTCGGTGGCACAAATGCCACTTGTCAGTGCATCTGAATTGGTGTTCAGTTCTTTGACGGCTTTGAAGTGAACGACGTTACGGATGCTTTGTCGGTTCGCTGCAGGCCTTGAAAAATAAGCTGTTTGTTCAGGCAGCCGCCGACAGGGAAGAGACCGCGATGGTTTACCGGCGCACCCAGCAAGTCGTCAAACGCCTCGCGGCGCGTCGTCAGGCGATTCTCGCGGCGGCCCGCGAGACCGCCTCGGAAGGCGGCATGGCGGCGGTGCAGATCGCCCCGGTGGCGACCCGCGCCCGCGTCGCCGCGGGCACCGTGTATCGCTACTTTCCCTCCAAGGCCGACTTGATTTCCGAACTGATCGCCGAGGTCTCGCGCGACGAGTTGGCGGCGATCCGCCGCGCCGCCGATGCCGCGCCCGGGCCGTCCTCGGCGCTCGCCGCCGCCGTCACCACGGTGGCGGTGCATGTGCTGTCGCATCGCAAATTGGCCTGGGGCATTCTCGCCGAGCCGGTCGACGTCGACGTCACCGCGTCGCGGCTGGCCAGCCGCCGCGAGATCGCCGGCGAGATCGAATTGCGGATCGGTGCCGCGGTGCGCGCCGGTCATCTGCCGGCGCAGGACACCGCGCTGGCCTCGACCGCGCTGCTCGGCGCGCTGCATGAATCGCTGGTCGGGCCACTGGCGCCGGACAATCTCGACGATCCCGGCCGGCTGCGCGACGCGGTGCAGACCGTGACGCTGCTGGCGCTGCGCGCGGTCGGCGTGATGGATGCCCGCGCCCGCGGCCTGGTGGTGCAGGCGGTGATGCCGGCGCGGATTCTGATCGGCGCCTGATAACGAAAGAGCGCGGCATTCACCCGCGCCAAGCCTCGGAGGACGCGCCATGTCGATCAAGATGCCGGAGCCGGATCAGGCGGTGCTGGCGCGCCGCGATGAGATCGTCGCCGCCTTGCGAAAGATTGTCCCGGGCGAGGGGGTGATTTCGTCGGCCGCCGAGATGATCCCCTACGAGTCCGACGGGCTGATGGCGTATCGGCAGCCGCCGATGGTGGTGGTGCTGCCGGACACCACAAAGCAGGTCTCGCAGGTGCTGAAATATTGCCACGACAACGGCATCCGCGTGGTGCCGCGCGGCTCCGGCACTTCGCTATCCGGCGGCGCGCTGCCGCTCGCCGACGGCGTGCTCTTGGGCCTCGGCAAGTTCAAGCGGATCCGCGAGATCGATTTCGACAATCGCGCCGTGGTGGTGGAGCCCGGCGTCACCAACCTGGCGATCAGTCAGGCGGTCGATCACAGGGGCTTCTACTACGCGCCCGATCCGTCGTCGCAGATCGCCTGCTCGATCGGCGGCAACATCGCGGAGAATTCCGGCGGCGTGCATTGCCTGAAATACGGCATGACCACCAACAACGTGCTGGGCTGCGAGATCGTGTTGATCAACGGCGAGATCATCAAGGTCGGCGGCAAGACCGCGGAGACCTCGGGCTACGACGTGATGGGCATCATCACCGGCTCTGAGGGCCTGCTCGGCGTCATCACCGAGGTGACGGTGCGGATTCTGCAAAAGCCGGAAACCGCGCGCGCGCTGATGATCGGCTTTTCCGACGTCGAGGCCGCCGGCGAATGCGTGGCGCAGGTGATCGGCGCCGGCATCATTCCGGGCGGCATGGAGATGATGGACAGGCCGGCGATCCACGCCGCCGAAGCCTTCGTCCATGCCGGCTATCCGCTCGACGTCGAGGCGCTACTGATCATCGAACTCGACGGTCCCGGCGTCGAGGTCGACGAGTTGATCAGCCGGGTCGAGAGCATTGCACTGTCCTGCGGCTCGACCACCTGCCAGATCTCGGTCTCGGAGAAAGAGCGGTTGCTGTTCTGGGCCGGCCGCAAGGCTGCGTTCCCGGCGGTCGGCCGGATCTCGCCGGACTATCTGTGCATGGACGGCACCATCCCGCGCAAGCAATTGCCGCTGGTTTTGCGGCGGATGAAAGAGATGTCGGAGAAATACGGCCTCGGCGTCGCCAATGTGTTTCACGCCGGCGACGGCAATCTTCACCCTCTCATTCTGTACGACGCCAACAAACCCGGCGAGATGGACAAGGCCGAGGCGTTCGGCGCCGACATTCTGCGGCTCTGCGTCGAGGTCGGCGGTGTGTTGACCGGCGAGCACGGCGTCGGCATCGAAAAGCGCGACCTGATGCCGGAGATGTTCTCCGAAATCGATCTCAATCAGCAGCAGCGGCTGAAATGCGCGTTCGACAGCGCAGGCCTGCTCAACCCCGGCAAGGTGTTTCCGACGCTGCATCGCTGCGCCGAATTGGGCCGCGTCCACGTCCACGGCGGCAAGCTGGCGTTCCCGGATATTCCGAGATTCTGAGCCAGTGGATTTGGTCTCCTTCAATGCGCGGCCTCTTCACCCTCCCCTGGAGGGGGAGGGTCGGCGGGTACCGCGCGAAGCGCGGTGCGCGCCGGGGTGGGGTGAGCCGCGTGCACGGCGGATGAATTCTTCGCCACCCCACCCCGCTCGCTGCGCGAGCGACCCTCCCCCTCCAGGGGAGGGTGATCCTCGCAGCAACTGCAAACGTTCATATGCGATTGCCCTGCCCGCACGGGAAAGGGTAACCGGGATTCCTTCTCTCACAGCAAAGATCCAACCGTGGAAACTCTGAAACCCCGCGACGCCCAGGATGTTGAAGACGCGGTGCGTGCGGCGATCGCCGGCGAGCAGCCGCTGGAGATCGTCGGCCATGGCAGCAAGCGCGCGATCGGCCAGCCGATGGTGACCAACGCGCTGCTCGACCTTTCCGCGCTCAACGCCGTCTCCAATTATGAGCCGAACGAACTGATCATCACGGTGGAGGCCGGCGCGCCGCTCAACGACGTCAAGTCGCTGATCGATTCCAAGAACCAGCAATTTGCCTTCGAGCCGATCGACACCGCGATGCTGCTCGGCACCGCGGCGGGCGAGGGCACGATCGGCGGTATGATCGCCGCCGGCCTCGCCGGCCCGCGCCGCATCCGGGCCGGCGGCGCGCGCGACCATCTGCTCGGGGCGCACGCGGTGTCGGGCTTCGGCGACAGCTTCAAGGCCGGCGGCCGGGTGGTGAAGAACGTCACCGGCTACGACCTGTGCAAGCTGCTGGCGGGGTCCTGGGGCACGCTGGCGGTGATGACGGAAGTCACGCTGAAGGTGATGCCGCGCCCGGAAAGTGAGCGCACGCTGCTGCTGCGCGGGCTCGACGACGTCACCGCCAACGCGGCGATGACGCAGGCTTTGGGCTCGCCCTATGACGTCTCCGGCGCGGCGCATCTGCCGGGCTCGGTGCTGCGCACCACCGCTGCGCCGCTCGGTGAATTGGGCGCGCCGGACCAGGCGCTGACGCTGATCCGGCTGGAAGGCATCACCGCCTCGGCGGAACATCGCGCGGCGTCGCTGGCGGCGCGGCTGGCGGCGTTCGGCAAGGCCGAGATCCTGGAAGACGCCGCCTCAAGCGCGGCCTGGGTGGCGATCCGCGACGTCGCGCCGTTTGCGGCCAGCGGCCCGCGCGCGCTGTGGCCGGTGTGGCGGATCGTCTGCCCGCCGGCGTCGGGCGGCCAATTCGGCGCGACGCTGTCGCGGGAGAGCCAGGGCGAGGTGTTTTACGACTGGGGCGGCGGGCTGATCTGGGCGGCGCTGCCGCCGTCCGCCGATGCCAAGATCCTGCGGCAGCGCGTCGAGGCGATCGGCGGCCACGCCACGCTGATCCGCGCGCCGGAGCCGGTGCGCCAAGCGGTCGAGGTGTTTCATCCGCAGTCGCCCGGCCTCGCCGCGCTCGGCCAAAGGGTGCGCGCCAGTTTCGATCCGAAGAATATCCTCAATCGCGGCCGGATGCTGCGCGGAGCCGCGACATGAAAACTGAATTCAACCTCGCGCAACTGGCCGATCCGGACATCGCGGTGGCCGACGGCATCCTGCGTGCGTGCGTGCATTGCGGCTTCTGCACCGCGACCTGCCCGACCTATGTGCTGCTCGGCGACGAGCTCGACAGTCCGCGCGGCCGCATCGTGCTGATCAAGCAGATGCTGGAGAAGAATGAGCCGCCGACCGCCGAGGTGGTGAAACATATCGATCGCTGCCTGTCCTGCCTGGCCTGCATGACCACCTGTCCGTCGGGGGTGAACTACATGCATCTGGTCGATCAGGCCCGCGTCAGGATCGAGAAGCAATATGTGAGGCCGTGGCCCGACCGGCTGCTGCGCGCCACGCTGGCCTGGCTGATGCCGCGGCCGGCGCTGTTCCGGCTCGGCATGGTGCTGGGACGTTTCGCGCGCCCCGTGATCAACCTGCTGCCCGCGCCCCACGATCTGCGCAAGCCGACATTGCTGAACCGGATCAAGGCGATGCTGGCGCTGGCGCCGCCCCATCTGCCGCCGCCCGGACCGTCCTCCGGCACGGTGTTTCCGGCCACCGGGCCGCGCCGCGGCCGCGTCGCGCTGTTGCATGGCTGCGCCCAGCAGGTGCTGGCGCCGCGCATCAACACCGCGGCGATCCGGCTGTTGAACCGGCATGGCATCGAAGTGGTGCTGGTGCCCGACGAGCAATGCTGCGGCGCGCTGATCCATCACCTCGGCCGCGACGTGCAGACCCTGGCCTATGCGCGGGCCAATATCACCGCCTGGATGAAGGAGGCCGAGCGCGGCGGGCTCGACGCCATTCTGGTGACGACGTCGGGCTGCGGCACGGTGATCAAGGACTACGGCTTCATGCTGCGCGAGGACGCCGACTTCGCAGCCGCCGCCGCCACGGTGTCGGCGCTGGCGCAAGATATCAGCGAATATGTCGCCGCGCTCGAATTGCAAAAACCCTTGCAGCGCAGCGATCTTGTGATCGCGTACCACGCCGCCTGCTCGCTGCAGCACGGCCAGAAAATCAGGGAGCTTCCCAAAGAATTGCTTTTCAAGTCCGGATTCGTGGTGAAAGATGTGCCGGAGAGTCATCTGTGTTGTGGTTCGGCGGGCACGTACAACATTCTCCAGCCTGACATTGCGGGACAGTTGCGCGACCGGAAGGTCGCCAATATCGCCAGCGTCAAGCCGGACATGATCGCCGCGGGCAATATCGGCTGCATGGTGCAGATTGCCAGCGGAACGTCGGTCCCTGTAGTGCACACGATTGAACTTCTCGATTGGGCGACCGGCGGCCCGCGTCCTGGATCGGACTGAGCGCCAGGGTCCGCGCTGGCCGCGCCTTGCTTGAACGCCTGCTGGCGGGTGCCAGTGCAACGCAGTGATCCGCGCAACGGTGGTCATTGCAACAGAGTGATCAGCGCAACAGGAGGCCACGATGGCAAAGAGCAAGAAAGACAAGAAAGCCAAAAAGGACAAGCGGGACAAGAAGGACAAGAAAGCCAACAAGCTGTTGCTAGCCAAGACATCCGCCGACAAGACCTCCAAGAAGGCCGCCAAGAAAGCCGCCAAGAAGGCGGCGAAGCAGGCCGCCAAGAAGTCGGCGAAGGCGTCGGCCGGCAAGACCGCCAAGACGACGTCCAAGAAGGCTTCGAAGCAGGCTTCCAAGAGAGCCGCCAAGAAAGCTGTCAAGAAAGCCGCCAAGAAGGCCGCAAACAGCACTGCGAAGAAGGCCGGCAAGAGTTCGGCCAAGCCGGCCAAGCCGGCGAAGTCGGCTGCGAAAACCGCGTCCAAGCCGGCCGGCAAGCAAGCCGCCGTGCCGGCCGACAAACTGAGCAAGACACCCGTTAAAACGCCCAGCAAGGCGGCTGCGCCGACCGGCGCTCCGGCCGCCGCGGCGAAGCCGCCCGCCAAATCGCCCGGCAAGTCGCTGGGGAGTTCAGTCGCGAAGTCGGTCGCCACCACAGCCAAGCCGGCGACCAAGCCCGCGGCCAAATCGGTCGCCAAGCCGGCCCCGGAGCCGGCCGCTGCGGAGCCGTTGCCGGTGGCTGCGAAACCGGCCGCGCCGCGCAAGCCGCGCCCGCGCAAACCGGCGCCGGCGGCGCCCGCCGACGCGCCGGCGGCCGACTCGACGCCGGAGCCGGCTGCAGCTACCCCGCCGGCCTTCGAGGACGACAGTCCGAGCGCCGCCACCCCGGACAGCGAGGCCTCGTCAGACGCCGAGCCGGCGCCGGATAGCCCGCCGGCCGACGACGATCCTGCGGATGACGACCCGTCCGCCGAGGCCGGGCGGCACTCGGCCGCGGGTGCCCGCGACGAGTCCGACGTCACGCTGGAGTAACATCGCGCTGCTATGCCGCCGACAGCGATCCTCGCCAACCAAGGCCGCGCCATCGCGCGGCCTTTGCTTGCTTATGGCGGGCGTTGCCGATTCGCCGATCCCCGGGGCCGCCGCTGATGGCGGCGAGACGGCTGCGACTTTCGGGCTACGGGCCGGGTAGTAACGGTTAGCAACTGCGGATAATTTTGTTGTCATAATGCAACACCGCGGGACAACCTTCTTTGAAACGTTCGAATTGCCCAAAAAGACGGCAGCTGCTTGCGTTTTTCGCTTCACGGATCGGCGGCGCCACAGCAGATTGGCGTCAAGTTTACGCAATGCAGCGGTCGATTATCGGTAGGGCCTCGGGGCGCCGGAGTGGACTGTTTTTCAAGTGATGGGGATCGTCATGAACAAAACTATGTTGTCGGTCGCAGCGGTGCTGGCGATTGGGGTTGGCTCGGCTCACGCTGCTGATCTTCCCGCGAAGGTCTACACCAAGGCGCCGCCGGTCGTTGCGTTCGACCCGTGGGATGTCGCCTTCGGCGGCGCGATCATGAGCGATTACGTGTTCCGCGGCATCACCCAGTCCAACCACAAGCCGTCGGTCACCGCCTATTTCGAACCGCGCTACAACGTCACCAAGGACCTGCAGCTCTACGTCGGTTCGTCGTTCGAGAGCATTTCCTTCACCAACCGCGCGGCCGGTGAAGTCGACATCTACGGCGGTGTCCGCCCGACCTTCGGCCCGGTCGCGTTCGACTTCGGCGTCTGGGGCTACCTGTATCCGGGTGGGCAGTGCATCGACACCGTTACGGGCGGCAGCGCCGGGCTCTGCGGCGTCAACTCTGGCGCCAGCTCGATCTTCAACCTCAACGTGATGAAGAAAGACGTCAGCTTCTATGAAGCTTACGGCAAGGTGAACTACACCTTCAACGACACCTTCTCGCTGGGCGCCACCGCGTTCTATTCGCCGAACTTCCTGAACTTCGGCTTCGAGAGCACCTACGCCTCGGTGGTCGGCAAGATCAACGTGCCGCCGACCTGGTTCGGCAGCACCGGCATCGGCGCCTTCGTGTCGGGTGAGTTCGGTCGCCAGTGGCTCGGCACCACGGATGCCTTTTACGGCATTCCGTTCGGTCTCAGCGGCGTGAAGCTGGACGACTACAACACCTGGAACGTCGGCATCGGCTTCACCTACAAGGTGTTCACGCTGGACCTGCGTTACAGCGACACCGACATGTCGAAGGTCAACTGCCAGAACATCACCAGCGACTTCAGCTCCAACGGCACCACCTCCAACTGGTGCGGCGAGCGCTTCACCGCCAAGCTGTCGGCTGACGTGACGCTGCAGAGCAACATCAAGTAAGTTTCTTCCCGAGACTTCTCCAAAGGGCGGCAGAGCAATCTGCCGCCCTTTTTGTTTGTGCGCGCGGAGCCGACGGCAGATCCCAGCACGGCTTAACCTCTCCCCGCTTGCGGGGAGAGGTCGACCCGGCGTAGCGCGAGCGAAGCCGGGTCGGGTGAGGGGGCGCTTCGGCAAAACGCGGCGCCCCCTCACCCGGCGTGCCACGCTTCGCTTGTCACGCCAACCTCTCCCCGCAAGCGGGGCGAGGGGATGAGGTCGCACCGCTTCGATCAAATCCGACGCTGATTGGGCCGTGCCGTCGCATTGCGGCGATGGCGCGCAGCCTTTCCGCGGAGTCGTCCCTGCGCACGCAGGGACCCATAACCCCCGGCTTCCGAGGTGAAGAACAGGCCTTTGCGACCCCATGAAACCGCAGCTCCGCGCCGTATGGCTCCCTGCGTTCGCAAGGACGACACGTGGAAACGAGGGCGACCCCATCTTCTGCGGTCTGCGCGCGGCAGTGTCATTCCTTCATCCGCCATTCACGCCGGCAGCCGGACCTGATCCTTCAGCGCGAAGTGGTCGCCGTCGCGCGCCAGTACCACGTCGCGCTGGTGGAAGGCGTTCAGCGTCGAGCGATGGCCGATCGAGATCACCGTGGTCGCCGGCAGTCGCTCCGCCAGCAGCCGGTAGAGGGCTGCTTCCGAGGGTTCATCGAGCGAGGCGGTGGCCTCGTCGAGGAACAGATAGCTCGGCCGATGCAGCAACGCCCGCGCCAGCCCGAGCCGTTGCTGCTCGCCGAGCGACAGCATCCGGTTCCAGTGGCCGTGCTGTTCGAGCCGGCCGGCCAAAGCCGGCAGCCCGACCGCGGCGATCGCCTCGGCGAGCTGCTCGGCGCTGAAGCTGCCGGTTTCCGCCGGATAGCTGACCGCGGCATCGAGCGGCCCGACCGGGAAATACGGCCGCTGCGGCAGCATCATCAGCGTGGCCTCGGTCGGCACCACCACCCGGCCGGTGCCGAACGGCCAGATCCCGGCGATGGCGCGGAACAAAGTGGATTTGCCCGAGCCCGACGGGCCCGTGATCAGCGTGCGCTGGTTGGCCTTGAATTGCAGCCCGTCGGCGCTGACCAGCGCCGTGCCGTCCGGCAGCTTGACCGCGAGCTTGTTGAAGGCGATGCCGGAGCTCTCGGTGGTGGCGACATGGACCAGATCGGCCTGTGCCGCCTGCGTCGTCACGGTCTCGATCGAGCGCTCGAAACCGTCGAGCCGCGCCACCACCGCCTGCCATTCCGCCAGCGTCCGGTAGGCGGTGATGAAGAACGACAGCGCGTCCTGCACGCTGCCGAACGCCGAAGCGGTCTGCATCATCCCGCCGAGCTGCACCTTGTCGGCGAAATAGGCCGGCGCCACCAGCACATAGGGGAAGATGATGGAGGCCTGGGAATAGCTCGCGGTGAACGCGGTCAGCCGCTTGGTGCGGGTCATGATGCCGAGCCAGTTCTCCACCACCCGGGCAAACCGCGCCGCCAGCCGCTCGCGTTCGGCGGGCTCGCCGCGCAACAGCGCGATCTGTTCGGAGTTCTCGCGGGCGCGCACCAGGTTGAAACGGAAGTCCGCCTCGAAGCGCTGCTGCTGGAAGTTCAGCCCGACCAGCGGCCAGCCGATCAGGTGGGTCAGCCAGGTGCCGACGATGGCGTAGATCAAGGCGCCCCACACCAGATAGCCGGGGATCGGGATGTCGCGGCCGAACACGTGCAGCGGCGCCGCGTCCGACAGCCCCCACAGGATGAACACGAACGAGCCCAGCGTGACGATCGAGCTCAACAGCCCGACGCCGAGCGACAGCGTGCGCTCGACGAACAATTGGGTATCCTCGGCGATGCGCTGGTCCGGATTGTCGGCGGCGTCGCCCAGAAGCTGCATCTGGTAATGCCGGGCATCGTGCAGCCAGCCGCCGAGATAGCGCTCGGTCATGAAGCGACGCCAGCGGATCTGCAGCCACTGATTGAGATAGAGCTGGTACACTTTCAGCGCGATGAAGATCGCCGCCAGCACGCAGAAATAGCCGATCTGATAGGTGAAGACGTCGAAGTTCTTCTCCTGCAGCGCGTTGTAGAACACGTTGTT
Source organism: Rhodopseudomonas sp. (assembly GCF_036404135.1). Lineage (GTDB taxonomy): Bacteria > Pseudomonadota > Alphaproteobacteria > Rhizobiales > Xanthobacteraceae > Rhodopseudomonas_A. The sequence continues at coordinate 6,808 of NZ_DASWPE010000198.1, read as the reverse complement.
CCAGCGATTGAACAACACCATCAGCCCGACCACGGCGAGTTCGATGGCGACCACCGCGGACAATAGCCCCCAGGCCATCCATTTGTCGTCGGAACGGAAATACGGCGCCGCGATCCGCCAGACGGTCGCGAGGGTGGAGCGGATATTGTTCACCAGGGGTTCTCCGGAAAAGGCAGGACGCAGGCGGCTCGCGCTATAGACGAAAGTTGTAGGTATCCCGATGGACACCAGCTTGTCGCAAGCTGCGACTCCACCCTACCATGGCGGCAACGGCGAGGGGCGGGAGCCTTCCCAATTCGCGAGCTTGTGAGCGGGTGGCGGCACAGCCGAGGTCCCCTGCAATTTCGCCGGCGAGGCTTCCCCATCTCGCCACGTGCCGCAGCGGAAAACCGCCGGCGCGCTGAAAACATGGGGAGGCCTGCGATGTGGAACCAGCTCTATAACCCGCTCGGCAACGCGACGTTGTCGACCATCGCCGCGGCGATTCCGGTGGTGACGCTGCTGGTCTTGATCGCCAGCGGCAAGGTCAAGGCGCATCTGGCGGCGATCATCGCGCTGATCCTCGCCAATCTGATCGCGATCTTCGTATTCACCATGCCGGCCAACATGTCGATCCGGGCCTCACTGCTCGGCGTCGTCACCGGGTTCTTCCCGATCGGCTGGATCGTGCTCAACGTCATCTTCCTGTACCGGATCACGGTGGAGGCCGGCCGGTTCCAGCTGCTGCAACGGGCGATCGGCGGCGTCACCACTGACCGCCGGCTGCAATTGCTGCTGATCGCCTTTGCGTTCGGCGCCTTCTTCGAAGGCGCCTCGGGCTTCGGAACCCCGGTTGCGATCACCGCGGCGATCCTGATCGGGCTCGGCTTCTCGCCGCTCGCCGCCTCCGGCCTGTCGCTGATCGCCAACACCGCGCCAGTGGCCTACGGCGCGCTCGGCACCCCGATCCAGGGCCTTTCCTCGGTCACCGGCATTGACCCCTATATCCTCGGCGCCATGGTCGGCCGGCAATTGCCGCTGTTCTCGCTGTTGGTGCCGTTCTGGCTGATCTGCGCGTTCGCCGGCTGGCGCGGCATGCTGGCGATCTGGCCGGCGATCCTGGTCACCGGGCTCGCCTTCGCGATCCCGCAATTCGTGATCTCGAACTACATCAATCCGTGGATCGTCGACATCGGCGCTTCGCTGATCTCGATGGGTTGCCTGATCCTGTTCCTGAAAGTCTGGCAGCCGAAGGAATTGTGGCTGTCGGCGAAGCTGCGCGGCAAGGACGAATCCGCCGCCACCATGACCGCGCCGAAGCCGATGGACACCACGCGGCTGACGCAGGCGCAGCTGTGGGGCGCGCTGCTGCCGTGGATCATCGTCTGCATCGTGATGCTGATCTGGGGCAACGGCGCGTTCAAGACCTGGGCGAATTCGATCTTCACCTGGTCCTATCCGGTGCCCGAGCTGCACAACATGATCAACAAGGTGCCGCCGGTGGCGGCCAAGCCGACGCCCGAGGGCGCGGTGTTTGCCTTCACCTATCTGTCGTTCACCGGCACCGGCATGCTGATCGCCGCGCTCATCTCCGGCGCGCTGATGGGCTTCTCGCCGCTGCGGATGATCACCGAATACGGCCGCACCATCCGGCTGTGCGCGATCTCGCTGATCACCATCTCGGCGATGCTGGCGATCGGCACGCTGACGAGGCTGTCCGGCGTCGACGCCACGCTCGGCTTGGCGTTCGCGGCGACCGGCGTGCTGTATCCGTTCTTCGGCACGCTCTTGGGCTGGCTCGGCGTGGCGCTGACCGGCTCCGACACCGCTTCCAACGTATTGTTCGGCAATCTGCAGAAGATCACGTCCGAACAGCTCGGGCTGTCGCCGATCCTGATGGCGGCGGCGAATTCTTCCGGCGGCGTGATGGGCAAGATGATCGACGCGCAATCGATCGTGGTCGCCTCCACCGCCACCAACTGGTACGGCCACGAAGGCTCGATCCTGCGCTACGTGTTCCTGCATTCGATCGCGCTGGCCTGTCTGGTCGGGCTGTTCGTGACGCTGCAGGCCTACGTCTATCCGTTCACCGCGATGGTGTTGAAATAGACGCTCGGGCTTCACCCTCCCCTGGAGGGGGAGGGTCGCCTGCGCCGCCAGGCGCGGGCGGGGTGGGGTGAAAGCCTGCGTGGTGGACGCATCGATTCACATCGACGCTGTCACCCCACCCCGGCGCGCATCCGCTGCGCGAATGCACGCCGACCCTCCCCCTCAAAAGGGGAGGGTAAGGGCGCTGCCATCGGGGAGGGGACGGGGGTGGGGTCCATAAGAGAGGATTCTCGAATCCGCAACAGGCGCGGGCAGAACCGCGGCGCCAACGCCGAGCCGCGGCGCGCAATCCGACCGCCGCGGGCTGCACGCCGCTCGCGCTAGCCAAGTCCGGCCGCGCCCGTTAGAACGACGGCCCATCGAAAAATTGCTTCGTCGAGAGAGGTCGGATGCCATCCATCATCACGTCTTTGCAGGCGATCACCGCGGCGGTCATGGTCGTGCTGGCGGCGCTGCCGGCGCAGGCGCAACAGGAATTTCCGTTCGGCCTGGAGATGACGCTCGACGCGCCCCCGCAGCCCGGATCGAAGCGGATTCCCAGTCTGGAAATCGGCGACAATGGCGAGGTCCGGCTGGAGCTGTGGTGCAAGGGCGGCAAGGGGCAGTTCTCCGTCGCCGGCAACACCGTGATCTTCGTGCCGGGGCCGCTCGAGCCGCGCGATTGCCCGGCGGCGCGCGCCGCGCTCGACGACGCCCTGGTGGCGGCGCTCACCGAGGCCAGCACCTGGACCCGGCAGGGTGACGTCGTCACTTTGCAGGGCGCGCAGCCGCTCCGGTTCCGGCTCAACACCAACTGATCGTTCAGCGGCGCTGCAACACCAGATCGGCGCACAGCGCCGCCGATTGCACCACGCCCGAATAGCCGCCGAAGCCCGCATAGGCCGAGGCCAGATACAGCCCCGGCACCGCGCTGCGCGGCGAGCGGTCGGCGCCGCTTCCCGGCAACGGCGCAAAGCCATAGACCGCGCCCTGCGGCGCGTTGAGATATTGCTGCACCGACAATGCGGTGTTGAACGAGGAATGCGTCACCGCCGCCGCAAGCCCGGGATACTGCGCGTCGAGATGGGCGACGATCGCGGCCTGCCAGCGCGCCCGCTTGGCGCGGTAGCCGTCGGGGTCCTGCGCGCTCCAGTTCGATAATCTGTCCGGCCCCACCACCGAGAGCACGTAAGGCGGCGCCGGCACGCGCGCGTCGATCGCGGCGTAATCGACGATCGCTAAAGGCGGCATTTTGCCGGCCGGTTCACCGGCCATCAGCCCGGTGCCCTGCGCGTAGTCGGCGAGCGAGGTCATCCAGTCCGGCAGCAATTGCGTCGAATAGGCGCTGACGCCGAAATCGCGCGGCGGCTGCGCCAGCCCGAGCGTCAGCGCGAACAGCGAGATCGACGGGCGTTGCGCGGCGTAGCTTTGCGTCAGGCGCGCGGCGGGCTCCATCGGCAGCATCGGCGCCAGTGCGGCGGGTGCGGCGTTGCCGATCACCACGCCGGCCTCGACGCGTTGCGGATCGCTGCCGTCGCGCGCGGTATGGATGACGCCATTGACCGCGCCATCGGCGTCGAGGCTGATGGCGCTGACGACGCGGCGCAATACCACCTCGCTGCCGGCGCGCATGATGACACGCGCCAGCGCGCTCGACAGCCGCTGCGAGCCGCCCTGGACATAGCGCGCGCCGCCGCGCAGGAAGCTGCCTTGGGCGCTGGCGAATTGCCGCCAGCCCAACGTCGCCGGGTCGTCGTGATAATAAGCCAGATTGGCGGCGATCGCGCATTTGACGGCTTCGTCGTCGCCGAACAACCGATCGAGCTGCTGCGCCAGCGACAGCGACGGGTCGGCGTCGCCTGCGAGCGCGTCGAACAGTTGCGCGATGCCGGCCTGCGCCTTCGGGAAGCGTTCGATCAAGGCGGCGCGCGCCGCGGCGAGATCGTCCGGCAGCACGAACGGCCGGCCGAGCGGGCCGCCGCGCACCTCATAGAGTGATCCCGCCGGCACCCATTGCACGGCGTCGCGCACCCCGGCGCGGGTCAGCGCATCGTGCTTGGGATCGCGCGGGTCGTGCGGATCGGAGGTGGCGTGCAGCGAGCCTTCGACGAACAGGTCGCCGACCTTGTAGCTGGAGGCGGCGCCGCCGACCGAATTGCCGCGCTCGATCACCAGCACCTTGCGGCCCTCGCGCGCAAGGATCGCGCCCGCCGTCAGGCCGCCGAGGCCGGCGCCAATCACCACAACGTCAATCTGCGCCATCGAACGGAAAACCCTGCCAAGCAGCCTGCCAGGCGCTCTGTCGAGAACGCCGCCGAGACCTGTCCAAATTTGCAGCGTTCATTGCCGCTCTGCGGCTGCATGTCAAATAGGCAGCCCCGGCGGCGGCGCGACGCGCGCGACGGGCGCGCTCACTTCCAGGCGGATTTGTCCGGGTCCCAGCGCTGGCCGCGGAAGTCCTTGGCCAAGGCGTCGAGCGAGCCGTTGTCGTCCTTCGGCTCGGCCTCCTCGTCGGTGCTGGCGGCGTCGGTCAGGCCGAGCTTCGGGCCTTCGGCCTCGTCGGCGGTGGAGATCGAGGGGCTGGAGATCCACAGCATCATGTGATCGGTGGCGCCGGGCTTGTCCGGCCCGGCCAGCGCGGTGATCTCGACGGTTTCGGTGAGACCGAGCGCCGGCATCACCTGGCTCGGCCGCTTGAAGGTCAGCGTCAGCTTGCCGGTGTCGTCGCTCCACACCGAGGACGCCAGTTTCGCCGACAGCGTCTTGCTCAGCACGTCGGAGATCGCGGTCGAGATCTTGTCGCGGTTGAGCTTGTCGCCGTCGCGCCACTCCGTCGCGGCAAAGCGGATGGCGCGGCCCATGTCGATGATGCCGCTGGTCCAGCCGGCAACGACCACGCCCGGGGTGGCCTTGGCGCGGGCGATCAGCGCCGCGGCGCGGTCGGGATCGACGCTGATGTTGATCACCTGCTCGCCGGCGCGCAGCGCGTCGCAGGCCACCGTCAGGCTGGCCAGCGACACCGCGACGTTCTGGCCCTTCAGCGCCTTGAGGAATTCCACCACGGTGCCGAGCTTGACCCGCACCGCGATCGCCTCCGGCGAGACCTCGGTAAAGTCGCGCGGTGCCACCGCGATGTTGTCGTCGGTGGCCTGATTGTCCTGGAATTCCTTCTCGCTGAGGTCGGCATTGTCGCTCGACGACAGCTCGGTGACGGTCTTGCCGATGGTGACCTGGCCCTTGAATTCGAAGGTGTCGCCGGTCGGCTTGCGGATCAGCTTGATGGCGACCGGCAGCTTGTCGCCGAGGCTCTGCGTGGAACCGGACAGCGTCTGGCCGTTCACCGTGAGGTCGGCGACGAAGCGGTCCTTGCGGTCAGAGCCCTTTTCGGCGGGATAGCAGACGTCGAGCGTGGCCGCGGTGACGGTCTTGCCCTGCCGGGTTTCTTTCAGGATGACGTCGGCATTGCCGTCCATCAGCCCGTCGAGCGAGGTGAAATACCGCGTCTCGCTGCTCGGCGCCGCGGCTTTGGGCGTGGCCTTGGTCTGCGCCAGCGCCGCATCGCAGGCCGGGATCAGGCAGAGCAAACCGAAAACAAGCGCGCGCATGGGACATCCTCGCAGGCTAAAATCGAACCGGGCGGTGGGCGTTGGTGGCGCTGAATGAATCAGACCAACGCCCTCCTACCAAATCCGCACCGTCAATGGCGAAAAAACCGGCGGCAAAAAAGAAGGCCGCCCGGAGGCGGCCTTCGATCGATCGGATCTGTGAACGGCGGGGCTTAGAAGCCCATGCCGCCCATGCCACCCATTCCGCCCATGCCGCCGCCACCGCCCGGCATCGCCGGTGCGGCCTCGCGCGGCAGTTCCGCGATCATGGCTTCGGTGGTGACCAGCAGCGCCGCCACCGACGAGGCGTCCTGCAGCGCGGTGCGCACCACCTTGGCCGGGTCGATGATGCCCTTGGCGACCATGTCGACATATTCCTCGGTCTGGGCGTCGAAGCCGAAGGTCTCCGACTTGTTTTCGAGGATCTTGCCGACCACGATCGAGCCTTCGACGCCGGCGTTCTCGGCGATCTGGCGGATCGGCGCTTCCAGCGCCTTGAGCACGATGTTGATGCCGGCCTGGACGTCGGCATTGTCGTTGCTGATGCGGCCGACCGCCTTCTTGGCGCGCAGCAGGGCGACGCCGCCGCCGGGGACGATGCCTTCCTGCACCGCGGCACGGGTGGCGTTCAGCGCGTCCTCGACGCGATCCTTCTTTTCCTTGACCTCGACCTCGGTGGCGCCGCCGACGCGGATCACCGCGACGCCGCCGGCCAGCTTGGCGAGCCGCTCCTGCAGCTTCTCGCGGTCGTAGTCCGAGGAGGTCTCGTCGATCTGCGCCTTGATCTGGTTGACGCGGGATTCGATGGCAGTCTTCTTGCCGGCGCCGTTGACGATGGTGGTGTTCTCCTTGTCGATCACCACCTTCTTGGCACGGCCGAGCATCTGGATCGTGACGCCTTCCAGCTTCATGCCGAGGTCTTCCGAGATCAACTGGCCGCCGGTCAGGATCGCGATGTCTTCCAGCATCGCCTTGCGGCGATCGCCGAAGCCGGGCGCCTTCACGGCTGCGACCTTGAGGCCGCCGCGCAGGCGGTTGACGACCAGGGTGGCGAGGGCTTCGCCTTCGACGTCTTCCGCGATGATCAGCAGCGGCTTGCCCGACTGCACCACGGCTTCCAGCACCGGCAGCATGGC
>NZ_DASWPE010000197.1:0-78494 GCF_036404135.1 Rhodopseudomonas sp. | reverse complement strand
ATTCACCCGACTGATGTTGGGTGCGGCCGCTGGTGCGCTGGCGGTGTGGTCGTTCGGGTTCGCGCAGGCCTCCGAGGACGCCGTGGTGGTTCCGCCGCCGGCGATAGACTTGCAGCCCGCCGAGGGCGTGCAGACCGCAGTGATTGCCGGCGGCTGCTTCTGGGGCGTGCAGGGGGTGTTTCAGCACACCGCCGGCGTGCTCAACGCGGTCTCCGGCTATGCCGGCGGCGGCAAAATGACCGCGAACTATACGGCGGTGTCGACCGGGGCGACCGGGCATGCCGAAGCCGTCGAGATCAAGTACGATCCGAAGCAGATCAGCTACGGCAAGATTCTGCAGATCTTCTTCTCGGTGGTGCACGACCCGACCGAGCTGAACCGGCAGGGACCGGATTCTGGCACGCAGTATCGTTCGGCGATCTTCACCAGCAATGACGAGCAGAAGAAGGTCGCCGAGGCCTATATCGCCCAGCTCGACGCCGCCAAACTTTTCAAGAAGCCGATCGTCACCAAGATCGGCGCGCTCGAGGGCTTTTATGCCGCGGAGGCGTATCATCAGGACTACCTGACGCTGCACCCGAACCAGCCCTATATTGCGTTCAACGATCTGCCGAAGATCGACAATCTGAAGAAGCTGTTCGCGCAGCAATATCTCGAAAAGCCGACGCTGGTGAGCAGCGCCAAAGCCACCAACTGATCGGCTCTGCAGGAGGATCGATGTCAGACACCACCACCAAGTCCGCCAAGATCGTCAAGCCCGACGCCGAATGGCGCAAGCAACTCACGCCGATGCAATACGCAGTGTTGCGCGAAAAGGCGACCGAGCGGCCGTTCACCGGCGACTACGAACACGACACCACCAAGGGCACCTATGTCTGCGCCGGCTGCGGCCAGACGCTGTTCGAATCCGACGCCAAATTCGACTCCGGCTGCGGCTGGCCGAGTTTCACCGCTCCGGCGGCGCCCGATCATGTCGACGAGGAGCGCGACGTTAGCCACGGCATGGTCCGCACCGAGGTATTGTGCGCGCAATGCTCCGGCCATCTCGGCCATGTGTTCGAAGACGGTCCGGGGCCGACGGGTCTGCGCTACTGCATCAATTCGGCGGCGCTGAAGTTGCAACCGAAGTAACGCACAACTCGATTTTCTCGGATTTTCGTCTGAGAGGCGCCGGCAAAAACCCCGCGGCAACGACCCATGCCGCTGGAATCAAACGGCTAATCGATGCGAACGCGGCGGCAAGGGCGGATTCATCATGCGCCCTCGCAGCAATAGCATTTCCGCGCAACGCGCCTATATTAGAGACCTGTCCAGAAATGATGTCGTTCGACCGCCGTCGGTCCGCTGACCTTGCATAACCGGGTCGTCATTTCCATCGTCTGAGAGGGGTCACTGACCATGGCTGCATTCAACTACAACACCGCCGCTGAGCTGTTTCCCGCGGCGATCCGCAAGAAGAAGCGCGCCGGCTTTGCCTATCGCCGCTTCGACACTGCTGCGGCCGCGGTGCAGTTCGCGATCGAGCAGCTGCCGGCGGATTCGCTGAACGGCGCCTATCTGCAAGTGGACGAAGCCCGCTTCGACCAGAGCGGCATCCGCACGCTGTATGAGAGCGAGTCGTTTCCGTTAGAGCGCCGTGCGCGGCCGGCCGAGACCGCCCCCAGCGACGCCGATCAGGACGCCGCGTAAAGCCATTCGGCGCAGCGCCGTCTAGCGCTGTTTGTCGATCCAGCGCCGCAGCAGCCGCATGTTGCGGATGTCGGCGCGGAACATGACGTCGAAGGCGTCGCCGAGCAGCGGCACGGCGCCGACCGCGCCGTCCAGCGCCACATTGCCGAGCATCCGCGCGGTGAGGTGCCATGGCGCGCCGAGTTCGCGGGCTTCGCGCACGATCCACAGCGAGATCGCCGTGGTGATGATGTCGCCGACCACCGGCACCAGGCCGATCAAGCCGTCGAGGCCGTAGCGGATCTTGGTGCCCGGCAGGATGAAGGCGACGTCGAGCAGTTTGGCCAGCGCTTCCAGCCGCGCCAGGCGTTGCGCGCGCGACAGCGGCGCAAATCCGTTGCCGCTCCAGCTTTGAAAATCAAATCCGCCGGTCTCGAACGACGCACGGCGCAGCGTCTCCAGCGGAATCTCGCGGCCGTCCTGGTCGATGATCGGCGCGCGCGGCGTGCGTCGCGCGTTCGAGGTCGGATGTGCGAAACTGTGCGGGTTCGAGACGGTCATGCGGAATACAACCGCGAACCCCGGCGCAAGTTGCGTCACCGCACACCGCTTTGTGTCGCATACCGGCGGCGGCCGAGCCATCGCGGCTCGCCGAGCCGCTCGGCCAGCTTCTTATTTTGACGCGTTGTCTTCAGGCGAACGGAGATCCACTTCGCTGGAAAACGCTATGGGTTTCGTCGGAGCCTAATTGCAGGGGTGCGGGCGGCCGTCCTGGCCGCGATAGGCCGCGGCACTCTGTTTGCACAGCGCGCTGAGCGGGCCGTCATAATAGGCGAACGGCTCCGGCCAGATCCCCGGTCCGTAATTGTGGCTGTAGTAATCCTGGGCGTGATGATGGTGGTGGCGGTGATGATGGCGCGGATGTTGGTGCGAACCGGCCAGTGCCGGAGCTGCGACCGCAACGGAGAGCAGCGCCACGGCGCCGATAAGCTTGAGGGATGTCACCAGAGACTCCGGTTCTACAAAGGGAACGACAGGGCGAATCTAGCACATCCGCCGACCGCTTGGCAGCTGTCCCCGGCGCCGACCTCGCAAGATTCCTAGAGCGTTTTCGAGCGAAGTGATCCCGGCTTCGCGTGAAGACAACGCGTCAAAATAACAATCCAGAGCTCCGGTTCTGACCCCAGCAGAACCGGAACAGCTCTGGCCGCCGGACTTTGCTATGAAAAGTCGAAAATGCCCGCGGATTTAGAAGATCGGATTCACCCTCGCTTCAACTCTCCAGGCAAGGCTTGCTGCATTGTCGATCGGAGTATTTACCATGTTCCTGGTTGCTTTGGTTTTGGCGGTTTCCGCCGGGGTGTTTTTCGGCGCAGGCAACAGCGCGCTGCCGTGGTCCAATGACATCTGCCGTTATGGCGACGTGTTGTGCCAGCATCCGTCGTGGGTCGGGATCCCGGCGGTGCTGTCACTGATCTGGGCATTCTTTCTCAGAGTCGACCGGCTCTGAGCGCCGCAGGGCGAGCCGCAGGATCTCGTAGCCGATCGCGGTGGCGTGGGCGTGATGCGCCATATGGCCGGCGCCGGCGAGGTGGACCAGTTGCGCCTGCGGCATCGCCGCCGCCAGCGCCTCGGCGTGGATCTTGGGCGGCACTACCGGGTCGGCATCGCCGGCAACGATCACCGTCGGCGTGGCGATCCCGCCATAGCGGGGCACCAGGCCGATCAACTGGTCGCGCAGCTCGGAATATTCCCGCAGGCTCGCCGAGAACCGCCGCGGCGTCAGCCCGAGCGTCAGGCGGCTGCGCGCGGCATAATCCGGCGGCGCCGGCTCGGGCCGGAACATGCGCTGCGTCAGCCTTGGCAGCATCGCCAGCGACAGCGGCAACAGCAGCGTAAAGGTGGCGAGCGGCCCGATCAGCAGCCCGGCGAGGCGCTGAAACCACGGCAGCCCCTTCGGCCGCGGATGCGTGGTCGGATTGATCAGCAGCAGCCCGGCGACGGCGTCGGGATCGTCGAGCGCGTAGCGCAGCGCGATCAGCCCGCCGAACGAATGCCCGACCACGACCAGCGGCCCGGCGCCGAGCTGCCGCACCAGCCCGCGCAGCAGCTTGACCTGATACTCCGCCGAGGCGACCGGCCCCGGTCCCGGCTCGCTAAAACCTTGCCCGGGCCGGTCCGGAATGATCACCCGCATCCGCTTCGACAACACGCCGCCGAGCGCCATCCGCATGTCGTCGAGGCAGAGATTGGCGCCGTGCAGCAGCAAGGCGGTCGGCGCGTCGCGGTCGCGATCTTGCGACGGCAGATCGACGACGTGGAGCCGCACGCCATCGACGGTGACGAAGCGGCCGCGCGGCGGGTTACGCGCTTCGATGATCCGGGTCAGGCCCCAGGAGACGGCGAGGGCGACGACCGCCGCCAGCACGACGAAGGTGACGAACGCGATCATCACCGAGATCATCAGATTACTCCGTCGCTATGCGGCATCCGCGTCGCCCAACGCAGCCTTGCCGAGATCGCCGCCGCCGCCAATTGGACCATGGTTGCGCGGCGCGCCGAGCAACCTTGCTCAGATCACCGAATGTTCACAAATACTTCTTTGCAATCAAGCTATTGATCCTTCGCAAAGGCGATTCTCGGATTCGGCGCTATCCCGCTCATCGAACCGGGGCGCACAGCCAATGGACATGACCACCGACACGTCCAGGGAGTCGACCAAGGCCACGCGGCGAACCGCTCCCGGCCGGCTGGCCCAGGCGCTGGCCGCGGCCTGGCAGCACAAATGGTCGGTGGCGGCGCTGATCCTGCTGTTCGGCGCCGCGCTGCTCGGCGCGCTCCGGCTGGTGCTCGGGCCCGAAGTGGTGGTGGCGCAGGTGGTGCGCGGCGACCTGGTGCAGACCGTGGTGGCCAGCGGCCACATCGAGACGCCATATCGGGTGGAGATCGCCAGCCAGATCACCGGCACCGTCGAGGACGTGCTGGTGCAGGAGGGCGAGCAGGTCAGGCAGGGCCAGAAGCTGGTGGTGATCGAGGCCTCGGAATTGCAGGCCGCGGTGGTGCAGACCGAGGGCGCGGTGGCGCAGGCCGAGGCGCGGCTTCGGCAATTGCAGGAATTGACCAAGCCCGCCGCCGACCAGGCGCTGATGCAGGCGCAGGCCAATCTGCTCAACGCCCAGGCGGCCTATGACCGGGCCTCGAAGCTCGCAGGCTCCGGCTACGGCACCCGCGCCACGCTCGACGACGCCACCAAGAATCTCGACGTCGCCCGAACCCAGGTGCGCACCGCCGAATTGCAGGTGTTCACCTCGAGCCCGACCGGCAGCGACTATGTGATGGCGGAGACGCAACTGGCGCAGGCCCGCGCCAATCTCAACACCGCGCGCGCCAGGCTGAACTACGCGACCATCGTGGCGCCGCGCGATGGCGTGCTGATCACCCGCAATGTCGAGCGCGGCATGGTGGCACAGCCCGGCAAGGCGATGCTGGTGCTGGCGCCGAAGGGCGACATCCAAGTGGTGGTGCAGATCGACGAGAAGAACCTCGGCCTGTTGACGCTCGGGCAAAAGGCGCTCGCTTCGGCCGATGCCTATCCCGACCAGCGTTTCGTCGCGTTGATCAGCTACATCAATCCCTCGGTCGATATCAACCGCGCCTCGGTGCAGATCAAGCTTCTGGTGCAGGATCCGCCGGACTATCTGCGGCAGGACATGACGGTGTCGGTCGACGTCGAGATCGCGCGGCGCGATGACGCCATCGTGGTGCCGGCGCGCGCGGTGCACGATCCTGGCTCAGCGACGCCGTGGGTGCTGAAGGCCAATTTCGGCCGCGCCCAGCAGCAGCCGGTCAGGCTGGGCCTGCGCGGCACCGGGCAATACGAGGTGCTGGGCGGCTTGCAGCCCGGCGACCTAGTGGTGCCGCTGACCTTGGGCGTGAAGGCCGGGCAGCGGATGCGGGCCGTATTGCCATGAAAAGCTGGCTGCCGTTCGAGTGGATCGCGGCGGTGCGGTTTCTGCTCGAAGGGCTGATGCAGACTCTGGTGATCCTCGCCGGCATCGCCATCGGGGTCGGCGTCATCGTCTTCATGTCGGCGATGCTGGCCGGGCTGCAGGCCAATTTCATCAAGCGGGTGCTGACCTCGCAGCCGCAGATCCAGCTGATCGCGCCGGACCAGGTGGCGCGGCCGCAGCGCTACGACAACGGCACCGTCGAGGCCGCGATCGTGCAGCGCCCGACCCAGCGGGTGCTGTCGATCGACCAATGGCCGAAGATCCGCGTCGAGATGCAGAACCGGCCCGACATCGTCACCGTGGCGCCGACCGTCGCCGGCTCCGGGCTGGCGCTGCGCGGCGACACCAACCGGGCGATCACGCTGACCGGCATCGACCCCGAGGTGTATTTCCGCATCGTGCGGCTGCCGGACTACATCGTCGCCGGCGACAGCCAGATCACCAGCGAGGGCATCCTGATCGGCACCGAACTCGCCAACGACCTCGGCGCCTCGCTCGGCGACAAGCTCAACGTCACCACCGCGACCGGCGGCAACCGCATCCTCACCATCAACGGCATCTTCGATCTCGGCAACAAGGGCGTCAACCAGCGCTCGACCTTCGTGGCGCTGCGCACCGCGCAAAGCCTGCTCGGGCTGATCGGCGGCGTCACCTCGCTCGACCTCACCGTCACCGACATCTACGCCGCCGAAACCATCGCGCGGGAAATCGCGGCGATGCTGCCGGTGCAGGCGGACAGTTGGATCAAGACCAACGCGCAGTTCTTCACCGCGGTGCAGGCACAGCAGAATTCCAACACGCTGATCCGCGCTTTCGTCGGGCTGTCGGTGGCATTCGGCATCGCCGCGGTGCTGATCGTCTCGGTGATCCAGCGCTCCAAGGACATCGGCATTCTGCGGGCGATGGGCACCAAGCGCGAGCAGATCCTGCGCGTGTTCCTGATCCAGGGCGGCATCCTCGGCTTTCTCGGCGCGCTGGTCGGCTCGGCGCTCGGCGCTTTCGCGCTGATCGTCTGGCACCGCTACGCGCGACAGGTCGACGGCAGCGAATTGTTTCCGCTGATCCTGGAAACCCGATTGTTCGTGATGTCCTCGGCGCTGGCCACGCTGACCGGCGTGGTGGCGGCGATCGCGCCGGCGTTGCGCGCGGCCAATCTCGATCCGGTGGTGGCGATCCGTGGCTGAAGTTCTCAGGCTCGAGCAGATCCGAAAATCCTACAATCTCGGCACCGCGGTCGAGACCGAGGTGCTGCACGGCATCGACCTTGCGATGCAGTCCGGCGACTTCCTGGCGCTGATGGGACCGTCCGGCTCCGGCAAGAGCACGCTGTTGAACATCATCGGGCTGTTAGATCGGCCGACCTCGGGACTGCTGGCGATCGACGGCGTCGACACCGGGACGCTCGGCGACGCGGCATTGACCCGGCTGCGCGGTGAGACCATCGGCTTCGTGTTCCAGTATCACTATCTGATCTCGGCGTTCACCGCCTGCGAGAACGTGATGATGCCGATGCTGGTCGACAAGGGCCATCCGGATGCCGAGATGCGCGGCCGCGCCGAGCAACTCTTGGATCGGGTGGGGCTGAGCCGCTGGCGCGACAACAACGCCACCAACATGTCGGGCGGCCAGCAGCAGCGTGTCGCCATCGCGCGGGCGCTGGCGATGGACCCCGATCTGGTGCTGGCGGATGAGCCGACCGGCAATCTCGATACCAAGTCGGCCGATGCGGTGTTCGAACTGATGCGGCAGATCAACCGCGAGCGCGGCACTACGTTTCTGATCGTCACCCACAATGACGACCTCGCCCAGCGCTGCGACCGCATCGTGACGGTGGTCGACGGCAAGGTGGCGTGAGGGCTGTTTGCGGCGTCGCGATCGACCTTGAAATCAGGCATTCCAGGCGTGATTGCGAGGACTCTTGATTGCGAAGAGCTCTTGCGACGAAGCAATCCAGGGCCACAGGCGCAGCCCCTGGATTGCTTCGCTTCTCGGCCGGCGCACTGCGCCGGCTTAGGCTGGCAATGACGACGTGGCTGACTTCCCTGCAAGCCGCGAGTCGTTCCAGACACGGCAAATCACACGATCTGCGGCGAGATCCGGTCGGTGACCTTGAGATATTTGCGGGCGAAGGCCACCACCTGGCCGTCGCTTGGGTGGTCGACGGTCTCGATCCCGGCGATGACGCCCTTCAGCTTCGGCTGGTGCTGCTCGATGTATTTGACGAAATCGGTTTTGGTATGCGCCGGGCCGAGCACCAGCACCGCGCCGGCGTCGGCGATCGCCTCGGCCGCGGCGTGGAAATAGGCGTGCTCGTCCTTGCTCGACTGCTGATGCACGTGCTTGGTCGGGTGGTCGGGGTGGATCACCAGCTTTTCGACCTCGCTCGGGTTGAAATGGAAGACCCGGGCTTCGCGGTGATCGATCCAGATCACAGCATGGAAATGGTGAGCGGTCATGGACTTATCCTTTCTGACGCAGCCCGATACCTGGCGAACTGGTATCATCAGGCTGCGGAGCAGAGCGGCCCATCAAGGCGCTCGTGCCGATTGATTTGCGTGGGTGAAAACGGCCCCGGACACCAAGCGGTTTCCGGGGCCAGACCCTTAGCCAATCAACTGCCGATTGTCACGCGCCCAACCGCACGGATAGCTGGTTAAATACTACCAGCCGTTCGGGCGCGGCGGCCTTCGATCGGGTAGGCCGGGTCGTTGTAGCCGGGCGTCGAGGGATGACCGCTGACCACCAGACCGTCGATCAGCGCTTCGTCCTCGGCGGTGAAGCGGTAGTCCAGCGCCTTGAGATAATCGTCCCATTGCGGCTCGGTGCGCGGGCCTGCGATCACCGAACTGACGAAGCCGCTGTTCAGCACCCAGGCCACCGCGAACTGCCCGGCGGTGATGCCGCGGGCTTCGGCGTGGCGGCGGATCTGCTGCGCCAGCTCCAGGGATTCCGGGCGCCATTCGGTCTGCATCATCCGGATGTCGTTGCGGCCGGCGCGGCTGTCCTTGTCGGGCGCGGCGTCGGGCAGATACTTGCCGGTCAGCACGCCGCGCGCCAGCGGGCTGTAGGGCACCACGCCGAGGCCGTAGAAGCCGCAGGCCGGCATCTGCTCGACCTCGGGCATCCGGTTCATCGCGTTGTAATAGGGCTGGCTGACCACGGGGCGGTCGATGCCGAGCCGGTCGCAGATATTGCAGATTTCGGCGATCCGCCAGGCGCGATGATTGGAGACGCCGAAGTAGCGGATCTTGCCGTCGCGGATCAGGTCGCCGAGCGCGCGCACGGTCTCGTCGAGCGGCGTCGCGTGATCCTCCTTGTGCAGATAGTAGATGTCGAGATGGTCGGTGCCGAGCCGCTTCAGGCTGTCTTCGGCGGCCTGCATCACCCAGCGCCGCGACAGCCCGCCGCGGTTGGGGCCTTCGCCCATCGGGTTGGCGAGCTTGGATGCCAGCACCCAATGCTGCCGATGCTTGGCGATGGCGCGGCCGACGATAGCTTCCGCGGCGCCACTGGAATAGGCGTCGGCGGTGTCGATGAAATTGATGCCGGCGCCGCGCGCCTTATCGATGATACGCACCGCGGTCGGCTCGTCGGTGGCGCCACCGAACATCATGGTCCCGAGACACAACGGAGAAATCTTCAGGCCGCTCCGGCCGAGGTGGCGATAGTCCATGTTCATTTTCCGATCACAGGCGAGGCGATCCGTCCCGCATAGCGCGTGCCATCCGGGCCGTCAAAGCAATGCGCCAATGCGAAAGCAGCGGAGCTCGCACCTGATCCTGGAAGTGAATCGCAGCCTATCCGGCGTTGGGCTTCAGCCCGACGGCCGCGATGCCGGCGATGGCGCAGGCCTCATCATTGTCGGAGGTGTCGCCGCTAATGCCGACCGCGCCCAGCAACGTCCCACTGTCGTCCTGGATCAGCACGCCGCCCGGCACCGGCACCAGCGCGCCGCGCGCCAGCGTGTTCACCGCGCCGACGAAATAGGCCTGCTCCTCGGCGCGCTTGAAGATCGCCCGCGAGCCGATGCCGAGCGCCAGCGCGCCATAGGCCTTGCCGTGCGCGATCTCGCCGCGCAACAGGCTGCTGCCGTCCTGCGCCGCCGACGCCTTGATGCAGCCGCGCGGGTCGAGCACGAACACCGCGAGCGGCTTCAGCTTGTTCTGGCTGGCCTGGGCGAGCGCGGCGTCGAGGATTTTTCGCGCGATGTCGAGCGTGAGGTCGGTCATGGCGTTTCCTTTACGGCAGGGGCAGGTTCAAAGCCCGGTGCAAACCCGCTGGGTCGTTGCTGTGTGGCATCCGGGATTCGGCTTGGCAAGGCAGCAAAGCCGGTGCAGGACTTACGCCGTCTTGCGCCACGGTGGCATCTGCTCGGGCGGGGCTTGCTCGGCGTGTTCGGCCGCCGGATCATAGACCGCGTGGCGGTTCTTGCCGGAGTTCTTGGCGGCGTACAGCGCATGGTCGGCGGCCGCGATCAGCCGTTCGGCGTCGACGCCGACCAGCTTCGTCCACTGCGCCACGCCGATCGAGACCGAGATGGTGATTGCAGTTCCTTCGCCGCTGCTGCGGCAGGCTTCCAGGATGCGGTGCGCGACCATCGCGCCCTCGCGCAGCGTGGTCGTCGGCAGCAGCACCGAGAATTCGTCGCCGCCGAGCCGCGCCAGCAGATCGCTGGGACGCAGGCAGCTCTGTGCGGTGCGGGTGAAGTTGCGCAGACAGGCGTCGCCAGTGCCGTGGCCGTAGCCGTCGTTGATCGCCTTGAAGCCGTCGAGGTCGATCGCCAGCAGCGCGAACGGCCCGCCAGTGCGCCGCGACAGCGCGCATTCCTCTGCCAGGCGCTGCAGCAATTGTCGGCGATTGGCGGCTCCGGTCAGCTCGTCCAGCATCGCGAGCTTGGCCACCTCGGCGCGCAGCCGGTCGATCGCCATCAACAGGAAACCAAAGCTCCATGTCATCGACAGGAAGGCGATCATCAGTCCCAACAGCGCCTGCACGGGATTGAAATTGACGAGCGAGAGTTCGCCGCCGATACCGAACAATGCCGCCAGCGCTCGGCCCACCAGCACCAGCATCATCAACGCGGCGATGAATCCGGTGACGCGCGAGCCGGGCGTGTTCTGACCATCCTTCCGCGAGATCAGATGTCTGATTGACATGCCCATCGGAACGACCACCGCGAACGACGCGATGATGATCCGCAGCTCCATATCGTCTTTGACGACGAGGAAATAAGTCAACGACACGGTGGTCAGCGTAATCATCGCGGCAGTGAGACGCCACGATGCCGGTCTGCCGTAAAATCGTTCGATGCCCATGGCTCCGAGGAAGCACGCCAGCGTAATCGTCATCGTGCTCGACAGCACCGGCAGCTGGGGTTCGGCAATCCCACGCAGCAGGCCGCAGGACGCTCCGACAGCAGCCAAGAAAGAACCCATCGCCCAGTAACGGGCCGCTACGAAATTCGGATAATTCCACGATACGTAGGTCCACACGAGTCCGAGTGATGTAGCATTCGCAATATACACGATCCATAACGTTGGAACGCTCAGCATCGGATGCCTCCTGCGCGCGTCGCACCGCTTCCGAGCGTTGTATTGCAAAGTCCCATGACCACTCCCAAAACCCATCATAAGTTGCGGGGTGAGGTTCTAAGGGACTCTCACCAAGCCCCGTACAATTACCGTGGTGGTTTTGAATTGATGAATCCAGCGTGTTGCAGTCATTGGGGAAGCCCAAGCAGGAGTTGTTTTCGTTACGGTGTTGTTAACCGTGGCGTCGCAGATTCGGTGTGGCGCCGCCGCGGACTCGGCGCAAGCCGAGGTTTTCCACCGCCGGATTGTTAACCATCCGGGGGCTTACCGCGCCGGCCGACAAGTCGCCGATCCGCGGGGCACTGCCGTTCCGCGGCGCACGGGGCTTCAAATGCGGCGCGCACTCCGATAGGGTCGCGCTGCAACGCCGCGCGCTGTCCGCGGCGTCCAACATTCCCGGAACGCAATGAAGATCACCCAAGCCTTCAGCTTCGAAGCTGCCCACCGTTTGCCGCATGTTCCGGCGCAGCATCGCTGCCACCGCATGCACGGGCACTCTTATCGAGTCGAACTGCAATTGCAGGGGCCGGTCGATGCCCATAGCGGCTTCGTGGTGGATTTTTTCGAGATCGAGGCGGCGTTCGGTCCGGTGCTGGCGAGCCTCGATCACTATTGCCTGAACGAGGTGAGCGGCCTGGAGAATCCGACCGCGGAAAACATCGCGCTGTGGATCTGGAGTCGCGTCAAGCCAGCGCTGCCGCAATTGTCGCGGGTCAAGGTGTTCGAGACCGCCGATTGCTGGGCCGAATACGATGGCGACGCGGCGTCAGCCTGAACGCCTGGCGTAAGGCGAACGCCGCAGCGCCTGTCAGCCCTGCGCCGGGCTCATCTTCAGCCGCTGTTCCTCGGTCTCCTTCTCCCAGCGCAGAATGGTGCTATGCAGGGTCTGGAACCTGGTTTCGACGGCGCCGTCGAACATCGGATCCTTGCGCTCGTCGGCCCGCGCATCGAGCTTGGCCCAGTCCGCCGCGGTCAGCGTCTCCAGCGCGGCCGGAAACAACAGCTGCTCTTCCTTGGCCATGTGGCGGCGCTGATGATCGATGAAGTCCTCCGCCGCGATGTGGACGGTCTGCCGCGGAATTTCCTGATCGGCGAGAATGTCGTCGACCATCTGTGAAAACCGGCGCAGCCGCTCGGCCTCGAGCCGATGCTCGGACTGGATGTCGCCGACCGCGGCGGCCACCGCCGGATTGCGCTGCTTCAGAACATCGAACACCACATCCTCTTTGGGGTGGTGGCAGCGATCGGGGAACTCCTGGAAATACTGGATGATCGCCTGAAAGATCTCGTAATCCGGCCGCTCGCGGCGATCGAACACCTTCAGCTCCTGCTCGAGCACGTTGAGCAGCCTGGCGATGTTGCGATGCTCTTCCTGCAGAATTTCGATCATTTTGGACATCGACCGACCTCGACTCGCAGCTGTCTGATGAAAGAGAATGCGATAATGGCAGATTTGACCGGACCATGCATATCATTGGCCGGGCTGCATGCAAGATAGTGCCAAACCGCTCTTGATCCTTGCGTTAAATCAAAATCGATTTGCAGTGCAGCAAGGCGCTGAGCAGGACGCGCTTACAGCCGCGCGGCGCGCAGCCGCAACGCGTTGCCGATCACGCTCACCGAGGACAGCGACATCGCCGCCGCGGCGATGATCGGCGACAGCAACAATCCGAAACTCGGATAGAGAATGCCGGCGGCGATTGGAATCCCGGCGCCATTATAGACGAAGGCGAAGAACAGGTTCTGCCTGATGTTGCGCATCGTCGCCTGCGACAGCTTGCGCGCGCGGACGATGCCGCCGAGATCGCCCTTCACCAGGGTGATGCCGGCGCTTTCCATCGCCACATCGGTTCCGGTTCCCATGGCGATGCCGACGTCGGCGGCGGCGAGCGCCGGGGCGTCGTTGACGCCGTCGCCGGCCATCGCCACGATCCGCCCGGCGCGGCGCAGTCTGTCGACCACGGCGCTTTTCTGCTCCGGCAGCACTTCGGCTTCGACCTCGGCGATGCCGAGCTTGCGCGCCACCGCCTCAGCGGTGGTGCGGTTGTCGCCGCTCAGCATGATCACCTTGATGCCTTCGGCAGCCATCGCCTGCAACGCCTGCGGCGTCGACGGCTTGATCGGGTCGGCGATCGCGAACAGCCCGGCGAGTTGGCCGTCGATCGCGACATTGATCACGGTGGCGCCGTCGCCGCGCAACTGCTCGGCACGGGCATCGAGCGCACGGGTTGCGACGCCGGCTGCGCTCAGCAAGGCAGCGTTGCCGAGCAGCACGGTCCTGCCGTCGACGCGTCCGGTGGCGCCCTTGCCGCTCGGCGCGGCGAAATCCGCGACCGGGGAGAGTTCGATCTGCCGCTCCTTGGCGGCGCGCAGGATGGCGTCGGCCAGCGGGTGTTCGCTCGCGCGCTCGACGCTGGCGGCGAGCCGCAGCAGCGTGGCCTCGTCGAAGCCGTCGGCGGCGGCGATCGCCACCACGCTCGGCTTGCCTTCGGTCAGCGTTCCGGTCTTGTCGATCACCAACGTGTCGACCTTTTCCATCCGCTCCAGCGCTTCGGCATTGCGGATCAGCACGCCGGCCTGCGCGCCGCGGCCGACGCCGACCATGATCGACATCGGGGTGGCGAGGCCGAGCGCGCAGGGGCAGGCGATGATCAGCACGCTGACGGCTGCGACCAGCGCGTAGCTCAGCCGCGGCTCGGGGCCGAACGCCGACCAGGCGAAGAACGCGGTGATCGCCACCGCGATCACCATCGGCACGAACCAGCCGGCGACCTGATCGGCCACCCGCTGGATCGGTGCCCGCGAGCGCTGCGCCTGCGCCACCATCTGCACGATGCGCGACAGCACGGTGTCGCGGCCGACCTGCTCGGCGCGCATCACGAAGCCGCCGGACTGGCTGAGCGTGCCGGCGATCACCTTGTCGCCCGCCTCGCGCACGACCGGCAGCGATTCGCCGGTGACCAGCGATTCATCGAGCGTGGCGCGGCCTTGCAATATCACGCCGTCGACCGGGAGCTTCTCGCCGGGCCGCACGCGGATGCTGTCGCCGACCGCGAGCACGTCGATCTCGACCTCGTGGTCGACGCCGGCTTGGTCGATGCGGCGCGCGGTGCGCGGCGCGAGGCCGAGCAGCGCCTTGATCGCGCCCGAGGTGGCCTCGCGGGCGCGCAGCTCCAGCACCTGGCCGAGCAGCACCAGCACGGTGATCACCGCGGCTGCTTCGAAATACACCGGCACCGCGCCACCATGGCTGCGGAACGCCTGCGGAAACGCCTGCGGCGCCAGCGTGCCGGCGAGGCTGTAGAGATAGGCCACGCCGGTGCCCATTGCGACCAGCGTGAACATGTTGAGGTTGCGGGTGATCAGCGACTGCACGCCGCGCACGAAGAACGGCCAGCCGGCCCACACCACCACCGGCGTCGCCAGCGCGAACTGAATCCAGTTCGACAGCGTCGCATCGACCCAATGATGCGCGCCGGCGAGATGGCCGCCCATCTCCAGCACCACCACCGGCAGCGAAAGCGCGAGGCCAATCCAGAACCGCCGCGTCATGTCGACGAGTTCGGCGTTCGGCGCGGCGTCGAGCGAAACCAGTTCGGGCTCCAGCGCCATGCCGCAGATCGGGCAACTGCCCGGGCCGACCTGGCGGATCTGCGGATCCATCGGGCAGGTGTAGATGGTGCCTTCCGGCACCGCGGGCTGCGGCTTGGCTTTGGTCTTGTCGAGATAGCTCTCCGGATCGGCGGCGAATTTGCCGCGGCAATTGGCAGCGCAGAAATGATAGGTTGTGCCTTGGTACTCGAAGCGGTGCTGGCTGGTTGCCGGATCGACGCTCATGCCGCACACCGGATCGATCGCCTGAGCGGCAACCGGCGCGGCATGCTGCGCGTGATCGTGGCCGGCGTGATGATGGCCGGCATGATCATGCGATTCGCCGCAGCAGGACGAAGCCGCGGCGGTTTTCGCGTCGTGTTGCTTCGCCAGATAGCTCTCCGGATCGGCGGCGAATTTGGTGCGGCAGCCGTTGCAGCAGAAGTGATAGGTGGTGCCTTGATAGTCGAACGTCGGCTTGCCGATGCTGGTGTCGACACTCATGCCGCACACCGGATCGATCGCCTGAGCGGCAACCGGCGCGGCATGCTGCGCGTGATCGTGGCCGGCGTGATCGTGGCCGGCATGGTCATGCGCGCCGCCGCAGCAGGACGAAGCCGCGGCGCCGGCGGCGTCGCGCTGCTTGGCGAGATAGCTCTCCGGATCGGCGGCGAATTTGCCGCGGCAGCCGTTGCAGCAGAAATGATAGGTGGTGCCGTGATAGTCGAACGTCGGCTTGCCGATGCTGGTGTCTACCCTCATGCCGCACACCGGATCGATCGCTTTGGCCGGCGTGTCGCGATGCTGTTGCGTGAGGTCGGTGAGTTGAACGAGGTCCGGCCGTGACGCCGGGGCGGGCGGATGCGCCTCGCCGGCGGTTTCTTCGGCTCCAACCTTGCCGCCGCAACAACTGCGGCCCTGTTCGATCGCGCCGTCGTCCGCTTTGGTCATCGCCGTCCCGTCCTTGCAACATATACCCTGCAGGGGTATATAGACGCGATGCGCAAGGACATCAAGACATCATGCCGGAAACGCCTCAGCCGGATCGAGGGGCAGGTCCGCGGGCTGGCGAAGATGGTCGACGACGATCGCTACTGCATCGACATCGTCACCCAGATCTCGGCGGTGCGCGCGGCGTTGCGAAGGCTCGAGGAAGAGATTTTGAAGGATCACGTCTCGCATTGCGTCGAGCACGCCATCGCCAGCGGCGACAAGGCCGACCAGCGCCAGAAGATCCTCGAACTGATGGCGGTGATCGGCCGCGCCGACCGCTGAGCGGTTAGAGCGTTTTCCAGCGAAGTGGATGCCGGTTCGCGTGAAGAAAACGCGTCAGAACAAGAATCTAGAGCTATTCCGGTTCTGATAGGTCAGAACCGGAATAGCTCTAGCTGCGTTTGGTCTTGTTCGGCGGCGCGCCGAACAGCGACTTCTTCAGGCTGGAGACCCCGGTGGCAAGCCGCGACCAGCCGCAGGACAGCGCGTCATCCTGGCAGGCGTTGGGCCGAGCCCGGGAGGCGGGCGCGGCGCGGCTCGCGGCCAAGCGCGGCACCGGCTTTGCCCGGTCGGATGCCGGCTTGGCGGACGCGGTGGCGGCCTTGTCTCCTTGCGCCTTGAGCGATGGCGCGCTCGGCGCGGGCGGCGGCCCGCCCGGCTTGGCCTCGGTCAATTCGCGCTGCTTCTGCGCGAACGCCGCGGCGATGATGCTGCGGCGTTGCTCGTCGAGGAAGGCGGTGTAGTGCTGGTCGAACTGGCGCTGCTCTTCGGCGGTCGGGTTCGGCCCGGCGATGTCGAAGTGCTTGTCCTGCATGAAGTCGTAATAGGTGTAGCCGCCGCCGGGCTTACGCCGCCCGGCGAACTTCGCGTCGCATTGGGTGATGAGTTCGGCGCGGGCTTCCTTGCTGGCGCCGGTGTTTTCAGCGCGCTCGGCGCAATCTTCGAAATCCGCCGGAGCGCGTGACCACCATTGCGCCTGCGCGGCCGCGGGCAGCGCGACGGCGCCGAGCCCGATGGCGAGCAGCAGACTGTGCTGATTGATCCTGGTCACGGCGCGCTCCGAACGACGCGCCGAGTCTGCCTGATATTCCGCGGATGTCACCCCCGGATCGTCGGATTCCACCGATTCCAGCCGTCGCCCAGCGCGGCGTGGCGCGGATCAGGCCGCGGGCTGCACCTGCACTTCGTCGGCGTGGTCGAGCGTGGAAAGCTTGGCGGTCGACTTGCCGCGGCATGACCACGAGATCAGCGCTTCGTCGTCGACGATCGACAGGATGATGCCGGTGACGCTGCCGTGGATGCAGGTCACCTGATCGCCGACCGAGAAGGTCTCTTCCGACAGCGCGGCTTCCAGCGCGGCGCGAAGGCAGGCTGCGTCGGTGCCGCCGCTGCCGCGATACGCCGCCATTGCCTTGGCGAGCATCTCATCAGTGACTTTGATCTTGGTCGTCATGGTCAACCTCGATGGCCTGGCACGTCGGCAAGCCGTAACCGGAAACCTGAGCCCGGCTGGCTTAACGATCCCCTGATGCAAAATGCGGCTGCGCGTTCCAGAGGCAATTCGACTTTCGGCGGCTGAATGTTACCGCCGACCACCTATTGCGCCAAAAGTCGCGGTCGGGCTTGAGCTGAATCAAAAAAGCCGCCGAAATCGGCGGCTTCTTCGGGGATCTTGGGGCCGCCCCGGGCGTGGTCGGGGCGGCGGGACGCGGTGATGAGGTCAGACCGCGATCGAATGGCGGACCGAGGAGTTGCGTAAATAAGTGTCAAACACCGCGGCGACCACGCGCGCCAGCGGCTCGCCGGCGGGGGTGAGCGTCAGGCTGCCGTTGCTGCAGGTCAGCACGCCGTCCTTCTGCAGCTCTGCGATCGCTTCGCGTTCGCCGTCATACCAATCCTCGGCGACGCCGAAGACCCGCCCGGCGGCGTTGAGGTCGACCTTGCCGTCGCACATCACCCGCTCGATGACATGGGCGCGCAGGTCGTCCTGGCCCTTGAAGGCGTGGCCGCGGGCGATCGGCAGCTTGCCGGCCGCCACTGCCCGCATCCAGGCGCCGGTCTCGCTGATGTTCTGCACATAGCCCGACGGGGTGCGGCCGATTGAGGTGGCGCCGATGCCGATCAGGGTCGGCGAGGCGTCGGCGGTGTAGCCCTGGAAGTTGCGGTGCAGTTCGCCGGTCTGGGCGGCCACCGCGAGCGAATCGCCGGGCCGCGCAAAATGGTCGATGCCGATCCGCACATAGCCGCCCTTGACCAGCGCCTCGGCGGCGGCGCGGGCCTGCTCGGCGCGCTGCGCCGGTTGCGGCAGCGACTCGTCGGGAATCATCCGCTGGTTCTTGGCGACCCACGGCACGTGGGCGTAGCCGAACAGCGCGACGCGGTCCGGCCGCATCTCGACGCATTGCTCGACGGTGCGGCGCAGGTCGGCCGCGGTCTGGTAGGGCAGCCCGTAGATCAGGTCGAAATTCAGCCTGTTGACGCCGACTGCGCGGAAGCGGTCCATCGCGTGCTTGACCATGTCGGGCGGCTGGATCCGGTTGATCGCGGCCTGCACCTTGGGGTCGAACTCCTGCACTCCGAAACTGGCGCGGGTGAAGCCGATGGCGCCGATCTTGTCGACCATCTCGTCGGTCAAAGTGCGCGGATCGCTCTCGATCGCCAGTTCGGCACCGTCGACCAGGCGGAACCGATCGGCCACCAGCGCCATCACCGCGGCGAGATCGTCGGGCTCCAGCACCGTCGGGGTGCCGCCGCCAAAATGCACGTGACCGACCGGCATCCGGCCCGGCATCGCGCTGGCCAGAAGGTCGATCTCGTCGAGCAGATGCTGCAGATAGGTGGCAACCGGCTCATAGCGCGCCGCGAGCTTCATGTTGCAGCCGCAGTACCAGCACATCTGCTTGCAGAACGGCACGTGCAGATACAGCGAGATCGGCTCGTCGAGGTCGAGCTGCGCCAGCCAGCCGCGATAGACGGATTCGGGAAACTCGGCGGCGAAATGCGGCGCGGTGGGATAGCTGGTGTAGCGCGGCACCGAACTCTTGGCGTATTTTTCCAAAGCAGATGTCATCTGATGTGTCTTTCAAATCGCCCGCGATCAGCGGGCTTTCGACGAAATGACATGTCCGGCGCGTGGGCCGCTGTCGGGCGAAACAGGTTCGGCAGGATCGGCGCAACCGCCGCAGCAGGTCTCGGTGGCCGCGTCGCTCGCGGCGGCCTTCGCGCAGGATCGCTCCGGGACGGCTTTCCAGTCGACCACGAAGCGGCAACAGCCGTCGCCATGAGCCCCGCAGGCGATCTCGACGGCGCGTGCCCTGGGCGACACCAGAACCTGAAACAGCCGCTGAAACACCGCCGCGTGCCAGACGCAGACCGGCGTATCGGCGTGCTCGCCGGCGCAGATCGGGTTGTCGGCGATTTCCAATACCACATTGCGGCCGACCTCGCCGGAAAACCCACCGGAACCCGCGAAGGTCCAGGAATGCGCCGCGATCGCCTTCACCAGCATCCGCGCCGCCAGCGGCGCCGGCAACAGCTTCAGGATCGTTTGCGCAAACTTCGGAATCCGGTTGGCGAGGATATAATCGCCGGTCCGCAGTCCCGCATCGGTCAACACCGCAGCCGCCTGGCCGGCCGGCAACAGCCGGCGTACCGCCTGATGAATCGCGGCCACCGGGCGTTCGTCGACCATTTCACCGGGCGGCCGCGCCAGCCACTCGCTGGCGCCCGCCGCGGCGAAGATCTGCCTTGCCGGGTCATCCAATCCAGCCGCGGTCAGCGCCTGGATCAGTTGGATCACCGCATTCGGGCCGATCCTCGCCGCATGATCGGCATGCGGCGAAGTCGGAACGAGCGCGGGCTTAATGGCGGCTGACTGCGCCGGCGCCATCGGCTTTGTCCAGTACCTTGGCTTGCAGGGCCGCGCATTCGGCGTCTTCCGCCATCTGCTCGGTGCCGCCGCCGCAGGCCGAGACGATGGCCGGCGGGGTCGCCTTGCGCGAGCGGTCGGCGTTGGCCTCCCAGTCCGCGGTCTGGCCGAACGCCTTGGAGCGCGTGGTGTCGAAGTGGAAGTCGACCTTCTTCTTCGACTGCGGACCCCAATAGCCGACCCGGCCGAGATCGTAGAACTTCCGTTCGAAGCCGGACTTCAGGAACGCCTTCAGGCAGCCCAGCAGATAGCGTCGCCGCCGCCCGGTGCCCGACCACGGATAGGAGAAGAACGCCTTGTACATGTAGAACCGGCGATAATTGTTCATCACCCGGTCGAGCAATTCGCCGCGCTCCATCGCCGCCGGCTTCAGGATCGGGGTGACGAAGTTGTACTTGTCGAAGTCGAACACCTCGACCTTGTCGCTCAGTTCCTTGAACAGCGGCGTGAACGGCCACGGCGTGTACATCGACCAGTTGGCGAGGTCGGGCTTCCAGTCCATCGCCATGCGGTAGGTTTCTTCCAGCGTCTCCGGGGTCTCGCTATCGAGACCGACGATGAACTGGGCCTCGCAGACGATGCCGGCTTCGCGCAACAGACGGATCGCCTTCTTGTTGTCGGCGATCTTGGTTTCCTTGTTGAACAGGTCAAGCTTGAGCTGAGCTGCGGCTTCGGTGCCGAGCGAGACGTGCATCAGGCCCGCCTCATTGTAGAACTTCAACAGCTTCTCATCGCGCAGAATGTCGGTGACGCGGGTGTTGATGCCCCACTGCACCTTCTTGTTCAGGCCGCGCGCGATCAGCTCTTCGCAGAACTGGATGAACTTCTTGCGGTTGATGGTGGGCTCTTCGTCGGCGAGGATGAAGAAGCCGACTTGGTACTTGTTGACCAACTCCTCGATCTCGTCGACCACCTTCTTGGGATCGCGGACCCGGTAATCGCGCCAGAACTTCCACTGCGAACAGAACGAACAGGTGAACGGGCAGCCGCGCGCCATGTTCGGGATCGCCACCCGGGTGTTCATCGGGATGTACTTGTACATCTCCCACTTCAGGATGCCCCAGTCCGGGCTGATGCCGTCGAGGTCCTTGATGGTGGGGGCGGCGGCGGTGGCGACCACCTGGGCGCCTTCCGCGGTCTGTTCGGTGAAGGCGATGCCCTTGATGTCGTTGCGGTTGGCCGGCCACTGGCCGCTCTCCACCGCGCGCGCCAAATCGATCAGGATTTCTTCGCCTTCGCCGCGCACCACGACGTCGACCCACGGCGCTTCGGTCAGCACCTGCTGGAACATGAAGGTGGCGTGCACACCGCCCAGCATGGTGACGCAATCCGGGTGAGCCTGCTTGGCGATCTGCAGCGTGTGCTCGGCTTTGTAGATCGACGGCGTGATCGAGGTGCAGCCGACCAGGTCCGGCTTCTCCTCGGCGAGAATGGCCGCGAGGTCTTCGTCGGAGATGTTTTCGGTCATCGCATCGATGAAGCGGAAGTCGGTGAAGCCGTTCGACTTCAGTGCGCCGGCGAGATAGGCCGCCCATGCCGGCGGCCAGTTTCCTGCGATTTCGGCGCCGCCAGAATGATAATTCGGATGAATGAGAATAATGCGCACTGACTCTCTCCCGTCATTGTCAAGAAAGGATGACATATTGGCTGTCAGTTAAGTTTGACGCAGATCAAACGACTGGTGCACGAGTAATGGATTTGCCCTGCGCAATCCGAGCTTTGCGATGTTGACGGGCGTCGTCCGCTTGCACAACTGCGTCGCTGCACCTCATCAACGGCGATGACAATTCGCCATTGGTCGCGATCAGATTTGCGGACGCGATCGCGATCAGGATTCGCAGTTGAATTTGTCGTCGTGCTGGAGCGCATCCAGCGCCTGGACGTTCAGGCAATAGCGCTGATAGGCCGGCACCAGCGTGCCGGCGGCGATGTCGGAATCGCATTCGCGCTTGTGCTCGCACAATGCGCAGGCGCGGCGCAGGTCATTCAAAAGCATCGGTTCTTTTTCGGCCAGTGCGCGAATGCTGATGCGCAGCGCCTCCAGCAGGCAGGGCAATTCCTTGGCGTTGCTGCCCTTGGTCGCCAGCGCGCGTAGCTCCTTCGGGGAGAGGCCGAGATCCTTAACCATGTTGGCCATGGCGCGGCCGAACGCTTCCAGCTCTTTCGGGCTCGCTGCGATTTCTTCCCATTCCCGGACTACATCGGCAACGTCGCTGGGAACGGGTGTGGCCCTCAGTCTTCTGTTGCTTGACGAAGTCATGGACGCCTCCAACTCAACTTTTCTTGATGCTGTCATATCTCCAACCCTGGCCGCTTGCGCCAGATCAAGAATCCTATTGCGTTGCACTGTCGAAGCTCCGAGCGGAGGTGGCCTGCGCGTGCCGGCGGGCGGCCCGCCGACCGCGGCCCCGGGGTGCGGGCGGGCTTCGATCGCCGGCCTTGCCACGCGCAAAACTTGGCCTGGCGCGCGGGCGCCATGGTAAGGAGCGGGTGGGGTCGGTCGCGGGCGAATGACGCGCTTGGGGACGGCGCGCGCTTCATCGCGGCTTGACCGTCGGGCGCGGGCCTTGCTCTTTGACAAGAATCAACGCCAGCTTTTCGCGGCCAATCACTCTGACCCGGGGGGAGATGTTCTGTGCTGATCGCGCTGTTCGCTGACATTCACGCCAATCGGCAGGCCTTCGAGGTGTGTCTTGCGCAAGCGCGCGAGGCCGGCGCCGAGCAGATCGTGCTGCTGGGCGATTTTGTCGGCTATGGCGCCGATCCGGATTGGGTGGTGCGCACCGTGACCGATCTGGTCGGCGAGGGCGCCGTGGCGGTGATGGGCAATCACGATTGCGCGGTGGGAAATCCGAAGGTGCAACTCAACGCCCAGGCCCAGGCGGCGATGGAATGGACCCGCGGCGAGCTCGGGCTGCCGCAGCGGCAGTTTCTCGCAGCACTGCCGATGAAGCAGGAGCAGCATAGCCGGCTCTATGTGCATGCCGATGCCAGCCGGCCGGAAAACTGGATCTACGTCACCGATTCCAGCGGCGCCTCGCGCAGCATGCAGTCGACTTTCGCCCACGTCACCTTTTGCGGCCATGTCCACAGGCCGGCGCTGTATTCGCTGTCGGTCACCGGCAAGATGACCTCGTTCGTGCCGACCAGCGGCGCGCCGATCCAGCTGTTGCCGGGCCGGCAATGGCTGGTGGTGCTGGGCTCGGTCGGCCAGCCGCGCGACGGCAACCCCGCCGCCGCCTATGCGATGTTCAACACCGAGACCCGCGAGATCACCTATTGCCGCGCGCCCTATGACGTCGAGCAGGCCGCGGCAAGGATCCGCCACAACGGGTTGCCGCCCTCGCTCGCCGAACGGCTGTTGGTGGGGAAATAACCATGACCGGCGTCCCGCTCGAACCCGGCTCGACGATCGACGGATTTCGGATTGAGGAGCGCATCCATCAGGGCGGCATGGCGACGCTGCTCACCGTCAGCCGTCCCGGCGCGACCATGCCGATGGTGATGAAACTGCCGAAGATCGGCGAGGGCGAGGACCCGGCCGCGATCGTCAGCTTCGAGATGGAGCAGATGATCATGCCGCGGCTGTCCGGGGTCCACGTCCCGGCCTTCGTCGCCGCAGGCGACTTTTCGGTGCAGCCCTACATCGTGATGGAGCGGATCGCCGGCAAGGCGCTGCTGTCGCGGCTGCCCGATTTGCCGCTGCCCTATGCCGACGCCGCCGAAATCGCCGCGCGGATCGCAGCCGCGCTGGCCGATCTGCATCGCCAGCACGTCATCCACCACGACATCAAGCCCAGCAACATCATGTTCCGGCCGTCCGGCGAGGCGGTGGTGCTGGACTATGGTCTGGCCTGCAGCGATCTCTTGCCCGACCTGATGCAGGAGGAATTCCGGCTGCCGTTCGGCACCGCGCCCTATATGGCGCCGGAGCGGCTGCTCGGGGTGCGCGACGATCCGCGCAGCGACCTGTTCGCGCTCGGCGTGCTGTTGTATTTCTTCACCACGGGGGTGCGGCCGTTCGGCGAAACCGAGACCATGTACGGCATGCGCCGCCGGCTGTGGCGCGATCCGGTGCCGCCGCGCCAGCTGAAGCCGGACTATCCGTTGTGGCTGCAGGAGATCGTGTTGCGCTGCCTGGAGATCGAGCCGGCGTGGCGGCATCCGACCGCGGCGCAGCTGGTGTTCGATCTGACCCATCCTGCCGAGGTCAAGCTCACCGCGCGCTCGGAAAAGCTGAAGCGCGACCCCTGGAGCACGGCGTTGCGCCGCCGCTTCAACCCGGACCTCAAGCAGCCGCGGCCCAAGGCCTCGCTGGCCGACGAACTGGCCGCGGCGCCGATCGTCGCGGTGGCGATCGATCTCGCCGAAGGCTCCACCGCGCTCAACGACGAACTGCGCAGCACCGCCGAACGCATCCTGGCGACGCTGCCGTCGGCTCGGCTGGCCTGTCTCAACGTGCTGAAGCTCGGCCGCATCACCATCGACAAGACGCTCGACGAGCACGGCCACAACAAGCACGTCGACCGTCTGGTGGCGTTGCGAAACTGGGCGGAGCCGCTGAAACTCGCCGACAACCGCTTGACCGCGCATGTGCTCGAAGCCATCGATCCGGCCGCGGCGATTCTCGACTTCGTGCAGGCCAGCCACGTCAACCACGTGCTGATCGGCGCAAGGCGCAATTCGGCGTTGCGCAAATTGCTCGGCAGCGTCTCGGCCAAGGTTGCGGCGGAAGCGCCGTGTACGGTCACGGTGGTGCGGCGGGCGTCCGGCGAGAAGCCGGTCCGCGCAGCGGTCGAGAACGAGGAGGTGTCGTGAGCGTTGCGGGTGAGGTGGCGTTGCGGATGAGGTGAGGCGTTGCGCTGACGTGAAACGTTGCGGGCAGCGCGGTGGGATCTCAGCAGATCATCAAACGGTCATCGACCGATGCTACGCCGGGTGTCGACCACGCGGCGTTCTGCACCGCGCGCCGTTCGTCCCAGGTGTCGACGCTGCCCTCCAACACTACCGTGTTGCCGTCCTGCACGGTCACGCGAATCGCCTTCGCCCCGATCTCCGCATGACGTTTGAGCGCCGACTCGATCTTGTCTCTGATGCTGGAGGTATCGACGTTGGGATTGTTGATGGCGATCAGATTGGTGACGCCCTGCACGCCGGACAATTTGCGCACGTCGTCTTCCGCGGCAGTGCGCTCGTAATGCCAGTCGACATTGCCGGTCAGCGTGATCCATCCGTCCTTGACCTGGACCTCGACCGCATTGGCGGGAACCAGAACGTCCCAGTCGAGAATGTCGGAGGCGCGTTGCGCGATCTGATCGTCGGCGGTGCGATCGAACGGATAGCGCACCTCGATGCTCTCGCTGAGCGAGCGCACGCCCTTGACCCGGCGGGTTGCCGCAATAGCGGCCAATTTCTCTGCGTAGCTGTTGACGTAGCCGCTGAGGGTGACCACGTTGTTGTCCACCACAATGCCAATATGTCCGCTGTTGAAGCTCGGGTCGAAATCAAACTCGTCAAGAATATGCTGACGCAGCTCGGAATCGGTCATGATTGGCCTCTGGAGTGGGCAGGTCTCAACCGGCCGCATCTTCTGCGCCCGCCTAACAAACACATTGATCCGAATCAAGAAGGACGAGGGTCTAGAGTTGATCCAGATCAACCATGGTGTCCGCCAGCACGACGGCAGAATAGTTAACAACATGCGGCGTCGGATCGCACTTGTTCTGTTGTGGCGCGTGATCCCGTGAAGATGAGCGATCACGACAATACTCATTGCACGCTGGCCCAGCAGGATTACCTTTGCCGGCGTTATCCGCGTCGCTGTGATCCCCGCACGGCGCGACGCGCGAGGCCAAGATCAACCCCACTACCGGAATGCCGCAACGTTGAGCACCATCCGCTATCGGCTTCAGTTGCAAGTTTCGCGCAACATCGCCGCGCCGGCTCCCCGGACCCATCACGCTGAATCTGTCCGCACAGTTGGAGCCCAAAATGCCTGACCCGTTATCGCCGGATCTGCTGGAGAAAATGCACGCTTATTGGCGCGCAGCGAACTACCTCTCGGTCGGCCAGATCTATCTCCAGGACAATCCGCTGCTGGAGACGCCGCTCAAGCTGGAGCACATCAAGCCGCGGCTGCTCGGCCATTGGGGCACCACGCCGGGGCTCAACCTGCTCTATGTCCACCTCAATCGGCTGATCAAGCAGCACGATCTAAACATGATGTATATCATCGGCCCCGGCCATGGCGGACCGGGGCTGGTGGCGCAGAGCTATCTGGAGGGCTCCTATACCGAGCGCTACCCGGCGATCGAGCGCAGCCGTAACGGCATGCAGCGCTTGTTCCGGCAATTCTCCTGGCCGCACGGCATTCCCAGCCACGTCTCTCCCGAAACCCCGGGCTCGATCCATGAGGGCGGCGAACTCGGCTATTCGCTGGCGCATGCCTATGGCGCGGCGTTCGACAATCCCGACCTGATCGTCGCCTGCATCGTCGGCGACGGCGAGGCGGAGACCGGCGCGCTGGCCACCAGCTGGCACTCCAACAAGTTTCTCAACCCGCTGCGCGACGGTGCGGTGCTGCCGATCCTGCATCTCAACGGCTTCAAGATCGCCAATCCGACGGTGCTGGCCCGCATCGGCCGGCCCGAACTCACCGAATTGTTACGCGGCTACGGCTACGAGCCGTATTTCGTCGAAGGCGACGATCCCGCCATCGTGCACCAGCATTTGGCCGGGACGTTGGACCGCATCCTGGCGCAGATTCGCCACATCCAGGACGAGGCGCGCCACCACGGCGCCACCGAGCGGCCGCGCTGGCCGATGATCGTGCTGCGCACCCCGAAGGGATGGACCGGGCCGAAATTCGTCGACAACCTGCCGGTCGAGGGCACCTGGCGCGCGCATCAGGTGCCGATCGCCGACTTCAAGGCGCCCGAGCATCTCAAGCTGCTCGAAGACTGGATGCGCAGCTACCAGCCGCAGGAATTGTTCGACGGCAACGGCAAGCTGCGCGACGATCTGGTGGCGCTGGCGCCGACCGGGCATCGCCGGATGAGCGCCAATCCGCACGCCAATGGCGGCGAATTGCTGCAACCTTTGTCGCTGCCGGATTTCCACGACTACGCGGTGACGCAGAGCGGCCCGGGCACGGTGAAAGCGGAATCGACCCGGGTGCTCGGCAAATATCTGCGCGACGTGATGAAGGCCAATCTGGAGACGCAAAATTTCCGGCTGTTCGGCCCCGACGAGACCGCGTCGAACCGCCTGGAAGCGGTGTTCGAGGTGTCAGGCAAGGAATGGATGGCCGAGCTCGAGGACGTCGACGTCAATCTGTCGGCCGAAGGCCGGGTGATGGAGGTTTTGAGCGAACATCTGTGCCAGGGCTGGCTCGAGGGCTATCTGTTGACCGGCCGCCACGGGCTGTTCTCCTGCTACGAAGCCTTCATCCACATCATCGATTCGATGTTCAACCAGCACGCCAAATGGCTGAAAGTGTGCGCGACGATTCCGTGGCGCCGGCCGATCGGCTCGCTGAACTATTTGTTGACCTCGCACGTCTGGCGGCAGGATCACAACGGCTTCTCGCACCAGGATCCCGGCTTCATCGATCACGTCGCCAACAAGAAATCCGACATCGCGCGGATCTATCTGCCGCCGGATGCCAACTGCCTGCTGTCGGTGACCGATCACTGCCTGCGCAGCCGCAACTACGTCAATGTGATCGTCGCCGGCAAACAGCCGGAATGGCAGTGGCTGGATATCGACGCCGCGGTGCGCCATTGCACCGCGGGCGCCGGGATCTGGCACTGGGCCAGCAATGACGCAGGCGATCCCGACGTGGTGATGGCCTGCGCCGGCGACGTGCCGACCGTCGAGGCGTTGGCCGCGGTGACCTTGCTGCGGCAATACGTGCCGGACATCCGCATCCGCGTCGTCAATGTGGTCGACCTGATGGTGCTGCAGCCGCGCAGCGAGCATCCGCACGGCCTCGACGACCGCGGCTTCGACGAATTGTTCACCACCGACAAGCCGGTGATCTTCGCGTTCCACGGCTATCCGTCGATGATCCACAAATTGACCTATCGGCGGCACAATCACCACAACATCCATGTCCGCGGCTACAAGGAGGAGGGCACCACCACCACGCCGTTCGACATGGTGGTGTTGAACGACCTCGATCGCTATCGGCTGGCGCTGGATGCGATTTCGCGGATTCCGCGGCTCGCCGGCAAGCTCGAGGCCGCCACTGCGCGCTACTGGGACAGCATCCAGCGCCACAAGCTGTATATCGGCGAGCACGGCGACGACCTGCCGGAGATCGTCGACTGGCGCTGGACGGCGTGATCGCATGGCCGGCGGGAGCGCGGCGATGACCGGCGCCATCCTGGTGGTCAATGCCGGCTCCTCCAGCCTGAAGTTCTCGCTGTATCCGGCCGGCGAGCGGCCGAGCCGCCAGGATCTGTTGTGTAACGGCGAGGTCGCCGCCATCGGTGAGGGCGCGCAATTGCGCGCCACCGCCGCCGACGGCGCGGTGTTGACCGATCATCCGATCGACGCCGCGCACCACGAGGATGCGCTGGCCAATATCCTGCGCTGGCTTGATCGTCACTTCACCGATTACGCAGTGACCGCCGCTGGGCATCGCATCGTGCACGGCGGCGCGCATTATACGGCGCCGGTGCTGATCGACGACGCGGTGATCGCGACGATGCGCGCGCTGGTGCCGTTGGCGCCGCTGCATGAGCCGAACCACCTCGCCGCGATCGAGGCGTTGGCCAGGCTGCATCCGACGTTGCCGCAGGTGGCCTGCTTCGACACCGCGTTCCACCACACCGAACCCGAGGTGGCGACCAGCTACGCGCTGCCGCGCGAACTCGCCGCGGAGGGCGTGCGGCGTTACGGCTTTCACGGCCTGTCCTACGAATATATCGCCGGCACGTTGCCGGAGGTTCTGGGCGAGGCCGCCGACGGCCGGGTGGTGGTCGCCCATCTCGGCGCCGGCGTCAGCATGTGCGGATTGCAGCGCCGGCGCAGCGTCGCGACCACGATGGGCTTCACGCCGCTCGACGGCCTGCCGATGGCGACGCGCTGCGGCAATATCGATCCCGCGGTGGTGCTGTATCTGATCGAGGAAAAGCGCATGACCTCGGCGGCCGCGCGGGATCTAATGTATCGGCAGTCCGGGCTGCTCGGTGTCTCCGGGATCAGCGGCGATATGCGCACGCTGCTCGGCAGCGCCGATCCGCACGCCGCCGCCGCCGTCGACCTGTTCGTCTACCGGATCGGCCGCGAACTGGGTTCGCTCGCCGCGGCGCTCGGCGGGCTCGATGCGATCGTGTTCACCGCCGGGATCGGCGAGCATGCGCCGGAGATCCGGCGCCGCGTGCTGCGGAACGCTGCTTGGCTCGGCGTCGAGATCGACGAGGCGACGCCGAACGGGCCGCGGCTCACCACGCCTGCCAGCCGGGTGTCGGCCTGGATCATCCCGACCGACGAGGACCTGATGGTGGCGCGGCACAGCTTCGCGCTGATCGGCGGCAAGGCCGAGCCGTGACGGCGGCCGGCCGTTAAGATTGACGAGAATTGCCGCTCGCCGCGTAAGCAGACGTCAACTAATCGCGTAGCGCGGCGCCGACTCGGTTGGTGTCCAGGACCGGATTAACGAACCAGTTTGCCGGGTCCGCTAAGCTCACCCTCATGATCGGGGATCACCGAGAGGAGGACGCCATGAGCCGACGCCGACACGCCGTGGTGGCGAACCAGCCGGCACCGGCCGAGACGGTGCTTGGCCTGCTCGGTCTTCTCGTGGTCGATGACGACCGGACCCAGCGCATGCTGATCGCCGCCGCCGCGGAGAAGGCCGGCTACGAAGTGACCCAGGCCGATAGCTGTGCCGAAGGCATCGAATTGCTGCGCAACCACCGCTACGACTGCGTGACGCTCGACCTGATGCTCGAGGACGGCGACGGCAACGCGGTGCTGCAGGCGATGGCGGAGGCCGATTACCACGGTCCGGTGATCTTGATCAGCGGCATGGGTCCGGAGCGGCGCAGCGCCTCGCGGCTGTTCGCGCGCTCGCTCGGCATGGAATTGCTGCACAGCTTCCCGAAGCCGGTCGATCTTGCCGCGCTGCGCATCTCGCTCGCCAATCTGCGTAGCACGCTGGCCGGGCTGCCGATCGTGCATTCGTGGGGCGAAGTACGCGGTCCGCTTTTCGATCGCGACGGCTGAATGCCGAGGCCGCGACGGCGCAGCAGGCGGACAAACCTGGTAGCATTACCAGTGCCAATTGTTCGTAGCGGCGATTTTGCATGACGAAACGTTAAGCGATGGCGTGCAACGATCGGCTGTTGCGCAGTGCGCGGCGCTGATCGGAGATGCTGCGGTGGCCGTCCATCGACACATTCGCGAGGGCTGCCGCGTCGCGGGCAGCAGACGTCCCGACCCCGCGCGCCAGCGTCGTCACCCACGGAAAGCATAGATGTTCAGTTTGCGCCTCACTCACAAGATCAATTCCATTGCCGCGCTCGGCATCGCCGGGTTGTTGCTGTTGGGGGGGCTCTATCTGGTCGGAGACGCCAAGCAGGAGATGTTTCGTAACGCCGACGACAGCGCCAGGTCGCTCGACGCCCTGCAAAACAAAGTGCTGGTGACGATCCTGCGGATGCGGCGCGCGGAAAAGGACTTTCTGCTTCGGAAGGACGAAAAATACGTTCAGGAGCATCAGGAGATGAGCGGATTGGTTGCCACCGATCTCGACGAGATGCGGCGGCAGGCGAGCGCACGCGGCCAGGACGAATTGGTGCAGAAGCTCGCCGCGATCCAGGCCGGGGCCACCGATTACAGCGCTCACTTCGCGGCGCTGACGGCCGCGCGGCTCAAGCTCGGTCTCAAGGAGGACGTCGGCCTTGAAGGCAGCCTGCGGTCGTCGGTCCACGACATCGAAACCGCGCTGAAGGCGTTCGACAGGCCGAACCTCGCCGTCACCATGCTGATGATGCGGCGGCACGAGAAGGATTTCATGCTGCGCCGTGAAGCCAAATCCGGCGACGACATGAAGAATCGCGCGGCGGAGTTCTCGGCCCAGTTGGCGCAATCCGACATTCCCGCGGAGGCGCAGGCCGACCTCGCCCGCAAGCTCGAGGTCTATCAGCGCGACTTCTTTGCCTGGATCGAGACCGCCCAGACCGTCGCCAAGGAACAGAGCGCGATCTCCGCCGGCTTTGCGGCGATCGAACCTGTGATCGTGGCGGTCGAACAGGCGGTCAAGCAGAGCAGCGAGCGCGCGCAAAGCGCGGAATTGAAGGCCCGTCAGGAGACCAAGGGATTGATGCAGGCCGGCATCGCCGGGATTGTGGTGGTGGTTGGTTTGATGGGATTTCTGATCGGCCGTTCGGTGTCGCGGCCGCTGTCGGCGATGACGAGGGCGATGCTCGAACTGGCCAACGGCAATTTCGCCGTGGTGCTGCCCGGGCTCGGCCGCAAGGACGAGATCGGCGAGATCGCCCAGGCGGTCGAGACCTTCAAGGTCAAGGCCGAGCAGAAGGCGCGTGACGAGGCCGAGGCCAAGGCGCATCAGGATCGGCTGATGGCCGAGTTGCGCAAGCAGGACATGTACAAGCTCGCCGATGATTTCGAGGCCGCGGTCGGTGAAATCGTTCACACCGTCTCCTCGGCGTCGACCGAACTCGAGGCATCGGCGAGCACGCTGACCGCGACCGCGGTGCGGTCGCAGGAATTGGCCACGCTGGTCGCCGCGGCGTCGGAAGAGGCCTCGACCAACGTGCAATCGGTGGCCTCGGCGACCGAGCAGATGTCGTCCTCGGTCAACGAGATCAGCCGGCAGGTGCAGAATTCGTCGCGGATCGCCGCCGAAGCGGTGAACCAGGCCCGCAGTACCAACGAGCAGGTCGGCGATTTGTCGCAGGCCGCGAGCCGGATCGGCGACGTGGTCGAACTGATCAACACCATCGCCGGGCAGACCAACCTGCTGGCGTTGAATGCGACCATTGAAGCTGCGCGCGCCGGCGAAGCCGGCCGCGGCTTCGCCGTGGTGGCTTCCGAAGTCAAAGCGCTGGCCGAG
Source organism: Rhodopseudomonas sp. (assembly GCF_036404135.1). Lineage (GTDB taxonomy): Bacteria > Pseudomonadota > Alphaproteobacteria > Rhizobiales > Xanthobacteraceae > Rhodopseudomonas_A. The sequence goes on along the minus strand of NZ_DASWPE010000197.1, from coordinate 46,628 downwards.
CAGACCGCGAAGGCCACCGGCGAGATCGGCCAGCAGATCACCGGGATTCAGGCGGCGACGCAGGAATCCGTCGGCGCGATCAAGGAGATCGGCGACACCATCGGCAAGATGTCGGAGATCGCCTCGACCATCGCCGCGGCGGTGGAACAGCAGGGCGCGGCGACCCAGGAAATCTCCCGCAACGTGCAGCAGGCGGCGCAAGGCACCCACGAGGTCAGTTCGAACATCACCGACGTGCAGCGCGGCGCCTCCGAGACCGGATCGGCGTCGTCGCAGGTGCTGGCGGCGGCGCAATCGCTGTCGCGCGACAGCAACCGGCTCAAGCATGAGGTCAGCAGGTTCCTGCAGACGGTGAGGTCAGCCTGAGGCAAGCCTCGCGGGGTCCGACTGGTATTTTCGCTAAGGCCGGCAGGAGAAACTTAACCACTTGCGGAACAAATGAATCTGCGAACGCCGGTTCCAGATTGTCCGAATGGGGAAGGCGGACGCGTCAGCAGCGCGCCCGCGTTCCCGCGTCGAGCGCAGAGTCCCTTCGAAGTCAGAGGATTTCTCGATGCTCGCTCGTATGTCCATCCGCGCCAAGATCACCATCGTTCTGGCCTTCCTCCTGATCACCATGTCCGGCCTCGGGGTGATTGCCGTGCGCAGCATGCAATCGATCAATGCCGGTGTGATCGCGCTGCGCACGGACTGGCTGCCGAGCGTGCGGCTGCTCGGCGAAATGAAGAACAACATTCTGACCTATCGCAGCATCGTGCGCTCGCACATGCTGGAGCTCGGCGCCGAGGGCAAGGCGGCCGCGGAAAAGCGCATCGCCGCCAATGTCGAGAGCACCAAGAAGATTCGCCTGGCCTATGAAAAGGCCATCAACTCGCCGGAGGAGCGCGCACTCTACAATGAGTGGGTGCAGCAATGGGGACAGTACGAAACTGCGATCCAGCAGGTGCTGGAGCTGTCGCGCCGCAGCCTCGGCAAATATCCGCTCGAGGCCCAGGAGCTGAACGAGAGCAAGGTGCTGGCGGTCGGCCAGAAGGCCGACGCCATTCTGGCCAAGGATATCGAACTCAACAACCAGGGCGCCGAGGTCGCCGGGGCGGCGGCCGACGCCGAATACAATGCGTCGTTCGTGCTGCTGGTGGTGATCATCGCCGCCGCGGGCGTGCTCGGCATCGGCATCGGATTGTATCTGATCCGCGACGTGTCCGCCGGCATCGACTCGATCGTGACGCCGATGCAGGCGTTGGGCCGCGGCGAGCTTGACGCGGTGGTGCCGCATCAGGGCGAAGCCACCGAGATCGGCAAAATGGCCACCGTGCTGCAGCTGTTCAAGGAAGCGCTGATCGCCAAGCGCGCGGCCGATCAGCTGGCCGCGCAGGAGGCCGACGCCAAGATCCAGCGCGGTCAACGTGTCGATGGCATCACCCGCGACTTTGAATCGATGATCGGCGAGATCGTGCAAACCGTGTCGTCGGCTTCCAACCAGCTCGAGGCCTCCGCCGCGACGCTGACCGCGACCGCCGAGCGGTCGCAGCAACTGACCACCTTGGTGGCCGGGGCCTCCGAGGAAGCCTCCACCAATGTGCAGTCGGTGGCCTCCGCGACCGAGGAAATGTCCTCCTCGATCACCGAGATCAGCCGGCAGGTGCAGGAATCGGCGCGGATCGCCGGCGACGCGGTGCAGCAGGCGCGCAACACCAACGACCGCGTCGGAGAACTGGCCAAGGCCGCGAGCCGGATCGGCGACGTCGTCGAACTGATCAACACCATCGCCGGCCAGACCAACCTCTTGGCGCTCAATGCCACCATTGAAGCGGCCCGCGCCGGCGAGGCCGGCCGCGGCTTCGCGGTGGTGGCCTCCGAGGTCAAGGCGCTGGCCGAACAGACCGCGAAAGCCACCGGCGAGATCGGCCAGCAGATCGCCGGCATCCAAACCGCCACCCAGGAATCGGTCGGCGCCATCAAGGAGATCGGCGACACTATCGGCAAGATGTCGGAAATCTCCTCGACCATCGCCTCGGCGGTGGAAGAGCAGGGCGCCGCCACCCAGGAAATCTCCCGCAACGTGCATCTGGCGGCGGAGGGCACCCAGCAGGTCAGCTCCAACATCACCGACGTGCAGCGCGACGCCTCGGAGACCGGGGCGGCGTCCTCCCAGGTGCTGGCGGCGGCGCGTTCGCTGTCGCGCGATAGCAACCGGCTGAAGCTCGAGGTCGACAAATTCCTCAGCACCGTGCGCTCCGCCTGAGCTGCGGCGAGCGGCCCTCCGGTCGTAGTCTCGGTGGTAGTAATCGCCGCGCGCAACGTCCTGTTGCGCGCGGCTGATCATTTGCAGCATCGCTGCGCTGCTGTGACAAATCATACCTGGTACTTTTACGAAGCCTTCATGCCGGCTGGGCGAAGGTAAAATCGAAGGGCGGGTCGGCGATCAGCTTGGCCGCCATTCCTGACCCCCGCGCGCCGACGCGCCGGGGCGGCGCTGCTGTTCACGTACCAGATGAGGAAGTCACGATGCTCGCGAGACTGTCGATCCGCGCCAAAATCACCACCGTCGTCGCCTTCCTGCTGCTGGCGATGACCGGCATCGGCCTGCTGGCGGTCAGCAACATGCGGGCGATCAACGCCACCGCGGTCGAGATCCAGACCAAGTGGATGCCGAGCGTGCGCATTCTCGGCGACCTTCGCGGCGGCCTGTTCACCTACCGCAACATGGTCCGCGAACACATGCTGTCGGAAACCGCGCAGAGCAAGGCCGCCACCGAACAGCGGCTGAGCAAGCTGATGGAGCAGATCGCCGAGATCCGCCGCGACTACGAGAAGCTGCTGACGACGCCCGCGGAGCGCGCGATCTATCAGGAATGGGCGACGATGTGGGCGAATTTCGAGAAGGGCAATGAGGAGGTGATGGCGTTGTCGCGCAAGGCGGTGGGCCAGGTGCCGCACGACGCCCATGAGCTGAGCTACAACGTCGTCAATCCGATCGGGCTCGCCTCCGACGCCGTGCTGAAGAAGAGCATCGACTACAACAACAGCGGCGCCGCTGCCGCGAGCCTCGCCGCCGCCGCGACCTATGACACCGTGTTCCGGCTGCTGGCGATCCTCCTCGGCCTGGCGATGCTGACCGGGGTCGGCATCTCGATCTATCTGGTGCGCGATGTCGACCGCGGCATCGGCTCGATCCTCCGCCCGATGCAGGCGCTCGGCGACGGCGACCTCTCCGCCGAAGTGCCGCATCAAGGCGAACACAACGAGATCGGCGCGATGGCCGACCGGCTGCAGATGTTCAAGCAGGCGCTGATCGCCAAGAAGGAAGCCGACGCCGCGGCCGCGGTGGAAGCCGACGTCAAGATTCAGCGCGGCCAACGGGTCGACGCCATCACCCGCGAATTCGAGACCATCATCGGCGAGATCATCGACACCGTGTCGTCGGCCTCCACCGAGCTGGAAGCCTCGGCCGGCACGCTGACCGCGACGGCGGAGCGCGCCCAGCGGCTGACCAGCAACGTCGCCACGGCGTCGGACGAGGCCGCCACCAACGTGCAGTCGGTGTCGTCGGCGACCGAACAGATGAGTTCGTCGGTCAACGAGATCAACCGCCAGGTGCAGGAATCCGCGCGGATCGCCGGCGACGCGGTGGAGCAGGCCAGGAAGACCAACGACAGCGTCAGTCAATTGTCGCATGCGGCGAGCCGGATCGGCGACGTCGTCGAATTGATCAACACCATCGCCGGGCAGACCAACCTATTGGCGCTGAATGCGACCATCGAAGCGGCCCGCGCGGGCGACGCCGGCCGCGGCTTTGCGGTGGTCGCCGCCGAGGTCAAGGCGCTGGCCGAACAGACCGGCAAGGCCACCGGCGAGATCAGCCTGCAGATCAACGGCATTCAGACCGCGACCCAGCAATCGGTCGGCGCGATCCAGGAGATCGGCCTGACCATCGGGCGGATGTCGCAGATTGCCGCGACCATCGCCTCGGCGGTCGAGCAGCAGGGCGCCGCGACGCAGGAGATCTCCCGCAACGTGCACCGCGCGGCGGAAGGCACCCAGCAGGTCAGCTCGAACATCACCGACGTGCAGCGCGGCGCCAGCGAGACCGGCTCGGCGTCGTCACAGGTGCTGTCGGCGGCGCGGTCGCTGTCGCAGGACAGCAACCGGCTCAAGGTCGAGGTCGACAAATTCCTCAGCACGGTGCGCGCCGCCTAGCGCTGTTCCGGTTCTGATAGATAGGGGTTATGGATTCCGGGCTCACCCGCGGCTTACGCTGCGCGCGCCCCAGAATAACAGCCAGGGACTCGTGACGCGCGTCAACTCAACTCGAAAAGTCTCTAGTCGGTGTCGGCCAGCTTGCGTAGCGTGGCCTTGAAGATCAGGCTGGCCTTGCCGACCAGCGCGGTGCCGTTGACCACCGCTGAGTTTCCCGTCGCGGTGCCGGAGACGCCGATCCCGACCGGGTGTTGCTGGCCACCGAACAGCGGATTGGCGTCAGCGCTGGGCGTATGCTGGCTGACCAGCACCTCGCCCTTGAAACTGTCGCCGGCCACGGTGTAGCTGCCGGTGTAGTACAGGTAGGCGTCACCGCCCAGAATGCTGCCGTTGCGGAAGATCACCACGCCGCTGCCCTTGCCGGATCGCCCATCGAGCAGATCGACATGGATCGAGTACAGGCCGTTCTGCATGTCGTCCCGGCTTTGTCTGAGGTCCCACAACGCACCCGTTATGCCAAAGCCGGCCGGGCGTCGTCAACGCGCCAACTGATCAGTCGGGTTTGGGCGGGGCCGTCCATGGCGGCGCGCCGCGGCCGGCCGACGATCGGCCGCTTGCCGTGCTCAAGCCTGGCGGTTGAAGGCCTCGGCATGCGACTTGTTGGCGGCGTAGCATTCGCAGGCCAGCTCGGTCAGCCCGTCGACCTTGGTGATCTCGACCTGGCCGCGGCTGTAGCGAATGATGCCGGCGTGCTGCAGCGCGCCGGCGACCAGCGAGACGCTGTTGCGCCGCACGCCAAGCATGCGGGCCAGCAGATCCTGGGTCACCGGCAGGGTGTTGCTGAGCGCCAGATCGCGCAGCCGCAACAGCCGCCGGCACACCCGCGCGGTGATGTCGTGCGAGGCGTTGCAGGCCGCCAATTGCTCGGCCTGGACGAAATCGATCCATTGCAGCTTCATCACCGCCTGGCGCAACGCTTCGCTGCGGCCGGCCGCGGCGATGAAGCGGCGGGCGTCGATCAGGCTCGCGGCGCCGGGGAACTGGACGGTGGCGGTGGTCGACGACACCCCGCCATTGAGCACCGCCGCGGCGCCGGAGACGCCGTCGCGGCCGATTAGCGCCACCTCGACCGTGGTGCCGTCGGCGAGGTGCACGACCTTGGAAATGATGCCGCTGTGCGGAAAGTAGACCGCTCGCAGGGTGTCGCCGGCCTCGAACAGCACCTCGTCCTGCACCAGCCGGAACGGTCGCAGATCGGGTTGCAGCAGCGCGAAGTCTTCGGCGGGGAGCGCCGCCAGGAATTGATTGGGGGAACGTAGAGGCATGGGTCCCCTTGCAGCACGCCGCGTCGTCTGCGCGACTGTCCATGCATGCCGGAGGCGGCAAAGATTGGCAATCGCCAACGGACTCGTACGATTCCGAGGCTGTGCGTAAAGCGTGCTGCGCTGAACGTCAGCGACCGGCCAACAGCGGATTGCCGGCGGGTTCGTCGCGTCCGCGGCACGCGGCACCGCGATGGCCAACGCGCGATTTGCGAAGTCTTTGATGTCTGGCGCGCTCGGAGAGATTCGAACTCCCGACCCTCGGAATCGAAATCCGATGCTCTATCCAGCTGAGCTACGAGCGCACGCCGGCACCTTAGCGGGCCTGGCCGCGAAAGGAACCCCCCGCGGGCCGCGGCGGCGGTTTTTTTCACGTCTTTTCAACGGGCTGAGCATTTTTTCGGGGAACGGCCATGCTTAACGAAATGCTAACACAGTAACGCCAGACTCTTGCCGTCTGGTGGGGTGCCGCCAGACCTCGTAACGTCGCGCCGTTCAACCTGGGTTTGCAATCGTTCCATGCGTTTATTCCCGCTTCTGCTGCTGCCCGCGCTGCTGGTCACCGGGTCAGCGCGCGCCGACCTCCGCATCACCCGCGACCACGGCGGCTATGTCACGGAGTACAAGGAAAAATACGAGCGGATCCGCGACCGCCGCGAGCGCGTCATCATCGACGGCATCTGCAATTCGGCCTGCACCATGGTGTTCGGCATCGTGCCGAGCAACAAGATCTGCGTCACGCCGCGCGCCAGCCTCGGCTTTCACCAGGCCTATTACGACAAGGCGTTCACCTTCGGCATCAAGGTCACCAGCTACGAGGGCACCTCGGACCTGATGTCGTATTATCCGCAGCCGGTGAAGGAGTGGATCAGCCGCAATGGCGGGCTGACCACCGAGATGAAGAAGATCAAGAACGGCACCGAGCTGTGGAAGATCGCCGATCCCTGTCCGGAAGACTTCTGATCGCTCAGGTGAACACCCGGTTGCGGCCGTCCTGCTTGGCGACATAGAGCCGCTTGTCGGCGCATTCGATCGCTTCAAGAAAACTCTCGCCTGCCGCCGCGGCATAGCCGCCGATGCTGACGGTGACGATGCGGCCGTCGCACAGGTCGGGGTGCGGGATCGCCAGATCAGCGACCGCGCGGCGCAGCCGTTCGGCGACCGCCATGGTTTCCGCGTCGTCGGCGTCGGGCAGGATCACGGCGAATTCCTCGCCGCCGTAACGCGCCACGATATCCTCGGAGGAGCGCAGCGCGGCCTGCAGCGCGCCGGCGATCAGCCGCAGGCAGCGGTCGCCGCCGGCATGGCCGGCGCGGTCGTTGAAGCGCTTGAAATGGTCGACGTCGATCATCAGCACGCCGCTGCCGCGCGACGGCGCGATCGGAAATGTGCCGCGCCCGATCGCCTCGTCGAGATAGCGCCGGTTGAAGATGCCGGTGAGCGGATCGATGGTGGACAGCGCCGCCAGTCTGGCGTTGGCCTGGTGCAGTTCGATGGTTCGCGCGGCGTCGGTGGCGCGCATCCGCCGCAGCTCGGCAATCCGCTTGTCGCGCTCGCGGCGGATGTTGAGCGACACCAGCGCCAGCACGATGCCGAGCCCGATCAGATCGGTGTTGCCATAGCCCGGCGGCAGCCGCAGCCCGGTGGCGACGATGCCGCCATAGGCCAGCATCGATAGCGCCAGCAGCAGGCGGGTGTGCCACAGCGGCAGCACCGCGAAGATGGTCGCCGAAAAGATGATGAACAGCGCCGCCATCATGTAGCGGCTGGCGGAGGGCTCCGGCGCCCATTGCCCGATCGCGGTCGCCGCGACCACGAAGGCGAAGCTGGCGATCGCATTGCTGAGATTGATCAGTGCCGCGTTGCGCGAGCGCCGATTGAGCGCGATCGCCAGCAGCAACAGCGGCGTCACCACGCCGACCCGCAGCAGCACCGCGACCAGCAAGCCGTCCGGCCCGAGCAGCATCTGATCGGCGGCGAGCGACAACAGATCGATGGTCATGATCGTCACCAGCCAGTGCTGGCGCGGGTGCTGCAGCCGATCGAGCGCCGCCGGCTTGCCGTCGCGGCATCCGGTGGCGGGCGCGGCCTGCAGCGGCCGCCGCGCCTCGCCAGCGATACGCGATCCGATCTCATCGATGTTCATCTGACGCCCCCAATGCGGCATCTGATAGCGCATCTTTGCTAAGCCGCGGTAACCAGCGTTGCTGAACAAAGTGATAAGCCGGTGGTAGTTATCGCGTTCGCGATTGCGCTGACGCCGCGCTAATCGACCACGATCGAGCCGCTCATCACCGCGACACAGTCGCCGCCGATCGTGGTCTTGCTGACGACGCCGCCGCGCTTCTCGGCGGCGGCCCGCAACAGGCTCGGCCGTCCCATCTCGACGCCCTGCGCGATGCGTTTCGATAGCGACAGATCCGGCTCGGCGCGCAACGTCGCCAACAGCCCGATCAGCGCCACGTTGGCGCTGCCGGTCGCCGGGTCCTCATAGATGCCGCGATGCGGCGCGAACATCCGCGCCCTGATGTCGACCTCGTCGTCGTCGACCTGGGTGTAGAGCAGGATGCTGGTCGCCGGCTGGTGCGACACCTGATCGCGAAACACATCGACCCGCGGATTGACGGCGGCCAGCGCGTCGCGATTGGTCAGTTCGGCGAAAATGAATGGCGTGCCGCAGGAGGCGATGCAGGGCTGGTGATTGCCGGTCTCGATGTCGTCGAACGACAACGAACAGGCCGAACCGATCAGTTCGGCGGCGACCTTGGCGCCGATCGCCAGCGGCTGCGGCGAGGCCAGCCGGGCGCCGGCGATGCCGGCGTCGTCGCGCAATAGATCGACCGGCACCAGCCCGGCCTGCTCCTCGAAAATCAGCGTGTCGCCCTGGATCGGGCGGCCGAAGCAGGCGCCGGCGCGCCCCAGCACGAAGGCGGTGCCGACATTGGGATGGCCGGCGAACGGCAGCTCATGCCGCGGCGTGAAAATTCGGACTTCGGCGGTATGCGCCGGATCCTTCGGCGGCAGCACGAAGGTGGTCTCGGAGAGATTGAATTCAGCGGCGATCGCCTGCATCTGATCGCTCGACAGGCCCTCGGCCCCGAGCACCACCGCCAGCGGATTACCGCTGAACTGCGTGGAGGTAAAAACATCCACGGTCTCAAATACCAGACGCATCCATTCCTCCTGGCGGTCGAGCAACGGGATCGATTGCGCGCCGACCGATTATCGTATTTCGTGGCCGGACAACGTACGAGCGGCCGCCCAGGGGGACAATGCAGCGAACTGTTGACGTCTTTGCCGCGCGCGCCGCGCCGGCGATCTTCGTGGTGCTGTGGAGCACGGGTTTCGTCGGCACCAAATACGCGCTGAACGGCGCCGAGCCGCTGACCTATCTGGTGATCCGGATGCTGCTGGTGGTGGCCCTGATGGCGGTCATCGCCGCGATCGGCCGGCCGTGGTGGCCCGACCTCAAGGGGGTCGGCCACAGTATCGTCGCCGGCCTTCTGGTGCACGGCTTCTATCTCGCCGGCACTTCGATCGCGATCGCGCATTCGATTCCCGCGGGGTTGTCGGCGTTGATCCCGGGGCTGCAGCCGATCCTGATTTCGACGCTGGCGAGCCGGTTTCTCGGCGAGCGGGTGACGCCGCTGCAATGGGGAGGGCTGCTGCTCGGGCTCGGCGGCGTGCTGATGATTTTGCACAATCGCACGATGAGCGGCGACGCCGGCTGGGGCTGGTTCGCCTCCGGCGTCTCGCTGGTCAGCATCACCATCGGCACGCTGTACCAGAAGCGGTTCTGCAGCAAGATCGACTGGCGCGCCGGCAATGTGATCCAGTATCTGGCGGCGCTGACGCTGTTCGCGCTCGGCGCCTGGCTGTTCGAGAGCCGCGAGGTGCATTGGACCGCGGAGTTCATCGCCGCGGTGGTGTGGCTCGCGGTGGTGCTGTCGATCGGTTCGATCGGTCTATTGTACTGGCTGATCCGGCGCCACGCCTCGACCTCGGTGGCGAGCCTGTTCTACCTGGTGCCGGCAGTGACCGCGCTGATGGCCTATGTGCTGTTCGGCGAGCGGCTCGACGCGCTGGCGATCGCCGGCATGGTGGCCTGTGCCGCGGCGGTGTTCCTGGTCAACCGGCCGCGGGCTTGAATCCGAGCCTCGGCGTCATAGCGTTTTCGAGCGAAACGGCTCCCGGTTCACGTGAAGAAAACGCGTCAAATAAGAATCCAGAGCTCCGGTTCTGATCTATCAGGACCGGGATAGTTCTAGTGCAGGGGCGGCTGAGATTCCGGCGCCGCGGACGGATTTTGCACCGCGAGACAGCGGATCAGCGCCAGCAGCAGCCGGCGCTGCTCGGCGTCCGGACATGTCGCGAGAAGTTTCTGATAGAGCTTGAAGGTTTGGTCGTGGGCGGATGTGTCCATGGCAGATCTCCCCGATCGATGGGCCAGAGTCCACAGCCCTCAGTCACCGGCCGATGCCCAGTGATCCCGGTGATAAACGGATCTTATCATCCGTCGCCGATGGTGTCGGTCCGGTTTCCGACGCAGGCGGGCGCTTCGGCCCTCTCAGTAGCGGGCCACGCGGCTTGGTGCGCAGGCGCGGCGACGGCCGGTCGGCGGAAGCCTCCAGAGCAGGCCTGGAGGCTTCCGCCGACCGAAGCGCATCGATCAGCGCTTCGACTTCTTGGCCTTCTTCTTCGGCGCGGCCTTCTTGGCGGCTTTCTTCGTGGCCTTCTTGCCGACGGTCTTGGCGGCCTTCTTCACCGCTTTCTTCGCCGACTTGCCGGCCTTCTTCGCTGCCTTGGCGGCCTTCTTGACGGTCTTCTTCGCGGACTTGGCGACCGACTTCGCGGCTTTCTTCACCGCCTTCTTGGCCTTCTTGCCGACCGCAGCGGCCTTCGCCTTGGTGGCTTTCTTGGCCGCAGCCTTCTTGGATTTCTTGGCGGGGGCCTTGGTCGCCTTGGTCACTTTCTTGGCGACGGCCTTGGCCGCCTTGCGCGCACGCTTCACCACTTTCTTGGCGGTCTTTTCGGCGGCCGTTGCGGCCTCGCCGATCGCGTCGGTTACTTGATCGATTATCGGCTTGTCGTCGTTCATCTTCATCCCCCAAGGGTTATCGAAACCGCGACGATAACCGATTCGCGGCAACGGTGTTGATGTGGCGCGCGTCAATCAGTTGTTTCGCACAGTCGCGTATGCTGCAAGCGCACGCTGCCGCGCGACGCGGTGATCGACGATCGGCTGCGGGTAGCTGTCGCCGAGCGTGACGCCGGCGAGTTCGAGCGGCGTCGCGGTCCATGGCTGATGGATCAACTTGGTCGAAAGGCCTGCGATTTCCGGGATAAAACGACGAACATAGTCGCCCTCGGGATCGAACTTTTCGCCCTGCAGGACCGGGTTGAACACCCGGAAATACGGCGCAGCATCGGCGCCGCAGCCCGCCACCCATTGCCAATTCGCCGGGTTGCTGGCGGGATCGGCATCGACCAGCGTGTCCCAGAACCAGGCTTCGCCGCAACGCCAGTCGAGCAACAGATGCTTGACCAGGAACGACGCCGCCACCATGCGCACGCGATTGTGCATCGCCCCGGTCTGCCACAGTTCACGCATCCCGGCGTCGACCAAGGGATAGCCGGTGCGGCCCTGCTGCCAGGCGCGCAGCGCGCCCGGGTCGGTGGTCCATGGAAAGCGATCGAACGCCGGCTGCAGATTGCGCGTGGCAAGATCCGGGTTGTCGAACAGCAGGTGCCGGCAGAATTCCCGCCATCCCAGCTCGCTCAAGAACTTGTCGACGTCGGCGGCGATCGCCGGCCGCTCAGCGGCGGCAAAGCGCGCGGCGTGCCAGAGCTGCCGCGAACTGATCTCGCCGAACCGCAGATGCGGCGACAGCCGCGAGGTGCCCGCGCGGTCCGGGCGGTCGCGGTCGCCGGCGTAGCCCGCGACGGCGCCGTCGAGGAATTGCTGCAGGCTGCGTTGCGCCGCGGCTTCGCCGGCCTGCCAATGCGCGCGCAGGCCGCCGGCCCAATCCGGCCGCGTCGGCTCGAGCCTCCAGTCCGCGAGCGTATCGCTGGCGATGCGCGGGGCCGCGCCAAAAGCCTTCGGCGCCGGCAAGGGGAGCGGCGGGTCGCCGCGCGCCAGCACCCGATTCCAGAACGGCGTGAACACCTTCAGCCCGCGGCCCTCTTTGCCGCGTACCGTCGACGGCGCCGCCAACAGATCGCCTTGGCAGCACTGCGCGGCGATGCCGAGATCGGCAAGCCGCGCGGCAAGCTCGTCGGCGACAGCGCGCCCCGGCGCGGTCGCGACGTCGTTCCAGCTGACGCTGGCCGCGCCGGTGTCGCGCGCGATTTCCGCCACGATGCCGGCGGCGGGGCCGCGGCGCAGCACCAGCGTGGCGCCGCGGCTGGCGAGGTCGGCGGCAAGGCTGCGCAGCGATTGCGCCAGCCACCAGCGGCTGGCGCCGCCGAGCGGACGCGCGCTCTCGTCTTGCACGTAGAGGCACAGCAGCGCCGCGCCGCTTTGCGCCGCCTGGCTGAGCGCGGGGTGATCGGACAGCCGCAGGTCGTCGCGAAACCAGACGATGGCAATCGGGGCAGGGCTGCTCATCGGCGGATGTTAGCCGGATCACGGCCGGGATGGCGATCAATGTCGGACCGCGTTGCAACCTTCGCGGATTTCGGGCGTAGCATTGGAACCGGCATGGCAGCCGCGTGGAGGGCGACGTGAAGCGATATGCAATTCTCTATCTGGCGACGTTCCTGATCCTGATCCCGGTGGATTTCCTGTTTCTCGGCACCATCGCCAAGAGCTTTTTCTTCGAACAGGTCGGCGACATGCTGGGCGAGGTCCGGCTTTCGGCGGCGATCCTGTTCTATCTGCTGTACGTCGTCGGCGTGCTGGTGTTCGTCAGTGGCGGGCGCGACGCCACCTGGTCGTCGACGCTGGTCTACGGCGCGCTGTTCGGATTGTTCTGCTACGCGACCTTCGAGCTGACCGCGATGTCCTTGCTCAAGCACTGGACCTGGCCGGTGGTGATGCTCGACATCTCCTGGGGCGCGGTCATGACCGCGGTGTCGGCGACGCTTGGGCTGCTCGTCACCGACTGGCTGGCGCCGAAGCTGTAGCGCCGCGCTCAACGCTTTGTGACCGCGCATGAAGCAAGGCGCGGCGCCCGGCCCGGGGTTGTCCGATTAGTTAATTTTTGTTAACATAGCACTGGAAACGCTGCGAAATTTTGATTCTCATTTGGCCAATTTGGGAATCGCCCGCAGTTGTCGCGGGGGTCTCGCCCCGCTACCAAAATCCAACGTCGAAACTGCCCCGATAAAGCCGCCGCTGCGCCGCAACGGCGCCGGACCGGCCTGCGACTCGATCGGTCGTGACTGCGGTCACAAAGACAAAATGGCAACGCATCGAATCCCGGATGCGACCAAAGTCGAGGTCTTAACGGAACGTTTACACCGGCATGGAAATGCTGGGCGATAGCAAAAAGAGAAGAGCATCCAATGACTGCCACCGCCACAGCCGAATTGATCGGCGCCATTGAACCCTCCCGGATTGCCAACCGCTTCACCGCGGCGCAAGCGCTCACCATGGTGCGCGACGGAGTGATCACGGGTGAGGGCCCCACGGCCACGGGCCGTATCCATTTTTCGCGCGCGCTGGATGCCGATGACGCGGCGCTGTGCGCACGAATCCTGACCGCCGCCGCGGTCGAGAACCAGCCGGTCAGCCGCGCCGAAGCCGAGGCGCTGTTCGAGATCAACAACGCCGCCGCCGAGCGCAGCGACGACGGGCTGTTCGACGATCTGTTCGCCAAGGCGGTGGTGCATCATGCCGCCTCGGCCTCCGGTCTGCCGGTGCCGTCGCGCAGCGTCGCCTTGGCGCCGGACACCGCGATCGAAAGCTGGGCGCCGACCCAGGCGGTCGGCGTCAATACCGAAGTGCTGGAGTGGATCGCGCAGCAGATGCGCGGCACCCGCCGCAGCAATCTGACGCTGACGCGGCTGGTCGCCACCGTGATCGGCGCCGCCACGCTGCCGCTCTTGCAGTGGCCGGGCGTGTTCGACCTCGGCGCCTGAGCCGCTGGGCGGCGCATTGCGACCCGAGGTCGACGCGCAGCGTCGGCAGATTGCGCGGCGGGCTATTGGCCCCCAGCCAGTAGCTTAAATGTGGAATTTTAGCTCCACCTTGATTCGGCACCCCTTATTCCAGAATGGATGTGGGGTGCCGAATGCCGGAGATTTCTTCGGGAGGGGCCAAGAGGCTTCGTCTCCCTCCCCCTTCGAGGGGGCGACGTCAACTTCTGCAAGAACCCGCTCTGTCCGAACTTCGGCGTTCATCCCGAACTCGAGGACGGTAGAGGTCGCAGTAAGCGTAACACGAACGAACGATCATCCTACGTTCTGACAGGCTCTGCCCACGACGCTCGATCTACTGCTCCGTCTGCAATGCCCACACCGTCATCAAGACCAACAGGGGCAATCTGGGAAGAGTTTGACCAGCACCTAAAGGCGCTTTAGCTTCCCCTTGGACATCACATGGCGGACTTTGACGGAGCAATCGGTCACATTGATTTGCCATGGAAGTCGCGAACGTAAAAATCGCACAGTAATCAATGCATTAGAGCACTTTAGTGGTGCCTGCTACCTAGTCCGAAAATAACCAGATGCTTTCATCTCTCTACTGCATGTTAGTCGTTGTTCTTTTAGGGACTCTCGCAAATCGATTTCATAAAGTAGGCAAACCAACTAACGGGTTAAAGTTTGATTCAGATTATTGTTTCAAGCTTGCCAAGCTTGCAGCATCAATTTGCGTTGGGCTGGTGATTGTTGAAACGCTAATACTTGCGCTTGTTGATCCGAGTGGCAGTCGCTGTCCTGGCTGGACGTTCACTCTCAGGAGCGGTGCCACGGTTTCACCGGGACCTCTCACCATATTCATTTGTGTGCCCGCGGCTATTGGTCTGTGCGTGCAAGTGTTTCGATGGCAGCATCTCGCTCAACGGGTGTACGACAGCATTGAAAGTTCTTCTGATCCTTTAAAGCGCGCTGGCGGTTCATTTTATGGTCGGTTTAACGGGGACCAAAACCGTCTCGTTTTGGCAGTGCTTATCGGCTGGTGTCTTTTCTGTTCAATTCCGCTTTGGATGATGTTTTTTGGGTGCACCAGCCTACTGGGCTAGCGGATAAACGATAGGATCGCGGGCACGGCCTCATCAGGCTCGCTTTCTCACGGGGCAATGGCATGCTCCGTTAACTCATCATTGGTTCGGCCGTGCCCCGAGCCAGGCGCCGGCGCCTTTCCACGTGCTCGACCGCGGCTGGGCCGGTTCCAGCTTCCTGGCGATGGTGCTGTTCGAGAATTTCGGCCACTGCCATCGCTGATCCAGCAGGCCGAACGCTACGCCCGGGAACGCGTGCCGATCAGCCTGTCGACTTTGGCCGGCCAGGTCGGCGGTCGCGCTGATGCCGTTGTTCCAGTGCCTCGAAGCCTTGTGTTCTCCGCCGAGCGACTGCACGGCGACGACACGGTGCCGGTACCATAAAAGCGAATGGAATCGCCATTTTGGCGATTCCACATTTAAGCTACTGGCGGGCTATTGGCCCGCCGTTTTTTGTTTGTCGGGGTCGAGCCCGAGCGTGCGGCCGGGAAAACCGGCGACGTCGAAATAGCGCTGGCTGCCGACCCGCTGGAATTTCAGCACGGTGCGCAACCCGCTGAGATCGCGCTGCGAGCGCAGGCTCTCGCTGGTGGCCTGCGGGGTGGCGCCGTTCGGCATCGCCTCGGTGATCACCCGGCCGATCAGATGGCCGTTGGATTTCGGCGCGAGGTTGAGAAGCTTCGCCGCGGTGATGCCGACATCGGCGTTGCTGACCGGCAGCCGATCGACGTAACCGGCTTTGAAATCCGGGCCGATCGCCGCCATGAAGTTCATGGTGTCGCCGCGGCTGAAGCTGCCATGCATGCCCTGGCCCTGCCGCAGCACGGTGTCGGCGATCTCCACCGAGCACGCCGTCGGCTCGTCGCAGCCGCTGGCATAGGAGCGGAAATTCACCACGATCGCCGGGTGCGGCGTCACCGCCTGGCCCTGCAGGTTGAGCGCCGACATCGGCAGTGCGCCGGGGAAGCGGCCGAGCGCATCGTCGACGAAGATGCCGCTGACGTAGTCCTGCGCCAGCAGCGCCTTGACGGTGCGCGCCGCCAGCTTGCGGTCGGCGTTCGGCAGATAGATCAGGTCGGAGCCGCCATTGGTGGCGACCACCAAGTCGGGCTTGGTGGGGTCGGCGCCGAGCACGCCGTTGCCGGCCTTCGGGCTGACATTGTCGCCGACCGGGGCGTTCTTATTGTTGGGGTCGAACAGCGGCAGCTTGAGCTCTTTGGCAAGGTCGATGGCGAGGAAGCCGAGCGGCAGCAAGCCGGCCGGGGTGTCGGGATAATTGCCCTTCACCGTGGGGCTGGTCTTGCTTTCCTTGGAGATCGTCGAGAAGCCGTGGTCGGCCGAGACGATGATGTTGGTGGACGCACTGAGCCCGAGTTCGTCCAGCGCCTTGCGCAATTGCGCCAGGTTGTTGTCGGCGTTCCGGATCGCGGCGAGCGAGGTCGGGCCGTTGATGCCCGGGGTCACGCTGTTCAGGCTGTCGCCGTTGTTATGCTGGGTGCCGTCGGGATCGCGCGACCAGTACACCAGCACGAACGGCTTGTTGCGGGCCTTGAACAGCGGCAGCACCACCTTGGCGGCGACGTCGGCCATATAGGCCTGCTGCGCGATGTTGGCGGTGACGGTGCCGGGCGTCTTGGCGTCGCCGGCCTTGCCGTTGTCGCCGCGCGAGGGGGCAGCCAGCGGCAGCCCGGCGGCGCCGAGCGCAGCCTTGATCTCGTCCGACAACGGAATGCCGATCAATTGCCCGTCCTTGTCGAGCGCGCCGGTCTGGTCGTCGAGGATGATGGTCTTGGTGCCGCTGCGTTCGGTGTGGTCGAACAGTAAGGTCGGGCCGAGCTTGCCGATCGCCGCGGTGCTGTATCCGGCGTCGCGCGCCGCCTTCAGAATCGTCTCTTCATTGAGGAAGTCGCCGTTGAAGGCCTCGTCGACGTCGCGCAGCACCTGATCGTGTTCGATGAACGGCACCACGCTGCCGTTCTGAGCTGCGGTCGGGTGGCCGGTGTAGATCGAATTGCTGAACGCGCCGGTATCGCCGAGATAGTGCCCGGTGGACATGCCCGAGGCATTGGCCATGGTGAAGGTCGGGAACAGCGAGTGCGGGTTACTGAAATTGACCCCCTTGTCGCGGATCTCGGCCATCGCTGGCGCGGTGTCCGGCTTCACCGTCAATGCCCGCAGCCCGTCGGGCACGAACAGAATCAGGTTCCGAGGCGGGCTGTTCTGCGCGACAGCGGTGAGGGTTGACGCGCCGATCAGCGCGGCGGACAGCATCGCGACGGCGGTGCGCATGCGAATTCTCTCCAAAAGTAGGGTCCCGGAAGCCCGGGCTCGGGCAATATTTAGTTTTTTCGCGCGACAAAATTGTTACAACGTGTCCCGCACGCCCAGATAGGCCTCCCGCTCGGGGAGCGCCGTCCACCTTTCCAAGGTTGCAAGCAAACAAGCACATGTTCAAACGTATTCTGATCGCCAACCGCGGCGAAATCGCCTGCCGGGTCATCAAGACCGCCTGTCGCATGGGTATCGAGACCGTCGCCGTTTATTCGGAGGCCGACCGCGATGCGCTGCACGTCGAGATGGCCGATCATGCCGTCCTGATCGGACCGCCGGCCGCCTCAGAGAGCTATCTGGTGATGGAGAAGATCATCGAGGCCTGCAAAAAGACCGGCGCCGAAGCGGTGCACCCGGGTTACGGCTTCCTGTCCGAGCGCGAGGCGTTTGCAGTGGCGCTGGCGGAAGCCGGCATCGTCTTCATCGGTCCCAATCCCGGCGCGATCGCCGCGATGGGCGACAAGATCGAATCCAAGAAGGCCGCGGCCGCGGCCAACGTCTCGACCGTGCCGGGCTTTCTCGGCGTCATCGAGGACGAAAAGCACGCCGTGAAGATCGCCGATCAGATCGGCTATCCGGTGATGATCAAGGCCTCCGCCGGCGGCGGCGGCAAGGGCATGCGGATCGCGCATTCCACCTCCGAGGTCGCCGAAGGCTTCGGGCTCGCCAAGGCCGAGGCCAAGGCCTCGTTCGGCGACGACCGGGTGTTCATCGAGAAATTCATCGTCGACCCGCGCCACATCGAAATCCAGGTGCTCGGCGACAAGCACGGTAACGTCATCTATCTCGGCGAGCGCGAATGCTCGATCCAGCGCCGCAATCAGAAGGTGATCGAAGAGGCGCCATCGCCGCTGCTCGACGAAACCACGCGGCGCAAGATGGGCGAACAGGCGGTGGCGCTCGCCAAGGCGGTGAACTACGATTCCGCCGGCACCGTTGAGTTCGTCGCCGGCCAGGACAAGAGCTTCTACTTCCTGGAGATGAACACCCGGCTACAGGTCGAACATCCGGTCACCGAAATGGTCACCGGCATCGATCTGGTCGAGCAGATGATCCGGGTCGCGGCCGGCGAAAAGCTGCAACTGGCGCAGAAGGACGTCACGCTGACCGGCTGGGCGGTGGAGTCGCGGGTCTATGCCGAGGACCCGTTCCGCAACTTCCTGCCCTCGATCGGCCGGCTGGTGAAGTATCGCCCGCCGAAGGAGAGCTCGCACAACGGCATCACCGTGCGCAACGACACCGGCGTGCAGGAAGGCGGCGAGATCGCCATCTTCTACGATCCGATGATCGCCAAGCTCGTCACCCACGCGCCGTCGCGCGCCGCCGCGATCGAGGCGCAGGCCCATGCGCTCGACGCCTTCTACATCGACGGCATCCGCCACAACATTCCGTTCCTGTCGGCGCTGATGACGCATCCGCGCTGGCGCGAAAGCAATCTGTCCACCGGCTTCATCGCCGAGGAATTCCCCAAGGGCTTCACCGCGCGGGTGCCGGAGGGCGAAATCGCCCGCCGCATCGCCGCGGTGGGGGCTGCGATCGACCGCGTGATCGGCGAGCGCAAGCGCAAGATCTCCGGCCAGATGATCGGCCGCGCGGTGATCCGCGAACGCCGCCGCTGCGTCTGGCTGGAGCGCAGCGAAGTGCCGCTCGACGTCACCCGCGAAGGCGAGGGCTTCGTGGTGCGCTTCGTCGGTGCCGACGGCACCATGGGGCAGCCGCATCTGTTGCTGTCGCCGTGGATTCCCGGCGATCCGGTGTGGCACGGCACCATCGACGGGCGGCCGGTCGCGGTGCAGGTGCGGCCGATCCCCAACGGGGTGCGGCTGGCGCATCACGGCTTCGAGGTCGCGGTCAACGTGTTCACCGAACGCGAGGCGTCGGCGGCGCGCTGGATGCTGGTCGGCAACAAGGCCGACACCGGCAAGAAGGTGCTGTGCCCGATGCCGGGCCTGGTGGTGTCGATCGCGGTGGCCGAGGGCCAGGAGATCAAGGCCGGCGAAACGCTGGCAATCGTCGAGGCGATGAAGATGCAGAACGTGCTGCGCGCCGAACGCGACGGCGTGGTGAAGAAGATCCACGCTGCTCCCGGCGCGACGCTGGCGGTCGACGCCGTGATCCTCGAATTCGCGTGATGCCATGACCTGGCGCAGCCGCCGCGAAGCGTTACGCGCGATCCTGTCGGGATCGCGTTGCGCGCGGCCGGCGTCGGTGTATGACGCGCTGTCGATGCGGATCGCCGAGGATCTCGGCTTCGAGGTCGGGATGTTCGGCGGCTCGGTGGCCTCATTGGCGATCCTCGGCGATCCGGACATCGCGTTGATCACGCTGTCCGAACTCGCCGAGCAGATGCGGCGGATGGCGCGGGCGGCGGCGCTGCCCGTATTGGTCGATGCCGATCACGGCTACGGCAACGCGCTGAACGTGCGCCGCACCGTGCAGGAGCTGGAGGGCGCCGGCGCCGCCGGCCTCACCATCGAGGATACGCTGTTGCCGCAGCCGTTCGGCGAGGACAGGCCGCAACTGATTTCGCGCGAGGAGGGGCTCGGCAAGATCAAGGCGTCGCTCGACGCCCGCGGCGATCCGACGCTGGTGATCGTCGGCCGCACCGCGGCGCTGTCGATCTCTTCTCTTGGCGACGCGATCGATCGGGCGCGGGCCTATGAGGCCGCCGGCGTCGACGCGCTGTTCTTCACCGGGGTGAAAACCAGGGCGCAGCTCGAGGCCATCAGTGCGGCGACGACGCTGCCGCTGCTGCTCGGCGGGCCGTCCGACGAAGTCTGCGATGCCGACTATCTCACCGCGCGGCGGGTGCGCATCGCGGTGCAAGGTCACGCCCCGATCGCAGCGGCCACCCAGGCGGTGTTCGAGACCTTGAAGGCGGTGGCCGAAGGCACGCCGCCCGCCCAGTTGAAGGGGCTGGCGTCGTCCGATCTGATGGACTGGCTGACCCGTGCGGCGCTGGTGAAGCAGCGCGGCGCGAGCTTTCTCGGGCTGAAGCGCTGATGAGCGTGGTGATCCGCCTGGTTGCGGTGCAGGGCCGGGTGCAGGGCGTCGGCTACCGCGCCTTTGTCGAATGGGAGGCGAGCGGCCGCGATCTCGAAGGCTGGGTGCGCAACCGCCGCGACGGCAGCGTCGAGGCGCTGTTCGCCGGACCCGCGGAGGCCGTGGCCGAGGTGATCGCACGCTGCCGGCGCGGACCTTCATCCGCCCATGTCACCAGGCTCGACGAGCAACCGGCCGCCGCCGCCGCGCTCGATCTGCGGCGGCCGGGCGAACGCTTCTCCACGCTGCCGACGCTGTGAGCCTGCGAGTCGCTTTCTCGGTCAGACTCTCAGGCTATCGCGGGCCGAAAATGTCTTCGAACGCCTGGCGCAGCGCGACGTCGACATCCTGCATCGTCACCGGCAGGCCGAGATCGACCAGGCTGGTGACGCCGTAGTGTGGATCGCTGACGCCGCAGGGCACGATCGCGGAGAAATGCGCGAGCTCCGGCTCGACATTGATGGCGATGCCGTGAAACGACACCCAGCGCCTGAGCCGCACCCCGATCGCCGCGATCTTGTCCTCGCAGCCTGTGCCCTTGTCGGGACGCGCCACCCAGACCCCGACGCGGTCCTCGCGGCGCTCGCCTTTGACGTTGAAATGGGCCAGCGTGCCGATGATCCATTGCTCCAGCCCGGCGACATAGGCGCGCACATCCGGCCGCCGCCGCTTCAGGTCGAGCATCACATAGGCCACGCGCTGGCCGGGGCCGTGATAGGTGATCTGGCCGCCGCGGCCGCTGGCAAAGATCGGGAAGCGCGGATCGAGCAGGTCTTTGGCGTTGCCGCTGGTGCCCGAGGTGTAGAGCGGCGGATGCTCCAACAGCCACACCAGCTCCGGCGCCTTGCCTTCGGCGATCGCCGCCGCCCGGGCCTCCATCGCGGCGACCGCGTCGGGATAGGGCACCCGCGCATCGGACACTTGCCAGGCCACCGCAGGCTGCCCCGGCGGCAGCGCAAGCGGCCGCAGATCAAGGGTTTCGCGCTCGTTAAGCATTGCTTCACCATAACGTGGTGTTGTCGGCCGGCAATCTCGCATGGTGAGTTTGATCCGCAGTGCCGACACTCGATAAAGTTTCCGTCGATCTGATGGTGGTCCTCGGAACCACCTCCATGCCGATTCATCAGGTGCTGCGGCTGAGCCGCGGCGCCATCATCGAGTTGGACGCCACCGAAGCCGACGAGGTCAAGATCCTCGCCAACAACATGCCGATCGCCAGCGGCATGGTGCTGGTGGATCGCAACCGCATTGCGGTCGAAGTCAAGCGAATGTTGCCGCGATCCCCGGATCGAAGGTAAGCCAACGCGGGGCCTTGTCGCCTCATCATTGATTTGTTACATGGGCGCCGTTGCTCCGGTCGGGCGCGAGCCCTGGACCGCGATCACGCGCTCGTGGCGGAATTGGTAGACGCGCTGCCTTGAGGTGGCAGTGAGTAAAATCGTGGGGGTTCGAGTCCCTCCGAGCGCACCACAAACCCACGATCAGCCTTGAAAACCCTACATTTTTTTGCGGAAATTACCCGGGAATGTTACCATTCCGTTCCGGCTTGACGTTCCCGCCCTGTTCGCCTCCGGCGGCGCCAAGAAATCCTCCGGCGAGCCGTCCTCATCGAACGCCACGATCTTGTCCATCCCGGCCATCCCGAGCTTCTCCCGATTCGCCTGAGCGATGTGGTGCGCCGGCATCTTCGGATCGGTCCAGCCGAACATCGCCATCATCTGGCTCTCGGTGCAGTCGGCGTAGGCCGCGACCTCGGCGCGGGCCTTGTGCACGCCATGGCAGCTTTTCTTGCGCTCATTCACCCCCGCCAGCACTGCGTACTTCTTGAATTTTGCCGCCCACGCTTTCTTCTTCATCGGCTGCACGCGGCCGCACACTAACCTGCCGGTGAAGACCTCCGCGCCGATGATCCCCGCGGCACGCGCCGCCTGCAAGCTTTCGGCAAATTCGGGGTGCACCGGCACCGTGACGGTGGTGTTACGCCGGCTTTTCTCGGTCGCAATCTGCACCGCCATCTTGCGCACGATCTGACGCAGATGCGGCGGGCCGAAGCGATAGGCGTCGCCAAGCCGCAAGAAAGTATAGTGCAGAATGTCGAACATCAGCCGCGCCGTGATCGCAGGCAGCGCCGGCGCCGGCTTCGTCAGCCGCGTGGCCACGCGCGGCGTGCGGACGGTTGCCACTGCCGAAACCGATCCGGCGGTCGCCGTCGAGCGCTTTCTCGCCGGTACGCTTGTTCCGCCGGCACCCCATGATCATGGCGGAGCAGGCGGTTGCGACTGCAATTGCTCCGGACCCCTGAGCCAGACGCTGCCGGACGGCGTCTTGGCTGACTGCGCAGATTGCGCCTTACGCGACGCTTCCGTTGCGCGACCGCCATCCAGACATGCCGCCCGGATAGTGTCGAACATCCAGTCGCCCGGCGGCGCGTGCGCGTCGCAATGCGGTCGCTGATCGTCCGCCAGCCTGACAGATCGGGACAATCGGCTTGCTTGTTGGAATCCGCGCGGCATCAAAACATGACAAGGGAAGATTGACCGCACCAGAGATATGCCCACTGGCATATTCGCGAGCCTCGCGCACGTCGACGATGGTGCATGCGCCGTCCTAATGGGACCGTTGCAATTCCGCGAAGTCGACAGAGGGGACACTGACCATCGAACTCAGCTTCTTCAGCAATTTCGAATAGATGACTCTGCCCTTTTTGGCGATGAAAGAAATCGAGCAAACACCGGGACCGAGCTGTCTCAGCCCCTTTCGATTTCACCACCGGCGTCGAGCCAGGCCTTGAAGCCGCCGAGGTTGCGGACGTTGCCGTAACCCATCTCGAGAAGGGTCTTGCCGGCGAGCGCTGCGCGTCCTCCGGAGGCGCAGTAGGTGACCATCGTCTTGGCGCGATCGAACGCCGCATCGTGCAGAGGGGAGGTCGGGTCTGCGCGAAATTCGATCAGACCTCGCGGGACGGCCAGCGCTCCTGGCACCTTGCCTGACGCGGCGATCTCAGCCGGTTCGCGCACGTCGAGAAACAAGACGTCGGCCCAACCGAGCATTCCCCTGGCTTCCTCGGCGGTGATACGCGGCACCGCGGCTTCGGCGTCCGCCAGCATCGTTTGGACGGTCTTCATTGGAATGTCTCCGTTGTTTGGGCACGCGGCACCAGGGGCATCACGAAAAGGCGCAGCCGCTGCGCGCTCTGAGCTTCTTGAATACGATTGCGGCGGGACAGAAGCCGGTGAACGACGCCTGAATCATGTTCACCCCGGCAAAGGCCGGCAGCAGCAGCCAATACGGGCTGACGAACCAGCCGAGACCAAGTCCGATAAGGACGACAGTGCCAGCGAAGCCGAGCACAGCCTGATCGATGTTCATCTGGCATCTCCCTCTCTCAATGATCCGGGGCCGCAGCGCCGGGTTGGAATTAGTCTTGACGTATATTCGTATATCTGTATATATTCAACAATGAATTTTGAAATCGAAGCCATGGAAGCTGCGGCGGATCGGGCCTGCGACCTGCTGAAGGCGCTATCCAACCGCCACCGGCTGATGATCATCTGCCAGTTGGTTGACGGCGAACGCTCCGTAGGAGATCTCGCTGAAGCCCTTGGGTTGCGGGATTCGACGGTGTCTCAGCATCTCGCCTTGCTGCGCAAGGACGGCCTGGTGGCCGCGCGGCGCGACGCCCAGACGATTTATTATTCGATCGTCAGCGCACCGGCGCGCGAGGTGCTGACCACGCTTTATCGGGTGTATTGCCCGCCGGCGACAGGCGCCAAACCCGGCAAGAGATCCTCGAAGAGGTAGCGCGGATTGCGTGCCTGACGGAGCGGTCCGCTCGGCCAATGAACGGTCGGGCTGTGATTTCGATTGAGGTGCATATGCGTAGTGTGACGACAGCCGGTCTTCTGGCCGCAGCGATCCTCGGCGCGTCGGCGGCCCATTGCGAGAACTTCTCGGTCGCCCCGCGGCAGATCGCCGACGAGAAGGCGGTGTTTGCCACCGTGGAAAGCGTCAGCGTGGTGCCGGCCCGCAGCCGGATCGGCGGAACGGTGGTGACGCTCAGCGTTCGCGAAGGCGACAGCGTGAAGCGCGGCCAGTCCATCGCCGCCGTTGGAGACGACAAGCTGGCGCTTCAGATCAAGGCGCTGGACGCGCAGATCGATGCGCTGCAGGCACAATCCAACCAGGCGCAGATCGATTTTACGCGGGTCGAGGGGCTCGTCGAGCGCGGCACGCTGCCGCGCACCAAACTCGACGAGGCCCGCACCGCGCTCAATGTCGCGGAGAACGGCTTGCGGGCGCGGACCGCGGAGCGGGCGGTGGTGCAGCAGCAAACCAGCGAGGGCCAGGTTCTGGCGCCGGCCGATGGTCGCGTGCTGAAGAAATCGGTCGCGGTCGGATCGGTCGTGCTGCCCGGCGATGCCGTGGCGATGATCGCTCAGCAGGATTTCAAGCTGCGGCTGCGGGTGCCGGAACGTCATGCCCGCTTGCTGAAGGCGGGTGACCCGATCCGGGTCGATGGCGCCGAATTCGGCGACCAGGCCTCGAAGGCCGGCGTGATCGATCTGGTCTATCCGCAGATCGAGGACGGCCGCGTGATCGCGGACGCCACCGTGCCAAATCTCGGCGAGTATTTTGTCGGCGACCGGCTCCGGGTGTGGATCTCCGGTGGCGAGCGCAAGGCCTTCGTCATCCCAGCGCGCTATCTGACTACGCGGTTCGGCATCGACTATGTGCAGATCAAGGAAGCAGCCCGCGCCGTCAGCGTGCCAGTGCAGCGCGGCCGTGATGTGCCGAGTCCGGAACTACCCGACGGCATCGAAATCTTATCCGGCATTCGCGCAGGCGACCAATTGGTGCAGCCGTGAATCTTGGATTCTCCGGCCGGCTGACCCGCGCCACCATCGTTTCGCCGCTCACGCCGCTGTTTCTGATCGCCTCGCTGGTCGTCGGCCTGATCGCGCTGGCCGCGATCCCGCGCGAGGAGGAGCCGCAGATCAGCGTGCCGATGGTCGATATCCGTGTCAACGCCGACGGGCTGCGCGCGCCTGACGCGGTCGAACTGGTCTCCAAGCCGCTCGAGACCATCGTCAAGAGCATCGACGGCGTCGAGCACGTCTACAGCCAGACCGAGGACGACCGCGTGCTGGTCACCGCGCGGTTCCTGGTCGGCACCAAGGCCGAGGACGCCATCCTGCGCGTTCACGAAAAGATCCGCGCCAATTTCGACCGGATTCCGGTCGGCATCGCCGAGCCGTTGATCGTCGGCCGCGGCATCAACGACGTTGCCGTGACCGTGCTGACCTTGTCGCCGAAGCCGGAAGTCGCGGATCGCTGGACTGACAAGGACCTCTATGAGTTGGCCGACAAGCTGCGCGCCGAACTGATGAAGGTCGACAGCATCGGCCTGACCTACATTTCCGGCGGCAGCGCCCAGCAGATCCGGGTGGAGCCGGATCCGGAAAAGCTCTCGCTGTTCGGCGTCACGCTGCAGCAGCTGGTCGGCAAGGTGAAAGACGCCAATCGCTCGTTCCTGGCCGGCTCGGTTCGCGATGCGGGGCTGGTGAGCAGCGTCTCGGTCGGCCAGACGTTGAGCGGGATCCCGGACATCGGTCTGTTGCTGATCTCGACCCGCGACGGGCGGCCCGTCTATGTCAAGGATGTTGCCTCAGTGGTGATCGGCCCCAACGCCGCCGAGCACCGGGTCTGGAACGATGCGCGCGATGGCAAAGGCAATTGGACGCGCACCCCCG
This sequence comes from Rhodopseudomonas sp., assembly GCF_036404135.1. Taxonomy (GTDB): domain Bacteria; phylum Pseudomonadota; class Alphaproteobacteria; order Rhizobiales; family Xanthobacteraceae; genus Rhodopseudomonas_A. The sequence goes on along the minus strand of NZ_DASWPE010000197.1, from coordinate 20,819 downwards.
CGGTCAGTCTGGCGCTGGCCAAGCGGGCCGGCGCGAATGCGGTGGTGGTTTCAGAACAGATCGCGCACCGCTTGGAGGGGCTGAAATCCAGGCTGATCCCCGACGACGTCGTGGTCACCGTCACCCGCGACTATGGCGAGACCGCCAACGATAAAGCCAACGAGTTGCTGCTGCATCTCGGCATCGCCACGTTCTCGATCGTGGTGCTGATCGCGGTCGTGATCGGCTGGCGCGAGGCGGTGGTCACCGCGGTGGTGATTCCAACCACGATCCTGTTGACGCTGTTGGCCGCCAATCTGATGGGCTACACCATCAACCGCGTCAGCCTGTTCGCGCTGATCTTTTCCATCGGCATCCTGGTCGATGATGCCATCGTGGTGGTCGAGAACATCGCGCGGCACTGGGCGATGAAAGACGGCCGGCCGCGCTTGCAGGCGACCATCGAAGCCGTTGCTGAAGTCGGCAACCCCACCGTGGTGGCGACGCTCACCGTTGTCGCTGCACTGCTGCCGATGCTGTTCGTGTCTGGGCTGATGGGGCCCTATATGGCGCCGATCCCGGCCAATGCTTCGGCGGCAATGCTGTTCTCGTTTGTCGTTGCGATGGTGGTGGCGCCGTGGTTGATGCTGAAGCTTGCCCCGAAGGAGGGGGCGCGCGACAGCTACGCTGCGCACGATGAGGGAGCGCTCGGCCGGCTGTATCGACAGATCGCCACGCCGATCGTCAGCAGCAAACGATCGGCCTGGATCTTTCTGATCGGCGTCGGCGTCGCCACGCTGCTGTCGATGACGTTATTCTACACCAAATCCGTCACCGTGAAGTTGCTGCCGTTCGACAACAAATCCGAAATCGCGGTCATGGTCGACCTGCCGGAAGGCGCCAGCCTCGAGGCCACGGAGCGGACGTTGTTCGCCGCAGCCGATGTCGCCCGCGGCCTGCCGGAAATCACCTCGGTGCAATCCTTCGCCGGCACGCCTGCGCCGTTCAACTTCAACGGTCTGGTGCGCCACTATTACCTGCGCGAGCGGCCTGAACTCGGCGAATTGCAGTTGAATCTCGCGGCTCGCGCCGACCGCAAGCGGGCCAGCCACGCCATCGCGCTCGACCTGCGCCGGCGGCTGACGGCGGTCAATGTGCCGGCCGGCACCAGCATCAAGGTGGTGGAAGTGCCGCCCGGACCGCCGGTGCTGGCAACATTGCTCGCGGAAATCTATGGCCCCGACGCTGCGACGCGCCGTGCCGTCACTGCGGAGATGAAAAAGCTGTTCGCCGAGGTGCCGTTCATCGTCGATATCGACGACTCGATTGGCGAGAAGCGGCCGCGGCTGCGGCTGTCGATCGATCAGGACCGGCTGGAATTCTTCGGTGTCGAGCAGCGCGACGTCTACGACACCATTCAGACGCTGTTCGGTGGCGTCTCCATTGGATATTCGCATCGCGGCGAAGACCGCAACCCGATCGAGATCGCGGTGCGGCTCCCCAAGCGTGATCTGGCCTGGACCGAGGCCTTGGCCTCGACGCCGGTGCCGGCCAATACGCTCCCAGGCAGCAAGACCGTCGTCGAACTCGGGCAGGTGATGAACGCCAGCATGGACCAAGGCGCGCCGACGATTTTCCGCCGCGACGGCCGGTCCGCCGACATGGTGATGGCCGAACTGGCGGGGCGCTATGAGGCGCCGCTCTACGGCATGCTCGAGGTTGCCAAGCGGATCGACGCGCATGACTGGGGCGCGCTGCCGAAGCCCCAGATCAGCATGCATGGTCAACCGGCCGACGAATCGCAACCGACGCTGCTGTGGGACGGCGAATGGGAAATCACCTACGTTACCTTCCGCGACATGGGCGCGGCGTTCGGCGCCGCGATCCTCGGCATCTACGTGCTGGTGGTGGCCCAGTTCCGTAGCTTCCGGCTGCCGCTGGTGGTGCTGACACCGATCCCGCTGACGCTGATAGGCATTCTGATTGGGCACTGGCTGCTCGGCGCGGCGTTCACCGCGACCTCGATGATCGGCTTCATTGCGCTGGCCGGCATCATCGTGCGCAACTCGATCCTGCTGGTCGACTTCATTCACCACAGCGGCGGGGAGGGGAAGTCGCTTCGCGACGTGGTGCTGCAGGCCGGAGCGGTGCGCTTCAAGCCGATCCTGCTGACTGCTCTGGCCGCGATGATCGGCGCCGCCACCATCCTGCTTGACCCGATCTTCCAGGGATTGGCGATTTCGCTGCTGTTCGGGCTGGCGTCATCGACGCTGTTGACCGTTCTCGTCATTCCGGCGATCTACATCGCGCTGCGGGACAAACCCGCCGAACCAACTTCCGCCGTATCGGCGCGCGTGCCGGAAGCTGACCGCTGAGAAAGACATGCCAATGATCTTGAATGAAACCGTGCGTTAATGTGTGGTCTTCCTGCTGGCGAAGGTTGCAGATCTCACTCGTCCGCCGCGTCGCGCTCGGATTCTCTGCCCTCATCTGCACCCCAGCGGTGCTAATTCCTCTCGCCGCTGTAGCCCAGCAAGTCAACGCTCCGCTCCAACGCCCGTCGCCGGTCCAGGATTTATCGCCGGCCGAGGTGGCCAAGGGGATTGCCGATGGACGCTACCTGCTGGTGGATGTCCGCGCACCTGAAGAAGTGGCGGCGGAAGCCCATCCCGATGCTATCAATCTCCCACTGTCGCGGTTCGATCCCAGGCTGATTCCGCATGCTCAGGGCATCAAGTGGTATTTGCATGCCGCTTCGGCAGGCGATCCACGGCTGCGTCACTGGCCGCCCAGGCCGCGGGCTTCGGTTACAGCAAGCAACTCGAAGAAGGTATTGAAGCTTGGAAGGCGGCGGGATTGCCGACGACGCGGGGCCATTGAGGTTGGTGGCCCCTTCGCAGCGTTCGAAGGGCGGCTCCATGGGTCAAGAGTTCAATAGGGTTGCCAGTATCAGATCGCCAGCACCGGGCGGGGCCGAAGCCGTGTTGCTTAAGGCCATGCGCACGACGTTGGCAGCAGTCGCGGACGCGCAGCCGGGGCAGTCTTCTGCATTGAGGTGAGCTAGAGCTATTCCGATTCTGATAGAATTAGAACCGGAGCTCTAGATTGTTATTTTGACGCGTTTTCTTCACGCGAACCGGGATCCACTTCGCTCGAGAACGCTTGAGCGGCGGTGGCGCGCCACCGCCCGGCTGATCTGCTCGCCGTCTCATAAGATTTTTTCGCTTCGCGGCGGCGGGCCGAGTTTGCTAAAATTGCCCGCATTCTGGTCGAGGACATGCCATGAAGCGTCTGCTGTTGCCCCTTGCCTTGTTGTATTCCGCCGCGGCGTCGGCACAGACCGCGCCGCCTACGGTCGGCGATCGACCGCTGCTGCAGGTCAAGCCGAAGGTCGTCGCCGCTGCCAAGCCCGGCAAGCCGCCGCTGCCGTCGCAGTTGCAGGCCTGCCTGGAGATCGAGGACGGCTCCCGCGAGCGGCTCGACTGCTACGACGCGGTGATCGCGCCGCAGCCGAAGCCGAAGCCGCCGAAGGTCAAGGCGGTGACCGACTGCCGCTTCACCAAGGAGCAGGACGAGCGGCTGAGCTGCTTCAACGGCTTCGTCGAAAAGCTGCAAAAGCCGCAGGGCTGAGCCGGCCGCAGCGGCGCCGGTGCCGAGCGAACGGCGCCCGCTTCAAGCGTTCAGGCCGACCTGGGCGGCTTGTGCATAGCGCTCGCCGGCCGCGGCGCCGGGCGGCAGCGCCGCGGCGATCGCCGCAAGTTCGGCAGACGACAGCGCGATCTCGGCCGCGCCGAGATTCTCTTCCAGCGCGACGATCCGCCGGGTGCCCGGGATCGGGATGATTTCGGGGCCCTGGTGCAGCAGCCAGGCGATCGCCAACTGGCCGGGCGTGCAGCCGTTGGCGGCGGCGAGATGCTTGGCTTGGCAACGACCCGTCACGGTGCGCGCATGCACTATCAGGGCACCGCTTGCTAAGCGATTTCTTCGCCTGCTGCGCGGCGAGGCTTGCAATCGCGGCCCGGCGCTACACATCCCCATGAACGAGATCAGGAGAGGGATCGGCCATGAAGTCGGGATGGATCGTGGGACTTGGCCTGGCGCTCAGCACGCCGGCATTCGCGGGCGGCGCGTCGTTCATCGACGGCGTCTGGGTCGGCAAGGGCACCTTCCAAATGGGCGATAAGGTGCATAGCTGCGGCGAGATCAAGATGAAATTCGTCGGCAGCGAGACCAGCTACCAAGTCCATGAAGCGCATATGGTGTGCGACGAACTCGGCAAGCAGACCTTCACCGAGATCGACAAATTCACCGTCGACAAGGACGGCACCATCACTTTCATAGAAGGCACCGCCACCAATCTGAAGCCCAATACCAAGGTCGGCGCGGTGAAGGGCAATTCGCTGGTGACGCTGAATCCGATCGACGACGTCAAGATCGACGACATCAAGATCCGGCTCGACGGCGAGGTGCTGATCTACGACCAGATCGCCAGCGCGCCGGGACAAACCCCGGACTATAGCCTGGTCGCGATCATGACCAAGGAGCCGCCGGCGAAGCAGGCGACCGGCGACAAGAAATAGTGGAACCCGGTTGGCACGATCGGGTTGCCTTCGGGACAGTACGGAGGTGTCAGCGGCATAGCATAGGAGTACCTTAATATCGCTGTGACCGGCGACACGGCGGGCAGCGGCGCAAACGGGGGCAGAGGCTATGAGCCAGATCGGATCGAACAACCGCGAAGGGTAGTCAGTATGATCTGCAGCGAACGCTCGACCCGGGTATTGCCGGGACTGTCCCAGGCGCTGTCATGGCTGCGCAGCGGATTGCCGCGGACCGAAGGCGCGCCGCAGCCGGTGCGGCCCCAGACCTCCACACTGACCCGGCCGCTGCGGCATCGTCCGACCGGCTCGGCCGGCAAACCGGCGGCGCGGTAAGGGACTTTATGACAGCGCGCCGTGTAGGTGATTTGCAGCATGGCGTGAAGCTGATCGGTTCACGCGAACCTCATCACTATGAGCGGCAGGAACCGAAGTGAGCCCGCCGCCGTTGGCCCCCGCGAAACTACGGCAGCGCAAGCCGATCCGGCCCCAACGGACGCCCAACCTTCTTGAACTTGTCACAAGGCATGCCGCTTTAACAGCGCGTATTGAGCGGGCGATGCCAGCTCATCCGCCCCATCGGCAAGGCGTCTTCAGGCGACGATCACTCGGCCGCGCCAAGCGCCACCCGGTTGGCGCGCCGCGCCCGACGGGGCCTGGCCACCGGCTCGGCCGCTGCGGCGGTGCGCGTGACGAACGCATCGGAGCCGATCAGATAGACCAGGAAGGCCAGCGCGGCCGCGGTCTCGCACAGCGCCAGCGAGATCACGAAGGCATAGCCGAACAGGCAGATCAGCCCGACCAGCGCCGCCGCCACCCCGGCCAGCCCTGCAATCTGCGCGCGACCCAGCCGATCGAAACGCGCGGGGGTGGACGGGCTCTCAGAGGTCTGCATGGGGCGCCTTGCTTTGCCAGGAGGGAACCCGCGCCGCCGTGCTGACGGCCGGATCAGATGAGAATGAGTTTGGTTATCATCTGGAGCTTTCCGACGCGTCAAGAAATTTCCTTGGATTTCGCGGGGGAGAGGGTTTTCCACGGGGTGGGGGCGGGGCGGCGGGGCGGCGGGGCGGCGGGGCGGCGGGGCGGCGTGGCGGCGTGGCGTGGCGGCTGTTGGCCTGGGGCGCGGCCGACGTGGCAGTTCGTGGCCCGGCCGCGGAGACCCAGGAATCAGGGCAGGCGCTGCGCCAACCCCGAAGGCTGGGCAAGCATAGTCCGTAGGGTGGGCAAAGCGCAGCGTGCCCACCAGACGGAACCCTCGCTCGCGCGGCATCTGGTGGGCACGGCGCAAGTGCGCCTTTGCCCACCCTACGGACCAATCGTGCCGTGACCGGCGAGCAAGCCGGCGACCGAAATGTCCTCGTCGAGCGCTTCCCAATGCAGACCGAGGCGGCTCAACCCGACCGTCGCGCGTTGCTCCGGCGTTGCGTGCGCCAGCTTCGGAAACCACGCCAGCGGCACGCCGAGCGTCCGTCCGTCGGAGAGCTCGACCCAGAGCGTGTGATCGTCAAACCGGACGCGGATTGGGGAAACGGGCATGCGGGAATTGTAGCATCTAGCCCGGATAAGCGTAGCGCGATCCGGGAGCGGCATTTCCGCGGCGGCGATGCCCCGGGTATCGCTGCGCTCGCCCGGGCTACGCTGCTACTGTGGCAACGTGGGCAAATCTATAAGGTGGTTGAACGAAGTAAAACCACCGAGACGCTTGCGAATGCGGCGATGGGTTTCGCAAAGGCTCGACCCGGACTACGGGCTGCGGCCGTTGAACGACAGGGAATCCGCCAACGCAAGCACTCACGAGTGCCGCGGGGTAGAGAACTTAGGGACTAGGGAGTGGAATAAGGATTTCGGTTGTGAAGGCTGCAACTCCTCTTAAGATTGTACAACTTAGCTGAAGCCACGCGAGAATCATAATGATTGAATCGACAGGCCTCGCCGCCACCGTGACCGCGAAGGTGTTTTCGGATCTATTCAGCAAGCTAACATTGAGTGTGCTTTCCCAAGTAGGATCGAAACTACAGGCTGCGCTCACGCGTAATGGCTCATCGTTTGAGGCGCACTTGCGTGCTACGTTTGATCGTTGCACCAAGATCAAAACACTATTGAATAGAGACGAACCAGTTGAGCTTCTGGATCAATACGTAAATTTGCAGTTCAAGTGCGACGAGAAAACCGTCGATGATTACGACGTCATAGATGCCGTCTGGAAAAAACGGCGAGTCGTAGTTTCCGGTACGGGTGGCGGTGGAAAAACGATATTTATGAAGTACTTATGGATATCCCTCTTCGAGAATTCTCGAGGGCGAATTCCTGTGTTCGTCGAATTGAGGCGGCTGAACGATGTCTCGATCGATAAGCTGGACGTCTTCATCTACCACTCAATTATTGGCGCGCATTCGTCGTTGTCTGAGAGCGCCTTTGCGGAATCTCTCCGCGATGGCGCCTTCATCCTTATTCTCGATGGTTTCGACGAGATAGTTGCAGCAAAGCGAATTTCCTTGGAGCGTCAGATACTTGATCTGGCACAAAACAACCCTGCGCTGACCATAGTTGTCTCTGGTAGGTGGGATGAGAGGTTTAATGCCTGGCAGTCATTTACCACGTACCACGTTCAGCCCTTAGACCGGACACGGGTCGTGGAACTTATAAAGAAGCTTAAATATGAAGCTGTTATCAAAAGAAAATTCATAGAGCGCATCAAGAGAGATTTGTACGTTCGTCACAAGAGCTTTTTGTCGAGCCCCCTGCTAGCAACAATGATGTTGCTTACCTTCGATCAATTTGCCGACATTCCCGAAAAGATTCATCTGTTCTACGAGCAGGCGTTTGACACGTTGTTCGCCAAGCACGACGCAACAAAAGAAGCCTTTAAGAGAACAATGTACACCGAACTTTCGATCGACGTATTCAAGCGACATTTGGCATATTTCTGTTTGGCGACGTATTACGACGAGAAGTTCGAATTCAACGAAACGGAATTGCTGGTATATATTAGCAAGTGCCTGAAAATCGAAAGTTCGGCTGTTTCCGCGTCGAGTTTTTTGCAAGATCTTGTTGAATCTGTTTGTATCCTTCAGAAAGAGGGGCTGAATTATTCCTTTACTCATCGCTCTTTCCAGGAATTCTTTGCTGCATATTGCATGGCGAGGGTAACTTCGAATCACTTGGATGAAGTGCTTCATAAGATACTTCGACGACCTACAGATAATGTCGTCAAAATGCTCTATGACATCAATCAGGAAATGTTGGTTGGGTTTATCAGGCGCAATCTATCAGCTTTGGCAACATCCTTATCGATGTCCCTCAAGAGTGATCAGTTCTTGTATGATTATCTTTCGTGTTTGGGGGTCGACTTAAAAGTTGGCCGATTTGGTAGAGAAATCAGATTGGTGGAGGATCGATCTAGCTCAGAAGCGAATTTTATCAATTTTCTGCGAAAGATCTATCCCGAGCGGCTATCCTTTTCAGACGCGAAAATGCGTCGTTTTCATAAGAAGGACGGAGAAGTAATCAGGAGATTTTTGCGCCCCCCATCCAAAGGTGGAGTCCAAGGCTTTGTTAAAATATCTTTTGCGTCAGATGCATCGTTTCTTGGCGTTGGGGAAGGAGCGAAGGGGGATGAAAAGATTCTAACGACGCCATGGATTACTGAGCTTGGATATGCAGAGTATTGTCGCGAGGAGGCTGAAGGGGTTGTGGCTTTGCTGAGCTACATTGACAAGCAGCAAATACACAAGACGAAAGCGATCGACGATCTCCTAGGAATTGGTTGGAATCAATCTGTTTTGCCCGGCGCTGGGCCGGGCAAAAGGTCGGTCGTGTGATTTGCGGTTCAGGCGGGCTGGTAGTTGTGCTGTTACGGCAGCCAAAGGATGCCGCAGCGCGTCATGTAGGCCATTGAATTTATGAGAGAAAAAATCTGAAAACGCCGCGAGGCGATGCGAATGCTCGCGTTAGAGCGCCGCAGTTTTGCTACTCATCAGACGCCGCAGTTACGGCAAACTATGAAGCGTGTCGGTATGCACACGGATGGCGCGCGACATTTCATCATCGCAGTCGCAAATATTCTGAAGAACGAGAACGTATCGGCCGGAATCAAAAAAGCCCCTCGCTCCCGGATGCCGGAGAGCGAGAGGCTTTGAAGATGGAATCGAGAAGCGGTGCGTCGTTTAGGGGTGGGAGGTGCTCATCTAGTGTTCAGGACTTCTGAGAGCTCTCGACGATCATAGAACGCCAGATCGACCTCGGACAAAACGAACGCCGGATGGATCTTCATGGCATCAAGTCGCGGCCGGAGGAGGTGCCCTCTGGTTCCACTTTCTCTAGCGAGGACGTCGATCGATGCAAACCTCTCCATGAAGATCTTGAGGTCCGCTTCCCGTACGTAGGTTTGAGGACAACGATTTACCGGGTTTAGCATTTCGCCAGAGGGTAAATGCTTGCCCTTGATCAGGGCCTTCACCGTTGCTGTGGACACACGTAGAAGTTTCTCCACACTGCGCAGATTCAAGCCTTGCAGCTCGGGACCACGGACGTGGCTCCGTACCTCTTCCGGGTCCATTAGGACCGAGAGATAGCCGGATACGTCGAGACGTCGCCCGATATGCCCGAGCGTTCTGTCCAAAATCAGCCTGACGATCTCCATCGCCGCACAGTTCGCGCGCCTGGCCGCGTCCGGAATGGGAAGGAAGCGACCATCTTGATCGATTTCTACGGCACCGGCGAGCAATCGATTGAGGAATGCGTCCAAATCCTGCTTCGCGAACGCGTGGTCTTTGAGTTGCTCGGTTCCACCCCTGATGAACGGCTGGATAAAGCCTGCGTCGAAGAGCAAGCGTTCGTGCGGTCGAGGGGCGTTGATGTACTTTCCAGCCTCCTTCAGCGGCATCGCGTGTCCGATGCGTTCAAGGACATGCTGGGTTCCGGCAGCATCGAACAGGACTCGATCGTCCGACAGAGACAGGCTTTCCGGCCCGATAATGCCGGCTGCGTGCAGTAGCTTGCGAAGCCGCTTCGGATGAGCTCCGAACTCCAGCGATGCGGAGCGAAGAGAATGCAGTCGGCGCGTCGCGACGTCTTTTCCGAAAATCTCGTCCCCAGGGCCGACTGGCATGGTCTGGATCACATGCCTCGTGATCAGGTCACGAAGGGGATCATAGGCTTCGTCATCGTTTTCGTGGGCGAGCCACTCGTAAAGGCGGCCAAAGGTCGATCGTGGACCCCAATCGTGCTTGGTGTTCTGGAAGGAGTCCTGAAGACGAGAGAGTAGCATTCGGATTCCGTCCTCTCCTTTCTCCGCAATTGCATAGCCTGCACCGCCGCAGACATACCAATCATCCTCGGTCAGCGACTTGGCGTAGAAGCGGATACCACGTGTTGCAACCGCGCCGAGCATTTCGCACATCCTGGCAGCCGCATAGAAAGGCAGCATGTCGAGCCATTGAGGCGGCAAATCGGCCTCATGGCGCAGGCGCTCAATCAGATAGGTCTCCAACCCTGAAGGGTGGCGCGATCTCGATTGCTGAACCAACTCGGTCAGCCGTCGCAGTGACGGCTTGATGAGCTGCGAGAAGTCATGAACGCGATGCGGGTTATTGTCGTCAGCAACTTAGACCAACGCCACATTGTGCCGCGGACAGGTCCTGATCGGTCCCACTTGCCATAGCGTCCGCCCATATGGACGCACATCTTCCGGCACATCGCCAACATTCAAGTCCTCGACGAGGCAATGAGGGCAGACGCGCATCGTGGACCTAGCGAGACTGTCCCGGACAAAGTCCTGCCCGCAAAAGTGATATCGACGTTCTCCCACCTTTACGATCGACGCCTTCGTGAGGCATTGAAGGTCAACCCGACAACGAGCCGCAATCTTTTGCAGAGCCCCTTGGTCACCATCAACGACTGCTTGAAACGGCAAGCCCATGTCGAGGCAAAAGTCTCGCGCCGTGCGGCCAAAGATCTGACCGGCTCGCGAGCAGAAGCTCATCGCCGACTCCCCGTCACGAATAGCGACGGTCATATTGGAATGAAGAGAGTACACGTGCGACTCCATCTAAGCCTTTTTGTTCTTCTTGCTCTTCGCCTTGGACCTGCCGATCGGAGCGTCTTCAGGCGGAGGTTCTTCAATGCCATTAAGCCCGGACGTATCGATCAGATCCCAATCACTGGCGACGACGAAGACATTGTTGTCCCGAATGCATCCCGTCCGTGCCGCATATGCAGCCGCAAAGTGTTCGGAAGAGAGGTCGGTCTCCGACGAACGGAGGGCGTGCCCGACAGCATCTTGAATCAGCTCAATAACCACGCCAAAGCTGCCGTTTGCCGCGTGGAGAAGGCGCCCGATGAGATCATTGTCTTGCGCGATTGTGGCCCCGCATCCGCCTTTGTCCTTTGCGTAGAACGTGACGAGACGACGGACCAGCGGGATGTCATCCGGGAATTTGAGATCATGGAAGACGACATGTCTCGTGCGGCGACGGACCTGGATGTCCTTGGCCAAGAAAGTCTTCGCGCTAGGAAGCCCAGACAGGATAAGCCATACAGGCCAGTACTTGTCCTGCAACAAACCTTTCAAGGTGTCCTGCACCTTCCCGATCTCGACGGGGTTACGGGATTGGAGGGCGTGTTGAAGCTCATCAATATGAAGGAATTTGACCCGCCTCAATGCGAGGGTCTTATGGACGAGATCCCAAGCGACGTTCTCCTCAAGCTTCCGTTCTACGGGATAACCCAACGCTTTGAGGATGCTTTCGCCGAGAAGGCGCGGCGTACACGGTGAAGGAGCCATTACCGACACGAGCGGGCAATCGGACTCTTTGTCGCCATAGCCAAGTAAATCCTCACGTTTCATGAAAATGCGATCGAGCGCACGCGTTTTCCCGGCTCCAGAAGCGCCCGTCACGGTGAGCGCCCGGCCTTCCCGGAGACGCCCGACCCGGCGGTTTCCCTCTGCTGCCTCGGCTTCCATGTGTGAGTCGAAGAGAATGTCGATCTCAGCTTCAAGCAAGTTGTCGCGTTCGGTCCCGAAATACGCGGATTGAAGTTGCGCAATCTTCGCACTCACCTGCGCCCGTTCCGGCGAACGAAGGCGGCGCATGCGCAAGAATGGGTCTTCGTTTTCCGCGTTAGTTGGCATGTTGTCGACCATGCTCAGTCCTCCACAAACCAGGCGTCATCGCCGTCTTCGTCAGGCAGCTCTGCGGTCGGAGCCGCCCCACCAATCTCCACTTCCACGACGTCGCCGGCGCCTTCATCGGACGGTTCGAGCACTCCCGGTGCATTTTCAGGCCCGCGAACGAATTCAAGATTGCGAAAGACGTCGCGGTCAAACTTCTTGAAGTCTTCGGAAGTGAGGAAACGCGACGCGATCCCGGCGCGCTTAGCAGCCATCCGGGAGAATTCATCGATGTCACGGAGCGCCTGGTGCACAACGGCTTCGCTAACCTTCGCCATTTCCGCATTATTCTTGCGGATAATGCGCGCCGTGCGCATCCAATGGTCGACAGACACGCCTTCGAAACCGGACGTCAGACAATCGACTGTGATCCACCCCTGATCAGATGCGATGTTGAGACCGGGCTTGGGACGCACCGAGATGCGGCTGAGATCGGTTCGGTCGACGCGGACCAAGACCGGCTTCATGCCCGTCTTCCGTCGGAGGCGCTGCAACTCCTGGGATCGATAATACAATCCAAGGAAACGCACTCCGCGGTTCCCGATCCTGGCCTCGTGAGTCAGGCCGAAGATGTGACGGTTGACCTCTTTGTCGGGCGGAGGGATGACCGGAAAGATCTTGGTGAGACGAAGCCAGGCGTTGCGCGGAGTCTCACCAGCCAGTCCGGAATGAGGGGTGTTGTGGTAGACGTCCACGAGATAGCGGACCGTAATTTGTCCGATTTCGGATGCGTCCAAATCAGAATTCGCTTCGGAGTCGTAGTTTCCCTTGGCAACAACGTTCTCAAACGTGCGGCCATCCAGCCTAGAAAAAAATCCTGTATGGATAGTCCGATAAAAGCGTTCTTGCTTGCCGCGCATCTGCGGCGTGCCCGTCGTAGGGAACATCAGATCAGCGCCAAGATCGCAAGCAGCGGCCCGGTATCCATAAGACTTGTATCCAGCGCCGGCATCATTTGCGATGCACTCAGGGGTCCCGCACTGATCCCAAGGCGTAACGCAGCCCGCAGCCGAAGCGTAGGCAGATTTGTCGTTGACTGCCATCTCAAGCGTTGCAATCGCACTTGCTTCAGAAGGGTTCTCGACGATCAGCGCTGCTAAACAGCACCGAGTTGCCGTGTCGATGGCGGTCGACACCCATAGGCGTCGGCGTTCAACTTCTGCCTGCTGCTTCGGCGTCAGCCGATGCCACAGTTTCGCATCAGTCAACAACGTCTGGAGCGGAATCATATTTTCGTCGAGTTCGATTCGTTCCAACGGTCGCGTGACACAGAGACCATTCTGCACAAGAAAGAACTTCTTGCGGGCAGCCTCAGGCGAGTTACGTCCGGCGTAGACGTGGAACGGATCGAGACTTTCGATGACGCGCTCGAAGGCAGCGCGGCTGGGCAGTCTCAGCAGCCGTTCACCCGCGATTTGACGCTGCTTGTTCAGCTTTTTGATCTCTCCATGGAGGTCGGTCAGAAGCGACTTCTTGCTCGGCTGCAGGCGGCTCGCATACATATCCGCGTATTCTTGCATCAAATCGCGTTCTTCCTTTCCGAAACGCGGCAAGCGGTTGCCGGAGCGACCGTAGTTGTGAGACAACGCGATGGGTTCCCATGCGCAGGCTGCGTACGCGTCGATCCAACGCCGAAGGCTGCGAGGGCTGGGCGGGCGCTTCAGATTCACGTCTTCGCTCCCACAACGGCCATCGCTCAGTTCGGACGTGACCATATTGGCCACGATGGACCGAATGGCCTCCTTCATCGATGCGTCGGAACGCGAGGCGAGGCCATCGGCTTCCATCCGCAAGAACTCATCGCAAAAGGTCTTCCGAAACAACACCCTCTGCAGTTGTTTGGACGGGAGATCGCTCAGGAGAGTCTCGGGACGCGCCGATCGCAGCTGTGCCTTGCTGGAAGTAAAGAAGCCGCGGCAGTGAGCCCATCCGTCTTCCTTACGCAATTCATCAATTTGTGCGTGAGTGAAGGACTCGCACATGTCGGGATTGTCGAGACGACGAAGCACATGTCCGAAGTCGTCAGCGGACTTCGGCACATAATCGACGCCGTTGATGGTGACCTTATCGGTCGGTTCCAGACGGAAGCGCGGTACGACGTCGGTCGAGAGAGAAGCGGTCTCTTGGGCAGATGCGGTAATCATCATTTCTCCTTTCAATTCTGACGAGGCCTTACGAGGCTGCTGTAGGTGATCCGGCCGTGGCCAACGAGATCCAGAACACAGTCGTCGATCAGGCAGACAACCGCGTAGAAGCCGTGGCCGTTGTTCATTGAGGCGGCCAGCAACGACTCAATAGTCACTGCGCCGCGCAAGGTTGCTGCGACCATTGCGATCGTGGCGATGTCGCTCTCGTATCGCGTCCGGCGGGCGCGATGGATCAATCGTGCGTTGTCAGCGCGAACGCGAGTGATCTGCTCTCCGGTGCGAATTTCGAAGCGATCAGCGAAATCCGGGGACGCTTGGTCCCTGATCAACTCGATCGTTTTCTCAATCCCACTCGATTTGACACGGTTCGCCGCCTTGACGGCAAAGGCGGTCTTGGTTCGCCTCTTGAGGCTGGCTACCAAGTCAAAGGTGTGTTTCCGTCGGGTGCCATCGTCGTATTCAATCGGAACTTGATCTTGAATGTCGTCCACGTCCGGATGGGCGAGGAGGATGTATGCAAGATCACGCTCAAGGGAGCTTTCGTAGGTTACTTCGCGATTCCGTTTCGGATTCACGAAAGCACCGCTCGTCGATCGCGATGATGGGGACGGTCGCCGACTGGCGAGAGACGGAGACGGTGGGCACCATGCGGTGCCGGGATCCGCTCGTAGCGTTAGTGCCGTCCTATCCGTAAGCTCGCTTCCACATCATTCACCTCAGTGTCAACGGATGACGGATGGGCACGGTCGCTCGCGGCGTTGAGCGGCAGTGGCGCGAGGGGATAATAGAGACGGGATTTCTTCTGCGTGGTCATGGATAACTACATTGCTTGGCATGAAGGCGCTCGCCAGGGTGAACGTTTCGCAAAAGAGAGCCTGGAAGGATGAATGGCGAAGTCGTGAAAGTTCGACGAGCGTAAGGCGGTGATAACTTAAAATACTGGGCGGGGAGGACGAAGCCGTTCATAGTGATCTACAGATGTATCTCGAGCGTCACGGGAATCGATTCCCGACCTTCTCGATTGCTAACTGCGCTTTGATTGGTTGATCGAGGGACCGTGAGGTCGCTAATTTGAACGCGACGTCAGCGGGCTAGCCCCCGTTTTGATGGATGGGATCATTGAACACGGCAGTTCTCCTCGACCGAACACATGATGCGTCGGACGGTTTATTCCAGGAGACAAATTCCCGGATCGGACGATTGAAAGAGGAGCGCCGTAGCGCGGCGCAATCAATCGGCTATCTTGGAGAATGCCGTAAAGGTGAGGAGGGCGCGGGTGGAGGAGGTGTGAACGGTGGTCATCGCACTTTGCCTCCTCTGTTTTGGATCAACCTAATGATCGCGATGCACTCTATGTTCGCGGCAGCGGACGCGGCAAAACAAGGCGTCGTTTGGTGTGCTCTTACGTACACGAGCGATTTTGCCTTGAGAAGATCCTTCAAAAGGCGGTGATCTGAGAGGGTTAACGTTTACTAACAGGTTGATTTGCAATTTTGTTCAACTCTGTCCGCCAATTGAAACCGGGCATTTCTCAAGATCGCGTCTCGGAGTGAACACCAGATCATTCACCTTCGATGGCGATGTGAAGCTCCTCCAGTTCGCGCTGATCGACTGAAGACAAGGCCGTCCGCGATGGGGACATATAGGTCCATCTGTCAGCATGCTTTTTGAGTCTTAGGACCTTATAGCCAAACGAACATATCAACTCGATCATCTCGTATCGAGCGTATGTATCAATCAAGGCACATGGGCCAATATGATTGAACCGATCACCAAAGACGCTCGTGATCTGTCGCTTCAGAAGGTCATGCGAATGACCGAACCTGGAGCTTATCGCTTGTTCAAGCGCGCACGCTGACCCGAGACGAACGGCGAGTCGTATTGCCCGGACTGCGGCAATCTGCGGTGCTACGAGCTCTCTCGCGAGCAGCGGTCCAAGTGTTCGGCGAAGGTATGCCGGAACGAATTCACTGTCACCAGGGGGCGATCTTCGCCAGCCGGAAGCTCAAGTTCCGTGAAATCCTGATCGTAATCGCCATGTCCACCAACGGCGCCAAGGGCGAGGCCGCCCTGCAGGTTGCCCGCGAACTCGGCGTGCAGACGAAGGCATGGCTCAATCTCATGAAGCTCCGCGAAGCCCTGGCGGCGCGTCGGGGGCAGATGCTGCTCGACGGCCAAGTCGAGATCGACGGGATGTATCTCGCCGGCCATATCCGTCCTGGGAACCGCAAGGAGGACCGTGAGGACCGCCGTAAGATTCAGTCACCGCAGCGGGTGGTCGTAATGGCCGTCCGAGAGCGCCGCTCTTCCGGACAGACGCTCACCCGCGTCACCCCGACCGAGAATTCCGATCAGCCTTCAGATGATCCCGCTTGCGGCGCAGTTCGCAAACCACATCCATCGAAAACCCCAAATATCGTTAGGGCTATTATGAAGGTCGGACGGGATGTTGGTCTGGTGGTGTTTGCTACCTAATGTTGCATGGTTTGGTAAACTTGAGCAGAGACTTTCTCGGCATTAGGTAGTAAGCGCAACTAAAGCTCCAATAACGTATTGAAATATTCCGCGATCTTACGTTCGCGACTTCCAGCGCGGATCAACGGGACCGATTGCTCGTCAAAATCCGCCATGCCCCCATAGCGACCGAATTCCGTAGCGCAGCGAGACGACGCGAAGTACCACTACCAGAAATCAACCGATGTCGGCGTCGCCCCGTCATCTTGCGTTCATTTCTTTCAGCATCAAGGCCACATCCGGGTCGGAAGGGGTGAGTTGAAAATCGGTCGAAGTCACCCTTATCGCCATTGGGGAGGTCAACATCAAGTCGCCACTGGGACCTGTCAGGGCTTCACGAAGCGATAAACAAAGCGATCGGTCTCGCCTTTGATCGAGGGATCGAACACCTTGATCGAGTGCGAATCGTCCTTGTTCGCGAGCAGGGCGCTTTCCGCGTCCAGTACGAAGCCGGCCGCCTCCACCTCCTCGCGAACGGTTTCAGGCTCAATCCGATGCAGCGACTGAGCGTCGCTCGTGCCCGCGCCTGCGGCGGCGGCGTGGTCTACGATGACGTAGGACCCACCGGGCTTCAGCCGCTCGTAGACGGCTCGATTGAATTGGGCCGCCGTCGCGCCCCTGGCTTGAATCAGCGTGGTGTGGAGATCGTGATAGAACAGGTGCAGCCATAGGACATCCGCTGGCTGCGTGGCCTCCGCCATCGCCACGAGGGCCGCCGATACGGCTCCGACGTTCTCTCGGCCCGGCTCATTCGCAAGCGTCTGCATGCGGCCGACCGGATCGTTCTTGAAGTGGGCGACTTCTGCCGGCACGAAGCTATAGACCCTTCCTTCGGGTCCCACGATGCCGGAGAAGACACGGGTCCAGTCGCCGTCGCCTGGGTAAACGTCGATGACGGTGGAGCCCGCAGTTATGCGTGCGAACCGGATCAATTCGGATAGTTTGGATTGGTCGTACATCGGATCTCCATTACGGTTTGGCATTCGACGAGCGCGTGGCCTGCGAGGCGGCGATCCTAGGCTCATTCATGGTGGCCGCGATGGCCAGCGCTTTCACTGTTCGCTCCGAAGCCCGGACTTAGGCCCAGCGGCCGGCCTCCTCGAAACTAAGGCGAGGATTGCGCGGAAACACGGAAGCGGGATCGCCGTAGCCAATGCTGCAAATGAAGTTCGACCGAACCCGTGTGCCTGAGAAAAATGCCTTATCGACGCCGGCGTTGTCGAAGTCCGACATGGGGCCGCAGTCCAGCCCCAATGCTCGCGCAGCGACGATGAGACAAGCGCCCTGCAGCGTTCCGTTTCGCATTGCCGTCACCTCGCCGACGCCTGGTGCCGAAAAATACTTCTGCACGACCTCGGCATTACGAGGCAAGAACTTTTGGTAATTCGCCGACGAAATCCAAATCGTAGTCGACAATGACCGTGACAGGAGCCTTCAGAATTGTCGGTCTATTCGGTTCCGCAACAAGCCCGGCGAGCGTTGCCTTTCCAGCGGCGCCACGCACCCAGACAAACCGCTTCAGAAAGTGATGTCGGTCGGCACAACATCGTGTCATGCCAACACAATTTGCACGTCGAAGTTGACTACGTCCTTGTGTTCATCTGCGAGGCCCGCGCCAGGGCTTGCGTGTCGATGTACTCCTGGATGTGTGCAACTTTTCCGTCTCGAACGGTAATGTCGAAGACCCATTCGTCCTTGAACTGCTTATTTGTAGCTTTGATTTTTCCCGTTGCGACGCCGACGACCATAACCCGGTCGCCCTGCGCCACGAATTCGGGGGGCTTCGGGTATTGCGTTTCCACCTCTTCGGACGCCTTCTTGAGCACGGCCGCCAACTCTGCGTGCCCGCGGTGCGTGCCTGCCAACGGCCAGCCGTCGCCCGGAATGATCCACTCGATATCTCCGGCGGCCAGCACCAGCAGATCTTGCTGGTTGTGGCTCCCCATTGCTGCAAAGAAATTCTTCACAAGCTGGACATTCTCTTCGGTACTCATCGTATCTCTCCGTTTTCGCTCGGCACGAATTCAGATGGCCGAGAAGCCGCCGTCGACAGACAACTCCACCCCATTCACGAAGCTGGAATCGTCTGAAGCAAGAAACAGCGCGGCTGCTGCAATTTCCTCGGGACGACCCATCGTACCCCGCGGAATCAGGGATTCGAACATCTGCTTCGCTTCCTCGGTGAGAACCTGATCCTGCATCGGCGTGGCGATCGGCCCTGGGTGCAGCACGTTTACCCGGATATTCCTGCCCTTGAGTTCGTTGAGCCATCCGCGTGCGAATGCGTGCAGCGCCGCCTTGCTCGCCGCATATACGCTGTAACCAGGAAAACCTTTGATCGAAGCAACTGATCCGGTCATGAAGATCGATCCGCCGTCGTTGAACAGCGGCAACGCCTTCTGGACCGTAAACAGCGTGCCGCGCGTATTCAGGCCGAAGGTCGCGTCGAAATGCTGCTCGGTAATCTCGCCCAGTGGGACCGCTTCGCCCGTGCCGGCGCTCGCGTAAAGGATGTCGATCCTGCCCTTTTCTCGCTTGACCTTGTCGAACAGACGGTCGAGGTCGTCGAGATTGGCCGCGTCGCCGCGCACACCGGTCACGTTCCGGCCGATCAGCTCGACGGCCTCGTCCAGCGCCTCCTGTCTCCGGCCCGTAATGAAAACATATGCGCCTTCTTCAACGAACCGCCGGGCGCTCGCCAACGCCATGCCGCTCGATCCACCCGTGATGACTGCAACCTTACCTTCAAGCTTTCCCACGATTGCTTCCTTCCAGGCTTCCGCCTCTGATCGTTTGGGGACGTCCCCGAGAACCTCGACATAAGTCCGCCGGGGTCAGGCGTTGAGTGCGGAAAAGCGCACATCGGTGGTGCGAATACGATCCGGGTGGAGATTGAAGCCGGCCGCGATTATTGGTGGTTGCCGGTCGGAATTGCGCCGGGCCGGTCCCCACAAGCTGTGACTTTCGCCAATACTGCTATACGATCCGTTAGATACGAGCTTTTGGAAGGTGCACCGTATGGTGCTGGATTGCACCATGATCGACTGGGATGACATTCGCTACTTTCTTGCCGTCTCGCGCGGTGGCTCGGTGCGTGCTGCCGCCAAGAGCCTTGGTGTGAACCACGCGACCGTACTGCGACGCATCGCCCAACTTGAGGAACGCCTCGGGGCGCTCATGTTCGAAAAGCTGCCCGCGGGCTACCGGCTGACGGCTGCGGGCGAGGAAGTCCTCGACCTCGCCATCCAGATGGAAGCCTCGTCGCGCCAGCTGGAGACGCGCGTATTCGGGCGCGATCAGAGCGTGCGCGGGCTTCTACGGGTGACGTTGACACCGATCCTCGCGACTCACCTGCTCATCCCGGACTTCGCCGAGTTCGCGCGTCTGCATCCGGACATCGAGATGGAAATCTTGTCGTCCGGCGAACTGGCAAATCTGACCAACCGCGAAGCCGACGTCGCGATCCGCGTGGTCTACGACCGCAAAACCCTGCCGCTCAATCTCCACGGCCTGAAGGGACCGGAAGTGTTCGGCGGGGTCTACATATCCCGGGATCGCCTGGCCGCATGGCGTGCCGGCGCAGCTGATCCTCTCCGGTGGATCGTGATAAGCATGCATGGCATTCCGGAGTGGGCCAGCGAGGGTGAGGTTCGCACCACGGGGGCACCGTTCAGGACCACGGACGCCGCGGCGGAGATCGTTGCTGTCCGGCAAGGGCTCGGGATCACGACGCTGCCGTGCTTTGTCGGAGATGCCGACCCCCTGCTGGTGAGAGTGCCGGGTACCGATCTCCACATGTACGGAACGCTCTGGCTACTCACACAGCGGGAGACACGCAAGACGAAGCGCGTGCGCCTGTTCACGGAGTACCTATCCCGCAGGCTCGCCGCATACGCTCCGCTTCTCGCGGGGCTGTCCAAATCGCGCGACTGAGGCGCGGCGGGTGGCCGGCAACGCTTGCACGGACAATCGCCTGCAAGAGGACGGCGCCAACGTCCGACCTGGGTCATGAACGGCCCTTCAGATGGCGGCGGCGCTATGCAGCGGTCAGCCCGCACGTAGTAGGTGACGGTCGTCGCCCGATAAGCATGGTTCGAAGCCTCCCGCGATTCCGCCGATCACCGCCATTTCTTCGCCAGACTACGATGACCCTATCAGCGTTGTTGCAAAGCCGGCATTACTGCCTCTTCTAATTATTCCCGAACCACGGAGCTGCTGTTAGCGGCCTGACGTGGGAGGGGCAACATGACGGTTCTCACTCAGCAATCAGCAGCGATCAAGCGCGGTACACGCATGTTGCGTACGGGGCTCGGGCCAGCGATCGCCAGGCTTCCTGGAAGACCCGGCGGTCGTCGAGGTGCTGCTCAACCCCGACGGGCGGCTTTGGATCGACCGGCTTTCCGAAGGGCT
>NZ_DASWPE010000196.1:0-35513 GCF_036404135.1 Rhodopseudomonas sp. | reverse complement strand
GCGGCCAGCCTCGCGATCGTGGTCGTCGTCATCCTCGCGGTGTGCAGGCGTTGGGAGTAGGTGGCGGCGCGGCGACTGTCTGCGCCGATCTCGATCACGATGGCGAGGTGGTGATGGACTGGCATCTGGCGCCGCGGCCCGACCTGCCGACCGGCGACGACCTTCGCTGGCAGCGTTGGATGAAATGCCGGCGGTGCGGTGTGACCTGGTTGCAGGTGCTGGACCGGGCCGCGAGCCATCCGCCAAGCTGCGTCTGAAACGATGACGCCGAGAATCCGCCGCCGGTCCTTAACGGGCCGGCGGCTTTTTTGCGTTTGTGGCTCATCTGTCCCGGGCCAGCCGGCGACGCCCCCAGGGCCGGTCCTTCCGGTCGGTGTGATAGACCGGCTCACCGCGCGGATAGAGCGCCTGCATCACACCGATGCGAGCAAAGTCTGTTGGTCCCCCGTTGCCGCCAACCAGCAGCACCACCTCGATCACGGTCTGCCAGCGTGGCGCTTGGTGCTCGGAAGGTGGGAGGGCCAGTAGGAAAGCCCGGGCGTTGTGCAACGTGCGCAACTCGCCGCCATCGGGCAACGGGATAGGAGGCGAAAACGCGGCAGACCAGGACAAGACGCAACTCCACAACGAGGCGAATCCAAACCTCTCCGCCACCGAATCGTTCCGACGTTTCGTGTCGAGGCCACCTCGGCGTGAACGGCGCACAGCCTTCCACCGCCGACACAGTCCAGGCCGCAGGTGAGTCCTTGGGGTCGCCTGAACGAGATCCGGGGCGCCATTCGCCAGGTGATTGTGCTAAAGCCGCGACCTGTGGAGGCAACTGGATTGCGATGCGAAGCTTTTCGAAATTGACGATCTGTGCAGCGGTCGCGGCGATGATTGGGCTGGCGCCAGGGGCCGCCGCCGCCGGCGGATGGGAAGCCGTGCATCGACACGTGCAGGCAACCGGCAAATGCGGTTCTGGCAAGGAAGTCCTCGCGACGCTGTATTCGGTCGGATCGCGGACGGCGAGCGGGGAGGCGGTCAGCCGTCACAGCTTGACGGCGGCGTCAAACGAATACCCGTTCGGAACGACGGTGACCGTCACCAATCCCTTGAACGGGCGGACTTGCAGCGTCCGTATCAATGATCTCGGACCATTCGGAATGGCACGCCAGATCGGGGTTAAGATCGACTTCGCCCCCGGCGCGGCGCGGCGCGGTGCCTGGGGTTGGGGGGCACTCAGTACGTCTGCCTGCCGGGCGATGAGCCGATCGAGATCGCCGGAATCCCGCGCATCGTCGACGGCGACACAGTGGAGATCGAAGGCACGAAAATCCGCCTTCAGGGGATCGACGCGCCGGAGACCGACCAGCTCTGCCTTGACCAGAAGGGCGAGCGCTGGACCTGCGGCATCACCGCGCGCGACGAACTTGTCCGGCAATTCGGTGACAAGCCATGGATCTGCCAGGCCGCGGGTCAGGACCGCTATGGTCGGTCGCTCGGAACGTGCCGTGCCGGCTCAGAGAACGTCGAGGAATGGATGGTGCGCTCCGGATGGGCGCTCGCCTTCGTCCGCTACTCGCGGGCTTATGAGGCTCCCGAGGCCGCCGCGCGGGAAGCGCAGTCGGGTCTATGGGCCGGCGCATTCGTCGCGCCGTGGGACTGGCGCGACCGGGCCCGCGAAATCACAATCCTGGGCGCGACCAGCGTGCCGCTGGACGCGCAAGAGATCCTCGTCGGCGCAGCTTCGGCCGCCGCGGCGCCGTCCCCGGAATGCGTCATCAAGGGGAACATCAACCGGAGCGGCGCTTGCATCTACCATCAGCCCGGCAGCCGCTGGTACGCCAAGGTGAAGATGGGTCCGGGCAAGCGCTGGTTCTGCACCACCAAGGAAGCCGAGGCGGCCGGCTGCCGGGCGCCGAAGGGGTAGTCTGTGACGCTCGCCCCGCTCCATGCGTGGGACCAAAAAGCGGCGCTGCCGGCTGATTAAGCGCCTGCACACCGCGTCCCTTCAAATCGGGCCGCGCCTAATTCAGGCCTTGGTGAGGCCCTCGGGCCGGGTTTTCCTTAGGCTCGTCGCTGGTGTCCTCGTTGTCCTGAGCGCCATCCGGGGATAGATTTTCCGCATGGTCGATCGCTTCGGCGACATCGAGGCTGGCCATCGATAGGATGTAGGACGTCGTACGTTGATCGATTTGCAACGCGACCTGCAGAGCGCTGTCGATCAATCGGCGAAGTTCGTGCAGGCCATCGATGTAAGCTCTATCGTAAGCCATATCGTCACCTTCGGGAGACATGCATGGATCATGGAGATGGGCCGCCTCGGACGGCAAAGTCGTCCCGTTTCGCAAGCCTTGGTCTCAAGAGGTCGAGACCGCCTTGGCGGCAATGGAATTCGCGCCAGCGAAGGACTGCCTGCGTTTGATCCGGGCGTTCGCACTGATCACCTCGCCGGATGATCGGATGCGGGTCGTCAATCTGGCGGAAAGTCTCGTGCCGCGAAGAACGTGACAGGCGGTCATCGCCCATGTTAGCTGAGCATTTGTGCTTTCTGAGGGAGGTC
This sequence comes from Rhodopseudomonas sp., assembly GCF_036404135.1. Lineage (GTDB taxonomy): Bacteria > Pseudomonadota > Alphaproteobacteria > Rhizobiales > Xanthobacteraceae > Rhodopseudomonas_A. The sequence goes on along the minus strand of NZ_DASWPE010000196.1, from coordinate 32,968 downwards.
TTTCGCTCCATGGAATTGGCGCGAGTACGCGACGTGATCCCGCTGCGGTCCTTGGCGTTGCAACACGCTGGCCTGACCGATCCGGTAGGCGACCGCTTGCAGCGTCTCCTCGTTAATCTCGATCAGTGCCGCCATTGTCCAGGCGTTTTCCACCAGTGCCGGCAAGCCGAGGGGGCGGACCACAAATCCGGCTTCCTGAAACCGAGGTAGCCACCATGTCTCCATGATCGCGCTGACGTGGGTGATACCTTCGTCGATGCAGAATTCCTGCACGGCGGCCATCAGCCGAAGATTGAGACTGCCTTCTCGGCGGTCCGGGACAATAAAGTACCGCGACCACTCCCAGATCCTGGGATCGGAAGGATGTCCTTTGACCGCGGCGAGGTGAGGGAATACCTCGCCCATCATCGTCGGCTTTGTCGTCGGATAGAGCCGGTGGCCGCCGACCACCCGCCGATCTTCGAGTGCCAACAGATACACGGTGTCATCGTTGTCGTAGTCGTCGATCTCGCGACCATCCGGCCGGCGCAAAGTGTTCCAGCCGCGTTCCTCGACGAAAATCTGGTGCCTGATTTGGAAATGCTGCTCGAGCACGTCGCGGTAAAGATGCCGGTTGCTCGCGGAAATGACGTGGATCAAATTCGCCTCCCAACTTCAAGACGGAGTCTGGGAAGCTTCGCGCCCCGGCCTGGGGATGGATATTGGGAAAAATCCCAGTAAAGCGATCAACAGGTGATCAGCTTTTGCTGGATTGCAGTCGCCACGGCGTGGGTCTTGTTGACGGCTCCAAGCTTACGGGCCGCGCTGGCCAGATGCTCTTCCGCCGTGCGTTGCGCGATGTGCATGATCTCGCCGATTTCCCATGCCGATTTGCCCCGCGCGGCCCAGCTTAGCGCTTCGTATTCGCGCTTGGTGAGCCTTACGCGCGCCTCACTCGGCGGCTTGATCAGTCGGCGGACGCAGGCGAAGCTGTACATTGCCATCAGATGCAAAGCGGGCTTGCTACGCGGATTCAGGTCGATGTGTGCACCACCGAGCGAGACCGCGGCTTCGTAGCCAGAGAGGCCGTGGATCGGCACAAGAAAGCCCCTGGTCATTCTGAAGTCCGACGCGCGCCGCATAACTTCGGCGGCGCGCGGCTCGCTCCTGGCATCGTAGGGCGCCTCCGCCCATTCGAAAGGATCGATCGATCGCCGGAGGTGTCGGACCACGGGATCGTCGCGATCGTAGTTGTTGCGAGTGTAGAGTTTGAACCACTCGTCCGGCCAGCGCTTGGCCATCACCATCTGCGCGAAGGTCTGTGTGTGGTTCGGAATTCCGGTGATGATGATGGTTTCGAAGCCAAAAGAGCTGAAGCCGGCTTCAATGGCCGTCAGAGCGTCGGCGGCAGTTGTATGCACATCTAGTCGCTCGACAAAATCGAGGGCGTCCCGACCATAGTCGCCTGTGATCATGGGCGGCCCTCTGAACAGGCAAGGATTACCGCCACTTTATAGCATCAAGCTGGAGGCTTGAGAAGCGCGGCCGGATCAGCCAATGGGGCGCTTGCAGCGGTCGAACTGTAGCACGCGGAAATCGTCGATCTCATCATAATACATCGCATGGCCGCACCGGCAGGAGGCCAGGAATAGACCGTAGGCGCGTTGGGCGTCGGCTTGGCGATATTGCCGCGGCAGCCGGCGGCGCAATGCGTCCTGTTCGGCCTGGGCCGGGCTGTACGCAGAACGAGGCCATATCCGATCAAAATTCAGGATACGTCCCCTCAATAAACCGCTGAGAGCCGGTGACCGGCGAGGGGGCCTAACTCACGAACTCGCCAAATCTGTCGTCGTCTCGCGAACGCTTGTTATAGCCTAAACGATAATAGACGCGCGGTAGGTGGTGAGTTACGTTTGCCTTTGCTTTGGGGCTTTCGGAATGTCCAGACACCAATCTGGCGAGGGCGAGGGCGAGCCTCTTCTTCCACGTAGTGATCCGCTTTGTTCGCAGTGTACCACTGCGATGGTGTATTTAGGAAAACTTCCGCAGATCGGACTTCGAAAGAGCATATTGGTCTATCGATGCTTTCAGTGCAACGAGGTCCGATCTCTTTGAGCAATAGCGTTGGTAGAATTATTCGCTGCGCGGTTTTGACTCTTCGGCGTCGGCCCGCTCTTCGAGTTCGTGCGCAAGCTGTCGAAGCCGCTTGACCGTGAGTGGGTCGGTTATGGCGTCTGCCAAACGACAGCCCTTTGCAGCCTTTTGGCGTAGGTATTCAGGTCGGTCAATTTAGCGATAGGGTCGAAATACGCAAATCGTTCCTATGTCCGTACCGATGGTCCAAATTTCAGGTGCCGGGGTTGCGATGAGGGGGATTCTTAGCGACGCCATCCATTGATGGAGTGTATCGCCACCCCGTTTGTATGGCGCTTCGAAGACCTTATGGCCGTCACTGGTCACTTCGCTATATCTGCAAAGTGAACACCTTATTGCACCTTTGGCAGCGGTAAACCTGATTGGAAGCATGATTGACCTGATTAATCACACCCAATAACACAGCATCGGCTGCACAATCCGGACAACGCCTCAGGTCAGGCGATGGTGGATCATCCGAAGTAAGCCGATCAGGCATGAGTAAGTCCCCCCAAGGGACTTATCTAAATGTTGACGGCGAATCACTGCTTAAAACGACTAGGCCTGCCGATGGCGGGCCTACGAGGCGCTCACGCGTCGGATCATACACCGGAGCACCAGCGGACGCTCCAAAGCTGCGACCGGCTGACCTGGTCGGGAGGGGCCAGGATATAGGCGCGAGCGTCGTGCCACGTGACGAGCTGGCCGCCATCGGGCAGCGGCACGACTTTGCTCAGCCTCTGAAATCAGAATTACAGTTTCGTCGATCGATGCCAGCAAGTTCCGCTGTGGTGTAACGGGCGGACTTTTATTCGATTTGTTGGCAATAGAGAGATGCCGACTGATTCGTCCATGGAAAAGGATGGGGCGATGACTTACGATTCGATTACTTGGGTGGTGCTGAAGCTATATCGTGTCAGGCCAGTCGTGATTGGAGCGGTACACCGCAGCGAACCGTTTGACGACGGCCTAATCGAGTTCGACCGTTCGCTGAACGAGGCGGATCTGCCCCGGTCGAAACCATCACCTACAATGTGGCTCTGATCGTGGTGACGCCAGGCCCTGCAGCTGCTCGGCCTGGGCCTTGTGCAGCGCCCTGCGCATCCCGCCGAGTTTCGGATCGCGGGTCATACCAGCGCGGGCGGATCGTTGACGTGACTGTGGCAGACGCTCCTGCGCTCGGCATGATCGGCGCTGGCGTCGTGTGGGTGGCGGTGGAGCGCGTCAGGTGACCGCGCCCGCGCTCTGGCCCACCACAAGCGGCGCGACGGATCTGCTGTCGGCGGCGGCCTTAGCGTCATCAGGGGGCGGACGGAGGTTACGCACACACAGCAAAAAACGGCCCGCCAGACGGTTGCAACGCTGACGGACCTGACCCAAACCACAGTTACCCACGGTCCGAGCTGCCGAGCAGTTTAGCACAAGTCGGAGAAGTTCTCACGTCGATAGCGCTGGCCGGAGCCATTGCCGCGCCGAGCGCGGCGCCTCGCTAGCAGTCCGATCGAGTTCCCTTTGTGGAACTGCACCTCCAACGACGCATCATTAACTAGTGTGCCTTAGGGTATTAATGGGCTCATTCCGAGCTCTGCCATTTTTTGCCTGGTGATACCCGTGCGGGAACATATGGGCCTTTTTCTCGCGGCCCAGCTAGACTTTATCTTCTTCTTCTATGGCCTTGCTTTTATTCTCCTCGGCGCGGTGTGCTTTTCGGTTGCCCGGGGCGCCGCAGCCAGGAATAGCAGGATCGATCTGCTGGGATGGTTCGGCTTGGTCCACGGCAGCAGCGAATGGCTCGATCTGAGCGCGCTAGTCATCGACGACGCCCCAAGTTTTCAGGCGCTACGCACCGCGGTCATGACGGTCTCATACCTGTTTCTGCTGGAATTCGCGCGCCTCGCAGCAATCCGGCTGGGCGCCAAAATGCCGGGCCGTTGGATGTATATCCCATTGCTGATGACGATTGCCGTGATTGGCGTTGTCGATGGACAGGTCAGTGCCAATATCGCCGCGCGGTATGCGATGGGATTTACCGGGGCGATCGGCACCAGTGCGGTGCTGGTCATCCGCGCGCGTACAGTCGAAATCATCTCGCATCGGTTGGTGTCGTGCGCCGCATTATGCTTCGGCCTCTATGGTGTTGCCGCCGGACTCATCGTTCCAGTGGGAGATTTCTGGCCCGCCAGCACGCTCAACCATAACTGGTTCATGAAGCTGACCGGCGTGCCGATTCAGCTGGTGCGGGGACTTTTGGCAGTCGCATTGGCCGTGACACTTTGGTCGGCTTGGGGCCGATTGCTTGCCATCGCCGTGGACTCGAAGTTTTACACTGCCTATCTGCGCCGGCATTTCCTTACGACGCTGGCGGCGCTGGCGGTGGTCTTCGTCGGCGGCTGGGCGCTTACGGACTTCCTGGGCGGGATTTACAAGGACAACATTCAGGCTGAGGCACAAGGCGATCTCAACCTGCTCGTCGCCAGGCTCAGCGGCGAGACTGCCACGGTGGAGGCAATGGTGAAGGCGCTGTCCGGCTCCCAGGCTGTGCTGTCCTTGCTGACCGGCGACAGCCGTGGTGCGCGAGCCCAGACGGTGCTGGGTCGCAATGTCGATGCCTCGGGCGCCACGCTCGGGCAGATCCTTGATGCGTCGGGATCAGTCGTTGCGTCGTCCGACGACCGCCAACTGAAACTGTTGGGAGCGCCGAATGCGGCCGCCGCATCATATTTCAAAGTCGCGATGGCCGGTAGGGAAGGCCTTCAGTTCGTGCAGGACGCAGAGAGCGGTTTGGCCGGTTACGTCGTGAGCTATCCGATCCGCCGGGAGGATGGCGTGGTTGTCGGCGTAGCAATGCTGAAGAAGTCGTTCGCTAAACTGAGCGCCAGCCTACAAACCTTCGATCGGCCGTTCTTCTTTATCAATGCCGATGGAGTGGTAATGCTGAGCAACCGTCCGGACACGCTGGACCGCTCGCTGTGGCCGGTTGGTACCCGCGTAGCGCTTGCCGAGCGATTCGGGGCTTCCGGCGGGCCGCCAATGCTCGAAAGTGAAATCACGACGGCCGCATGGACCACGTTCGACGGCCGCCGCGGCTATGTGTTGCGGGGCGCTATCCCACAGAGCGACTGGTCGATGCTGATCGTTAGTCCGCTGGCCGGCATGTTTGCAAGCCGTTTCCTTGGCATCGTTATCACGTTGCAGTTGGCGCTCACCACGTTGTTCCACTTCCTCGGCAAGCAGCATGGTGTTCGAGACAGCCTGCAGATGCAACGCCGGGCAGATTTGCAGGTGCTTGCAGACAATCTTGAGGTCAAGGCCACTACCGACCCGCTCACAGGGCTCTTCAATCGCGCGAAATTCGATCTTGTCCTTGGACATGAATTAGTCCGGGCGGAGCGTTACGGGACTGAGCTCGCACTGATCGTCTACGACATCGATCATTTCAAGGAGGTCAATGACGCCCACGGCCATCAGGCGGGCGATCGTATTCTTATTCAGTTATCTGAGATCGTATCACGCGAAATCCGCCAGACGGACTTGCTAGCTCGATGGGGCGGGGAGGAATTCGTCGTCGTGCTACCCGGTACCAACGGCTTGACTGCCTGTCTTGTTGCCGAGAAGCTGTGTCACGCGATTTCGCAAACCACGTTCGACCTGGTCGGGACCATCACCTGCAGCTTCGGGGTCAGCGACTTTGTTCACGGCGACTCGGTAGAAAGCCTCCTGGCCAGGACCGATGACGCTCTCTATCGGGCCAAGATAAATGGTCGCAACCGAGTTCAATTTGCTCCTACGTCTCCGAATCTTGTGCCGACTCTTCAATTGAGATCATGATCGGCGGTGCGGTTGGCACGGCTGGTGCGGCGAATCACTCTTTTGGCTACCGACCTGAACGCATGAAAAGATTTTCTCGAAACTCCATCGCATCCATCGGCGTTCCGAACAAATAGCCCTGTGATTCTTCACACTTGCTTCGCACCAAGAACTTCCGCTGCGCCTCCGTCTCGACCCCTTCGGCTATCACTTTAAGCCCAAAGCTTTTGCCGAGGTAGACGATCGCCTTCACAATTGCAGCGCCCGCTGGATCGATGTTGACGTCGCGGATGAAGGAGCGGTCGATCTTCAGCCGTGTGACCGGAAAGCGCTTCAGCAGACTCAACGACGCATAGCCGGTGCCATAGTCGTCGAACGCCAGTCCAATGCCGAGCGCGCGCAGGTCTTGCAGCAGCCTGAGCGTGCTGCTGTCATCGCGCAATAGCACGTTCTCGACGAGTTCGAGTTCAAGCGCCGCTGGTGGCAGATTATTGTCGGATAGCGCGCTCTTGACGGTGGTGAGCATCCGGCCGGATCGAAATTGCGCCTCGAACAGATTGACGCCGATTCGAAAGTTCGGAACGTAGGCACGCCATTCGGCGGCCTGCTTGCAGGCGGTCCGCAGCACCCACTCGCCGACGCGCGCCGCCGACGGTTTCTGACTGAGCACGTCGATGAATGAGGTCGGCGACAACAAGCCTCGCTCGGGGTGATTCCACCTTATCAGCGCTTCGGCGCCTGTGAGTTCACCGGTCCGGGTCGCGACTTGCGGCTGATAGAACAGTTCGAACTCGTGGTTTTCATGAGCATGGCGCAGCTCTTTCTCGAACGCACGACGTGCGACCGCAACCTCGCGGAAGGACGGAACGAAGAATTCAAAGCGACCTCTGCCGGCGGATTTGGCCTTGTAGAGCGCCAGATCGGCGGCGCCGAGCAGATCCTCGGGAGTCGAGCCGTGCATGGGTGCACGCGCGACGCCGATGCTGACACCGACCTCAATCCGCTGGCCGACGAACTCGTAGGGCTCGCGGATGATAGCAACCAGATCTTCCGCGGCGCGGCCAATTTCAATGGCGTCGTTGCCGGCGAACAGGGCGACAAATTCATCGCCGCCTAGGCGGCCGACCATGATCGCCGTCTCACAATTCGACGACAGGCGCTGCGCCACGCTCTTCAGCACCGCATCGCCCGCAGAGTGGCCAAGCGTATCGTTGACTTCCTTGAAACCGTCGAGATCAAGCAACAGTACGCTGGCGGGACGCTCTGCCGCGAGGGTCTCGGCGAGACGCGCGCGCCACGCGGCGCGATTGGGCAATTCCGTCAGCGCGTCCAAGGAGGCCAGTCGAAATAAACGATCTTCATTCCGGCGCCGCTCAGTAATGTCGCGGACGATGGCGCCGACGCTGGTGGTGTTGCCCTCTTCCCAGGTTGAGAGCGAGAACTCCGCGGGAAATTCACTGCCGTTTCTGCGCAGGCCAGATAGTGCGACCGTCTTGTCGGCAAGCTCCATCGGTTCGCCGCGCGCGAGACGGGCACGCTCGGCCTCGTACACCGGGCGCCAGCTCGATGGTACAATGATCTCGGTCGACTGACCGCATATTTCCTTGCTGGAATAACCGAACAACGTTTCAGCCGATCGGTTCCAGAAAGTGATCTCGCTCTCAGCGTTGGCACAGATGATTGCATCCGGCGAAGTGGCGGCAATCCGCTCGAAGCGGGTCTGACTGATGGTCCGGGCGTAATCAAGCCGCCGCAACTCCATCCGGTCCATAACCAGGAAGGTCAGATCGGCGAGGTTCCTGCGGTCTGCGGCGTTGAAATCGTCCCGCGGTTCACTGTCGATCAGGCAAACTGTGCCGAGTTTCTTTCCGGACGGCGTCGTGAGCGGCTGCCCCGCATAGAAGCGAATGAAGGGTGGGCCAAGCACAAGAGGATTAAAGCGGAAGCGTGGATCCCGGGTGGCGTCCAAAACGACCAGGACGTCGTCCTGCAGAATAGCATGGGCACAAAACGAAACGTCGCGACTGGTCTCGCAAACATCAAGGCCGACGTGAGCCTTGAAGAACTGACGGTCCGCTTCCAACAGCGAGATCAAAACGATTGGAACCTGGAACAGACGAGAAGCCAGCCCGGCCAACCGGTCGAACTCTTCTTCTGGCGGTGTATCCATGAGGTGATACTCCGCGAGCGCCCTGAGGCGCTCCCTTTCTTCAATCGTGGAATTCGTGGGACGGAGGGACATGAAAGAAAACCTGGCGCGGAATTGTTAAAATTTCGGGACTAATGCCGATACGCCGCTATTCGTGTTGGGTGCTCGGTCAGCACGATAGAACGCTAGGGTGACGTGTGAGATCCTAGTAGAAGTCCTAGTCAAATGTCAGTCGGTGAAGAGACTGCTAATCGTCGCGGCGCCATCATGCTCGACGCACCGGAATCGGATAGGCGCTTATGTTTGCAGATGGTCCAACCATCCTTTGATGATCTGTTGCGCAGCCTGCGGCGCGCCGCCATGATCCCTTAATGCGCTACGAGCTACGAAAACTCGAAAACGGCTGGGCCGTCTGGGATGCGCAGGCGAATACGCCTGCGGTTATTACGGGCTGTTGGCAGACCGGCCTCGAAATGGAGGCTGCGGATGATCTGGTCGACCTGCTGAACGGCGTGGATCGGGGCAAAGAAGGATCCAACGAATAGGGCGGGTCCTCAATTCGTTAGCTCCATTTTCTTGGTTTGTTGTAGGTAATGCCACTTCACCTGGGACCTAGTCTCGTTATGTCGGAGGAAGGTGATCGAAGGATATTAACGATCAGTTAACCATATTGCTCTTTGCTCGCACCAATGATGCCGCGAAGATTTGCAGAGTTCCCGCGTAGCGGGTGTCCGATTCCTCGGACGGTAGCGGCGCTCAACTGAGGATGGTGTGATGCGAGCCGATCGATTTTTGCCCGCTCTGCTGCTGATGTGTGTGGCGAATCCATCACTGGTCTTGGCTCAATCGGCGCCCGCGGCCGCCGAGGATGCCGTGGCGCAGACCTGGAGCCTGCCGAATTACGCCCGCCGGCAGCCCAACGCGCTGCCCGGGGCGCAGACCGGGCCGGTGTCCACGCCGGCCTCCAGCACGTGGCCGCCCGCCGCTGCGCCGATCGCCGGCTATGCACTCGGCGGCGGAACGCTGGTGACCGGCGTCACCGCCGCGACCTTCTACGACGACAACATCTTTGCGACGCGCTCCGCCCGGCAATCCGACGTCGCCTTCGTTGGCCGCCCCGAATTCGCCTGGATGGCGCAGGGCCAGAACTACACCATCGGCGCCGACGGCTATATCGAGGGCCGCCGCTACGTGAAGTACAATTCGGAGGACCAGGTGAACGGGTCGTTCGGCGTCAACTTCACGGTGATGCCGGATACCGATACGCAGATCGTCAGCAACGCGCGCTATTTGCACGCGCATCTCGATCGCGGCTCCTCCGATACGGTCGGGCCGGGCGGCATCCTGCTCAGCACCGCGTTTCAATCGCCGATCGCCTATGATCAGGGCATCGGATCGATCGCCTTGAACAAGCGCTACGGCCAATGGTGGACGTCGCTCGGCGCGGCGGGCGTCGGCATTCATTACGACAACGCCAGCCTGCTCGGCGGCATCGTCGACTTCAGCTACGCCGACGGCGGCATCGGCGTCGCCAACGGCCGGCTCGGCTACGTCATCGCGCCGCTGACCAGCGTGTTCGTTGAGGCGGCGGGGAATGTGCGCAACTGGCGCGTCGATGTGTTCGATTCCACCGGCTACCGCGTCGTCGGCGGCGTGCTGTTCGAGCAGGGACCCAACGCGCGCCTGCGCGGCGAGGCCTGGGCCGGCTACATGAATCAGCAGTACAACGGCGTGAGCTTCCAGGAGGTGTCGAACTGGACTTATGGCGCCAGCATGGCCTTCCTGCTCACCGACCAACTGACCGGCGTCATCGAAGGCCGCCGCGAGGCCAAGGAGGCGGCGCTCAGTCTCGCCTTGATCGCGCCGGGGGTGCTCGGCGCGTCCGCGGCGGTCTGCTCGACCAGCCCCGGCGCCGCCTGCGTCAGCGCGATCGAATCGACCATCGCGGGACGGCTGGAATATCGCATCCTGGCGAACGTCGCGATCGGGGCCGGCGCGTCCTACATGGTGGATGATTATCTCGGACCGGTCGCAGGCCATCGGTCCGATCGCACGCTGAGCCCGCTGGCGTCGTTGAAGTACTTCCCCAACGACAAGGTCACGCTCAGCTTCGATTATCGGCGGATCAATTTCGATCCGGTCGGCGGCCAGTCCGCCGGCGTCGGCGCGATCTCCTACGATCGCGACGTTTACCTTTTGTCGATGAACGGCAGGTTCTGACGCGCGATTCCCCTGCAAGACGATCTTGTAGGGGAATCGGTTGGATTTACTGCGCGGCGGCCTGACGTTTGCGCAAACGCTCGACCAGGCGGATGCAGCGCTCCCAGATCCGCTTCTTGAAGCGGTGCGGGGCCTGCAGCACCTGCGTGCAGCGGGCGCCGATGCCGTTGGTCGCGTTGCCCTCCTGGTTTACGGAATTGCCGGAGGAGCTGTAGCCGCCGATCGCAACGCCACCGCCACCGCCGCCGCCACCACCACCGTTGTTGGCCTCGGTGGTCGTGTTGCCGTTGCCGGCCGGGTTGGAGCCGCCCGATCCGCCATCCGCCGTTCCGCCGTTGCCGCCGCCAACCGTCCCACCGCCGGTGCCGCCGCCGCCGGTGCCACCGGGGCCCGTGCCACCGGGGCCACCCGGAGGTGTGACCGTTCCGCCGCCGCCGTTGCCGGGGCCGGTGGTGCCGCCGCCGTTCAGAACGTTGATGGTGCCGAGGGTGCCGCTCGGACCCGGCGTGGCGTTGAGAATGTTCGCCGCCAAGGCGCCGCCGCTGCCATCCGTTGTGCCCGAGCCGGAGGTTGCATTGCCGTTGCCAATATTGACGGTACCGAGCGAGCCGCTGGTGCCGGGCGTGGCGTTGAGCACGTTGGCGTTCAGCGCGCCGCTCGGCGAAGTGGTGCCGGCCGACGGATCCGTCGTGCCGCTGGAGCCCGCGCCGTTGCCGATCGCCACGTTGGCGAGGCGAGCGCTACGCGCCTGCGTGGCGTTGAGCACGCTCACTCCTGCAAGCCCGGTGTCCGTCGGTGTCGTGCTGGTGCCGCCGCCGGTGGTGGTGCCACTGGTGGGGCTGGTGGCCGCGCCGTTCGCAACGTTCACCGTACCGAGCGAGCCGCTGGTGCCGGGCGTGGCGTTGAGCACGTTGGCGCCGGCAATTCCGGCCGTATCGGCCGGGGCTGAGGCGGTGGTCGACCCAGCGGGCGCACTGCCGGGCGCGGCGCCGTTCGCGACGTTCACGGTAGCAAGTCCGCCGCTCGCTCCCGGCGAGGCATTCAGCACGTTCGCTGCGACCGCTCCGCCGCTGCTCTGGGTCGGGCTTGCTGCGGCGTTGCCGTTCAGCACATTGACGTAGGCCGCAGCGCCCGGGGAGCCGGAGGTCGCGTTCAGCACATTGGCGTTCACCAGCGCCCTGTCGCGGGTGGCGCCGCCGACGGGGCGGCCGTTCAGCACGCGCACCGCCGCCGCCGATCCCGGCGTGCCCGAGGAGGCGTTGGCGACGTCGACGCTGGCGACCGGAGCATTGGTCGACGAAGCGCTCGGCGAGGTGCGGTTGGTCCTGCCGTTGAGGGCGCTGACCGCGACCAGGCGGCCCGGCCGGCCGGCGGCGGTGTTCAACACGTCGACCGACGCCGCTGCGTTGTTGCGGTTCTGCTGGTTCGACCGCAGGGCCGCGATCCTGGCCGCGCGGTTGCTGCGCGCCACAGCCGCGCGCTGGCGGGCCGCCGCGGCGCGGCCGAGGCCAGCCGGGACGGTCTGCGCGATGCCGGAATTGCCAAACTGCGCGCCGCTGGAGAAGAAGCCCTGGCCGCCGACCGTTCCCGGTCCGATGCTGCCGATGCCGGGCGTGCGCGTTCCGGTCTGGTTGCCCAATGAAACGCTGCCGGCATTCACGCCGAAATTGCCGACGCCGATGCCGGTCGAGCCCACGCCGACATTGCCGACGCTGGCGCCCACGCTGCCCGCATTGATGCTGGCCCCGCCGACGCTGACGCCGCCGGTGCCGACGCCGACACTGCCGATGCCTGCACCAAGGCTGCCAGCGCTAACGCTGGCCCCTCCGATGCCGACGCCGCCGGTGCCGATTCCGACGCCTCCGACACCCACCCCAACGCTGCCGACACCCACGCTGACGCCGCCGAGGCGGACGCCCTGCGCCCACGTCGTGGGCGAATATGTTAGCATCGCGGCGCTGAGAAGTAGTGCGGATGGGATTGAGCGCAGGTCAGGTAGCATGGCATTTCTCCCAGGTTTGGATTGCCCGTTGCGAGCTCACACAACCAAGAAGAAGGACAGATGCTGCGTTCCTGCTAAGATCTATTTATACGGAAGTTAGATAAACCTAGTGATCTATGGATTAATGGAATCGACCAAATTGTTCATATATCTGCAATCAGAGCATGTTGCGGCGCCTGCCGGTAACCGCGCTGAGGCAACAGTCCGCCAGCTTCCGCAACCTCACTGCCCATCTAACTTTAAGCGGGCTGTCTCACGGACATTCTTCGAATCAACACGAGAGCGAATGTAAGCGAATATGTTTCCTATCTCAGCTTCGATCTGGGCTTGGGTGCCTTGTTCATTTGCCGCGGCAATAAGCCGGTCGGCCAATTGTTGAATTTGCTCACGCCCGCGGCGGGAAGACATTTGTTCGTCCGCGTGCACGCTATTCTCGATCCAAAAATCAACAAATTCGTGTGCCGGAGATAGCTCTCCCCCCGCCCCAAACCGCGGTCAGGCCCCGATGGGATCGAAATTTCCTCTGTGCCGGTATATTCTGAGCCTTCGGAATGATGCGCAGCCACGCTGGTGTGCACATTTCACTGCCCGCCTAAGCGGGGCCGACCACAACTTCCAGAATCGGAGTGTAACGTTCGGGCGTCCGCGCGGCTGAATCGTTTTACAGTTGTCCTTGATTTGCCATGCGCGATCGGAGCGACCACGCCGCCATCGACCGGTTGACGCTGGATCAGGCCTCACCATCTCAATATTGGAAAGGAGACCGACGCCAATGTTCAACCGCGACGAAATCCGCCCACACAACCCGATCGAATACTACGCCGCGTGGGTGCGGCTCTGCACCGCCGGGCTCGCGGCCTACGAGGCCGCGCTGCGATCGTTCTATGGCCAACGCACACCCTAGTGGCAGACGGGGATGCGGGAGTCATCGCCCCGCTTCCCGAGTTTGTTCTGGTCGGGAAAGTCCCAGTCAATTCCGACGAGGATCTTAACTTAGGCGCCGCCATTCACGCCAATGCGTCGGCCGGACGATAACCTGTGTCCCGCTCTTTGCATCCGACCATCCGCCCACAGTTTTGTGACAGGGAAACAGGATCGTATTCGTCCCATTCTCGTCGACAACCGCCAGTTCGAGAAGAAGATCGTATGGTGCCGTATTTATCATGTGCCAAGGCCAGGCATTTCGAGATGAACGTTCGGCGCCCACATTAGCGCCGAGCCGATCTCTCCTAGCCAGCGTTCCGAGCGAGGCTGCGATTTGCCGCTGCTGATTTCGCTCTGAGCCCACGGGCAACCTGCGGGCAGCACGCAGAGCGGTGCGTCGCATCCTGATAAGATCATCCGAGTTCCAGAGGGATTGATTCGGATTCCGGAAGAGTTCAATCCCGGGCATATGTCAGCCACCTGTACTGAGGCGGGAGCACGAAAACTCTCAGTCACCGTTAGAGGCCCCTTGAGGCGGTGATGGGAACCATTGTGCCAAAAGAATCCGCTGGTGGCCGGTCAATACTGCTCAATAGCCTTCATCCGATGACGGAACTTTTCGCTCTTCCGTCAGGGGTCGAATGGCGATTGTCGTGCGCATTAAAATGACCAATCCCAGCATTCATAAAGTGCGGTGATCCACGTCTGCAGGGTTTCGTTAATCATCGGTGATGAGGAGTCGGTTGCTCCCGCCAAGTTCAGGCAGGGAGATACACATGCAAAAGGCCCGGGGAGTTCAAAGGCCACGCGTAAGCCAGTCGCCTTTTCTTTTGACGAACGTTTAGCCCGCGAGGCGCATCGATTGCGCAGCGAAGCGGAAGCCTTGAGGTTTGTCGTCATTACGGGGGGCAAACACCAACTATCGCCTAATCAGGAGGTGGGGTTGGCGAGGAAAGCCAACGACAGATTTCCGACGCAGTCTCTAGCTGCCGCGCTTGCCTGAGCAGTTTGTCCTTGTCTAATCCTGGATCGAGAAGTTCTGCCTTGGCTTTCAGCATTTCTGACCGTCTTTGCCATCCGATTGATCGCGCCATTTTTTCTACCACTCTGGCCTCCCTGGAATCACTTAAGTGCGTAAGGATATTCCGTCTGAGCAGCTTCGAGGCGACGACTTGGAGAGAAGCACTTCAAGCGACTTACCTATGTCGTCGCATCGAGTTAGTTGACAAAATCTGATGGATTTCTGTGTTTTCTGTCGATCAAAAAGGGACATGTCTGGATTTTCTTGCGAAGCGTTTCCACGACGTAATTGGCACCGTCAGACTTAGCTTTCGGACCGAGCGCCGACTGTCCAAAATTGACCATCTCATAAACATTCAAGCAGCTATCTGCAGGCGGCGGCCAACGTCCACCGTCGATCCGGGTGACGTGCGCGGTGATGAGGCTTGGCTGGCCGCGTTTCAAATTCTGAACGCCGCGGTATTCATCAATGTTATCAACAAAGCTGATTATCCAATTTGGCAGAACGCACGTTGACTTTATTGCCGAAACCGCCCGATTTTGATTCCCCCATGCGGAGGTTCGAACCCTCCCGCCCCAGCCAATTGTTATTGCTCGGAAATCCTTCTTTGTTCCGGCGCCTGTTCGGCCCCGATCACCGCTGATGTGCCCTCTTGTTGCTTTTTCGTTCGCAAGGTTGGCGCGTCGGGTCCGCGACATCGCCGGCGGCGAGAAGGCCGCCGAGGAATTGGCGTGGGCGGTGGCGTTTCGGAAGCGACGAACGCTAAGCGCTGCCCGCGCCGCTCACCCGTAAGCAAGTCGCAAATTATGCTTGTTTCCTCAGTACCACGATGTCCTGAAAATCGTGGATGCCACCCGCAACGATCTTCTCGACGAAGAAAAACTTGCTCCATCTGGAGCGAATGTATCCTTCATCGGTGAAGCTGATCCCGTATTCATAATTCTCGGTTGTCAGATGACCCTGCGGTTGGATGATGAACGTGAACCCCGGGTCGGCCATTCGACGCATCGCCTCCTTCATTCCGGCCTCGGGAATAGATAGCATCTCAAAGATGCGCGCCTCGGTTTCGGCTCGCGTCAAGGCGCGGCGGCCGTGCACGGTGAGTAGCAGACATGCCCCGGGTTTCGTGACCCGGTGCAGCTCCCTCAGATAGAATTCCGAATCGGCTTCGTTCATGTGGGTGAAGACAGAGACCGAAATCACGCAATCGAAGGAGTTGTCGGGACAGAGCAGGGCGGCCCTTTCCTTGGTGCGCAATGGTGTAACCCATGGCAGGGCTCCGCCGACCCAGTCGACCAGTTCGTGGTCGATGTCCGCGCCGGTATAACTTCCCTTGAATCCCAAAAACATCCGCGCGAGCCGCCCGGAGCCGACGCCGAAGTCCAGGATGTTCCGGTACTCCGATAGGTTCTTCGGGCTGGCCGCATTGAGCGCGAGAAACAGATCCCTGCCGTGCGACGCAAAATCCCTTGGGTCCGTAAGGCCTGAAACGCGCTGCATCAGCGCCGTTGGCGGGAACGGTGCGACCAGAGAGCGGGCGGCCAAGTCCGCGACATCGCTCGAAACATTGTAATTCGACCAGGCTCTCGGATCCGAATTCACATCCAACATAATGACTACTCCAAACGATTTGGTGCGCCCTGATTGGGGCCCTGGTTTTTAAGCTGGCACGAGAACGCCCGGTCAGTGTTTGCATATCGGGGCTTTCAATCGGTTGCGAGCGTTATTCGGTTTCCCCCGCTCCGCTCCCACGTCAGAAACAGGCCGGCGGCTTTTCGTTTGCGGCATGGCGAGCGCAGCAAGGGCGTTCGGGGCGAGGCGTGCGCCGCACACTTCGCGGATCATCCGCGGCCGGAGCCGGCGCCAGGTAGCTGCTAAGTCTGATGTCGACATCGTGCGCGAGGCATATCGTCGAATGCCCCGAGCTTAACGGCACCGCTTCCCATTTCTGAACACCGTAATATTGTTCAAGGTTATCAAATGGCAGAATATCTCGACTGGCTGAACGCGCTTTGATAGTCGCGATTCTGGAGAAATTTCTTCTTCCAAACCAGGAAAACCGCAACCCGCGAGCGACATTGGTCTGAATGACGGCTCTTCCAAGTTCCGCTGTGGATATCGTCATGGCAGCCCGAGCGGGCGCGGTGTTGGCGCTGGCCGGGTTCGACGGCGCGGCGCTGCGCCGGCAGCTCGATCAGGTCGAGGCCGACGGAGGGGCGCGCCGCGTGCTGTTCGCGCGGGTCACGCCGGCGCCCTCGGCCGAGGCCATCGTCGCGCAGATCATCGGTTTGTTCGCCGACACCGTGCAACGGCTGTGGCCGGTCTGGTTTACCGACGTCAGTTTCGCGGAGTGCAAGAACGACAAGCTCGGACGGCTGGCGGTTGCGGCGATGGTGCAGCGTCTTGCCGGATCGGTTGCCGGCCTATCGCCGAACTGGGCCGAGGCCGCGGTCGAACTCGCGCTCGCTGATCGTCCGCCGCGCGTCCGAGCGGCACTTCCGGCGGTCGAACTGGCGCAGCTCGCGCTGGCGATCAGCCGCCATGGTCTGGTGCTGGTTGTCGACGGCGAGGACGCCTGCCAACAATCCAGCCCGGCCGCGATGGTCCATGCGCTGGAATGGATCGCCCAGCACGCCAATTGCGCGGTGGTCGCGAGGTTTTCGCAGCTTCCGCCGCATCAGCCGCCGTTCGACCGCATTCTGTATGGCGCCCTGGCCGCAGCGGATAGCGAGGCCGAAGCGGCTGCGCCGCAGCCCGACGCCGCCGCGATCTGGCTGGCGCCGTGGCTCGGCTCGCCGCATCCGCTGAGCGAAGCCGAGCAGCGGCTGGCCAAGGCGCTGCGCGCGGATGTTGAACTGGCCCCGCTGTTTGGCTGCAATCAGTTCGTTGATACCGTTCGCGGCTCGCGACCGAAGGTGGACTTCGTCTGGACGCACGGCCGCCTGGTCATCGAACTCGACGGCTATGGCAGTCACGGCAATCGCGCTGCCTTCATGTACGATCGCCACCGCGACTACGAATTGACGCTGAGCGGCTACACCGTGCTGCGGCTGGCCAATGACGAGATCGCGCAGGACGTCGGAAAAGCGATTGAGAAGATTCGCGACATCGTTCACCTTTGCCGCGAACGGAGCAAGTGAGGCGACAGTGGTAACATCTCGCAAAGCGAAAGAGCCCAAGCCCGCCGACAAGCCGCGTCCCAAAACCCGCGAGCAAAGGGAGGCCGAGAAACAGACGCTGGCGATGTGGGCGCTGCTGGGCGCGGGCGGTGCCGGGTATGGCGACAAGCTAAAGCCGGAGATCGAGAAGGCCGAACGCGCGGCGCTGGTCAAGGCCGGCCTGATCGAAGTGGCAAAGCGCGAGCGCGGCGCGATCTGGCTCACCGTCACCGATAAAGGCTGGGACTGGGCGGAGCGTCACCTCGCCGATCCGCTGCCGGAGAAGAATTTTGGCGGCGCGTTCGTGCTGCAGGCCTGGCTCAAGCGGCTCGCGGGCTTCCTCGAGGCCGGCGACCTGCGGCTTGCCGATCTGCTTGCCGCGCCGGCTCCGCGGCCCGGCGCGGGCGACGCGCCGGCCGACCCCGCGGCGTTGCGCGAAAAAATTCGCGAGGCCTATCTGGCGGTCGCCGGGGGCTTCAACCGCCGCGCCTTGCTGAAGGACCTGCGGCGGCAATTGCCTGATATCGAGCGATCGGCGCTCGATGACGCGCTCAAGCTGATGCAGCGCGAGCAGCAGGCCGCGCTGATGCAGCTCGACAATCGAATCGAGGTCACCGACGCCGATCGCGACGCCGCCATTCAGATCGGCAACGAACCGCGCCACATCGTCTGGATCGAAAACTGATGAGCAACGACGCGATGGCCGAACTCGAGGCGTTCCGCGCGGTCGATTTCAACTGGACCCGCCAGCTCAAAGGCATCTGGCGCGACCAGCCGTATCACGCGCCGATCCATCAGGACGTGCTCGACGAACTGATGAGATATTTTCTCAGCAGCACCCGCGATGCCGAACCCGACAACGAGCCGCTCGGCCGGGTGGTGATCGGCTCCGCCGGTCTCGGCAAGACCCACCTGATCGGCGAACTGCGGCGCCGGGTCTGGGAAGAGGATGCGGTGTTCATCCTGCTGGACTTCGTCGGCGTGCGGGATTTCTGGTCCTCGGTGGCGCTCGGCTTTCTCAATTCGCTGCAAGTGCGGATCGACGAGCATCGCACGCAATACGACCGGCTGATCCACAAGCTTGCCACCTTGCTGCAATTGCAAACCCAACTCGCCGACATCGCCAGCCGCTGGCGGGGCCGGCCGCGCGAATTGATGGCGGAGCTGGTCAAGACATTCCTCGCCGCGCTGGCGCGCCGCGACCGCGCCATGACCCAGCAGCACGGCGACGTGGTGCGCGCCTTCGTGCTTTTGATCTCGGAAGACCTGGAATGCGGCAGCATCGCGCACGCCTGGCTGCAAGGCATGGACCTCGACGCCGTGCAGCTTCGCGAACTCGGATTTGTCGTGGTGAAGAAATCGCCGATCGATATCGTGCGCGGCATTTCCTGGCTGTTGAGCCTGGTCGGGCCGACCTTGATCGCGGTCGATCAGATCGATGCGATCATCAGCGAAGCCAATGCGGAGCGCTATCGTGGCCAAGACGGCGCAACCTTGGAGCAGACCCAGGAGACGCAATCGATCATCGAGGCGTTGGCGCACGGGTTGATGGACCTGCACGACGTCAAACGCCGCGCCATCACCGTGGTGTCGTGTCTCGAGGCGTCGTGGGAGGTGCTGCGATCGAAAGCGACCGTGGCGGTCACCGACCGCTACTACCGGCCGAATGTGCTTTATGCGCTGTCGCAGCCGCAACTGGCGCTGGCCTTGGTGAGGGCCCGGCTGGCGCAGGGCTATGCGGCCGGTGGTTACACCCCGCCCGGCGAAACCTTCCCCTTTGCGCCGGAGGCGTTCGAGACGGCGGTGGGTTTCACGCCGCGGCAATTGCTGAAGGCCTGCGACGATCACCGGCAGCGCTGCCTCGCCGCGGGGCGGATCATCCCCTGCAACAGCTTCGACGCCGCGCAGCCGGCCGCGCCGGCGCCGCCGGCGAGGGGCCTCGACGAGACGTTCAGCCGCGAATTGCAGGCCGCCTCGACCGGCGGCCTGCTCGACCTCGACAACGAAGATCAATTGCGAAACCTGCTGGCCGATATCTTGAACATCTATACCGCGCACCTGCAGCTTCCGGACGATGTCGACGTGGTCTCGCAGCCCGACCCGGATCAGCGCCGGCCGTCGCTGCATGGAAGGCTGACCTTCATCTTTCGCGGCGAGGGCGACCGCGAGCAGCACTACTGCTTCCGCGTTCTCGCCCATGACAATGCCATCGCCTTTCAGAGCCGATTGCGCGCGGCGATGACCGCCTCGGGCGTCGATCGGGCGCTCAAGTTCCGCCACCTGTTCATCCTGCGCGACGGCGCGGTGCCGGGCGGCGCCAAGACCACGGAGCTGGTTGCCAAGTTCGAAAAGGCCGGCGGCGAATTCATCGCCCCGACCGGCGAGGATCTGCGCGCCTTCGTGGCGTTGCAGGCGATGGCGCGCCGCAATGCTGAGGGCTTCGAGGCCTGGCTGCGCGCCCGCAAGCCGTTGTTCGACACGCCGCTGTTCAAGGCCGCGGGGCTGGCGCCGCCGCCGTTTCTGGCCGGCCCGCTGCCCGAGCCGGCGCCGTCGCCCGGTCCGTCGCCCCTGCCAACCGCCGCGCCGCCGCCGTCCCCGGCACGCGCTGTTGAGGCGGCTCCGGTCGCGCCCGGCAAACCGCCGCTCGGCACCTCGAAGCCGGCCCCGAGCAAACCCATTGCTCGCGACATTCCACTCGGCCACCGCTATGAGCGCGGCGCGCCCGGCGCCGCTGTCACGCTAGCCGCGGATCTGTTGCCGCGCCACACCGCGATTCTCGCCGGCGCGGGCTCCGGCAAGACCGTGCTGCTTCGCCGTATCGTCGAGGAAGCAGCGTTGCTCGGGATTCCGGCGATCGTGCTCGACACCAACAACGATCTGGCAAGGCTCGGCGATCAGTGGCCGGCGCCGCCGCAGGGCTGGAGCGCCAACGATGCGGCCAAGGCCGCCAACTATCAACGCGACGTCGAGGTCGTGATCTGGACCCCGGGGTTCAACGCCGGCCGGCCGATGTCGCTGGCGCTGCTGCCGGATTTTGCCGCGCTGAACGGCGATGAGGACGAGCGCGCGCAGGCGATCGAGATGGCGCGGGCGACGCTGTCACCCTACATCGGCGCCAAGGGCGCCAGCGCAAAACTCAAGGAAGGCGTGCTGGCGGATGCGCTGCGCAGCTTCGCGGCTCAGGGCGGCGGCGACCTCGCGCGGCTGATCGATCTGCTGTCGGAACTGCCCGACGGGGTCAGCCAGATCGACGATGCAGCCAAGCTCGCGGCGGCGATCGCCAACCAATTGCGCGCCGCGATCGCGACCAATCCCTTGCTGCAGTCCCGCGGTGCCGCGCTCGACCCGCAATTGCTGTTTGGCACCGAGGCCGGCAGGACCCGGATCTCGGTGATCAATTTCTCCGGCCTGGCCAGCGACGAGGCGCGCCAATCGTTCGTCAACCAGTTGCAGATGTCGCTGTTTTCCTGGATCAAGCGGCATCCCAGCCCGACCGGCCGGCTCTATGTGCTCGACGAGGCGCAGAACTTCGCGCCGTCGCAGCGCACTACGCCGTGCAAGGAAAGCACGCTGTCGCTGGCGGCGCAGGCCCGCAAATATGGGCTCGGCATGATCGTCGCCACCCAGACCCCGACCGGGATCGACCACAAGATCATCTCCAATTGCACCACGCATTTCTATGGGCGGATGAGTTCGCCGACCACCATCGAGGCCACCAAAGCGATGATGGCGGCCAAGGGCGGCAGCGGCGAGGACATCGGAAAATTGTCGCGCGGCGAGTTCTACTTCTCGACCGAGGGCTGGCCGCGGCCGACCCGGATCCGCACGCCGATCTGCCTGACCTGGCACCCGGCCAATCCGCTGACCGCCGACGAGGTCGTCGCCAAGGCGCGCCTAGAGCTATTCCGGTTCTGATAGAATCAGAACCGGAGCTCTAGATTGTTTTTTGACGCGTTTTCTTCACGCGAACCGGGATCCACTTCGCTCGAAAACGCTATAGTTTCACCCTCGGCGCGACGGCCTTCCGGCGTTCACTGGATCTTGCGGCGGAACATCCAGGCCGCGGCGGAAATCGTCACCACGGCGATCGCCGCCATCGGCCACAGCCGCTCGGCGACCAGCCCGAACGCCATGTCGCGCAGAAACACGCCGCGGATCACCACCAGAATATGCGTCAGCGGATTGATCTGCGCGATCGGCTGCAGCCAGTCCGGCATGTTCTGCACCGGCGAGCTGAAGCCCGACAGCATCATGATCGGCATCATCGTCACCATGATGCCCATCATCGCCTGCTGCTGGTTCGACACCAGCGAGGAGATGAACAGCGCGATGCCGATGATCGACACCAGAAAGATCGCGAGCCCGGTGAACAGCACCAGCGCCGATCCGGTCAGGCTGATGCCGAAGCCGAAGATCACGATCAAAGTGATGATGCTGCATTGCGCGAAACCGACGATCAGCCCGGGCACCGCCTTGCCGACCACGATCTCCAGGGGCTGCAGCGGCGATACCAGGAGTTGTTCGAAGGTGCCGAGTTCGCGCTCGCGCGCCACCGACATGCCGACGATCATCAGCACCATGGTCATCGGCAGCGTGGCGATCAGCACCGGCACCATGGATTCGCGATAGCCGCGATTGGGGTTGTACCAGCTGCGGTCGACGATCTCGCTTTCCGGCGGCAGCGCCGCGCCGCCGGCGCGATAGGCGGCGCTATATTGCGCGACGATGGTGTTGAGATAATTGTTCAAGAGTTGCGCGCTGTTGGATTTGCGGCCGTCGAGCAGCAATTGCACGCTCGGCACCTCGTTGCCGGCGAGCTTGCGGGAAAAATCCTGACCGATCTGGATCACCACCATGACGTCCTGGCGGTCGATCGCGGCGCGGGCCTCGGCCTCGCTGCCGTAGCGCCGCACTTCGGAGAACGCCGAGGCGCGCTCGAACCGGCTGACCAGTTGTTCGGATTGCGCGCCCCAGTCCTGGTTCAAGACGCCGACCGGGACGTTGCTGACTTCCAAAGTGGCGGCGAAGGCGAACAGGAAGAACTGCACCAGCGGCGGCATCACCAGCGCCATCCGCGCCTTCGGGTCGCGGAACGCCGCCAGCATTTCCTTGACGATCAGCGCCAGCAGCCTTGTCCAGATCATCGCGCCCTCAATCCAGCCGCTGTCGGGTGTTGCGCGCGGTCAGCGCGAACAGCACCGTGCTCATGAAGACGAGGATCAAAGTGCAGGGCACCAGCACCGAGGCGATGTTGCCGGCGAGGAAGATGGTCTGCAGCCCCTGCACATAGTATTTCGCCGGCACGATCACCGAGAACGCGCGCAGCGGCGCCGGCATGCTGGCGATCTCGAACAGGAAGCCGGAGAAGTACAACCCGGGCAAGAATGCCACCAGCATCGCCATTTGGCTCGCGACAAATTGCGTCTTCGCCACCGTGGAGATCAGCAAGCCGATGCTGAGCGCGACGCTCATGAACACCGCGGTGAAGCCGACCAGGACCAGCAGCGAGCCGCGCAGCGGAATGTCGAACACGAACAGCGCCGCCAGCACGCAGACCGCCATCGCGCACAGCCCGAGCATGAAATTCGGCACCAGCTTGCCGATCAAGAATTCCAGCGTGCCGATCGGGGTCGCCAGCAGCGCCTCGATGGTGCCGCGCTCCCATTCCCGCGACACCACCAGCGCGGTGAGCAGCGCGCCGATCATCATCATGATCAGCGACATCGAGCCCGGCACCAACAGCCGGCGGCTCTCCAGCTCCGGGTTGAACCAGAACCGCGCCTGGACGTCGATCTGGCCCGGCATTGACATGGTCTTGGCAAAGCCGCGCTGGTTCTGCCAGCTTTGCCAGGCGCCCTGCACATAGCCGGTGACGAGGCCCGCAGTGTTGGGGTCGCTGCCGTCGGTGATCACCTGGACGCCGGCGGTGTCGCCGCGGCCCAGCCGCTCGGCGAAATCGCCGGACAGCACGATCACGCCGCTGATCTTGCCGGCGGCGAGGTCGTCGATGAAGGCGAGCCGGCTCTGCGCCTGGCGGACGTCGAAATAGCGGGTATTCGACAGCGACATCGCGAACTCCGCGCTTTCCGGGGTCGGCTCCTCGATCACCAGGCCGACCTTGACGCGGGTGGCGTCGAAGGTGATGCCGAAGCCGAACAGAAACAGCAGCAGCGCCGGCAGCACGAAGGCGACCACGATGCTGGAGGGATCGCGCACCACCTGCAGCGTCTCCTTGACGATCAGCGCGCGGATCCGGCGCCAGCGCCCGGATTTCAGCGAGGCGGCGCTCATGCCGCGGCCTGTTGCGCGCGGTCGTGCTGCTCGACCAACGCGATGAAGGCGTCCTCCAGCGTCGGCTCCGGGATCGCCGCGGATTTCACCGAGCGCTGCAACGCTTCGGGAGTGTCGACCGCGATGCATTTGCCGCGATAGATCAAAGCGACGCGGTCGCAATATTCGGCTTCGTCCATGAAATGCGTGGTCACCATGATGGTGACGCCTCGCCCGACCATGGCGTTGATGAAGCCCCAGAACTCGCGCCTGGTCAGCGGATCGACGCCGGAGGTCGGCTCGTCGAGAAACAGCACCGGCGGCTCGTGCATGATGGCGCAGGACAGCGCCAGGCGCTGCTTGAAGCCGAGCGGCAGCGCGCCAGCGTTGTCGTTCAACAGCGGCTTCAGATCGAACGCCTCGACGACGCGGCCGACCGCCTCGCGGCGCCGCGCGCCGGACAACCCATAAGCGCCGGCGAAGAAATCCAGGTTCTGTGCAACGCTGAGATCGCCATAGAGCGAGAACTTTTGCGCCATGTAGCCGAGCCGGGCGCGCGCCGCCGACGGCGCCTTGTAGAGATCGAGCCCGTCGACCAGCGCCGAGCCTTCGGTGGGGCGCAAGAGCCCGCACATCATCTTGAAGGTGGTGGATTTGCCGGCGCCGTTGGGGCCAAGCAACCCAAAGATTTCGCCGCGCGCGATCTCAAAGGAGATGTGGTCCGCGGCGGTGAAATTGCCGAACCGCCGGGTCAACGCCTTGGCCTCGACCGGGGCCCGGCCGGCTTCATCGCTGCGTTGCCTTGTAGCCTGCGCCAGCGTGCGCTTCGGTTGGCCGCCGAGCATCGCCACGAAGGCGTCCTCGAAGCGTGGCGGCACCGGCGCGATGCTGACCGAGGCGGGGGCGCCGATGCTTTGCGCGGTCGGCGCCGCGGCGCCTTCGGCGATCACCACGCGGATCGCCTCGCCCTGCATCACGCCGTCGATCACGTCGCTGGACGTCAGCGTGTGCGCCAGCAGCGCGCGGCGCTCGGCGCCCGCGCCGTGCAGCTTGAACACCCGGCCGGCCATCCTGGCGGTCATGTCCTTGGGGTCGCCCTGAAACAGCACGCGGCCCTGATTGAGCACGATCACTTCGGCGCAGTTCTCGGCCTCGTCGAGATAGGCGGTGCTCCACACCACGCCGACGCCCTGGTCGATCAGCGTGTAGACCATCTTCCACAGATCGCGCCGCGAGATCGGGTCGACGCCGACGCTGGGCTCGTCGAGCAATAGCAGCTTCGGCGATTTCAGCATCGCACAGGCCAGTCCCAGCTTCTGCTTCATGCCGCCGGACAGCGCACCGGCGAGCCGGTCGGTGAAACGCGCCAGATCGGTGAAGGCCAAGAGCCGTTCGAAGGTCGCCGTGCGTTCGTCGCCGACCACGCCGCGCAGATCGGCGTAGAGCGTGAGATTCTCCATCACCGAGAGGTCTTCGTAGAGCCCGAAGCGCTGCGGCATGTAGCCGATCTCGTCGTGGATCGCCGCGCCTTCGGTCCGGGTGTCGCGACCCTGCACTTCGATGCGGCCTTCGCTCGGCTGCAGCAGGGCCGCGATCAGCCGCATCAGCGTCGTCTTGCCGGCGCCGTCCGGGCCGACCAGCCCGGTGACCTGGCCGGCCTTGATCGTGGTGGTCAGTGCCTGGATCGCCGGCGCTGCGTTCGGCGCAAAGGATTTCGCCAGGCCCTCGGTGGAGACCAGCGCGTCCATGACTATTTCGCCTCGGCGGAGGGGACGCCGCGGGGTGGCGTCGCCGCGGCCGCGGGATGCGCGACGATCGTCATCGGCATGCCCTGGCGCAGCACGTTGTCGGGATCGTCGGTGATGACGCGGATCCGGTACACCAGCGCGGTGCGCAGCTCGCGGGTCTCCACGGTCTTCGGGGTGAATTCCGCGGTGGTGGAGATGAAGCCGACGGTGCCCTTCAGCGGCTTGATCTGCGCGGTGTCGGAGCGCAGCTCGACCGCCATGCCGGGCTTGATGCGGCCGAGGTCCTGTTCGGAGACGTAGCTGCGCACCCATACTGGCGTGGTCAGGCAGAGCACGAACACCGTCTCGCCGGCGTTGACGATGGCGCCGAGTTCGCGCACCCGGCTCAACACCACGCCCGAGGTCGGCGCCAGCAGGTCGGCGTCGATCCGCTGCCGCTCGGCGATCCGGATCGCGGCCTCCTTGTCGGCGAGCTGGGCGCGGGCGAGATCGATATCCTCCTGGCGGAAGCCGGCCTTCATCAGCCGCAGCGCTTCGTTGGCGGAGGCGAGCTGCGCTTCGGTCTGGCGTTTCAGTGCCGCGGCGTCGTCATAGGTCTTCTGGGTGCCGGCGGCGGATTTCAGCAATTGGGTGGCGCGATCCAGACTGACCTTGGCGTTGGCGTTGGCGGCGTCGCGCTCGCTGACCAAAGCTTCCGCCTGGGCGATTTCCTGCGGCCGGTTGCCGGCGATCATCTTCGCCAAATTGGCGGCGGACTGATCGCGCTGCGCCCGCATCTGGCGCAGATTGTCTTCGAAATACACCGCGTCGAGCGAGGCCAGCTTGTCGCCGCTGTCGACCCGGGCGCCTTCGTCGACATTGAGCGCGGCGATCCGGCCGGAGACCTTGAAGCCGAGATTGACCTGGCGGACCTCGACATTGCCCTGCAGGGTCAACACGTCGTCGTCGCCGCGGTGGCTGGTCCACCACCACACCGCAGCGGCGGCGAGCAGCGCCACCCCGGCGATCGGCAGAATGATCTTGAGGCGGGGATTCATGGCTTTGCCCTCCCGTCATGCGGGACGCCGAGCAGCAGATCGCGATGCGCCGCCAGCATCGCTTCGACGTCGAGCGGCTCCTGCTGGCTGAACACGCTGGTCCAGATGATGCCGATCAGCATCGGCGCAAACAGCAATTGCGGAAACCGCAGCAGCGCATCGGACGGCAATTCGCCGTTGGCCTGCGCCCGCTGCGCCGCCTTGCGGATCAGGGAAAGGCCGCGGGAAATCACCTCGCGATGATAGAATTCGGCGATCCGCGGAAACCGGCTGCCCTCGGAGATCACCAGCCGGACGATCTCGCGGCGCCTGGTCAACAGGATCTCGCGGCGAAACAGCTCGGAGAGTTGCGCCAGCAATTGCGCGAACGACAGGTCGTTGCGCTCCACCACGCTGTCGAGATTGCTCAAGGTGGGGCCGATCGCCGCCAGCACGGTCTTCTCGAACAGATCTTCCTTGTCCTTGAAGAACAGATAGATCGTGCCCTTGGCGACGCCGGCGGCCTCCGCCACGGCGTCGAGCCTTGTGGCGGCAAAGCCCTCATTGGTGAACTGCACAAAGGCGGCGTCGAGAATCGCCTGGCGCCGCCGCTCCTGTTCGCGGACCCGCTTGCCGGCGACGCGCTTCGGGGTCTCGAGGGTCGACAAGGCCGCTTCTCCTTGCGGAAGAACCAGCCTGGAACATAACATGACTGACTGATTAGTCAATTATTAGAAAGTCGGACCCAGCGTGCGGGCGCGCGGGGAGATTCTCTAACTTTATAAATTTCCTTGGTTAAACCTGACTCTCCGAAGGCCGCAAAGAATTTTATTGACTAATCAGTCAGTCAAAAATATTTGGATCCGGAAGCAGCAACGCGCGGAGGATCGATGACCAGAACGATCAAGCGATGCGACGCGGGAGCCGTGATGGCGCTCTGGCAGGGCCGCGGCGAGCCGAGGGCGGCGCCCTGCATCGCGTCCACCGACCCGGCCGCGCTGCGCCTAAGCAGTGCCGCGGTCGGGGTCGGCGCGCGGGTGCGGATGAGCGCGCTCGGACGGCAGCGGCATCCGCGCTATGGCGCGCGGCAGGGCGTGATCGTCGGGCGGGGCGGGCCGAGCAGCTGGCGCGTCAAATTCGACGACGCCAAGACGGTGCAGTCGATTCACCAGGCCTATCTGGAGGTGGTCGCCTAAGTTCGCCGTCCAGGAGGTGGCGACCGCGGTCGCGCGCAGCTAACCGCCGCGGCGGCCGCGCCGGTGGTTGAAATCATCCGGGTTTCGGATTGAGATAGCTTGGGCAGTCTCATCGCCGGGTGCGGCCACATGTCGTTTCACAAGGACAACGCCGCCTATGAGGCCTGGCTGCGCAGCAAATGCGACGTGGTCGCCCGCGACGTCGCCGAGAAGCATGCGCGGATGAAGGACAGCGCCTTTCTGTTCTTGCGCGCGAGCTATTTCCGCTGGGCCAAAACCATTCCGAAACTGCTGCCCGACCTGATGGACGCGCCGCACGTACTATCGGTCGGCGATCTGCATCTGGAAAATTTCGGCACCTGGCGCGACGCCGAGGGCCGGCTGGTGTGGGGCGTCAATGATTTCGACGAGGCCGCGGTGATGCCCTATCCGCTGGATCTGGTGCGGCTCGTGGTCAGCATCCGGCTGGCGCCGCGGGGGCCGCTCAGCAAGCAGGCCGCGGCCGACGCCGTGCTCAAGGGCTATCGCGCCGGCCTTGCCAATCCTCGCCCGGCGCTGCTCGACCAGAGCGATATCTGGATGCTGCGCTACGCGCTCGACGCCGATCGGAAGTCGAAAAAATTCTGGCGCGAGATCGGCAAATTGCCGAACGCCAAGCCGCCGAAGAAAGTGATCCGCGCGCTGACCAAGAGCCTGCCGCAGGACGCCCATCATATTCAATTCCGCCGCCGCGCCGCCGGCGGCGGCAGCCTGGGGCGGCCGCGCTATGTCGCGCTGGCGCAATGGCGCGGCGGCCGGATCTTGCGCGAGGCCAAGGCGCTGGTGCCCTCGGCCTGGGTCTGGGCCCATGGCCGCAAGGCGGCGAGTTCGCATTTCCTGCAGCTGGCGACCGCAAAATATCGCGCGCCCGATCCGTTCCTCGACACCCGCGCGCATTTCATCATCCGGCGGCTGGCGCCGGATTCCCGCAAGATCGAACTCGGCAAGAAGGCGGGCTCCGCGGTGAACGCCAATCTGATGTGGACGATGGGCTACGATGTCGGCGCGATCCATGCCGCGGGTGCAGCCGGCGCCGCGGCGCTGCTCGCCGATCTGAGAAAACGCCCGCGCGGTTGGCTCAACGCCGCGGCCAAGAGAGCGACCGCCGCAGTGGTGCGCGATTATGAGGAATGGGTCGGCTCGCGCAACTGACAAGCGGACGGATTTGGCCGAACTGATCAGGTCCGCGATACGATCGGGCCACTGACTTGCCGCGTCGCCCGCGACCTCAGAGCGACAGATCCAGCATGCGCCCTTCAAACACCCGGTCGCGCGAGCCCTCGAGGTGGCGGCGCATCAACTCGCGCGCGCGTTCGGAATCGCGGGCGCGGATCACTTCGAAGATGCTGCGGTGCTCATCGAACACGTGCTCCAGACGATCCTTGGTCCCGGTCACCGAATTGCCGTGGAATTTCATGCCGACATAGATGTGGTCCTTCAGCGCCGACATCGAAGAGACGTAGTAGTGATTGTTGGTGGCCTGCGCGATCGCCAGGTGAAAGGCGAAATCGGCGTCCTCGCGATGCAGCCGGGCGACCGTGGCGTCGCGCAACAGATCGAGCGCGGTGGCGATTTCGTCGAGCGCCGCGGCATTCCAACGCAACGCCGCCCAATAGGCATGGTCGGGTTCGATAGTCAGGCGGAAATCGTAACAGCGCTGGATGTCGGCGATGGTTTCGACGGGGGCAAAGCCGACCGCGGGCTGGCTGACGCCAAAATCCGGGCGCGCCACCACGAAGCTGCCGGCGCCGCGCCGCGAATAGATCAGCCGCTCCTCCCTAAGCAACCGCAGCGCTTCGCGCACGATCGGGCGGGATACCAGATAGGTCGCGGCCAGCTCGTGCTCGCCCGGAAGCTTCTGTTCCGGTCGCAACTGTCCCGCCGTGATCTGCGCGCGGAGCGCCTGAAAGACGTTCTGCGCCAACGGGCTACGCCCTGCCGGCGGCAGCTCCGGCGGCGCGTGGTCGGCGTGATGGGCCATGTCGTTCAATTGCCTGGTCGCTCCCTTTCGTCCAGTCTACGGAAAACCTGTAAAGTTGTAAAACTCTTAGCAAGTTCTCCACTGATTTGCCACGCAGAATTACATATTTTACAAATAATTGACATGTTGCAGCCGTTCGATTATCGACCTGCGCCATAATCAGGGCGGCTCGAATCCGCCCGTCGCAGGCGGACGCAGCATGAGTGTCAGGGACATCTTCGGAGCAAAAGCGACGCGTTCGACGCGGCTTTGTCTGATCGCCGATGATCTCACCGGCGCGCTCGACACCGCCGCGCAATTCGTATCCGTGGCAACTCCGATCAACGTGGGCTGGGGCGCGGCTGCTTTGGACGGGAGTGTCGCGTTCGACACCGGCGCGCGCGAAAAGACCGGCGCCGAAGCCGGCGACCTTGTCGCGGCGCGGTTGGCGCAGGTCCCGTTCGATCCCCCGGCGCTCTATTACGCCAAGCTCGACACCCTGCTGCGCGGCCATCCAGCCGAGGAGATCGCCGCCTGGCTGCGGCCCGGCGCATTCGTTCGCTGCATCGTCGCCCCGGCATTCCCGCATCACGGCCGGATAACCCGCGATGGACGGCAATATCGGCGGCACGGCGAGACCTGGACCGCGGTCGCCGCCGATCTCGCCGAAGATCTCGAACGGCTGGGGTTGCGCGTTGCGCCCCGGCGCCCCGGTGCGCCGGCGCCGGACGGCATCAGCCTGTGGGATGCCGAGACCGATGCCGATCTCGACGCGATCGTCGCCGCGGCCCGCGCCACCGCGACGCCGACCTTGTGGTGCGGCAGCAGCGGGCTCGCCGCCGCCTTGGCGCGCAGTCTTGGCGCGGCGCCGCGGCGCGCGGCGCCCGAGCTTGCGCGGCCGCTGCTCGGCCTGTTCGGCAGCGATCAGGCCGTCACCGCGCAACAGGTGGACGCCTGCGGCCCGCTCGCGCTGTCCGCCCGCGATGGCGGCGCGGCGACCACCGAGGAGATCGCCGGGCGTCTGGCGCGGGACGGCGTGGCGCTGCTGCGCGTGGCACTTCCCGACGGCACCCGCCGTCAGCGGGCCGCCGAGATGATCGCGCAGGAATTCGGCCGGCTGCTGCGCGCGCTCACGCCACCGGCGACGCTGCTGGTTGCGGGCGGCGAAACCTTGCGCGCGATCTGCGCGGCGCTCGACGCCGCGCATCTCGAACTCGTCGGCCAGACCGAGCCCGGCGTACCGCGTTCGATCATCCGCGGCGGCCGCTTCGACGGCGTCCAGGTCGTCTCGAAATCCGGCGCGTTCGGCGACCGCGATCTGTTGCGCCGCCTGCTGGCGCTCGACCCGCAGCCCACCACAGGAGTTTCCGCATGACGCCGCAACTGGCGATTACCATGGGCGATCCGGCCGGCGTCGGCCCGGAGATCATCGTCAAGGCCTGCAAGCAACTCGAAGGCCGGATCGGCAGCGGCGAATTGCGGCTGGTGGTGATCGGGTCCAACGCCACGCTCGAGGCGGCACGCGCCGCGCTCGGCGCCGACGTCGCCATTCCGGCGGTCGAGCCGGGCGCCGAGCACTGGCCCGCGCTGGCCTGTCTGCAGGCCACCCCGGAAGGCGCGCCGATCGCGCCCGGCGTGCTGTCGGTCGACGGCGGCCGGTTCGCTTATGAGGCGGTCGCGCGCGCGGTCGAGCTGGCGCAGGCTGGCCGCATCCATGGCATCGTCACCGCGCCGCTGAACAAGGAAGCGCTCAACAAGGCCGGCCATCATTTCGCCGGTCACACCGACATGCTCGCCCATCTCACCGGCGCACGCGGCTCGGTGATGATGCTGGCCCACGACAATATGCGGGTCAGCCACGTCACTACGCATGTGGCGCTGGCCGACGTTCCGAACAAGCTGACCCCGGAGCGTCTGCGCTACGTGATCGAACTGACCGACGAGGCGTTGCGCGGTCTTGGGCTGTCGCGGCGGCGCATCGCCATCGCCGCGCTCAACCCGCATGCCGGCGAAGGCGGGCTGTTCGGCCGGGAAGATATCGACGTCAGCGCTCCGACCATCGCGCGTTGCGTCATCGACGGCTTCGACGTCGTCGGCCCGGTGCCCGGCGACACCGTGTTCGTCAAGCTGCGCGCCGGTCAGTATGACGCGGTGGTCGCGATGTATCACGATCAGGGCCACATTCCGGTCAAGCTGCTTGGCTTCAACGTCGACCCGGTGACCGGGACCTGGAACGCGCTGTCCGGCGTCAACATCACGCTCGGCCTGCCGATCATCCGCACCTCGGTAGATCACGGCACGGCGTTCGATATCGCGGGCCAGGGCATCGCCAACGAGCGCAGCATGATCGAGGCGATCGAATATGCCGAGCGCCTTGCCGGTAATGTGTGAGCGAGTTTCCGGAATTGCAGCCGCCAGGATAGGTAAGCTTCTCCAGCTAGCCAGGTCGATGACGTCAAGCCGCTAACCGGCGCTGACTTTTTCCAATAGCGCCAGCAGGCCGCGCAGGATGGCGATCGGCGGCGGCGGACAGCCGGGGATATGGAGATCGACCGGCACGACGGCCGACACACCGCCGACAACGGCATAGCTGCCGGCAAAGCAGCCGCCGTCCAGCGCGCAATCGCCCGCGGCAATGACCCATTTCGGATCGGGGGTGGCGTTATAGGTGCGCTCCAGCGCCATCCGCATGTTCTTCGTCACCGGGCCGGTCACCAGCAACACGTCGGCGTGGCGCGGCGAGGCGACGAAGCGCAGGCCGAACCGCTCCAGATCGTAATAGGCGTTGCCGAGCGCCTGGATTTCCAGTTCGCAGCCATTGCAGGAGCCGGCATCGACCTCGCGGATCGAGAGCGAGCGGCCGAGCCGGCGCCGCGTGACGCGCGCCAGCGACGCGCCGAGTTCGGCGAGTGCCTTGTCGTCGGCGGAAGGGGCTGCTTCCGTCAGCGGCATCTGGACGAGACTCTGGAACAATAGCTTGCGCATGTTAGAGGTCGTGACCTGAATAGGAGCAGTTGAAGGATTTGTTGCAAAGGGGAAAGTCGGCGACGATATTGCCTTCGATCGCGGCTTCCAGCAGCGGCCACTGGAACCAGGACGGATCGCGCAAATGGCAGCGTGCGACGGTCCCGTCCGGATTGAGGCTGAGCCAGACCAGGATGTCGCCGCGGAAACCTTCGACCAGCGCCATGCCCTCGCAGGCTTTGCCGGCGGCGGGCAGATCGGCCCGTATCGAACCTTCCGGCATCCGGTCCAGCAATTGGGTGACGAGCGCGAGACTCTGTTCGATCTCGCGGATCCTGATCCATACCCGCGCATTGACGTCGCCGGCGTCGAGCAGGGGCAC
>NZ_DASWPE010000195.1:0-10799 GCF_036404135.1 Rhodopseudomonas sp. | reverse complement strand
CAGCGCCTGATCAGCGCTGGTAAGCCCAAAATGGTCGCCCTGATCGCCGTCGCCCGAAAGCTCCTCACCACCCTCAACGCAATCCTGCGGGACAATCAGCCATGGCAAAACGCTTGACAACCAAGACAGTCGCTGAGGCGCGGCCACGCAGCGCATTGGCGCTGCGGGGCCGCCTCGAAGGATGACGCCGGGTGGATCGAACAGCGTGCCCGCGGCCCATCCTTCGAGGCTCGCCGCAAGAGCGGCTTCGCACCTCAGGATGACGCCAATGCGCGGATAGGGACGCAATCCAGAAACAGGTTCAGCCCTTCTTGCGCACCAGCCCGACGATGTCCTTCACCGCAGCCATGGTCTCGGCGGCGATGATTCGGGCGCGGTCGGCGCCGTCGGCCAGCACCGAATCGACGTAAGCGGTATCGGCGCTGAGCCGCTTCATCTCGGCGGCGAGCGGCGCGAGCTTCGACACCGCCAGATCCACCAAATTGGACTTGAAGCCGGAAAACTGCGCGCCGCCGAATTCGGCGAGCACCTCGGATTTCGGCTTGCCGGCGAGCGCCGCATAGATGCCGACCAGATTGTCGGCTTCGGGGCGCGGCTCGAGGCCCTTTTCCTCGCTCGGCAACGGCTCCGGATCGGTCTTGGCCTTGCGGATCTTCTGCGCGATGGCGTCGGCGTCGTCGGTGAGGTTGATCCGCGAATAATCCGACGGATCGGATTTCGACATCTTCTTGGTGCCGTCGCGCAGGCTCATCACCCGCGTCGCCGGCCCGGCGATCACCGGCTCCGGCAGCGGGAAATAGGCCTCGCCATAGCCTTGCGCGGCGATCGAGGCGGAAAAGTCGTTGTTGAACTTCTGCGCGATGTCGCGGGTCAGTTCCAGATGCTGTTTCTGGTCCTCGCCGACCGGGACGTGGGTGGCGCGGTACACCAGGATGTCGGAGGCCATCAGCACCGGATAATCATAAAGTCCAACGGAGGCGTTTTCGCGGTCCTTGCCGGCCTTTTCCTTGAACTGGATCATCCGGTTGAGCCAACCCAGCCGGGCCACGCAATTGAACACCCAGGCCAGTTCGGCGTGTTCGGCGACCTGGCTCTGGTTGAAGATGATCTGCTTTTTGGGGTCGATGCCCGAGGCGATGAACGCCGCGGTAACCTCGCGGGTGTTGTGGCGCAACCCCTCCGGGCCGCCCCAGACCGCGATCGGCATCGTCATGGCGTGCAGGTCGACCACGCAATAGATGCAATTATGGGTGGCCTGCAATTTGACGAAATTGACGATCGCGCCGAGGTAGTTGCCGAGGTGGAGATTGCCGGTCGGCTGCACGCCGGAGAAAACCCGTTCGATCGTCATGTTGCTGTTCCCGCGAGCGTCTTGCACCATTGCCTGCCGTCAGGCGCCGTGCTCTGCCATGCAAGCGTCAGTCGCGCAAGCGATCAGGCCGGCGAAGCGCGCGCAGCAGCTCTGAGGGGTTGACGACGCCCGCCAGCATCAACAGCCCGCCATAGATGATGACGCCGCCCGCGATCACCAGGCCTAGCCCCAGCGCCTGTACCGCGAGCGGGGCGCCCGCCACCAAGGGCAGCGCGAAGCGCGCCTTCAGCGCCAACAGCGCGGCCATCGCCAAGGCTGCGGCGGCGATCAGCAGCAATCGCCGCCGCGCCGACACGTCGATCGCAAAGCCGAACGAAGCCGCAGCCTGCCGGATCAGCAGCCCGGCCGAGCCCCAGGCGCCGAGCGCCACCGCGGCGGCGATGCCGCCGACGCCGAACAGCGCGCCGAGCGGCATCGCGGTCACGATGGCGAGACCGAGCCCGCCGAGCATGGCGCGGAGCGGCGCGCTGGTGTTGTCGCGGGCGAAGAACGCCGGCGCGATCGCCTTCACCGCGACATGCGCCGGCAGGCCGAGCGCCAGAAACGCCAAGGCCTGCGCGGTGGCGGCGGCATCGGCCGCGCCGAACGCGCCGTGTTCGAACAACAGCCGCACGATCGGCTCGCGCAGCACGATCAGCCCGAGCATCGCCGGCAGCGCCAGCCCGACCGCGAGCTCGAGCGCGCGGGATTCCGCCTGCGCGATCGCCGCCGTGTCGTCGCCCTGCACCGCGCGGCTCAGTTGCGGCACCAGCACGGTGCCCATCGCGGTGCCGACGATGCCGAGCGGCAGTTCGATCAGCCGGTTGGCGAAATACAGCCACGACACCAGCGCCGGCGAACCCGAGGCCACGATCGCGCCGCCGACGATCAGCAATTGCGGCCCGGAATTCGCCAGCATCCCCGGAACCGCCTTGGCGAAAAAGCCGCGCATCTCGGCATCGAACGAAACCCGCAGCGGCGTCGCCACCGCGTCGCCGCGCCGCCAGGCCAGCATCGCGAGTTGCAGCAGGCCGGCGATGCCGATGGTAGCGGCCATCAACAGCGCGGCGTCGGCGGCATCTCGCGGCCGCAGCAGCAGCGCGACCATCACCGCGATCAGCGCCAGATTGAACAACAAGGGCGAGAACGCGGTCAGCGCGAAACGCTGCTGCGCATTCAGAATCCCCATCAGCACGGTGACCGGGCCGGCAAACGCCAGATAGGGCAGCATCAGCCGGGCGTCGTCGACGGCGAGCGTGAGACTGGGCCCGCCGACAAAGCCCGGCGCCAGCAGCGCGATCAACAGCGGCATCGCGAGCCCGATCAGCGCCGCCGCCACCACCAGCGCCGTGCTCACGGTGCCGAGCACCCGGCCGGCGAACGCCGCGGCGGCAACCTGCCCCTCGGCCTCACGTAGCCGCAGCCAGGCCGGCACCAAAGCGGCGTTCAGCGCGCCCTCGGTCAACAGCCGGCGGATCACATTGACCAGCTGAAACGCCACCAGGAACGCATCCGCCACCGGGCCGGCGCCGAGCAGCGCCGCCACCAGCGCGTCGCGAACGAATCCCAACAGCCGCGACGCCAGCGTGCCGGAGGAGACGGTGAGCAGCGGGCGGATCATGAAACCATCGGCAGGGCGCAACCTTGCTGGCGTCGGGGGGAACGTGATAGGTCGCGCCATCCGATTTGACAAACCTGCAGCGCATGCCGGCCATTCGTCCGGGTTTCCGCGCCCTCGCAATCGCCCCACGGGACAAATCTCATGACCTCAGCGAAATACGACGTGCTCGGAATCGGCAACGCGATCTTCGACGTGCTGGTGCGGACCGAAGACGACTTCCTGCTCAAGCACGGCATGGTGAAGGGCGGCATGGCGCTGATCGACGAGCCGCGGGCTGCTGCGATCTACGCCGAAATGGGCCAGGCGGTGGAAATGTCCGGCGGCTCGGCCGCCAACACCATCGTTGGCCTCGCCAATTTCGGCGCCCGCGCCGCCTATGTCGGCAAGGTCAAGGACGACCAGATCGGCCGGCTGTACAGCCACGACATCCGCGCCGCCGAGGTGACGTTCGCCACCAAGCCGGCCGTCGACGGACCCGCGACCGGCTGTTCCTACATCCTGGTGACGCCGGACGGCGAGCGCACCATGAACACCTATCTCGGCGCGGCGCAGGAGCTTGGCCCCGACGACATCGATCCGGAGCAGATCGCCGCCGCCTCGCTGACCTATCTGGAAGGCTATCTGTGGGACCCGAAGAACGCCAAGGACGCCTTCCTGAAGGCGTCGAAGATCGCGCACGGCGCCGGCCGCCAGGTGGCGCTGACGCTGTCCGATCCGTTCTGCGTCGACCGCTACCGCAGCGAGTTCCTCGAGCTGATGCGCTCGGGCACCGTCGACCTGATCTTCGCCAACGAATCCGAACTGCATTCCTTGTATCAGACCGCGGATTTCGACACCGCGCTGAACCAGTTGCAGCATGACGTGGCGCTCGGCGTCGTCACCCGCAGCGAAAAGGGCTGCGCGGTGGTGGCGCCCGAGACCATCACGCTGGTGCCGGCCTCGAAGATCGAGACGCTGGTCGATACCACCGGCGCCGGCGACCTGTTCGCCGCGGGCTTCCTGTTCGGGCTGGTGCGCGGCACCAGCTACGAGGACGCCGGCCGGCTCGGCGCGCTCGCCGCCGGCGAAGTGATCCAGCACATCGGCGCCCGCCCGCAGGTGTCGCTGAAGCAATTGGCGCAGCAGCACGGGCTGCCGGTGTAGTTCGCCGCGCGAGTGGCGTCATCCTGAGGGCCGCGCATCTTTGCGCGGCGTCTCGAAGGATGACGCAAGGGTGTGTGCCGCCGCCATCCTTCGAGACGGCGCTACGCGCCTCCTCTGGATGACGGCGAATTTCACGCCGCGCGTTGCGCCGCGTTCAGACTTGCATAGACGGCGCGCTCGAAGCCGGAAAACGCCGCCAGGCATTTGGCGTCAGCGAACGGCAATAGCTGCATCAGGATCACCCCGCAGATGTCGCGCGACGGATCGATCCAGTAATAGGTGTTGGCGAGCCCGGCCCAGGCCAGGCTGCCGGCGCTGCGGCCCTCCGGCGTCACCGCGGCGTTGATCAGGAAGCTCAGCCCCCATTTCTTGTCGATGTCGGGATAGAGGTCGACGTCGTTGGTGGCGAACGCGATCGCCGAACTCATCTTGCCGACGCAAAGCTCGCCGATATGGTTCTGGCCCATCAGCGCCACGGTCTCCGGCTGCAGGATCTGCTGGCCGTTGCCGCGCCCCTTGTTCAGGATCATCTGCGCGAACTTGATGTAGTCCGGCGCGGTGCCGTACAGCCCGCCCCCGCCCATGTGGAATTCCGGCTCCTGCGGCAATTCGAACGGGATCGGCGCCAGCGAACCGTCGGGACCCCGGAAATGCATCGCCACCAGCCGCTGGCGCTGCGTCGCGCCGATCTTGAAGGCGGTGTCGGTCATGCCGAGCGGCGCCAGGATATGATCGCGCAAGTAAGCGTCGAGCCGCAGCCCGGTCGCGGCCTCGATCGCCTTGCCGACGAAATCCAGCCCGATGCCGTATTCCCAGCGGCTGCCGGGCTCCGCCATGATCGGAACCTGCAGCGCCGCATTGAGACACGAGGTCACCCGCGGCAGGCCGAGCCTGTCGCGATAGGTCACCATGTCGGCGTTCCACATGTCGTAGCACAGCCCCGAGGTGTGGGTCAGCAGGTGCCGCAGCGTGATCGGGACGGTCGCCGGCCGCAGCTTCGGCGTGCCGTCGGCGTCGAAGCCCTCCAGCAGCTGCGGCGCGGCCAGTTCCGGCAGCAGCCGGCCGACCGGCTCGTCCAGCGCCATTTTGCCCTGTTCGACGAGTTGCATGGCGCCGGCGGCGGTGACCGCCTTAGTCATCGAGGCGATCCAGAACACGCTGTCCGGCGTCATCGGCTCCGGCTTCGACAGGTCGCGCCGGCCGAACGCGCCCTGATACACGATTTCGCTGCCCGTCGCCGCGATCGCGACCATGCCGGGGATCTCCCCGGCTTCGGCCTGCTGCCGCAATAACTGATCGATCCGCGCTTGCTCCTGCATGGCATCCTCCCGCTTTTTTCGTTGCAGCGGCAGTGTTGTCCGCAGATTGCGATCCGGCAAGCGGGGTTGTTTACGATAATCCCAGCGATTTTCCGGAATGAGCGCGGCGCGCAAGCCCCGGGGAACGATTGCTGGGCGACGATGTTCAAAATCCGACGCTCCGCCATCGACGCGGCAAGCGGAACCGGACCGCCCTGAACCATTTGCACGCTGCCGCAGACATCAGCTTTGTGCAGCAACCAACATGCGGCCAGTCGGCTGCGAAAGGCAGACCATGATTGTAGGCTGGGGTGGTTGGAAATCCTATCCGCGGCCGGGACGCGGCGAGAACATCGAGGCGCCGATCGGTCCCGGCATCTACGAAGTGCGCTACGCCAACACCGGCGAATTGTTCGATTTCGGCGCCGTCGACAATGTCGCGCAGGCGCTGGCCGGCTTGCAGGTGACGCCGCGCTCGCTGGCGTCGTTTTTCGGTCGGCGCAACGCTGCGGCGTTTCCGGCGCTGGAATACCGGATCTGCGCCACCGCCAGCAAGGCCGACGCCCGCATCGCCGCCGAGCGGATGATCGGCCGCCGCGAAACCTATCTGCGCGGCGCCGCCTGAGCTGGCGCCACGGCCTTCCCGGATCGGCGCAACAAATCGGCTCAACACATCGTCAGCGCAGCCGGTGCGGCCGGTGCGCGCCGGCAATTTCGCGCCTATAATCCATCGCGAAGGCCGGGCCAGCCGGCCCCCTCCCCCCCGCGCTGGAGAATGCCGATGTCGACCACCGCCGCCCGTTCGCAATCCGCCTCGCTGTCGCTGCGCGACCGTCTCAACGACCCCTCGCTGCTGCGCCAGGCCTGCTACATCGACGGGCAATGGACCGGAACGCCGCAGACCGTGGTCAGCAACCCGGTCAACGACAGCGAACTCGGCAAAGTGCCTAAGCTCGGCGCGGTCGAAACAACGCAGGCGGTGGAGGCGGCGCAGCGCGCGTTTCCGGCCTGGGCCAAGCTCACCGCCAAGCAGCGCTCCAACATCCTGCGCAAATGGTACGAACTGATCGTCGCCAACCGCGAGGATCTGGCGCTGATCCTGACCTCGGAACAGGGCAAGCCGCTCAGCGAGGCGCTTGGCGAAGTCGACATCGGCGCCGCCTATGTCGAGTTCTTCGCCGAAGAGGCCCGCCGGGTCTATGGCGAAACCATCCCGACGCAGCGGCCGGACGCCCGGCTGATCGCTATCAAGCAGCCCATTGGCGTGTGCGGCGCGATCACGCCGTGGAATTTCCCCAATTCGATGATCACCCGCAAGGTGTCACCGGCGCTCGCCGCCGGTTGCACCGTGGTGCTGAAGCCGGCCAACGAGACGCCGTTCTCGGCGCTGGCGTTGGCCGCCCTGGCGGAACAGGCCGGACTGCCGAAAGGCGTGTTCAGCATCGTCACCGGCCAGGCCTCGGCGATCGGCAAGGTGCTGTGCGAGCATCCGGCGGTGCGCTTCGTCGGCTTCACCGGCTCCACCGAGGTCGGCAAGATCTTGTACCAGCAGGCCGCGGTCGGGGTAAAGAAACTCGGGCTTGAACTCGGCGGCAACGCGCCGTTCATCGTGTTCGACGACGCCGATGTCGACGCCGCGGTCGACGGCGCGATGGTGTCGAAATATCGCAACATGGGGCAG
The DNA here is from genome assembly GCF_036404135.1 of Rhodopseudomonas sp. Lineage (GTDB taxonomy): Bacteria > Pseudomonadota > Alphaproteobacteria > Rhizobiales > Xanthobacteraceae > Rhodopseudomonas_A. The sequence goes on along the minus strand of NZ_DASWPE010000195.1, from coordinate 3,705 downwards.
ACCTGCGTCTGCGCCAACCGGATCTACGTCCAGGACAAGGTCTACGACGCCTTCGTCGAAAAGCTCGCCGCCAAGGTCGCCGCACTGACGGTCGGCGACGGCACCGAGAAAGGCGTCACGCAAGGCCCGCTGATCAACCAGGCCGCGGTGGAGAAGACCGAGCGCCACATCGCCGATGCGCTGGCGAATGGCGCCACCGTGATCACCGGCGGCAAGCGCCATGCGCTCGGCGGCAGCTTCTTCGAGCCGACGGTGCTCGCCAACGTCCGGCCCGATGCGCTGGTGGCGCATGAGGAAACCTTCGGCCCGCTGGCGCCGGTGTTCCGCTTCAAGGATGAGGACGAGGTAATCAAGTTCGCCAACAAATCGCCGTTCGGACTGGCGTCGTATTTCTACGCCCGCGATCTCGGCCGGGTGTGGCGGGTCGCCGAGGCGCTGGAGGCCGGCATGGTCGGCGTCAACACCGGGCTGATCACCACCGAAGTGGCGCCGTTCGGCGGCATCAAGGAAAGCGGGCTTGGTCGCGAGGGCTCGCATCACGGCATGGAGGAATATGTCGAGATCAAATACGTGATGATGGCGGGAATTTGAGCCAAAGGCGTTAACCGCGCTTAAGGTTAAGCAGCGATGAAAGTGCTGCGCCGCAGGGCTTTCTCGCGATCCCGGAACCCTAGTCTTAACCGTGGTTTAACGTGGCTTTAAATCCCGCCGTCTAAGCTCGCCGATCTGTCGGGTGGGCGTTTTCGGATGGCGTGGGGCAAGAAGAAAGGCGGCGCGCGGCAGGAGCCGGTGTTCGACCTGGCGTCGTCGCTGTCCGGCCTCAAGCTGTCGGTGCAGGACCGCATCGGGCCGCCCGACGAAAAGCTGATCAAGCCGAAACCCGAGGCGCCGAAAAAAGCCGAGGGCAAGAAGCCGGCGAAGTCCCCGAAGAAGAAACCGCGCGGCGCGATTGGCGCGGCGATCTTCCGGCTGTTCTATTGGGGCGCGGTGGCGGCGATCTGGGGCGTGATCGCGGTGGTCGGCCTGCTGATCTATGTCGGCGCGCATCTGCCGGCGATCCAGGCGCTGGAGATCCCGAAGCGGCCGCCGACCATCCAGATCATCGGCGTCGACGGCAGCGCGCTCGCCACCCGCGGCGAACAGGCCGGCACCAATATCGCGCTGAAGGACGTGCCGCCCTACTTGCCGAAGGCCTTCATCGCCATCGAGGACCGCCGCTTCTACGAGCATTACGGCGTCGACCCGATCGGCATCGCGCGCGCCGCCGCCGCCAACGTCATGCATCGCGGCGTCTCGCAGGGCGGCTCGACGCTGACCCAGCAGCTCGCCAAAAACCTGTTCCTGACCCAGGAGCGCACGCTGCAGCGCAAGCTGCAGGAGGTCGAGCTGGCGCTGTGGCTGGAACGCAAGCATTCCAAGAGTGAAATTCTCGAGCTCTATCTCAACCGGGTGTATTTCGGCTCCGGCGCCTATGGCGTGGAGGCCGCGGCGCAGCGCTATTTCGGCAAGTCGGCGAAAAACGTCACGCTGGCGGAGGCCGCGATGCTGGCGGGCCTCGTCAAATCGCCGTCTCGCCTCGCCCCGAACCGCAATCCGGAGGGCGCGGAAAATCGCGCCAAGACCGTGCTCGGCGCGATGGCCGACGCCGGCTTCATCACCCAGGCGCAGGCCCAGGTGGCGAGCGCCAACCCGTCCGGCACGGTGAAGCCGACCGGCGCCGGCACCATCAACTACGTCGCCGACTGGATCGGCGAGGTGCTCGACGATCTGGTCGGCCAGATCGATCAGTCGATCATCGTCGAAACCTCGATCGATCCGAAGCTGCAAGCGGTGGCGGAAGCCGCAATCATCGACGAACTGGCGGCGAAAAGCGTCAAGTTCAACGTCTCGCAGGGCGCACTGGTGGCGATGACCCCGGACGGCGCGGTGCGCGCCATGGTGGGCGGGCGCAACTACGCCGACAGCCAGTTCAATCGCGCGGTCACCGCCAGGCGGCAACCCGGCTCGGCGTTCAAGCCGTTCGTCTATCTGACCGCGGTCGAGGCCGGGCTGACGCCAGACACCATCCGGCAGGACGCCCCGATCGACGTCAAGGGCTGGCGGCCGGAGAATTACGGCCATGAATATTTCGGCGCGGTGACGCTGACGCAGGCTTTGGCGATGTCGCTCAACACCGTGGCGGTGCGGCTCGGACTCGAGGTCGGCGCCAAGAATGTGGTGCGCACCGCGCACCGGCTCGGCATCGCTTCCAAGCTGGAGCCCAACGCCTCGATCGCGCTCGGCACCTCCGGGGTGTCGGTGGTCGAACTGGTCGGTGCCTACGCACCGTTCGCCAATGGCGGGTTCGGCGCGGCTCCGCATGTGGTGGAGAAGATCCGCACCGTCGACGGCAACAAGGTGTTGTACGACCGCGCGCAGGATCAGCCTTCGCAGGTGATCGAGCCGCGTTATGTGGCGATGATGAACACCATGATGCAGGAGACGCTGATCTCCGGCACCGCGCGCAAGGCGGAGATTCCGGGCTGGACCGCCGCCGGCAAGACCGGCACCAGCCAGGATTTCCGCGACGCCTGGTTCATCGGCTTCACCGGCAAACTGGTCACCGGGGTATGGCTCGGCAATGACGACAACGCGCCGACCAAGAAGGCCACCGGCGGCGGCCTGCCGGTGGAAGTGTGGACGCGGTTCATGCGCGCGGCGCATCAGGGCGTGCAGCCGGTGCCGCTGCCCGGCGCCGGCCAGAGCTACGCCGCTACCGTGGCGCAAGTGTTGCCGCGCGGCGATCCGGGCTTCGTGCAACCCGGATACGGGCCGCAAGGTGCTGCGCCGCCGGGCTATGGCCAGCAGCCGAGCACATCGCAACCGGGCTATGCGCCGCAACCCGGTTACGGCACGCCAAGCCCGGGCGGATCGAGCTATCAGCAAGTCAGCCCGCCGATTCCGGTCAGCGGCGGCGGCCGCGCCGCGCCGCAACGCGCGCCTCGGCCCGAAGCCGCCAGCGGCCTCGACGGCTGGCTAGTGGAGCGATTGTTCGGGCGGTAGCAGCAGGTTGGGACGATCGCGCAGTTTTTCCTGAAAGGCAGAAGCCCCCTCCCCAACCCTCCCCCGCAAGCGGGAGAGGGAGCGCGCCGCGGATACAGAAACGACGCCGTCTATCTCGGGCTCAGGAGAAGAGAGCCGCCCCGAATTTCAGAGCGATCCAATCCAGAGCGATCTGAAATTCAAAAGAAGCTGAGATTCAGCAGAAGCAATGCCTTGCGGCGGCGGCAGCCGGACTCCCTCTCCCGCTTGCGGGGGAGGCCTGGGGAGGGGGAAGACGCCGGTGAAATCAGTGCTCGCTGACGACACAGTCCTTCCTAATAGCTCCTGCGAGGAAGCGTCTCGACCGGCACGGCGTGCCGACCGGCGCGCAACGACAAACCGCTCATTCTGTTAGCTGGCTTCGGTCGGCTTTCGCCCTACGCCTTTAGGCGGCCCTTTCGCAACACGCCGTAAGCAACTAGATTGAGGTGACACAACCGCGCAGCGCAAGCGCCAGGTGGATTTTCATGACCACACTGTACATCACGCATCCGGCCTGTCTCGAGCACGACACTCCCTATGGTCACCCGGAGCGCGCCGACCGGCTGCGCGCGGTGAACCAGGGGCTGGCGGAAGCGCGCTTCGGTGCACTGCAGCGCGGCGAAGCGCCGGAGGCCGATCTCG
>NZ_DASWPE010000194.1:0-13061 GCF_036404135.1 Rhodopseudomonas sp. | reverse complement strand
GAGCCGAGGGCGGCGCGCAGCGCCGACTGAGAAGCGAAGCAATCCAGGGGCTTCATGCGTGGCCCTGGATTGCTTCGTCGCAAGAGCTCCTCGCAATGACGCGTTTAACGTCTGATTTCATTGATCACTTTTTCGGTCAGGCTCTCAGGATGACGACTTGTCCTTGCAGCAGGACCGGCCGCGCGGCGCGGACTAACCGCCGACCTGGCCGCGGTGGCGCAGGAAGTGATCGGCGAGCACGCAGGCCACCATCGCTTCGGCGACCGGCACCGCGCGGATGCCGACGCAGGGGTCGTGGCGGCCCTTGGTGAGAATGTCGGTGTCGTGGCCGTCGCGGTCCACCGTCTTGCGCGGCGCCAGGATCGACGACGTGGGCTTTACCGCGAAGCGCGCCACCACCGGCTGCCCGGTGGAAATGCCGCCCAAAATGCCGCCGGCGTGGTTCGACAAAAACAGCGGGCCGTGATTGCTGGCGCGCATCTCGTCGGCGTTCTCCTCGCCGGTGAGCGCCGCGGTGGCGAAGCCGTCGCCGATCTCGACGCCCTTCACCGCATTGATGCTCATCAAGGCCGCGGCGATGTCGCTGTCGAGCTTGGCGTAGATCGGCGCGCCGAAGCCCGCCGGCACGCCGTCGGCGACCACCTCGATCACCGCGCCGATCGAGGAGCCAGCCTTGCGGATGCCGTCGAGATAGTCCTCGTAGAACTTGGCCTTGTCCTGGTCCGGGCAGAAGAACGGGTTGTTGCCGACCTCCGCCCAATCCCATTTGTCGCGATCGATGGCGTGCGGCCCCATCTGCACCAGCGCAGCGCGCACGGTGACGCCGGGCACCACCTTGCGGGCGATGGCGCCGGCGGCGACGCGGGTCGCGGTCTCGCGCGCCGAGGAGCGGCCGCCGCCGCGATAATCCCGGATGCCGTATTTGGCCTCATAGGTGAAGTCGGCGTGGCCGGGGCGGTACTTGTCCTTGATCTCGGAATAGTCCTTGGAGCGCTGGTCGGTGTTCTCGATCAGAAGCGCGATCGGGGTGCCGGTGGTAACCTGTTCGCCGCTCTGCGGATGCGCCATCACCCCGGACAGGATTTTCACCTGGTCGGCTTCCTGGCGCTGCGTGGTGAAGCGCGATTGACCCGGCCGCCGACGGTCGAGGTCGCGCTGGATGTCGGCCTCGCTGAGCGCGATCAACGGCGGGCAGCCGTCGACCACGCAGCCGATCGCCACGCCGTGGCTCTCGCCGAAGGTGGTGACGCGAAACATCTGGCCGAAAGTGTTGAACGACATTTTTGGGCGCCTGGTCGCGGGGATTGACAGACAACAGTGGCGTTGAAGGTCAACGCGAGCTTGTCGTAACGCGCGGCGCTACAGGGGTCAAACGGCGGCGGGGGGCGTCGATGGCTCAGTGCGGCAACGCGGCCGCTTCCCTCTCCCCTTGTGGGAGAGGGTGGCTGACCCAAGGTCAGCCGGGTGCAGGGGGTGACGCTCTTGTTGTGACGCCCCCTCATCCGACGCGGACTTCGTCCGCGCCACCTTCTCCCACAAGGGGAGAAGGAAGAAGCCCTCAGCTATAAATCTCCAGCCCGCCGTTGCGGAACACATAGACCGCGCCCTGCACGATCGGGCCCTCGATCGCCAGCGCCGGGGTGGCGAGGCCGAGCGCCACCATCAGCGTGCGGGCGGTGCCGACATGGCCGACCACCACGGTGTCGGCGTCGAGCGAATTGGCCCAGTCGGCCACCAAGGGCAGCCGGCTGGCGTAGCTTTCGCCGTGCAGCGGCGCCACGCTCCAGCGATCGGCGAGCCGCGCCGCATAGACCTGCGGATCGGACTTTTCCATCTGCGGCAGCGTGTAGCCTTCCCAGTCGCCGTAGCAGATTTCGCGCAGCCGCTCGTCGACGGCGTAGTCGGCCGGCGAAAGCTGCAACGCGCCGCGCAACAGCTCCATGGTGAGGCGGGCGCGGCCGAGCGGGCTCGCCACGAACGCCAACCCCCGGGGCTGCGCTGCTCGCGGTCCAACAGATCGCCGAGCATGCGCCCGGCCGCGGTGGCCTGGCTGCGGCCGATGTCGTTGAGCGGAATGTCCTGGGTGCCCTGGAAGCGGCCGGTGGCGTTCCAGTCGGTTTCGCCGTGGCGGATGTAGTAGATGGTCGGCATGTTAGAAAAGGCTCGGGTTTAGCGACGGCGCTCGCAGCGGCGCGCCTGGCGGCACGCCGATCCCGGCGCGCCTCATGGAACGGCGATCAGTCCTTGGCCGCCAGCGAAATGTCCGGCGCGTCGGGGCGCTTCATGCCGACCACATGGTAGCCGGAATCGACGTGATGCACCTCGCCGGTGACGCCGCGCGACATCCCCGACAACAGATACACCGCGCTGTCGCCGACCTCGTCGATGGTGACGGTGCGGCGCATCGGCGAATTGTATTCGTTCCACTTCAGGATGTAGCGGAAGTCGCCGATCCCCGACGCCGCCAGCGTCTTGATCGGCCCGGCCGAGATGGCGTTGACGCGGATGTTCTTCTCGCCGAGGTCGGCGGCGAGGTAGCGCACGCTGGCCTCCAGCGCCGCTTTCGCCACGCCCATCACGTTGTAATGCGGCATCCACTTCTCGGCGCCGTAATAGGTCAGGGTCAGGATCGAGCCGCCGTCGGTCATCAGCTTCTCGGCGCGCTGCGCGATCGCGGTCAGCGAATAGCAGGAGATCAGCATCGATTTGGAGAAATTCTCCGCGGTGGTGTCGACATAGCGGCCGTCGAGCTCGTCCTTGTCGGCAAAGGCGATGGCGTGCACCACGAAGTCGATCTTGCCCCACTTCTCCTTCAGCACATCGAACGCCGCGTCGATGGTCGCAGGATCGGTGACGTCGCAATGCCCGAGCAGGATGCCGCCCAATTCCGCGGCCAGCGGCTCGACCCGCTTCTTCAGCGCGTCGCCTTGCCAAGTCAGGGCGATATCGGCGCCCTGGGCGCGGCAGGCCTTGGCGATCCCCCAGGCGATCGAACGATTATTGGCCACGCCGAGCACCACGCCACGCTTGCCCTGCATCAAGCCCGTAAACTCAGCCATTGCGTCTCCGATCGGCTGGCGCATGACCTTGAAAATATCGATCCCGGTTTTCGGAAAAGACCATGCGCAAACAACAATCTAGAGCAGGACGACCGTTCCGGGGAACGGCATCGCTGCTCTAGCCGGCTGTGGAGGTACACCAGCAAAAGAGGCCGGTACAGCCCCCAAACGGCGCAAAATCGCCGGATTCGACGCTTCCGGCGGCCGTGGGAATAGGCTCTTCGTCGCGGGCCGCGAGCCCGCCGGCCGGCGCCGCGGCAAACGGTAGTCCGGGCCGACCGCGCGCGGGCGGCCGGCGGCGGGCGCTCAGCCCAGTTCGCTGCGCGGATGATAGGGATGGTAGTCGCGCCATTTCTCCATCAACGCCTCGAGTTCGGCGTCGTGGCCGTCCGGCAGCACGATCCTGGTGGTGACGAACAGATCGCCGGCGGCGCCGCCCTGCTTCGGGATGCCCTTGCCCTTGAGCCGGAAGATCCGGCCGCTCGAGGTGTTTTTCGGCACCGACAATTCGATCGCCCCAGTCAGCGTCGGCACCCGCACCTTGCCGCCAAGCACCGCCTCATACAGCGTGATCGGCAGCTCGACCCGCAGATCGTTGCCGTCGACCTTGAAGAACGGATGGCTGGCGATCGAGACGGTGATCAAAAGATCGCCGGGGCGATGGCCGGGGGCGCTTTCGCCCTGGCCTTTCAGCCGGATCTGCTGACCCGAGGTGACGCCGGCCGGCACCTTGACGCTGAGCTCCTTGCCCGACGGCAGCCGCACCCGCTTCTCGACGCCCTTGACGGAATCCTCCAGCGACACCGTCATCGACACGGTGAGGTCGAGATCGGCGGCGAGCCCGCCGGTGTCGAAATCGAACGCTTGGCCGCCGCGCGGACCGCGGGCGGCACCCGCCGCGCCGCCGAACATGCTGTTGAGGATGTCCTCGAAACCGCCGCCGCCAGCGAAGCCGCCGCCGGGACCACCCGGGCCGCCGGCGCCGCTGCGGAAGTTATATTGCTCGAAGCCGCCGGACGACGCGCCGCGGCCGCGGCCGCGGCCGCCGCCGGGAAAGCCTTGAAAGCGCGGCTTACCCTCGGCGTCGATCTCGCCGCGGTCGAACTGCTTGCGCTTGACCTCGTCGCCGAGGATTTCATTGGCGGAATTGACCTCGGAAAACCGCGCCGCGGATTTCGGGTCGTTCTTGTTGTTGTCCGGGTGATGCTTCTTGGCGAGTTTGCGATAGGCGCTCTTGATGGCCGCAGCGCTGGCATCCCGCTGCACCCCCAGGACCTCATAGGGGTCGCGCATCCGTCTCGTCTCCTTCGAGGAATCAGAACCTGGCAGAATCGGGGACAAAGCCCCTGCTGCCCTTCATCTGGGGTGTTCGTGTCATTTTTGCAACTGGATTCGGCGATCGCAGTGGCGGTCAGGTCTTTCGCCACGGCTTCAAGGTATGAATCTCCCACTGCCCGGAGGCGGTGCGGCAGCCCGAGCCCTGCAACCAGCTTTCGCTGCGGTCCTTGACGAAGCTGGCGAGAAAATCCCGGCACGAGCGGCCGTCGGTGGAATACACCGAGGCCAGCGGCGTCACCGAGCCGCGCGCCCCGGTCGAGGGATTTTCCCAGGGCTGGCTGGAATCCCGGTCGCCCTTGGTCAAAACGTCGGAGGCGGCGTTGCGCGCCAGCGCCAGATCGGCCTCGGTCGGCCCGTCATTATTCGCGGCATGGCTCGCCGCCCCGATCGAGCCGGTGACGTCGCCCTCCATCTGGGCAAAGGCCGCGTCGTTGCGCGACAGGCTGCAGCCGCCGACACCCAGGCCGATTAGAATCATTGTGAGCAGAATTGCCGGCGGCCCGATCGCGGATAGGCCAACGCGCCGCCGTGTCCTATATAGGACGGACCCCGTCCGGGGACACAGCGCCTTCTTGGCCGCGGTGACGAACAACTCGGAACTCCTCGCATGAGCGATGCAACCTCCATCAAACACCCAAGTGGGTTAACGTCCGGTGATTTCACCGCCGCCGAAGAGCCGTTCGCGCTGTTCGCCGACTGGTATGCCGAGGCGTCGGCCTCCGAGCCGAACGACCCCAATGCGATGGCGCTCGCCACCGTCGACCCCGACGGGCTGCCCGACGTCCGCATGGTGCTGATGAAGGGCTATGATTCCCGCGGCTTCGTGTTCTACAGCCATATCGCCAGCCAGAAGGGCCGCGAACTCGCCGCCAATCCCAAGGCGGCGCTGCTGTTTCACTGGAAGTCGCTGCGCCGCCAGGTGCGGGTGCGCGGCAGCGTGACGGCGGTCAGCGACGCCGAGGCCGACGCCTATTTCGCCACAAGGTCGAAGCAGTCGCAGATCGGCGCCTGGGCCAGCAAGCAATCACAGCCGTTGGAGAGCCGCTTCGCCTTCGAACAGGCGATCGCCGGCGTCGCCGCCAAGCATCTGATCGGCGAGGTGCCGCGGCCGCCGGGCTGGAGCGGCTGGCGGGTCACCCCGGCGCGCTTCGAATTCTGGCACGACCGCCCGTTCCGGCTGCACGACCGCATCGAATTTTGCCGGGACACTCCGGCGCATCCCTGGACCAAGACAAGGCTGTACCCATGAGTCCCGACACAACGAAGCCCAGTCCGGCGACGGCGCTCGCCGACAGCAACGCGCCGCGCCGCACGCTGCTGCTCACCGGCGCCAGCCGCGGCATCGGCCACGCCACCGTGATCCGGTTTTCCAGCGCCGGCTGGCGCGTCATCACCTGTTCGCGCCATCCATTTCCCGAGCAATGCCCGTGGGGCGCGGGGCCGGAGGATCACATCCAGGTCGACCTCGCCGACCGCGCCGACACCGTGCGGGCGATCGACGAAATCCGCCAGCGGCTGGACGGCGGGCAATTGCACGCGCTGGTCAACAACGCCGCGATCTCGCCGAAGGCGGCGGGCGGCACGAGGCTCGGCTCGATCGACACCGAAATCGACACCTGGGACCAGGTGTTCCGGGTGAATTTCTTCGCGCCGATCATGATGGCGCGCGGGTTGATCGAGGAATTGAAAGCCGCCAAGGGCTCGGTGGTCAACGTCACCTCGATCGCGGGCTCGCGGGTGCATCCGTTCGCCGGGGCCGCCTACGCGACCTCGAAGGCGGCGCTGGCCTCGCTGACCCGCGAGATGGCCTCCGACTTCGGCCGGATCGGCGTCCGCGTCAATTCGATTGCACCCGGCGAGATCGACACCTCGATCCTGTCGCCCGGCACCGAGAAGATCGTCGAGGAAGACATCCCGATGCGGCGGCTCGGCACCCCGGACGAGGTCGCGAAAATCATCTACGTGCTGTGCACCGAGACCTCGTCCTACGTGAACGGCGCCGAGATCCACATCAACGGCGGCCAGCACGTGTAGCTGGAGTCATTAAGGCTCAACCTCTGAGCTAACCCCAGCGGCAGCGAACTCCCCTCCCCCTTGCGGGGAGGGGTTGGGGGTGGGGGTTCACAGCAGAAATCTCGCGATGGCTTGGCAACAGCTGCGGATGGTCAGGCCGCTGAGGCATCACGCGGTCTCGACGCGGGCACCATGCTCGGAGACCCCCACCCCCGACCCCTCCCCGCAAGGGGGAGGGGAGCAGAGGCGCTCGGCATCGATCGGGAAGAGGTTGAACGAGCCGCGGTAACACCAACCCTTGCGGACGGCGCGGCGCGGGCTCTACGACACCGTCGCGGCGATGAAGGCGCGCCAGCCGCCGTAATGCGAGATGTCGAGCGCGCCGCTGACCGCGATCGGCTCGACCAGGAAGCCCTTGGCGAGCGAGCCGTCGGCGAGCCGCACGCTGCCGATCGACAACGGCCGCGGGATCGCCGCGACGAAACGGCCGAACGCCGCCTGCGACAGCGCCCAGACCTCCACCGCGATCGCCGTGCCGCTGCCGGCCTCGACCCGCAGCATCCCCGGCTTCGGCGGCACCGAGCCCGGCAGCGCGAAGAGCTGATAGTCCGGCGCGGTCTCGGTGGCGCGCAACAGCCGCGCATTCAGCGCCTGCAATTCGCCGTTCAGCGCCATCCCCGACAGATGCGCGCCGACCACCACCAGCGCGAGTTCGTCGGCGGCAGGCTGCGGCTCCAGCGCCGGCAATGGCGGTTGCGGCAGGCCCGAGGCCCCCATCGCAAGCCCGGTGTCGGTGTGAAACAACCGGCCGATAGTGGCCAATCGGGTGTCTTGGCCGGCCGGCGCCAAGAGCGTGACGCCGAACGGCACGCCGTCGTCGCGGATCGTCGCCGGCAATGCCAGGCCGCACAGGTCGAGCAGGTTGACGAAATTGGTGTAGGTGCCGAGCCGGCTGTTCAGCGTCACCGGGTCAGCCACCACGTCGGCCACGGTGTAGGCGGTCGGCGCGGTCGGCAGCAGCATCGCGTCGATGCTCTCGAAGACGCGCGCGCTGCGCTGGCGCAACAACTGCAAGCGATACAATGCTGCGAAGGCCTCGGCACCGCTGACATGAGCGCCGGCTTCGATGATGCCGCGGGTCACCGGATAGACCGCATCGGGATTGGACTTGAGCAGCTCGCGGATCACCAAATAGCGCTCGGCGACCCACGGCCCGTCATAGAGCAGCGTCGCGGTCTCCTCGAACGGCGCGAAATCGAATTCTACCGCGGTGGCGCCGAGCGCAAGAAAGCGCTGCAACGCGGCGTCGTAATCGCGCTGCGACTGCGCGTCGCCGAAGAACTGCAACTGGCCTTGGCGCGGCACGCCGAGCCGCAGCGGGGCGGCGAACGCGCCGAGCGGCGGCAGCGGCAGCCGGCGCGCATAGGCGTCGGCCTCATCATAGCCGGCCAGCGCCTGCAGCGCGGTCGCGGCGTCGTCGACGGTGAGCGCGAAGATCGACACGCAATCCAGCGTGCGGCAGGCCGGCAGCACGCCGGCGGTGGAGATCAACCCGAGACTGGGCTTCAGTCCGACGATGTTGTTGAGCATCGCCGGCACCCGGCCCGACCCCGCGGTGTCGGTGCCGAGCGAAAGCGGCACCAGCCCGGTGGACACCGCGACCGCGGAGCCCGACGACGAGCCGCCCGGCACCAAGTCGTCGCGCATCGCATTCTTCGGCACGCCATAAGGCGAGCGCACGCCGACCAGCCCGGTGGCGAACTGGTCGAGATTGGTCTTGCCGATCACGATGGCGCCGGCGGCGCGCAGCTTCGCCACCACGGTCGCATCGCGCGCCGGCTGAAACGCAAACGCCGGACACGCCGCGGTGGTCGGCAGGCCGGCGACGTCGATATTGTCCTTGATCGCCACCGGCACGCCATAGAGCGGCAACTCGGCGGCGTCCTTGATATTCAGCGCCGCGGCTTCGGCGATCGCCTCGGCCTCGTCGCGCAGGCTGATGAAGATCGCTCCGTCGTTGCGCTCGCGAATCCGCGCAAAGCTGCGCGCCACGGTCTCGGCGGGCGTGGTGGTGCCGGCGCGATGCGCGGCGACGATCTCGGCGATGGTTTCAGCCACGGGCGTGCTCCGCGGCGGGGGACATATCGGGCGACACCCGAACGAGGCGGGCGTGATCTGGCAAACGCTGCAAGGGAAACTCCGGACAACCGCGGGACAGGACGCCGGCGGCGTGGCCGGCGCCACAGCATAGCCAGCGCGATCCGGCGCGTCACCCCGGTTGTGGACAACGGCGCCGGCGGTGGTGGGCAAGGCCCTCGGCGACATACACCGGCACTTGTTAACGGCACTTGCCGCAAACCGACATCACACGCCGCGACGTCTGAGTCGTCATCCTGAGGCGCGAAGCCGCTCTTGCGGCGAGCCTCGAAGGATGACGATACGGGTCGAGCGCTGACCCCGCGGCCATCCTTCGAGACGCCCGGCTTCGCTCTGCGAGCTACGCCGGGCTCCTCAGGATGACGGCGGCGGGTGAGTTAGGCACATTACTTACCCAAGACATCTCAACCGCTGGCCTCGCGTATTGGGTCGTCATCCTGAGGCGCCCGAGCGCGGCGAGGGCCTCGAAGGATGCGGCTGCAAGCTGGGCCGTAGACTCCGCGGCGCATCCTTCGAGACGCCCGGCTTCGCTCTGCGAGCTACGCCGGGCTCCTCAGGATGACGGCGGTGGGTGGGTCAGGTGCCGATCTGAACAACGCGGCGAGGACGAGATCAATGGCTGATCATCCACGGCCGCGCGGTGGGGAAGCTCTTGGCGCCGCTGCGGCTGCGGGTCTGCAGCCGCGCCGCCTTGCCGGAGCAGCAGCCGCAATGGGCGCCGTGCCTGGCCTTGTATTCGCCGGCGGTCTGCGGCGCATGGGCGCTGCGCTCATTGGTGGCGTGGGCTTTGCGCTGGCTGGCCGGCATGCAGGCAAAATGCGGCGCGGTGAGAATCACGCGCGGCGCCGAGACCTCGCATTGCGGGCAATCGTGCGGCGCGTCGCATTCCGCCATCGGCCGCATCTCGGTGAACGGGCCGCAGGCGTCGCAGAGATAGTCATAGACCGGCATGGCATGTTCCGTTTCTGGCGAGGGTGGTGAGGTTCTGCACATCCCTCATCCTTCGAGACGCCCGGCTTCGCTGCGCTTCGCCGGGCTCCTCAGGATGACGGCTCCGGTGCGATGAGCGACCATCAAGGTCGGATGACTCGTCATCGCACCGCTGTCCGGCCGCTACTTGTCCTGCGAGATCGGCATGTCGATGCCGCCCTTGATGTGTTTGATGGGACCTGCCGAGGACGGCATCATGTCGAAGTCGAAGATCTCGGTCGGCAGCCACAGCGTGGCGCAGGCGTTCGGCACGTCGACCACGCCGGAGATATGGCCCTGCACCGGCGCGGTGCCGAGGATCGAATAGGCCTGGGCGCCGGAATAGCCGAACTTCTTCAGATATTCGATGGCGTTGAGGCAGGCCTGCCGATAGGCGATGTGGACGTCGAGATAATGCTGCTTGCCTTCTTCATCGACCGAGATGCCTTCGAAGATCAGATAGTCCTTGTAGTTCGGCGTCACCGGCGAGGGCCGGAACACCGGATTCTTGATGCCGTATTTCGCCACGCCGTCCTTGATGATGTCGACCTTGATGTGCAGCCAGCCCGCCATCTCGATGGCGCCGCAGAAGGTGATCTCGCCGTCGCCCTGGCTGAAATGCAGATCGCCCATCGACAGTCCGCCGCCCGGCACATAGACCGGGAAATACACCTTCGAGCCCCGCGACAGATCCTTGATATCGCAATTGCCGCCATGCTCGCGCGGCGGCACGGTGCGCGCGCCTTCAGCTGCGGCCTTGGCCTTGGCGTCGCCCTTGAGCTGGCCCATATGCGCGGTCGGCGCGAACGGCGGATTGGCGAGGCCGGGCACCCGCGTCGGATTGGTGGCGATCAGCGCAGTCTCGCGCTCGTTCCAGGTGGCGAGCAGTTTCGGATCCGGCAGGCAGCCGATCAGTCCGGGGTGAATGAGGCCGGCGAAGTTCACGCCGGGAATATGCCGCGACGAGGTGTACATGCCCTTGAAGTCCCAGATCGACTTCTGCGCCAGCGGGAAGTGATCGGTGAGAAAGCCGCCGCCGTTCTGCTTGGAGAAGAAGCCGTTGAAGCCCCACAGGCTGTCCTTCACCGGGCCGATGTCCAACAGATCGACCACCAACAGGTCGCCGGGCTCGGCGCCCTTGACGCCGATCGGGCCGGACAAAAAGTGCACGATCGACAGATCGATGTCGCGGACGTCGTCGGCGGAATCGTTGTTCTTGATGAAGCCGCCGGTCCAGTCATAGGTCTCGACGATGAAGTCGTCGCCGGGATTGACCCAGGCCACCATCGGAACGTCGGGATGCCAGCGGTTGTGGACTTTCTCGTTGTCGTAGGCCGATTGCGTCAGATCGACCTTGATCAGTGTTTCCGGCATCAGAAGCTCCCTTGTTGGCAGGCTTGGTTACACAGACAGATATTTCGAGATCTGTGCGGCATCGATGCCGGCGCGCGGCTCGTCGCGGACGATCTCGCCGTTCTCGATCACCAGCACCCGATCGGCGACGTCGAGCGCAAAGCTCAGCACCTGTTCGGAGACGATGATCGACAGCCCGCGGCTGTCGCGGATCTGTTTCAGGGTGCGGGCCATGTCCTTGATGATCGAGGGCTGGATGCCCTCGGTCGGCTCGTCGAGCAGCAGCACCTTCGGGCGGGTGGCGAGCGCGCGGGCGATCGCGAGCTGCTGTTGCTGGCCGCCGGACAGATTGCCGCCGCGGCGGCCTTTCATCTCCAAGAGCACCGGAAACAATTGGTAGATGTCGCCGGGCACGGTCTTTTCGCCCGAGGCGACCAGGCCGGTCTCGATGTTTTCCTTCACCGTCATCGCCGAGAAGATCATGCGGCCCTGCGGCACGTAGGCCAACCCCTTGGCGACGCGCTGATAGCTTTGCAGCGTGGTGAGCTCAGTGCCCTGCATCGCCACCGCGCCGTGCTTGGTCGGGATGATGCCCATCAAGGCCTTCATCAGCGTGGTCTTGCCCATGCCGTTGCGGCCCATGATCGCCACGATCTCGCTCGGCGCGACGTCGATATTGAGGCCGTGCAGCACCTCGCTCTGGCCGTAGGCGACGTGGAAGTCGGAGATGGACAGCATCAGTGGTCTCCTTGATGGCCTGCGCATGAGACGTCGCGGGTCAAGCTGAGCGCACCGCGATCGTGAGGTGATCGCAGCCTTGCAACGGGTCGTCCCTGCGAACGCAGGGACCCATACGGCGCGGAGCCGCTTTGGCGTCCGGCGCTGATGAGCTTTTCCGAACGGCGAACGCCAGGGGTGATGGGTCCCTGCGTTTGCAGGGACGACCCGCGGAGAGACACCACGACACCGCGAGCGCACGACGCGAAGCGGTCATCGTCCGCGGCTTCGCGGCCGCAAGCGGGGAGAGGTGAAGACAAGCAGCTCTGTAGATCGACGCACCACCTCATCGCTCAATGCCCCAGATACACTTCGATCACCTTGGGATCGTTCTTGACCTTCTCCATGGTGCCCTCGGAGAGGATCTGGCCTTGGTGCAGCACGGTGACCTTGTGGGCGATGTCCTCGACGAATTTCATGTCGTGCTCGATCACCAGCACCGAGCGGTCCTTGATGATGCGGTTCAACAGTTCCGCGGTCTTGACGCGCTCCGACACGCTCATGCCGGCGACCGGCTCATCGAGCATCAGCAAATCAGGGTCCTGGATCAGCAGCATGCCGATCTCCAGCCATTGCTTTTGGCCGTGGCTGAGCAGGTCGGCGTTCATCGAAAGCCGGTCCCTCAAAAAGATCATCTCGGCGACCTCCTCGACGCGGTCGCGCACAGCGGCGTCGCGCTTGAACGCCAGCGCGCCGAACACCGAGCGGCCGCGCGGATAGGAGATTTCCAGATTCTCGAACACCGTGAGGTCGTCATAGATCGACGGGTTCTGGAATTTGCGGCCGACCCCGGCCTGCACGATCTGGTTCTCCTTCAGCTTGGTCAGTTCCTTGCCGCGAAACTGGATCGAGCCGGAGGTCGCCTTGGTCTTGCCGCAGATCAGATCGAGCACCGTGGTCTTGCCGGCGCCGTTGGGGCCGATGATGACGCGGATTTCGTTTTCCTCGACATAGAACGACAGATCGTTGACGGCCTTGAAGCCGTCGAACGAAACCGTCAGACCCTCGACCGAGAGCAGGAAATCCTTGGGTTGATGACCTATCAGCATGATCGTCTCCTCACTCGGCCGGCGCGCCGTCGACCACGGGACCATCGGCCGGCGCGACCCAGCCTGGCTTGCGCGACGCGATCAGCCGATCGATGCGCGGCTGGACGTGATCGGCCCAGATGCCGGCGATGCCGTCCGGGAAGGCGAGCACGACCGCGATGAACAGACCGCCAAGACCGAACAGCCACAATTCAGGAAACGATTCCGACAGGCTGGTCTTGGCGAAGTTGACAAGCAGCGTGCCGTAGATCGCGCCGAGGATCGAGAGCCGACCGCCCACCGCGGTGTAGATCACCATTTCGATCGACGGCACGATGCCGACAAAGGACGGCGACATGAAGCCGAC
>NZ_DASWPE010000193.1:0-6854 GCF_036404135.1 Rhodopseudomonas sp. | reverse complement strand
CAGCGCCTGATCAGCGCTGGTAAGCCCAAAATGGTCGCCCTGATCGCCGTCGCCCGAAAGCTCCTCACCACCCTCAACGCAATCCTGCGGGACAATCAGCCATGGCAAAACGCTTGACAACCAAGACAGTCGCTGAGGTGCCCGAGCAACGCGAGGGCCTCGAAGGATGCGGCTGCAAGCGCGGCCGCGCCGGAGCTGGGGCGGCGTCACGTCCGTGGCCATCCTTCGAGACACCCGGCTTCGCCCTGCGGGCTTCGCCGGGTTCCTCAGGATGACGCTGATTGAGCGGCTGATGTTACTGATCCAGTCCCCACCGCCGTCATCCTGAGGTGCCCGAGCAACGCGAGGGTGTGGCTGCAAGCGCGGCTGCGCCGGAGCTGGGGCGGCGTCACGTCCGTGGCCATCCTTCGAGATACCCGGCTTCGCTCTTCGAGCTTCGCCGGGTTCCTCAGAGTCTGACTCAAAAAGCGATCAATGAAATCAGGCCTTCAACCCGTCATTGCGAGGAGCTCTTGCGACGAAGCAATCCAGGGCCACGCTTGAAGCCCCTGGATTGCTTTGCATCGAAGTCGGCGCTGCGCGCTGCCCTCGGCTCGCAATGACAAAAACCCCTGATTTTGCTCGCTGCTTTTTCGGTCAGACACTCAGGATGACGCGGCGCAAGTGGGGAGGCTGGGCGTTGGCGTCGCGAGCGGCGGCGAATGCCCGCCATTTTGCGAATTGCCGCCTCCGCCTGGAGGCATTAGCTTGTGCGGAGGCGCCGGCCCATGGCGCGAGGCGCAGCACATCCCATGAGTGTCGATCAGCCAGTCGCCGAGGCCATCGCGACGCCTCCGCCGGCGACGCCTGGCTCCGAGTCGCCTGCCTCCAAGTTGCCTGAGCCCGCGCCGCCCTCCGAGACGCCGGCTGCGCCGCGCCGCGCCGCGGTCGGCTTCATCTTCATCACCATCCTGCTCGACATGCTGTCGATCGGCATGATCCTGCCGATCCTGCCGAAGCTGGTGGAGAGCTTCGCCGACAACAACACCGCCGACGCCGCCAAGATCTACGGCCTGTTCGGCACCGCCTGGGCGCTGATGCAGTTCTTTGCCTCGCCGGTGCTCGGCGCGCTCTCCGATCGGTTCGGCCGCCGCCCGGTGATCCTACTGTCGAATTTCGGCCTGGGCTGCGACTACGTGATGATGGCGCTGGCGCCGTCGCTCGGCTGGCTGTTCGTCGGCCGGATGATTTCCGGCGTCACCTCCGCAAGCATCTCGACCTCGTTCGCCTATATCGCCGATGTGACGCCCACGGAGAAACGCGCCGCGGTGTTCGGCAAGATCGGGGCGGCGTTCGGGCTCGGCTTCATCTTCGGGCCGGCGATCGGTGGGCTGCTCGGCGGCGTCGATCCGCGGCTGCCGTTCTGGGTGGCGGCGGGCTTAAGCCTCGCCAACGCACTGTATGGCTACTTCGTGCTGCCGGAATCGCTGCCGAAACAGCGCCGCTCGCCGTTCAAATGGCGCCGCGCCAATCCGCTCGGCGCGCTGCGGCTGTTGCGCTCCAACGTCACGCTGTCCGCGCTGGCGGTGGTGACGTTCTGCGCCGAGGTGGCGCATGTGGCGCTGCCGGCGACCTTCGTGCTGTACACCACCTATCGCTACGGCTGGGACCAGACCACGGTCGGGCTGGCGCTGGCCTTTGTCGGGCTGTGCACCACCATCGTGCAGGGCGGGCTGGTCGGCCCCGCGCTGAAGCTGCTCGGCGAACGCTGGGCGATCATCATCGGCTATGGCTGCGGCGCGCTCGGATTTGCGATCTACGCCTTGGCGCCGAACGGGGCGCTGTTCTGGATCGGCACGCCGGTGATGACGATCTGGGGCATCGCCGGGCCTGCGACCTCGAGCCTGATGACGCGGCTGGTGCCGCCGGATCAGCAGGGCCAGTTGCAGGGCGCCACCACCAGCGTCAACTCGATCGCCGAACTGGTCGGGCCGTCGCTGTTCACGCTGATCTTCGCATACTTCATCGCCGACGGCACGCCGATCGATCTGCCCGGCGCGCCGTTCCTCGTCGCAGGCTTGCTGCTGTTGCTGTCGATGCTGATCGCCGGCCACGCGGTGGCGGCGATGAACCGGCAAAAGGCGCAGGCGGCGGCTGATACTTAAGGGCTGTCATTCCGGGGCGCGAGCCCCTCTTAGAGCTATTCCGGTTCTGATAGAATCAGAACCGGAGCTCTAGATTCTTATTTTGACGCGTTTTCTTCACGCGAACCGGGATCCACTTCGCTCGAAAACGCTATAGGCGAGCGAACCCGGAATCTTGCCACGCGTCGCTCGAACGCTCTTCCCTGCAGCGAGATTCCGGGTTCGCGAGAGCTATCGCTCTCGCGCCCCGGAATGACGCCATGATGAATTTTGAGCGCGGTGGCACACCTTTGGTCGCCGCCAATTGCGCATCGCGCAGTCGCGATCATGCAAAACCTATCCGCGCGTCGTCCCTGCGCAGGCAGGGACCCATCACCCCTGGCGGTTGATGTGAAAAATCGGCTTTGGCCGCAGTGCTAAAAAGCTCGTCCGCACGGTATGGGTCCCTGCGTTCGCAGGGACGACGCGGGGAGAGGTGCGGGATTCATCGCCGCCGAGGTGCGCGTAGATTGCCTTGACAGCGCGTCGCTGACGCCATCGCGACAGTGCAGCCAGCATCACACCGCCGCGGCAAAGTGCTTCAGCGTGCGGGTGGCGTAGTCGAAGAGCTTGCCGTGCTCGCCCCACGATGGCAGGCACAGCGGCAGCAGGGCTTCGGCGACTTCGGCCGGCGTCGGCAGCGTCTCGGGATCTTCGCCCGGCATGATGGTGGCGCGCAGTCGGCTGCGCAGCGCCCCGGGATCGAACAGGTTGACGCGCAGGTTCGTGGTGGCGTTCTCCGCCGCCCACACCCGCGTCAAGGTTTCCAGCGCCGCTTTCGACGCCGCGGCCGGGCCGCGATAGGCCGGCGCGCGGCGCGCCTCGTCGCAGCTGATCATCACCGCGCGGCCGGCGTCGGACACCCGCAGCAGCGGCTCCATGCAGCGGATCAACTGGAAATTGGCATTGAGATTGATCGCCACCACGTCGCCCCACGGCTTCGGCGCGATATGGCCGAGCGGCGACGACGGCCCGGCGATGCCGGCACTGCCGACCAGGATGTCGAGCTTGCCGTGGCGCTCATACAGCGCGCCGCCGAGCCGGGCGATCGCTTCGAGATCGGTGAGGTCGAGCGGCACCAGGGTCGCGCCTTCGCCGGTGTCCTTACGAATCTCGTCGTCGAGTTCTTCGAGCCCGCCCTGGGTCCGCGCCACCGCGACCACATGGGCGCCGGCCCGGGCCAGCGCGCAGGCGGTGGCGTAGCCGAGCCCGCGCGAGGCGCCGGTGACGAGAGCGATGCGGGAGGCGAGGGGCAGGGTCATGGCGCGCTGTGATCCGTCACGGCCGGGCGGAGGCCGGCGATTCAAGGCGTCTTTTTAAAGCCGTTGCGCCCCGGCACAAGGCCGGGCGCGACGAACTTTAGCGTGAGGGCGAAAGCCGCGACATCAACCGAAAAGCCGCCGCACCATAAGCGTCGCCAGGAGCGGCCCGAGCAGGGCGCCGGCGATCATCAGAATGGCCGCCGCCAGCGCGCCGGCGACGTCGCGGTCGATCAGCATCGGCACCAGATAGCCGACCGCGATCGAGCCGAACCAGACCGCGACAAACACCGCGGCCTTTGCCATCGTCGGGCGTCAGCTCGCTTCCGCGAGCAGCGACAATTGCCGCGGCTGCGATTCGGTCTGGTTGTGGTCGGTGAGCGGGGTCGGATAGTCCCCGGTGAAGCAATGGTCGGTGAATTTCGGATGCGCCGGATCGCGGCCGGGCTCGCCCATCGCGCGGTAGATGCCGTCGACCGACAGGAACGCCAGCGAATCCGCGCCGATCAGTTCGCGCATCTCCTCGAGCGAATGGGTGGCGGCGAGCAGCCCGGCGCGGTCCGGGGTGTCGATGCCGTAGTAATCCGGATGGGTGATCGGCGGCGAGGCGATGCGGAAATGCACCTCGCTGGCGCCGGCGTCGCGCATCATCTTGACGATCTTCTTCGAGGTGGTGCCGCGCACCAGCGAATCGTCGATCAAGACGATGCGCTTGCCTTCGATCGCGGCGCGGTTCGCCGAATGCTTCATCCGCACGCCGAGCTCGCGCACGCTCTGGGTCGGCTGGATGAAGGTGCGCCCGACATAGTGATTGCGGATGATGCCGAGTTCGAACGGCACGCCGGACTGCCGGGAATAGCCGATCGCGGCCGGCACGCCGGAATCCGGCACTGGCACCACGACGTCGGCCGCGACATGGCTTTCGCGCGCCAGTTGCGCGCCGAACGCCTTGCGTACGTCATACACCGAGCGGCCGCCGACCAAGGAATCTGGCCTGGCGAAATAGATGTATTCGAAGATGCAGGGCCGCGGCGGCATCGGCGGGAACGGCTTGTGGCTGGTGACGCCGTGGCGGTCGAACACGATGACCTCGCCGGGCTCGATGTCGCGGACATATTTGGCGCCGATGATGTCGAGCGCACAGGTCTCCGAGGCGAGAATCGGACAATCGTCGAGTTCGCCGAGCACCAGGGGACGAATCCCCAACGGGTCGCGGGCGCCGATCAGCTTCTTGTTGGTCAGCGACACCAGCGAATAGGCGCCCTCGATGACGCGCAAAGCCTCGATGAAACGATCGACGAAGCGCGGCCGGCGCGAATGCGCCACCAGATGCAGGATCACCTCGGTATCGGTGGTCGACTGCATCATCGCGCCGTTGCGCACCAGTTCGCGGCGCAGCGTCAGGCCGTTGGTGAGATTGCCGTTGTGGCCGATCGCAAAGCCGCCGGCGTTGAGCTCGGCGAACAACGGCTGCACGTTGCGCAAAATGGTTTCGCCGGTGGTGGAATAGCGCACATGGCCGACAGCGGCGGTGCCGGGCAGCCGCGCGATCACATCGGCGCGCGAAAACGTGTCGCCGACCAGGCCGAGCCGGCGCTCGGAATGAAATCGGCCGCCTTCGAAGGAGACGATGCCGGCGGCTTCCTGGCCGCGGTGCTGTAGCGCGTGCAGCCCGAGCGCGGTGATCGCCGCGGCGTCGGGATGGCCGAAAATGCCGAACACGCCGCATTCCTCGCGCAGCGTGTCGCCGTCCATGTCGAAATCAAGATCGGGTTCGGGCGACTGTGCTGCTTCGGAAGGGCTCTGCATCTCGTTCATCACGCCTCGATCCTCGCTTGACTAGCGTTTGGCCGGCTTGCCTTCGATCAGCTTCTTCAAATCGTCGCGGGCATTTTTCGGATAGCCCTCGGCAGCCGGCGGCGTCGCCTGATCAGCGTCGGTCTGATCGTCTTCCGGCTTGTTCTTCTTGAACCTCTTCAAGATGGTATTTTCAGGGTCATCCGGCAAGAGCGCCATCAACCAATCTCCGGTTCCCTGCAACACGGTGCGGGATTTCGCCGCCGTCACCCAATCCGGGCGCTGCTTGTCGGGAACCAGCCAGATGAAGAACTGATAGGCCACAACCACGATCAGCAAGCCGCGCGCCAGACCGAACAGGAAGCCCAGCGTGCGGTCCAGCGCGCCGATTCGCGAATCCAGGATCATGTCGGAGATCCGCACGGTGATGATCGAGACGATCACCAGCGTGCCGATGAACACCCCGGCGATCACCACCACCGAGGCCACGGTGTCGCTGCTGAAATAGGTTTTCGCGGTGGGGAGCAGCTTCTGATAGGCGTACAGCGTCACCAGCGCCGCAGCGCCCCAGGCGGCGATCGACAGCACTTCGCGCATGAAGCCGCGCACCATCGCCAGCAGGCCGGATATCAACATCACCGCGAGCAGGACGAGATCGAGAATGGTAATCGGCATCGGCTGGTCAGGTCCGCTCGTAAATCGAAACCGCGAATCGGCAGGTCGCCGGGTGGCCTTAAGTGATGGACATTGGCACGGCCCGCAACACCGGAAAATCGCAAACGGAGCCGTCGGAACAGCATCGGTCCGATGGCTTAAGGGTCCGTGTCACAACTCGCTCGGATGCCGCGCCGCCGCGTTATAGCGGTGGCGCCGCCCGAGGTCACGCGGGCATTAGCCCTCCTGGCGACGGAATCGCGCCGGCGCGGCGTTTTTCTCCGGCGCTGTGCTTTTACCGTTGTCGCGGCCGGGCTTCGGCGAGCCGCGCGCGGCAATGTCGGCGACCAGACCGGACAGTCCGCCGACGCTGTTGAGCGTGAGCCCAGCATCGCCGCCGGCGTCGCCGCGCGCCGATTCGGGCAGCACGGCGCGGGCAAAGCCGAGTTTGGCGGCTTCCTTCAGTCGCGCCGAGCTCTGCGCCACCGGCCGCACCGCGCCGGACAGCGAGATTTCGCCGAAATACACCGCGTCGGTCGGCAATGGCGCATTCGCCAGCGATGACACCAAGGCGGCGGCGGCGGCCAGATCGGCGGCGGGTTCGTTGATCCGCAAGCCGCCGGCGACGTTGAAGTAGACGTCGTAGCCGGACAGTTTGACGCCGCAATGGGCCTCCAGCACCGCCAGCACCATCGACAGGCGGCTCGAATCCCAGCCGACCACCGCGCGCCGCGGCGTGCCCAGCGTGGTTGGCGCGACCAGCGCCTGCAGTTCCACCAGCACGGGGCGTGTGCCTTCTATGCCGGCGAACACGGCGGTGCCGGGACTGCCGAGATCGCGCTCCGACAGGAACAGTTCGGACGGGTTGGAGACTTCGCGCAGGCCGAGGCCGGTCATCTCAAACACGCCGATCTCGTCGGTGGGACCGAAACGGTTCTTCACGGCGCGCAGGATTCGGAACTGCTGCGAGCCCTCGCCCTCG
>NZ_DASWPE010000192.1:0-17667 GCF_036404135.1 Rhodopseudomonas sp. | reverse complement strand
CAGCGCCTGATCAGCGCTGGTAAGCCCAAAATGGTCGCCCTGATCGCCGTCGCCCGAAAGCTCCTCACCACCCTCAACGCAATCCTGCGGGACAATCAGCCATGGCAAAACGCTTGACAACCAAGACAGTCGCTGAGGTGCTCGCGCGCTTGCGCGAGCCTCGAAGGATGCGGCCACGAGTCCTTGGAGCCCATCCTTCGAGACGCCCGGCATCGCTCTTCGAGCTACGCCGGGCTCCTCAGGATGACGGCCGTTGTGTTGATAGGCACAAGCGAGCGGACCAAAGCCGCACGGCCTGTTACTTGAGCGAGCCGAAAATCACGCCGCGCGGCGGGGCGCGTCGCTGCCGCCGAAATGCTCGATGTAGCGGCCTTTGATGGCGGCGACCGGCATCACGATCAATACGTCGGTGGTACCGAACTGATAGTCGATCACCGCGCCGTCGCCGACCATGGCGCCGACCCGCAGATAGCCCTTGATCAAGGGCGGCAGTTCGCGCAATGCCGCCTTCGGATCGATTGCCTCCTTGGCCATCCGGTTCATCTCGATGCGGCGCGACGGGTGGGCGCGGGCGCGCCACTCTTCCGGCGCCGAGGCGTGGTGATGCAGGAACGACAGCGGCAGCGCCAGCCGGTTCGGGTCGGTGCCCTCGAAACTGGCGCAGCCGATCATCACGTCGACGTCGTGCTGGCGGACGTAGTTCCAGATGCCCTGCCACAGCAATTCGACGGTGCGCTTGTTGCGGTAGCGCGGCAGCACGCAGGAGCGGCCGAGCTCGAGAAAGCGCAGGCCGGGGTGGCGCGCGATCATGCCGGACAGATCGAATTCGTGCTCGGTGTAGAAGCCGCCGTGGCGGTCGGCCAGTTCCTGCCGCAGCAGCCGATAGGTGCCGACCACCGGCTGCTTGCCGCTCAGCGTCGGCTTGGCGGCGTGATCGACCACCAAAAGATGATCGCAGATCTTGTCGTAGCCGTCCTTGTCGCGGCGCGCCAACAGCGTGGCGGCGTCGGCGACCGCGGTGCCGTTCTTGTAGAACACCCGGTAGCGCAGTTTCTGGGCGTGGCGGACGTCGCGCTTTTCGGTGGCGAGCTTGACCTCGAGCGCGCCGATCCGTCCGAGACTGGCGGGCGCCGCCGGGAACGGCCGCAACGCCTTGCGCGGCTGCGGCAGATAGGGCGGTGCCTTCAGCCAGGTGATCGCGGTGGCGGCCATCGCGCCGGCATTTTCCGGCCGGAGCAGCTTGATGAAACGTTGAGTCGAGCGCGCCAGATCGTCGCCGTGCATCGTGTCCTCGCGACCGCGGGTCAACGAATCGTGTGCGGCCTTCGACGATTACCAAGCACGGGCGTTCTACAAGGATGTGACGCGGCGATTGCCGGCGTGTGACATCACGGCAAACCGCGACTGATCAGCGCCGCGCCGCCGAACTGATCGGCCGCGTCAGGCCGCCAGATACCGCGAGGCCTGCATGCTGGCCAGCGCTTCAGTGAGTTTGTCGCGATCCAGCGGCTTGACCAGGAAACCGTCCATGCCGGCCTCGAAGCAGGCATAGCGGTCTTCCACCAGCGTGTTGGCGGTGAGCGCCAGGATCGGGGTGCGGCGGGCGCGATGGCCGGCCTCGCGGGCGCGGATCCGCTTGGTAGCCGCGATGCCGTCGAGCCGCGGCATCTGGATGTCCATCAGCACCAGATCGTAGGGCGCGCCGGCGGCGTCGGCGGCGAGCCACGATTCCAAAGCCTCGTCGCCATCGCTGGTGATCACGGCGCGGTGGCCGAGCTTGCCGAGTAGCGCGCGCATCAGCCGCGCGTTGATCTCGTTATCTTCGGCGACCAGGATCGACAGCCCTTGCGGCGCCGGCGTGGCCGGGCCTTGGCCGGAGTCGGTTGCGGGGGCCGGCGCGCCATCAGCGAGTTCGCCGTCGGCGATTCCCGGCGAGGCGATGTCGGGCAGGCTGAGCCGCGCCGCCAGCGAGGCCGCGCGCAACGGCTTCACCAGATAGCCGGTCAGCCCGGACGCCGCGGCATCGCGGATGTCGTGGCGTTCGGCCGGCGTCATCATCACGATGCGCTGCGCGGCGTGCGGCCGCGCCGCCTCCGCCAGCAGCGCCACCTCGTCGGCGCCGAGCCCGCGGTCGATCAGGATGGCGTGCCAGGCGCGCTCCGGCAATAGCGCCTGGGCGACCGCGCGATCGGCCAACACGCAGGTCTGCGCGCCCCAGCGCTGCAGCCGCCGCGCGATCAGCGAGGCGGCGATGCTGTGCGGCGCCACCAGCATGATGGCCTGGCCGGACAGATCCGGGGCCTCGACGGCGAGGGGCGGGCCGGCCGGCGCGGCGGCGACGGCGGGCAGCGCGATGCAAAATTCAAAGCTCGAGCCCTTGCCGGGCGCGCTCTGCAGCGCGATCTGGCCGCCCATCCGCCGCACGATGCGTTCGCTGATGCTCAGTCCCAATCCGCTGCCGCCGTAGTTGCGGGCGATCTGCTCGTCGGCCTGTTCGAATTCGCGGAAGATCCGCGCCTGCGCCTCCGGCGCGATGCCGATGCCGGTGTCGCGCACCACGAAGCGGATCTCGCCCTCGCTGTCGCCGGGTTCGACGATCAGCGCGACGCCGCCCTGGGCGGTGAATTTGATGGCGTTGCCGGCCAGATTGAGCAGCACCTGGCGCAGCCGCGCGGCATCGCCGATCAGTTCGGCGGGCAGCGCCTCGTCGACATCGGCGGCGATTTCGAGCTGCCGCGCCTGCGCGCGGGGCGCCAGCAATTCGGTAATGCCCTCGATCAGCGCCGACAGCACAAACGGCTGGTTGTCGAGGTCGATCTTGCCGGCCTCGATCTTGGAATCGTCGAGCAGTTCCTCGATCAGCGAGGCGAGAGCGTCGCCGGAGGTCTTCACCGCCCGCGCGTAGGTCGCCTGCTCCGGCGTCAGCGGGGTGTCGAGCAACAGGCCGCTCATGCCGATGATGCCGTTCAGCGGGGTGCGCATCTCGTGCGACGCCATCGCCAGGAAGCGCGACTTGGCGCGGTTGGCGGTGTCGGCGATATCGCGCGCCTCGGCCAGCGCGCGTTCGGTCTCGGCGCGCGCGGTGACGTCGCGGCCGACGCATTGCGTCTCGGCGGGGCGGTCGGCGTCGTTGCGGACCACTCCCTCGCGCCAGGCGATCCATCGCGCGCCGTGCGCGGTCGCGACTTTCTGGTCGTAGATCCTGGTGCCGTCGCGGTCGGCGGCGACCTCGCTCTGCTCAAGCACTTCGAGCCGCTGCCGGCTGCCGATCAGCCGCGCCGGCGGCAGCCCGGCCAATTCGCAATAGGCCTCGTTGGCGAAACTGATGCGGTCCTGCGCATCGCGCAGCACGATCAGATCGCCCTGCGATTCGAACAGGCTGCGGGCGCGATATTCGGCCTCCTGCAGTTCGCGGTTGCGGTCGGCCAGCGCGTCATTGTGCAGGGTGAGACGCCGCAGCTCCTGCCGGGCGGTGCGCCATTTCAGCCATAGCACTGCGATGCCGGCGATTCCGGCCGCCAGCGCGGTGCCGAGGGCAACACCGTGTGGGTCGTTTGAGATATTTGCGCGGGCGGCGATGCCGAGGCCGAGCGCGACGCCGAATCCGGCGGCCGCGATCAGCAGTGCGCGGGCGGCGCGGCTTTGCCAGCGCTGTTGCTGCGTCACGCGCAGCCGCATCAGTTGGAAATCTCCACGCACCGGCAACCCCGTCGTCGCTCCGACCCCGGCGGACCACGCCGGAGTTCTTGCGGGCACGATGCCGCGACAATGTTGCGAAGAGCTTGACAGGTTGCGCTGGCGCGCCGCCGATGCGAACAGGGTTGACCGGGGCTTAAGATCGGCCGCCGAGCGCCGCCACCAGATGCGCCGGCTGGGCATGGCCGCCGACGATCAAGGCCGCGGCGTCGCGGGCGCTGAGCCGGCTCGAGCGCACGAAGATCCGGTAGTCGGCGTCGCCGTCGCGCGACAGCAGAATCAGCGGATCGGCGCCGGACGGCGTCGGCGTGATCGCGATCAGGCGCGGCTGGGCGCCGCCGTCGCAGCCGGCCGGCTCGGCGGCGTCGATGTCGTCGACCACGGTGAAATCGGCCTCATCCGGCGCATCGACGATCTGCACTCGCACGCTGGCGCGGGCCGCGTCATCGGTGAAGCTGACATGCAAGGAGGCCTGTGCCGGCGCCGCCGCAAGCTGCGCCGCGCCGTCGCCGAGCGCGATGCAGGGCTGCGGGCCGGGGCTCACATCGCCGCCGGCAAAGGCACCGAGCAGCAACAACGGCACGGTGGAGGCCAGGATTCCGAAACGCAACATGATACGCACTCGCTCGGCAGCCCCGACAAAATGGAGCTATGGTTCGCGAAGCGTAAACGAAAGTCGTTACCAGGTGATTGACGAGAGCGATCATCTGCAACTGACACGCGCTGCAAGCGCCTAAAGCCGCCAGAGCTTTTGTTAGTTGAGCAGATGGTCGAGCATCCGAGCCGCGCAGCCCGGGTCAACACGACAGAATCTCGCAGGATCTCGATCGGCTCGAGGTCGCCAGACCGCACCAATGCCGTCATTCCGGGGCGCGAGTTGGTCAGAACGAGCGAACCCGGAATCTCGCAACAGAGCTTTGGCCGATATGCGCAGCAAGATTCCGGGTTCGCTCGCCCAAGTGGGCTCGCGCCCCGGAATGACGGCCTTGGGTCGAAGGTGCATCGAAGTGATTGAAAACCCTCGAATTCGCTTTCGTCTCTGAGGCCTGTGCCCCGAACGCGAGCACGGTTGTTGTGCTGCGCCGCGCGACGAGACGGTTCCAAGTGCCGGGCTTGCTCGCCCCGCGTTTGGTCACGCCCGATCCGCGCGCACCACGCCGCCAGCATAGCGCGGTACGCTTTAGCCCGGGCGCGTTGCCGTGGTCGTCACGCGGCGCGGCGCAGATCCTCCGCCAGCGCCCGATAGGACAAGGCTTCGGCGAGATGCAGCCGGCCGATGCCATCTGCGCCGTCGAGGTCGGCCAGCGTGCGGGCGACCCGCAGCACCCGGTGATAGCCGCGCGCCGACAGCTGCATCGATTCGGCGGCGTCGCGCAGCAGCGCGGCCCCCGACGAATCCGGCCGCGCGATCTTTTCCAGCACCGCGGCCGGCGCCTCGGCATTGGTGCGGACCTGCGGCAGCCCGGCCGCGGCGTAGCGTTGGCGCTGGATGTCGCGGGCCGCGGCGACGCGGGCGGCGACCTCGGCCGAGCCCTCGCCGGGTAGCGGCAGGATCAGGTCGGCGGCGGTCACCGCCGGCACCTCGATGCGCAGGTCGATGCGGTCCATCAGCGGACCGGAGATCCGCGATTGATAGTCGGCGGTGCAGCGCTCGAGCCGGCCGCGCTTGCAGGCAAAGCCGGGATCATAGGCGTGGCCGCAGCGGCACGGATTCATCGCGCCGACCAGCATGAAACGCGCCGGATAGGTGACGCGGTGATTGGCGCGCGACACCGCGACCTCGCCGTTTTCCATCGGCGCGCGCAGCGAATCCAAGACGCGGGCGTCGAATTCCGGCAGTTCGTCGAGAAACAGCACGCCCTGATGCGCCAGCGAAATCTCGCCGGGCTTGGCGCGGATGCCGCCGCCGGTCAAAGCCGCCATCGAGGCGGAATGATGCGGCGCGCGGAACGGTCGCCGCGCGGTCAGGGCGCCGTCGCGGATTTCGCCGGCGACCGAGGCGATCATCGAGACTTCCAGCAATTCGGACGGCGACAAAGGCGGCAGGATCGAGGGCAGCCGCGCCGCCAGCATCGACTTGCCGGCGCCGGGTGCGCCGATCATCAGCAAATGATGGCCGCCGGCGGCGGCGATCTCCAGCGCCCGCTTGGCGCTTTCCTGGCCCTTGATGTCGCGCAGATCCAGCGGCGAGGCGGCGGCCTCGTGCACCCGCGGCTGCGGCCGGCTCAATAGTTGCGTGCCCTTGAAATGATTGGCGATCTGGATCAGCGACCGCGCGGCGATGATCTGGATGTCGGGGCTGGCCCAGGCCGCCTCGGAGCCGCAGGCGGCCGGACAGATCAGCCCCTCGTCGCGGGAATTGGCGCCGATCGCCGCTGGCAGCACGCCCGCCACCGGCGCAATCGAGCCGTCGAGGCCGAGTTCGCCGAGCACGGTGAAGCCGGCCAAAGCGTCGGCCGGGATCGCGCCGATTGCCGCCATCAGACCGAGCGCGATCGGCAGATCGTAATGGCTGCCTTCCTTGGGCAGATCGGCCGGCGCCAGATTGACGGTGATGCGCCGCGCCGGCAGCGCCAGGCCCGAGGCGATCAGCGCCGAGCGGACCCGTTCGCGGGCTTCCGACACCGCCTTGTCGGGCAGTCCGACCAGATAAAACGCCGGCAGCCCGGGCGCGACCTGGACCTGCACGTCGACGGCGCGGGCCTCGATCCCTTCGAACGCGACGGTGGATACCCGCTGCACCATGGCCCTGCCCCCTCGCGTGCAAGGCTAGCGCAGGACACGCAATCAGACAAGAACATTCGGGGAACAAATAACGGCAGCGTCCTACCGGCGTTTCGCCTCGATGACGTCCCAGATCTTGGCCGCGACGTCGGGGCCGCCGAGCTTGGCGATGGCGCGGATTCCGGTCGGCGAGGTGACGTTGATCTCGGTGAGATGACCGTCGATCACGTCGATGCCGACGAACAATAGGCCGCGCTGCCGCAGATGCGGCCCCAGCCGCTCGCAGATCTCGCGCTCGCGCTCGGTGAGGTCGGTGGCCCGCGCCGCGCCGCCGCGCACCATGTTGGAGCGCAGATCGTCTTCGGCCGGCACGCGGTTGACCGCGCCGGCGAATTCGCCGTCGACCAGGATGATGCGCTTGTCGCCATGCTTCACCTCGGGAAGGAAGCGCTGGATCACCCAGGGCTCGCGGAACGTCACCGAAAACATGTCGAACAGCGAGCCGAAATTCATGTCCTGCGGCAAGACGCGAAACACCGCGGCGCCGCCATGGCCGTGCAGCGGCTTCATCACCACCGCGCCGTGCTCGGCACGAAACGAATTGATCTCCTCGAGATTGCGCGAGATCAGGGTCGGCGGCATCAGGTCGGAAAAGTCCATCACGAACAGCTTTTCCGGCGCGTTGCGCACGCTCGACGGATCATTGACCACCAGCGTGTCGGGATGAATGCGCTCGAGGAAATGCGTGTTGGTGATGTAGGCGAGATCGAACGGCGGATCCTGCCGCAGCAGCACCACGTCGAAGGAGGTCATGGCCACGCGGGTCGGCTCGCCGAGCGTGAAGTGATCGCCGTGCTGGTCGCGCACGCTCAGCGTCTGCACCGAGCCGATCAGATCATTGCCGCGCAGCGAGAGCTGGTCCGGCGTATAATAGCTCAGCCGATGGCCGCGCTTTTGCGCCTCCAGCAACAGCGCGAAGGTGGAATCGCCGCGGATGTTGATGCGGGCGATCGGGTCCATCTGGACGGCGACGTTCAAGGTCATG
This sequence comes from Rhodopseudomonas sp., assembly GCF_036404135.1. GTDB lineage: Bacteria > Pseudomonadota > Alphaproteobacteria > Rhizobiales > Xanthobacteraceae > Rhodopseudomonas_A. Next base: position 10,202 of record NZ_DASWPE010000192.1, on the reverse strand, counting down.
ATGCGAATTCCGGTTTCGGGAGGTGGGGCCAGGCGCTAGGGGCTGGCGTCGAACGCCGCCGGCAGGTGCCGCGGCAACGCGTGCGGCGCGATCAGGATGGCGTCGAAGCGCAGCTCGAGGTTGGCGTGTTCGGGATGCGCGGTCAGCCAGGCCTGCGCCGCGGCGATGATGCGCTGTTGCTGTTTCGGCGTCACCGCATAGGCGGCGTCGTCGAGCCTGGCGCGGGCTTTGACTTCGACGAAGGCCACGAGGTCGCGCAGCCGCGCCACGATGTCGATCTCGCCGTAAGGCGTGCGGAAGCGCCGCGCCTCGATGGCATAGCCGGCGTCGATCAGATAGGCCGCGGCGCGCGCCTCGGCCGAGACGCCGGTGTTGAACGCCGCGACCCGCTCGGGTGCGGGCAGACGCGGCGCCGGCGCTGCGGCATCGCTAGTCTTCGCCATGATCGGCTTCGCTCTGTTTCGCCAATTCCAGCGCTCTTGCATAGATTTCGCGGCGGTGCCGGCCGGAGACTTCGACCGCTTGCGCCACCGCGTCCTTGACGCTGCCCTGGCGCAGCGCGCCGCGCAACAGCTCGTCGAGATCCTGCGCCGCCATCAACTGCGCGTCGGCCGCAGGCGGGCCGATCACCAGCACGAATTCGCCGCGGGTCTCCAACGCGCCGGCGCTTTGCGCCAATTCCACGATCGTCGCGCGGCGGACTTCTTCGTGCAGCTTGGTCAGTTCGCGGCAGATCGCGGCGTCGCGGCTCCCCAACGCCTGCGCCAGATCCTGCAGCGTCTCCTCGACCCGGTTGCCGGATTCGAACAGCACCAGCGTCGCATCGATCCGCGCCAATTCGGCGATCCGGGCGCGGCGCGCCACCTGCTTGGCCGGCAAGAATCCCTCGAAGAAGAAGCGGTCGGTCGGCAACGCCGATACCGCGAGCGCGGTCAGCACCGAGGACGGACCCGGCAGCGCGAACACGCTGAAGCCCGCGGCAGTGACCTCGCGCACCAGCTTGAAGCCGGGGTCGGAAATCAACGGCGTGCCGGCGTCCGACACCAGCGCGATCGAGCGGCCTTGCGCCAGCTTCTCCAGGATCTTCGGCCGCGCCTGCGCGGCGTTGTGCTCGTGATATTGTTTCAGCGACGCGTGGATGGCGTAGCGCTCGGTCAGCCGCCGGGTGATCCTGGTGTCCTCGCAGGCGATGATGTCGACGCCGGCCAGTGTTTCCAGCGCCCGCAGCGTGATGTCGCCAAGATTGCCGATCGGGGTGGCGACCAGGTGCAGCCCGGGCACCGCCCGCGGCGCGGTCAGCAATTGGCCGGCGATGGCGAAGCTGCGTTCCTTCGGCGCGGGGGCATCGGGCTGCGGATCTGACGAAGCTGGTGTTGCGTGCATGGCGGCAATCTAGGAGGATTTGCGCAAAAGCGCACAGGGAATTGCGCTGCGTCGCGCCGTTGCATAAACCTTTTGTTTTACTTAACCATTCGCTGACATTATGGCTGAATCCGTCCTGCGTCCGGAGTTCATCCGGGCCGACGAAGTCGGTCAGTGGAAGAAATGCAATGGCGGGACCGCTCGATCCAGATAGGAAGCCCGCGGGCCCCACCCGGCGCACCGCGGTCGGGCTGTTGCTCGGCGCGCCGCTGCTCGGCGCCTGCGCCGGCATACAGGGGCCGTTTTCCGGCAATCCGAGCCCGCCGCCCGAATCGAGCGGTCCGGCGCAGCAGCCCGCCGCGGTCGGCGCCGGCCAGGTCAAGGTCGGGCTGATCCTGCCGTTGTCGGCGCCCGGCAATGCCGGGGTTGCGGCGCAATCGATGAAGAATGCCGCCGAACTGGCGCTCGCCGAATTCCAGAACCCCAATATCCAACTGTTGATCAAGGACGACGCCGGCAATCCGCAGGGCGCCCAGGCCGGCACCCAGCAGGCGCTCGACGAGGGCGCCGAAATCATTCTCGGGCCGTTATTCGCGCTGGCGGTGCCGGCCACCGCGCAGCTGGCGCGGGCCCGCGGCGTCTCGGTGATCGCGTTCTCCACCGATTCCAGCGTCGCCGGCCGCGGCGTCTATCTGCTGAGCTTCCTGCCGGAATCCGACGTCAACCGGATCGTCGATTACGCCGCCTCCACCGGCAAGAAGTCGTTCGCGGCGCTGCTGCCGGAAAACGCCTATGGCAATGTGGTCGAGGCTGCGTTCAAGCAGGCGGTCGGCCGCAAGGGCGGCCGCATCGTCGCCTTCGAGAAATACGGCGCCGACCGCGCCACGCCGGCGCGCAATGTCGCCGCGGCCTTGGGCGGCGCCGACGCGCTGTTGCTGGCCGATGACGGCGAGGCGCTGGTCGGCATTGCCGATGCGTTGACCGCGGCCGGCGCTGACCTGAAGCGGGTGCAGTTGCTCGGCACCGGGCTGTGGGACAATCCGCGGGTGTTCGGCAGCGCCGCGTTGCAGGGCGGGCTCTATGCCGCGCCGGACCCCTCGGGCTTCCGTGCCTTCTCCGGGCGCTACCGCGCCAAATACGGCGCCGACCCGGTGCGCACCGCGACGCTGGCCTATGATGCGGTGGCGCTGGTGGCGGCGCTGGCGCGCACCCAGGGCGCGCGGCGGTTTTCGCCCGAAGTGCTGACCAATCCGTCGGGCTTTGCCGGCATCGACGGGCTGTTTCGCTTCCGCGCCGACGGCAGCAATGAGCGCGGGCTCGCGGTGATGCGGGTGCAGTCCGGCGGCAGCCAGCCTGCGGCCGGTTCGCCGAAGAGTTTCGGGGCGTAACGGCGCGGCCTATTCAGCAGGAGCGCCGTCATTCTGGGGCGCGAGAGCAAAGCTTGAGCGAACCCGGAATCTCGCCCCAGGCCGGCCGGCCGCGGGCGTCGCGCGGCAAGATTCCGGGTTCGCTCGCCCTTGCGGGCTCGCGCCCCGGAATGACGGCTTCAATGAGAGTGGCACACTCGCTTGATCGCTACGCCGCCAGATCCGCCACCACCGCGTCGAGCAGCGGAAATCCCGACTGGGTGACGCGCAGCCGGCCGCTCGGGTCGACCATGATGGCGCCTTCCTCGCGCAGCATCGCGATCCGCACCGGATCGAGCGCCCGGCCGCTCAACGCCTGATAGCGGCGGGGGTCGATGCCTTCGGCGAGCCGCAGCCCCATCAGCAGAAATTCGTCGGCGCGCTCTTCGCTGTTGAGCCGGTCGTCGACCACCACGCCATGGCCGCAGGCCTCGACCCGCATCAGCCAGGTCTCGGGGCGTTTCTCGGTGGCGATGGCGTGGCGCAGGCCGTTGATGTCGAGCCGGCCGTGGGCGCCGGGGCCGATCCCGGCATATTCCTGGCCGCGCCAATATAACAGATTATGCCGGCACTCGGCGCCGGCGCGGGCGTGGTTGGAAATCTCGTAGGACGGCAGCCCCTGCGCGGCGCAGACCTCCTGCGTCACGTCGTACAGCGCGCGTGCGGTGGCCTCGTCCGGGGTCTGCAATTTGCCGGCGGCGTGTAGACCGAAAAACGGCGTCTCGGCCTCGATAGTCAGTTGATACAGCGACAGATGTTCGGCGGCCTCGGCGATCGCCTTTTGCAATTCCGCCTGCCACATCGCCGGCGTTTGGTTCGGCCGGGCATAGATCAGGTCGAACGAATAGCGCTCGAAGATCGAGCGGGCGATCGCCACGGCGTCCATCGCCTCCTGTGCGCTATGCATGCGGCCGAGCGATTTCAGCGAAATATCGTCGAGCGCCTGCACGCCGAGCGACACCCGGTTGACGCCGGCCGCACGATAGCCGCGGAATCGCGTCGCCTCGACGCTGGTCGGGTTGGCCTCCATCGAGACCTCAACGTCGGAGGCCACGCGCCAGTGCTTGCCGATCGCCTCCAGAATGCCGCCGACGGTGGACGGCTGCATCAGGGACGGGGTGCCGCCGCCGAGAAAGATCGAGGTGACCTCGCGGCCCGGCGCGCGCTCGGCGGTGGTTGCGATCTCGCGGACGAAGGCGCGCAGGTAGCGCTGCTCGTCGATCGCGACGTGGCGGACATGGCTGTTGAAGTCGCAATACGGGCATTTCGACAGGCAGAACGGCCAGTGAATATAGACGCCGAATGCCGGCTCGCCGTCAGCGCGGGTCAAGGCAGATCTCCGCGAGTTTGACGAAGGCACGGGCGCGATGCGACAGCCCGAGGCCGAGCGGCGGCAGCCCGTGCTTCTCGACGCTGGTCATTTCGCCGAAGGTGCGGACCTGGCCGTCGGGCAGGAACGCCGGGTCGTAGCCGAACCCGGCGGTGCCGCGCGGCGGCCACACCAGCGTGCCATCGGCGCGGGCCTCGACCTCTTCGAGATGGCCGTCCGGCCAGGCCACGCACAGCGCCGAGACGAAATGCGCCTTGCGCTGCGCAGGCGTGGCGGCGCCGCGCTCCTGCAACAGCCGCTCGATCCGGGTCATCGCCGCGGAAAAATCCTTGCCCTCACCGGCCCAGCGCGCCGAATAGATCCCCGGCGCGCCGTCGAGCGCCTCGACCACCAGCCCGGAATCGTCGGCGAACGCCGGCAGCTGCGCGGCCTTGGCGGCGGCGATCGCCTTGATCCGGGCGTTGGCGCGAAAGCTGTCGCCGGTCTCGTCGGGCTCGAACAGCCCGAGTTCGCCGGCCGACACCGCGGCGATGCCGTAAGGAGCCAGCAGCTCGCGCATCTCAGCCAGCTTGCCGGGATTGTGGGTGGCGATCACGAGCTGGCCGGTGATTCGACGGTGCATGGCGGGAATCTACGCCAGATGCCGGCGTTGCGGGAGGCTGATCACGCCACCGCCATTTTCTGCAGGTCGACCAGGCGAGCGACGCCCTTTTGCGCCAGCGCCATCAGCGCCAGGAACTCGTCCTGCGAGAACGGGGTCTTCTCGGCGGTGCCCTGCACCTCGATGATGCGGCCGTCGCCGGTCATGACGAAATTGGCGTCGGTGTCGGCCTCGGAATCCTCGGCGTAATCCAGGTCCAGCACCGGGGTGCCGTTGTAGATGCCGCAGGAAATCGCCGCGACATTGTCGCGCAGCACCGGGGCGGTGCCCTTGAACATGTTGCGGCTCTTCATCCAGCCGATGCAGTCGGCCAAAGCCACCCAGGCGCCGGTGATCGAGGCGGTGCGGGTGCCGCCGTCGGCCTGGATCACGTCGCAGTCGACGGTGATCTGGCGCTCGCCCAGGGCCTGCAGATCGACGGTGGCGCGCAGCGAGCGGCCGATCAGCCGCTGGATCTCCACGGTGCGGCCGTTCTGCTTGCCGGCGGAGGCCTCGCGGCGGGTGCGTTCCAGCGTGGCGCGCGGCAACATGCCGTATTCGGCGGTGACCCAGCCGCGGCCCTGGCCCTTCAGCCACGGCGGCAGCCGGTCTTCCAGCGTGGCGGTGACCAGCACATGGGTGTCGCCGAATTTCACCATGCAGGAGCCTTCGGCATATTTGACCACGCCGCGTTCCAGCGACACGGCGCGCAGTTCATCCGGCGCACGACGGCTTGGCCGCATCGGAAAATCCTCCAACGAAATCAGGAATGGCTTGGCTCGCGTGCTTTTAGGGGCGGCGGGCGGCAGCGGCAAGGGCATTGGCCGGCATTGCCGCTTGTAACCCGGCCCCGCTATGGACAAATTAGAGGGCTTCAGGAGGACTTCTTTGGCTCACCACGATCCCATCGGCCTGATCGCGCCGACTGCCGGCCTGGCCCAGCTCAACGAGCGTTCGCGCGAGATTTTCCGCCAGATCGTCGAAAGCTATCTGGCGACCGGCGAGCCGGTGGGCTCGCGCAACATCTCGCGGCTGATCACGGTGCCGCTGTCGCCGGCCTCGGTGCGCAATGTGATGTCGGATCTGGAGCAGCTCGGGCTGATCTACGCGCCGCACACCTCGGCCGGCCGGCTGCCGACCGAATTGGGGCTGCGGTTCTTCGTCGACGCCTTGATGCAGGTCGGCGACCTCACCGAGCCGGAACGGCAGTCGATCCAGGCGCAGCTCGCCTCGGTCGGCCGCGCGCAATCGGTCGAGGCGGCGCTCGGCGAGGCCTTGACCCGGTTGTCCGGGCTGACCCGCGCCGCCGCCGTGGTGCTGACCGCGAAATCCAATGCGCGGCTGAAACATATCGAATTCGTTCGGCTCGAGCCGGAGCGCGCGCTGGTGGTGCTGGTTGCCGAAGACGGCCAGGTCGAGAACCGGGTGCTGACACTGGCCGCCGGCGTGCCGTCCTCGGCGCTGATCGAGGCGTCGAATTTCCTCAACGCGCGGATCCGCGGCCGCACCTTGGCGGAGGCCCGGCTGGAGCTGGAAACCGCGCTGAGCCAGGATCGCGCCGAACTCGACCAGCTGACGCAGAAGGTCATCGCGGCGGGGATCGCGAGCTGGTCCGGCGGGCCCAATGACGACCGCCAGCTGATCGTGCGCGGCCATGCCAATCTGTTGGAAGACCTGCACGCGCTCGACGACCTCGAGCGGGTGCGGCTATTGTTCGACGATCTGGAGACCAAGCGCGGCGTGATCGATCTGTTGGGCCGCGCCGAAAGCGCCGAAGGCGTGCGGATCTTCATTGGCTCGGAGAACAAATTGTTCTCGCTGTCGGGGTCCTCGACCATCATCGCGCCCTACAGCGACGGCGCCGGCAACATCGTCGGCGTGCTCGGCGTGATCGGCCCGACGCGGCTGAATTATGCCCGCGTGATTCCGATGGTCGACTACGCCGCGCGCGTGGTCAGCCAGATGCTCGGCGGCTAGCGAGAGGCGGCGCATGAGAAAATCGAACGACGTCATTCTTCTCTAGCCAGCGCCGACGACGCGGTCGCGCTTGATTTTCGCGCCGCAAACCACGATATCCCGCGCAGCCAATCCCCCTCTTTCAAGACGATTTTACAGAAGGCAGCATGATGACCGATCCCAACGGACCGAAGGACACTGCGGCGCAGCCGGCGCCGGCCGCCGAGCCGGTGGTCTCCAAGCCCTACATCATGCCCGACGATCCCGAGGTCGGATCGACCGAGGCGCTTGCCAAGGAAGCCGCGGAATCCCGCGATAAGATGTTGCGGACTCTGGCGGAAATGGAAAACCTGCGGAAGCGCACGGCGCGCGAAGTGGCCGACGCCCGAACCTATGGCATCGCCGCCTTCGCCCGCGACGTGCTCGATATTGCGGATAATTTGCAGCGCGCGCTGGACGCGGTTCCGGCCGATGCCAGGGCTGCCGCCGAGCCGGGCCTCAAGGCGTTGATCGAGGGCGTCGAGTTGACCGAACGCTCGATGCTCAACGCGCTGGAGAAAAACGGCGTCAAGAGATTCGACCCGATCGGCGAAAAGTTCGATCCGAATTTCCAGCAGGCGATGTACGAAGTGCCGGATTCCTCGGTCGCCGCCGGCACCGTGGTGCAGGTGGTGCAGGCCGGATTCACGCTCGGCGAGCGGGTGCTGCGCCCGGCGCTGGTCGCGGTGTCGAAGGGCGGTGCCAAGACCAGTTCGTCGGCGAATTCGCAGGCCAATGGCGGCGGCGAGTCCGACAGCGCGGCGTAACGCTTCCCGTCTTGGCGTTCGGCGGGCATCGCTGCCCGCCGGATCATCGGTTGAAAGAGTTCAGCGTGCCTGCAGGCCGTCGCGCACCGCGCGGAAGCGGGGAAACGCCTTCGCCCAGTCGTCGCGCGGCGCGCTGGCGATGATCCGCATCGCCACGCTGCCTGAGCCGAAGCGCAGCCATTGCACCACCGTCACCGGCGTATTGGCCTTGCCGGAGGTGGCGTCGATCCTTGTCTCGAAGCCCGGCGCGCCGTCGATCCGCACCGGCTCGGACATGGTGATGTGGCCGTCGCGCAATCCCGGGATGATGCCGGCTGCCTGCTGGGCGAAGCGGCTGCGGTCGTCGGGCTTGTCCGGCGCCTGGCCGATCAGGCCGATCACCATGAACGGCGCGGCCTCGATGCCGGAATCGTCGGAGGCGTCGGCCAACAGCAGCGCCGCGCCGGGCGCCAGCGTCCGCACCATCTTGAAGGCGCTGAGTTCGGAGAGCTTGAACGGCATCAGCGCCAGTTGCTCGTCGACCGGCACCTCGGGGCGCACCGTCACCGAGGCGAACATCCGGCGCACGTCGTCGTCGGAGACGTTGTTGGCGCCGGCCTCGGCGACCTGCACCGCGACGTAGCCGGAAAACCCGGCGCCCGGCACGATCAGCGAGTAGCGCCGCACATTGTCATTGCCGTCCTTGGCCTTCTCGATGGTGTAGTAGCCCTTGCCGGCGGTGGTCTGCAGGTTTTCCGGCTTGATGCCGCCGACCCCCTCCGGGGTCGCCTTGAACGCCGCCTCGACCTCGCCATAGGCGGCCGGCGGCAGTTCGGCGAGCAGCACCTTGACGCCGTGATCGGCCGATTCGAAGCCGACGAAGCTCGGCGACGCGGTCAGGCCGTCGAGCGGGACCACGCCGACCCGGATCCCGCGCGGATAGACCGGGTCGGCGGCGCGCGCCGGGGCGATGGCGCCGCTGATGCCAGCGGTTAGCAGGACGGCGGCGAGCAGGCGTTGAATGAACATCATGAAAAATCTACTGCGGTGGCATTGAGGCCGTTCGATGGTCGAAACATTGCCGTTTGTGCGCTGCGATCGGGCGCCAATTCTGATCATCCGGCCGCGATCGATCAACCCAATTCGCCCGCGGCGTGTTGGCGCCCCCCTCGCCTGTCCGCGGCGGCGGACCCTGCCATCGAGAGCCGGCGGCGCGCAAAATCCTCACCTTTAGGATGACGCCGCGGCGACTGCTCAGCCCTTTGCCGCCGGCCGCGGCGACACGATCTTCCAAAGCATGGCGTTTTCGTGAGCCAAGGTTGCGTCCGGTCCTTGCAGCCCCGACCCCCCCTCCTATATGAGGCTGACCGTCGCAATATCGCGAACAATTCAATATTTGGGGGTTCGGATTGGTGCGCCGTCAGGGCCCAGCCAACCTGCCGCAAAAAGAAGGATATGAGGACCATGGGAAAGGTCATTGGGATCGATCTCGGCACCACCAATTCGTGCGTCGCCGTCATGGATGGCAAGGCGCCGAAAGTCATCGAGAATGCCGAGGGCATGCGCACGACCCCCTCGATCGTCGCGTTTAGCGACGACGGCGAGCGGCTGGTCGGCCAGCCGGCCAAGCGCCAGGCGGTGACCAATCCCGAGCGCACCTTCTTCGCAGTGAAGCGCCTGGTCGGCCGCCGCTACGACGACCCGATGGTCGAGAAGGACAAGAAGCTCGTCCCCTACAAGATCGTCAAAGCCGGTAACGGCGACGCCTGGGTCGAAGCCGACGGCAAGACTTATTCGCCGTCGCAGGTCTCGGCCTTCATCCTGCAGAAGATGAAGGAGACCGCGGAAGCCCATCTCGGCGCCAAGGTCGATCAGGCGGTGATCACCGTGCCGGCCTATTTCAACGACGCGCAACGTCAGGCCACCAAGGACGCCGGCAAGATCGCCGGCCTTGAAGTGCTGCGCATCATCAACGAGCCGACCGCGGCCGCCTTGGCCTACGGCCTCGACAAGGCGAAGGCCGGCACCATCGCGGTGTATGACCTCGGCGGCGGCACCTTCGACGTCTCGATTCTGGAAATCGGCGACGGCGTGTTCGAGGTGAAGTCGACCAACGGCGACACCTTCCTCGGCGGCGAAGATTTCGACATGCGGCTGGTCAGCTACCTGGCCGACGAATTCCAGAAGGAGCAGGGCATCAACCTGCGCAACGACAAGCTGGCGCTGCAGCGGCTGAAGGAAGCCGCCGAAAAGGCCAAGATCGAATTGTCGTCGACCACCCAGACCGAGATCAACCTGCCGTTCATCACCGCGGATCAGTCCGGTCCGAAGCATCTGACCATGAAGCTGACCCGCGCCAAGTTCGAAGCGCTGGTCGACGATCTGATTCAGAAGACCATCGATCCGTGCCGCAAGGCGCTGAAGGACGCCGGCCTCACCGCCGGCGAAATCGGCGAAGTGGTGCTGGTCGGCGGCATGACCCGCATGCCCAAGGTGCAGGAAGTCGTGAAGCAATTGTTCGGCAAGGAGCCGCACAAGGGCGTCAACCCGGATGAAGTCGTCGCCATCGGCGCCGCTATTCAGGCCGGCGTGCTGCAGGGCGACGTCAAGGACGTGCTGCTGCTCGACGTCACCCCGCTGTCGCTGGGCATCGAGACGCTGGGCGGCGTGTTCACCCGCATCATCGAGCGCAACACCACGATCCCGACCAAGAAGAGCCAGGT
>NZ_DASWPE010000191.1:0-2957 GCF_036404135.1 Rhodopseudomonas sp. | reverse complement strand
TTAGATGGCGCGCTTCAGCGCCTCGGCCAGATCGGTCTTTTCCCAGGAGAAGCCGCCTTCGGCGTCCGGGGTGCGGCCGAAATGGCCGTAGGACGAGGTCCGCGCATAGATCGGCTTGTTGAGGTCGAGATGCTTGCGGATGCCGCGCGGGGTGAGGTCCATGGCTTCCGCGGCGGCCTTCTCCAGCTCGGCCTCGGAAACTTTGCCGGTGCCGTGGGTGTCGATGTAGATCGACAGCGGCTTGGCGACGCCGATGGCGTAGGACAATTGCAGGGTGCAGCGGTCGGCGAGGCCGGCCGCGACGATGTTCTTGGCGAGGTAGCGCGCGGCGTAAGCGGCCGAGCGGTCGACCTTGGTCGGGTCCTTGCCGGAGAACGCGCCGCCGCCATGCGGCGCCGCGCCGCCGTAAGTGTCGACGATGATCTTGCGGCCGGTCAGGCCGGCGTCGCCGTCCGGGCCGCCGATGAAGAACTTGCCGGTCGGGTTGACGTGCCACACCGTCTTGTCGGTGATCCAGCCCTCCGGCAGCGCGTTGCGCACATAGGGCTCGACGCAGTCGCGCACCTGCTTGGACGACATGTCCTCGACCAGATGCTGATGCGACACCACGATCTGGGTGACGCCGACCGGCTTGCCGTTTTCGTATTGCACGGTGACCTGGCTCTTGGAGTCCGGGCCGAGCACCTTCTCCTTGCCGGAGTGGCGGGCTTCGGAAATCGAGCGCAGGATCTTGTGGGCGTAGAAGATCGGCGCCGGCATCAGGTCGACGGTCTCGTTGGTGGCGTAGCCGAACATGATGCCCTGGTCGCCGGCGCCCTCTTCCTGATTGGTGCCGGGCTGCAGCGCGTCGACGCCCTGCGCGATGTCGGCCGACTGCGGATGCAGCAGGATCTCGATGTCGGCGGTCTTCCAGTGGAAGCCGTCCTGCTCGTAGCCGATGTCCTTGATGGCGTCGCGCACCACCTGCTCGATGTGTTCATTGGTCACCGAGGCCGGTCCCCGGGTCTCGCCGGCGATCACCACCTTGTTAGTGGTCGCCAGCGTCTCGCAGGCGGCGCGAATCGCCCAGGGATCGATGCCGGCCTTCGGGCCTTCGCGGAAAAACAGATCGACGATCTCGTCGGAGATCCGATCGCAAACCTTGTCGGGATGACCTTCCGAAACCGATTCACTCGTGAACAGATAAGACGCGCGCATCAAACCAACCCCTTTCCGCCGGCACCCGGCGGCCCTTTCCTGATCATGTCCTTGGAAGTCAATCGCGGCGGCGCGAGATGACATAGGATTCGTCGTAGAACCAGAGCCCGCTATGCTTGCGCAAAACCTCTCTGGTGGCATTGAGATAGTGGCCGCCCTCAGTCATTTCCGTTAATCGATCGTCCTCGATTTGAGCCACATAGACGGCTGCGTTCCAGGCCGCAAAAGCCGTGGATGTCCCGATCGATCCGGTGACCTCGTTCGGCAGCGCCTCCATATCATATCTGAAGATCGAACGACTATCGGCATAAGCATTAAAGTTGAGGTCGCGCCCCGCCGACCCCAGCTCGTATTTCACCGCGCGCAATAGCTCATGGCGGCTCACCGCAAAAGGATTTTCTCCGGGCCACACCGCCCGGACGATTTCCAGCCCCGGATCCTGGCCGTGCGAGTGAATCCCGATCAGCCGGCCGCCGGGGCGCAGCGCGCGGGCCAGCGGCGCGATGATCCGCTTAGCCCGAAAGTTTACACTGGATTTTGCCCGGTAGGGCTGCGAGGCGATCACCAGGTCGAAATTGGCCTCGCTGCGGCCCGCCCGGGGAATCAGCGAATCCAGCAAAAACCGATGATCTTCCCGATAGATGACGATGGCGACCGGGCGCTCATAGATCGGCATGCCGGAGCGCTTGCTGATGCTGGCGCGCCAGTTCTCTTCCAGGAACGGCGCCAGTTCCGCGATCTGGGTCTCGAAATCCCCGGAGGCGGCGCCGCGCAACGCCACCTCGTGCCAGATCATTCCGGCGGCGGCGGACGGCGACGCCGGGGTCAGCCAGGGCGCCTCGGCATAATACATATTGGTGAGAACGAACACCGTGGCCGGGTGCTCGAACAGCCGGTCCGGAACTTTGTCCAGCGTCAACCGGACGTCCTCCAGGCTGAGTTCCTTGCCAGCGATGTAGAACGGCATGTGCGGGAACCGGCCATGCATGGCACGCAAGACGCGCGCCAGCACGGTGCCGTCGCCCACCCCGGCGTCGAACACCCGAATCGCCGGTGGGCGGGGGTGGATGCTGCCGAGCTCCAGCGCCACCCGCTCGGCGATCACCCGCTTTTCGCTGCAGGTGTGCACGAACAGCAGGTATTTCTGGCGGTTCTCGAAGAACCGGAAATTGCCCTGCGGATCGCGCCGTTCCGGCGGCACCACCAGCCCGCGCGGCGGCGGCGCGGCGCCGTCGGTGCCGGCGGCGATGAAGGCGCGGATGCGGTCCAGCGTGTCGACGGTGATGCGCTTGCCCTCGCGCAGCCGATGCACCAGCTTGCCGTCATTGACCGCGCGGCGGCCAAAGGTGCTCTCCGCCACGCCGGCGCGGCGGCAATAGTCGGAAATCTCGCCGAGCAGCTGGTCGTTCTTCATGGGGCAAGGCCGGTGGGCAGAACGGTGACGGTGCTGGGTCGTAACACAGCCTGCCCACCGTGGAAACGCCACGCCGCGCGGAATCCGCGCTGCCATGCAGGCGTCGTATCGCTGCGCTAGGAAACCCTGATCCGGCGCAAGCCCGGCTTTGGCAGCCGTGCGGGGGTCTGCTAAGACGCGGCACCGCAGCGGCCCGCCCGGGCCATCACCAGCGACAGGTTATTCCATGAAAATTGCGATGATCGGCACCGGCTATGTGGGGCTGGTGTCCGGCGCCTGCTTTGCGGATTTCGGCCATCAGGTTACCTGCGTCGACAAGGACGAAGCCAAGATCGACGGGCTGCGG
>NZ_DASWPE010000190.1:0-9943 GCF_036404135.1 Rhodopseudomonas sp. | reverse complement strand
CGCCAATTCGCGGTCGGCGCTGGGATAGTCGACCCAGTGATACAGGCAGCGCCGCTTCAGCGCGTCGTGGATCTCGCGGGTGCGGTTCGAGGTCACGATCACGATCGGCGGCTGCGGCGCCTGGATGGTGCCGAATTCCGGAATCGTCACCTGGAAGTCGGAGAGGATTTCCAACAGATAGGCCTCGAACGCTTCGTCGGCGCGGTCGAGCTCGTCGATCAGCAAAACTGGTGCGCCGGCGACGTCCGGCTCCAGCGCCTGCAACAGCGGCCGCTTGATCAGATAGCGCTCGGCAAAGATGTCGCTGGAGAGCTGCTCGCGGTCGGTGTCGCCGCTGGCCTCCGCGAGCCGGATCGCGATCATCTGCGCGGCGCTGTTCCACTCGTACACCGCGGAGGCAATGTCGAGGCCCTCGTAGCATTGCAGCCGGATCAGCTTGCGGCCGAGTGCGGCCGCCAGCACCTTGGCGACCTCGGTCTTGCCGACCCCGGCCTCGCCTTCGAGAAACAGCGGCCGCCCCATCCGCAGTGCAAGAAACGTCACCGTCGCAAGCTGGCGCTCGGCGAGATAGCCCTGGCTGGTCAAGAGTTCGAGCGTGGCATCGACGGACCTGGGCAATTCCGATGCTGTGGTCATGGTTGCGCCATTCTCACTCGGCCAGCGGCGTTTCGGGCTTGGCATTGGCGGCCTCCACCGCGCGCTTCGCCAGCACCCCGATCAGATGCGCGCGATACTCCGCGCTGCCGTGCAGATCGCTGTTGAGGCCGTCGGCGTCGACGTGAATGCCTTCCAGCGCCTTCGGCGAAAATCGCTTCTTCAACGCTTCCTCGAAGGCGGTGACACGGAACACGCCCTCGGCGCCGGCGCCGGTCACGGTGACGCGAACGTCGGACGGTCGCCTGGCGACGAACACGCCGACCAGCGCGTAGCGCGACGCCTGGTTGCGGAATTTGATGTAAGCGGCCTTTTTCGGGATCGGGAACAGCACCTTGGTGATGATCTCGTCGCTTTCCAGCGCGGTGGAGAACATCCCCTGGAAGAATTCCTCCGGCTTCAGCCTGCGCTTGTTGGTGACGATGGTGGCGCCGAGCGCCAGCACCGCCGCCGGATAGTCCGCGGTCGGATCATTGTTGGCGAGCGAGCCGCCGAGCGTGCCCTTGTGACGCACCGCCGGATCGCCGATCAGCGAGGCCAGTTCGGCCAAGGCCGGGATCGCCTCGCCGACGATCGCCGAAGTCGCGACGTCGGCGTGCTTGGCGGTGGCGCCGATCGAGAGCGAGCGCCCCTTGATCTCGATGCCGTCGAGCCCCTCGATATGCGACAGGTCGACCAGATGCGGCGGCGCTGCCAGCCGCTGCTTCATCACCGGCAACAGCGTGTGGCCGCCGGCGATCAGCTTGGCGTCCTCGTTCTTGGCCAAGATATTCGCGGCCTGCCGCACGGTCGCCGGGCGATGATATTTGAACTCGTACATGGCGGTCCTTCGGATCGGCTTACGAACGTCAGCTGACTGGGTTACGCCAGATCGGACTTGCCCATCGCCTTGGCCCCGGCGGCGATCGACTCGACGATGTTCTGATAGCCGGTGCAGCGGCACAGATTGCCTTCGAGTTCCTCGCGGATGGTTTGATCGCTGAGCTCAAAACCCTTGCGATGCACCAGATCGACCGCGGTCATGATCATGCCCGGAGTGCAGAACCCGCATTGCAGCCCGTGACGATCGCGAAACGCCTCCTGCATCGGGTGCAACGGCGCGCCGTCGGCGGCCAGCCCCTCGATGGTGGTGACGCTGTGGCCGTCCGCCATCACCGCCAGCGTGGTGCAGGATTTCACCGCGCGGCCGTCGAGATGCACCACGCAGGCGCCGCATTGCGAGGTGTCGCAGCCGACATGGGTGCCGGTCAGCCGCAAGTTTACGCGCAGGAACTGCGCCAGCAAGGTGCGCGGGTCGACATTCGCGGTGACGGGATTGCCATTCACGATCAGGGAAATTTTCGCCATCAGCACTCTCTTGATCCGCGCCGCCGCGTTGCACGGCAGAGCGCCTTTATAGTGGCTCGGTCATTATATGGGCTCGGTCGTCGGTCGACCGGATAGTTGCTGCCCGTGTCCGACCGCGGGCGTTCGATTTCGGGCGCCGCGCCGGTCTTGCGGCCATCTTATGGACCCCGGCCGGGGTCGGCAACATCGCGGCTTGTGCTGCGGCGGCGCCGAACCGGACTTTGCGCGGTCAAAACAACTTGATCGCTCAGGCGTCGGGCTGCACCGCCTTGCCGAAATTCGAAAAGAACTCGTCAGCGAGTTTCTTCGCCGAACCGTTGATCAGCCGTTGCCCGAGCTGTGCCAGCTTGCCGCCGATATGGGCCTCGACATTGTAGGACAGCAGCGTGCCGCCCTCGTTGTCGGTGAGCCCCACCGTGGCGCCGCCCTTGGCAAAGCCGGCGACGCCGCCTTCACCCTCGCCGGTGATGGTGTAGCCGTTCGGCGGATCGAGATCGGTCAGGGTGACGCGGCCCTTGAAGCGCGCCGACACCGGCCCGACCTTCAGTTTGGCAACCGCGCGGAAACCCTCGGCATCCTCGGTTTTCTCCAGCTCTTCGCAGCCGGGAATGCAGGCCTTCAGCACTTCGGGGTCGTTGAGCTTTTCCCACACCAGCGCACGCGGCGCGACGAGATGGACCTCGCCGCTCATCGTCATGGCCATTGGATGTCCTCCCTTGGGCCGCCTTGCCCGGCGGCGCCGTTTTCGGAGTAAAGCACGCCTGTCCGAAAAGAAAAAGCTTGGCAGAATCGCGATGATACAGCATCGCCGCGGATCAGGAACGACGATCGGCCGAAGCCGCGGCCATCACCGGCGCCGTGCGGCGGTGCCGCGCCACATCGCCGCGCGGCCGCATCGTGCTGCAGTTGCGCTGTCATATGGAGACACCCGATGCCCCTGATCGATGCCGACGGTTGCCTGTTGAACGTTTCGGTGGAGGGCCGCGACGGCGCGCCGACCCTGCTGCTGTCGAATTCGCTCGGCTGCACCATGGAGATGTGGAAGCCGCAAATGCTGGCGCTGACCAGCCTGTTTCGCGTGGTGCGTTACGACCGCCGCGGCCACGGCAAATCCGCGGTGCCGCCCAGCCCCTACACCATGGAGCGGCTCGGCCGCGACGTGCTGGCGGTCCTCGACGACCTCAACATCACCAAGGCGCATTGGTGCGGGCTGTCGATGGGCGGCATGGAGGGGCAATGGCTCGCCGCCCACGCGCCGGAGCGGCTCGACCGGGTGATCCTCGCCAACACCGCCTGCTACTATCCGGACCCCAGCAACTTCCAGAACCGCATCAAGGCGGTGCGCGGCGGCGGGCTCAATGCGATCGCCGACACCGTGATCGCCGCCTGGCTCACCGCGGAGTTTCGCGAGCGCGAGCCGCAGGCCGCCGAGCGGCTGCGGGCGATGCTGGTGGCGACGCCGGTCGAGGGCTACCTGGCCTGCTGCGAGACGCTGAGCACGCTCGACCAGCGCGAGCTGCTGCCGCGGATCGACAGGCCGACGCTGGTGATCGTCGGCCGCCACGATCAATCCACCCCGGTCGCCGCCGGCGAATTCATCCGCAGCCGGATCGCCGGCGCCAGCATGACGCTGCTCGACGCCGCGCATATCTCCAACGTCGAACAGCCGCATGCCTTCACCGACGCGGTGATCGGGTTTCTCACGCAGCGGTAGACGGCGCGCAGAGCGATCGGCGCCGCGTCGTCGGGGCGACTCACCGTCGCAGCTGGGATTGCAGGCGATCCCGCCTTTCGCATCTCAGCGAAACGACTATGTTATCCGGTCGACAACACTCGGAGCCATACCGTGTCGACGATGATTTCGGAAGTCTATGACGCATTCATCGCCGCGGGCACGCCCGAGGACAAGGCGCGCAAGGCGGCGGAAACGCTGGCAAATTACGATGACCGATTTTCCCGCGTCGACAACGAACTCAGCAAAACTCACTCTGAACTCATCCTGGTTAAATGGATGGTCGGCTTCGCCATCGCCCTCAACGTGGCGATTTTGACGAGACTGTTGTTTCGCTAGACCGCAAACCATAGAGATTTGGGCCCGGCGCGCGGGCCATCGAACTACGCCGCCTTCGACTGCGGCGGCAGGTACGCCGGTTCCTTCCGCTCCGCGGAAGCGACGTCATCGCCGGCCGTCTTGCGCAATAGCGGCGGCTCCATCGTCATCAGGATCGCGGTGCCGAGCAGCAGCAGCAGCTCGGTGGCGTGCAATCGCAGCGCCGCCGTCTCGCCGACCTTGGCGGCCATCACCATGCTGGCGAAGCTGATCAGGCTGCCGATCGAAAGCGCGAAGGCCAGCGCCTCATCGCAGCCGCCGGCCTTGCGGATGGTCGCGCGGGTGGTCAGCACCACGAACACCCCGAAAAACGCCACCACCGTCAGCTTGCCGAGCGCCAGCAACCAGGCGGCGCGCACCGTCGACATCGCGGCGAGGTGCAGATAGTCGCTGACGAACAGCGCGATCGAGACGTTGGGCCGCTCGTACAAGCCGTGTACCGGAGAAATCATGATCCGGAACGCGGCCACCGTCCACGCCGGGACGAAATACGCCGCCAACAACGCCCCGTTGAAGGTGCTGATCCGCCAGTTCGTTGCCATCATGGTGCCGCCAACGCCGGTTCTGCCAATCGTGCCGCCCATCATGCGGGCCGTCACGAGCTGCAGGTAACCATTCGTTAACCGGGTGTGGCAATCGAAAGGCTTTGTTAACCTTAACGCGGGCCGCGGCGCAGCATTTTACCTTGCAACGCAAAGAAGTCCCGCCTTGCGGCGGGACCTCCCAGGATCAGCTCTCGGCGGTTAGCGATCCCGCTGCCCGGGCTTTGCCCCTTGGCGGCTCGGATCCTGTTGCTGCTGGCCCGGCTTCTGGCCACTGCCCTGCTGGCCGGGTTTCTGGCTCGGGGTCTGATTCTGCTGACCCTGATGCGGCTGGTTCTGTTTCGGCATTCCAACGCCTCCTCCTTATTGGGTAGCAACACAAAACAACCGGGACCCCGCAAAAACGTTGCGCGGGAATCCGCCTTGCGCCGATCACGGCTTTGCGACCCGACCGGAACCGGGCTCCGGACTTGCCCACCTTAAGTCGCAGCCTGATCTGTTGCCGCAGCCGATTCGCACTGTTAGAAAAATACCGGAGCGCGATGCCCGGCTGCCGGGAGCCCCGTCGCGCCGGCCCCAGCCGAAAATGGGCACTGGTCTTGCATGGCCGGTTGGCGTCAGAATATGAGTCTGTTCAGTCTCCAACACGGCAGCACATGGACTATTTCGCCCAACAACTGATCAACGGGATCGTGCTCGGCTCGATCTACGGCCTGATCGCGATCGGCTACACGATGGTCTACGGCATCGTCGGCATGATCAATTTCGCCCATGGCGACATCTTTATGATCGGCGGCTTCATCGCGCTGATCTCGTTCCTGATCCTGGTCTCGCTCGGCCTCACCTTCGTGCCGGTGATTCTTCTGATCGTGCTGTTGGTGTCGATGGCGATCACCGCGCTGTACGGCTGGACCGTGGAGCGGATCGCCTACCGGCCGCTGCGGCACTCATTCCGGCTCGCGCCGATGCTGTCGGCGATCGGCATGTCGTTCGTGCTGATGAACTATTCCGGCCTGGCGCAGGGCGCCCGGGTCAAGCCGGTGCCGCCGATCATCACCGGCGGCTATACGCTGTATGAGGCCGACGGCTTCGTGGTCCGGCTGTCGAACATCCAGATCATCGTCGTGATCACCACCGTGGTGCTGCTGGCGATCTTCACCTGGCTGGTGTCGAGGACAAGGCTCGGCCGCGACATGCGCGCCTGCGAACAGGATCAGACCATGGCGGCGCTGCTCGGCGTCGACGTCGACCGCACCATCTCGATGACCTTTGTGATCGGCGCCGCACTGGCCGCGGTCGCCGGTATGATGTACCTGCTGTATTACGGCCTGGTGGATTTCTTCATGGGCTTCGTCGCCGGCATCAAGGCGTTCACCGCCGCGGTGCTGGGCGGGATCGGCTCCTTGCCCGGCGCGATGCTCGGCGGCCTCCTGATCGGCCTGATCGAAACCTTGTGGTCGGCGTATTTCTCGGTCGAGTACAAGGACGTCGCGGCGTTCTCGATCCTGATCATCGTTCTGATCTTCCTTCCGACCGGCCTGCTCGGCCGTCCGGAAGTCGAAAAAGTCTGACGGGCGCGCGCGTGACAACCCTCGCTCCTGCCCCCGCCGCCGCCCCGACCGCCGCCAAGAAGCGCGGCCTCGATGTCGCGTTCGTCTTCAAGAAATCCCTGATCAGCGCCCTGGTGGCGCTGGTTTTGTTTTCGCTGATGATCGGCATCCGAACCGAGGCCGGTCCCACCGGCCAATTGATCTACTGGACCCGGTTCGGCGACCTCGCCGCGATGGTCGGTGCGGTATTCGTCGGCTCCATCATCATCGAGCTGCTGCGCTGGTGGTGGGGCCCGGTCGGCACCGTGCACAGTGTCGGGCCGAAGCTGCAAAGCGCGCTGTCGTTCGCCGGCCGGGTGCTGCCGCCGCTGTTGCTCGGCTTCACCTTCCTGGTGCCGGTGATCTTCTACGAGCAGCGCTACATCCTCGATCTCGGCATTCTGGTCTTGACCTATGTGATGCTGGGCTGGGGCCTCAACGTCGTGGTCGGCCTCGCCGGCCTGCTCGACCTCGGCTATGTGGCGTTCTACGCGGTCGGCGCCTATTCCTACGCGCTCTTGGCGACCAATTTCGGGCTGTCGTTCTGGGTCTGCCTGCCGCTCGCCGGCATCCTCGCGGCGTTTTGGGGCATGATGCTGGGCTTCCCGGTGCTGCGGCTGCGCGGCGACTATCTGGCGATCGTCACCCTGGCGTTCGGCGAGATCATCCGCCTCGTCATCATCAACTGGCAGAGCCTGACCGGCGGCCCCAACGGCGTCTCGGGCATTCCGCGTCCGACGCTGTTCGGCATTCCGCTGATCCCCGGCGAGGACGGCCTCGCCGCGAAGCTCGGCATCGAATTCTCGCCGACCCACCGCATCGTGTTCCTGTTCTACCTGATCCTGGCGCTGGCGCTGTTGACCAACTGGGTGACGATCCGGCTGCGCCGGCTGCCGATCGGCCGCGCCTGGGAAGCGTTGCGCGAGGACGAGGTCGCCTGCCGCGCGCTCGGCATCAACACCACCACCACCAAGCTCACCGCGTTCGCCACCGGCGCGATGTTCGGCGGCTTCGCCGGCGCGTTCTTCGCCACCCGGCAGGGCTTCATCTCGCCGGAATCCTTCACCTTCCAGGAATCCGCGCTGGTGCTGGCGATCGTGGTGCTGGGCGGCATGGGCTCGCAGCTCGGCGTGGCGCTGGCGGCGGTGGCGATGATCGGCGGCTTCGAACTGTTCCGCGGGCTCGAGCAGTACCGCGTTCTGGTGTTCGGGCTGTCGATGGTGCTGCTGATGATCTGGCGGCCGCGCGGACTGATCGGCCATCGCGCGCCGACGGTGTTTCTGGAACACAACCGGGCGATTTCCTCCGACCTCGTCAAGGAAGGCCGATGAGCGGCTCCCCCATCCTCGAGGTCGACAATCTCGCGATGCGGTTCGGCGGCATCGTCGCGGTCAACGGCCTGTCGTTTGCGGCCCGGCACGGCGAGATCACCGCGCTGATCGGCCCCAACGGCGCCGGCAAGACCACGGTGTTCAACTGCATCACCGGCTTCTACAAGCCGACCGGCGGCACCATCCGGCTCAGCCATGTCGACGGTAACAGCTTCCAATTGCAACGGCTGAACGACTTTCGGATCTCCAAGATCGCCAAGGTGGCGCGCACCTTCCAGAACATCCGGCTGTTTCCCGGCATGACCGCGCTGGAAAACCTGATGGTGGCGCAGCACAACGCCCTGATGCGCGCCTCCGGCCTGACCTTTCTCGGGCTGATCGGCGCGCCGTCCTGGCGTAGCGCCGAGGCCCGCGCCATCGAACTCGCGCGAGTCTGGCTGAAGCGGATCGGGCTGCTGGAACGCGCCGACGACGCCGCCGGCAACCTGCCCTATGGCGACCAACGCCGGCTGGAGATCGCGCGCGCGATGTGCACCGGGCCGGCGCTGTTGTGCCTCGACGAGCCGGCCGCCGGCCTCAACGCCCGCGAGAGCGCCAGTCTGAGCGAATTGCTGATGTCGATCCGCGCCGAGGGCGAGACCTCGATCCTGTTGATCGAGCATGACATGAGCGTGGTGATGGAGATTTCCGATCACGTCGTGGTGCTGGACTACGGCGTCAAGATCGCCGACGGCACGCCGCAGCAGGTCCGCGACGACGCCCGCGTGATCGCCGCCTATCTCGGCGTCGAGGACGACGAAGTCGAAGCCGTCGCGCAGGAGCTCGGGCTGTGAGACCGACCGCGCGTCAAACGTCTGTGACCTGGTTCCGCGCTTCCACCGCGTCGTCCCTGCGAACGCAGGGACCCATATGGCGTGGCGTAGCCTTATGGCACCGTCGGACAACCTCATGCATCAACCCAACCGCCAGGGATGATGGGTCCCTGCGTTCGCAGGGACGACGCCCGGAGAGATCGTGCTTCGTCGCATTCACCTGCGACCCATCAGTGGGGGCCGCATGACCACGCCCCTGCTGGCGATCCGCGGCCTGCGCGCTGCCTATGGCAAGATCGAAGCGCTGAAGGGCGTCGACCTCGACATCGCGCAAGGCGAGATCGTGGCGCTGATCGGCGCCAACGGCGCCGGCAAATCGACGCTGATGATGACGATCTTCGGCAAGCCGCGCGCCAAGGCCGGCCGCATCGAATTCGACGGCCAGGATCTCACCGAAGTACCCACCCATCACATCGCACGGCTGCGCATCGCGCAGTCGCCGGAGGGCCGCCGGATCTTTCCGCGGATGAGCGTCGCCGAGAATTTGCAGATGGGCGCCGACGCCACCGAAACCAGCGAGGCCGACCGCGCGGCCGGGCTGGAGCGGGTATTGACCTTGTTCCCGCGGCTCAAGGAACGCCTGACCCAGCGCGGCGGCACATTGAGCGGCGGCGAGCAGCAGATGCTCGCGATCGGCCGCGCGCTGATGAGCCGGCCGCGACTGCTGCTGCTCGACGAGCCCTCGCTCGGCCTCGCTCCTCTGGTCGCCAAGCAGATCTTCGATGCGATCCGCACGCTCAACCGGCAGGACGGTCTTACCGTGCTGATTGTCGAGCAGAACGCCAACCACGCGCTGAAACTGGCGCATCGCGGCTACGTCATGGTCAACGGCCTGATCACCTTGAGCGGCTCCGGCGCCGAACTGCTGGCCCGCCCCGACGTCCGCGCCGCCTATCTCGAAGGCGGCCGCCACGGCTGAGCAAGGTGGCCGGTGCAGTGCTGTCCGCATCCTTCACCTCTGCATCACCGCGCGTAACGAGGACATGCAGTGGCCGCAAGGTCACCTCTCCCATTGGGAGAGGTCGGCGCGAAGCGCCGGGTGAGGGGTTACACAGTCTCGATAAGCCGTACTCCCTCACCCCGGCCCTCTCCCCATGGGAGAGGGAGCCCGTTTCCGATGCCGCGCCGCCGCGCACAAGCCACATGACGGATGCGGCAATCCCGCCCCGTCCTGCCTGAAAATTTGGCGATGACTTGGCCGGCGAATTAGCCGAGAATGCGCCCGACCCGCGCGTTTCCGGGCGCGGCCGCACATCGCACGATTACCGCAAGGATCATCCCATGACACCACGAAAGCTCATCGGCCTGGCATTCGGCGTCTCGCTGGCGCTGTCGACCTCCGCCCTGGCCCAGGACATCACCGTGGCGGTGGCCGGCCCGATGACGGGCGGCGAATCCGCGTTCGGCCGGCAGTTGCAGAACGGCGCCGAGCAGGCGGTCGCCGACATCAACGCCGCCGGCGGCGTGCTCGGCAAGAAGCTGGCGCTGCAGGTCGGCG
>NZ_DASWPE010000189.1:0-12270 GCF_036404135.1 Rhodopseudomonas sp. | reverse complement strand
CTGGGACGGCTATCCATCGTCCAAACCTCCCGGCCCCATCACCTTCAAGCACGGCCTCGAACGCTTCTCCGCCATCGCCGCAGGATGGAGCCTCAGAGATGTGTGCATGCCTTAGTGCGTGCGCAGGGACGACCCGCGGAGAGGTGCCGTACAATCGTGGCCATGCCATGCGAAGCCGACATCGTCATATGCGATAGCCCTCCCCGCAAGGGGGAGGGGAGTGCGCTGCCGCCGTCGATGCCTTGATGCTTCAGCCCACTAGAGCTATTCCGGTTCTGATAGAATCAGAACCGGAGCTCTAGATTCTCATTTTGACGCGTTTTCTTCACGCGAACCGGGATCCACTTCGCTCGAAAACGCTATAGGGATGGTCACGCCATCGGCGCCGCCCATGTATCGCTTCTTATTACCTGGCTTTCACAACACGCGCCGTCATCCTGAGGAGCGCGCCCGCCAGGGCGCCGCGTCTCGAAGGATGGCCACAAGTCGATCAGGCTCGCGCGGCGTGCCTTGCAGCGCATCCTTCGAGACACCCGGCTTCGTCCTTCGGACTTCGCCGGGCTCCTCAGGATGACGGCGAGGATGTTGCGAACCCGCAGCCGCCCGCAGAGTTCAACTCGATCGAACGCGGCGAAGCATCGGCCGGCTCTCTTGCCCGCGAACTACTTCCGCCAGAATGACGGCGCTTTGACGGGGGCGATGGGCTTGGCGGCCTCGGCGTGAGCGGCCGCAGCCGGCGCGGGCACCGACGCCGGCGCGGCGGGCGGCGGCGCATCGGCGTCGCCCGCGTTGCTGATCAGCCGCTTGCCGAACCGCCACGACAGGCGCCCGATGTCGTCCATCAGCATGAACATCGCCGGCACGAAGATCAGCGACAGCAGCGTCGAGAACAACAACCCGCCGATCACCGCCAATGCCATCGGCGAGCGGAATTCGCCGCCGGCGCCGAAGGCCAGCGCGCTCGGCATCATGCCGGCCACCATCGCCACCGTGGTCATCACGATCGGCCGCGCCCGCTTGATGCCGGCGTCGATCATCGCCGCCTCGCGCGGCTCGCCGTTGCGGATCGATTCCACCGCGAACTCCACCAGCATGATGGCGTTCTTGGTGACGATGCCCATCAGCATCAAGATGCCGATCCATACTGGCGTAGTGAGCTGCTTGCCGGTGATCAGCAGCGCAGCGATCGCGCCGCCGATCGACAGCGGCAGCGAGAACAGAATGGTGATCGGCTGCAGGAAGGTGCCGAACAACAGCACCAGCACCGCATAGACCATCATCAGCCCGGCGGAGATCGCGGTGGCGAAGCCGTCGGATAGCTCGGCGAGGCTTTCGGCGTCACCGGATTGCTTGACGCTGACATTGTTCGGCAGGCTCTTCATCACCGGCAGGTCGTAGATCTTCTTCAGCGCGTCGCCGAGTGCGGCGGGGCCGACCAGGTCGGCGGCGACGGTGGCCTGGCGCTCGCGGTCGTAGCGGTTGATGCTGGTCGGGCCCTGATCGAACTTGATGTCGGCGACCACCGACAACGGCACCCCGCCGCGGCCGCCGCCGATCGGCACCCGCAATTGCTCGAGCACCGCGAGATCGGCGCGGGCGCCGTCCTCGAGCTGCACCCTGATCGGCACCAGCCGGTCGCCGGCATCGAATTTCGCCAGCGCCGGGCCGACGTCGCCGATCGTCGCCACGCGGATGGTTTCCGACAGGCTCTCGGTGGAGACGCCGAGTCGCGCGGCGAGATCGGCGCGCGGCAGGATGCGCAATTCGGGACGATCCAACGAGGTCTCCGAGATCACATTGGCGATCGTCGGAATCCGCTTCATCTGGCTCGCCAGTTCCTGGGCGACGTTGCCGACGATGGCGCTGTCGAGCCCGGTGACCACCAGCGAGATCGCGCGCAAGCCGTTCTCGTCGAGGAACCAGTAGCGGATGTCCGGCACCGCCTCGAGCTCCTGGCCGATCGATAGCTCCAGTTCGCGCTGGGTGATCGAGCGATCGGCCTTCGGCGTGTAGTTGATGATCAAGGCGGCGCGGCGCACCTCGAAGATGCCGGGCGGCACTCTTCCGCCGTCGACGAACACGCTGCGCACCTCGGGCCGCTTGCGTAAGCGAGCCACGATGTCCTCGGTGGTCTGTTCGGTGAAGCCGAGCTGCGAGCCCGGCGGCAGCTCGATCGCCAGCAGCGAGCGCGCGGAATCCTGCGCCGGCAGGAAGCCCTGCGGCAACAGTTGAATGCTGGCGATCGAGGCAGCGAACACCCCGGCCCCGAGCAGCACGGTGATGAAATAGTGGTTGACTGACCAGGTGACGAGACGGGTGTAGGTGCGCAGCACCAGGCCGGGCGGCTGGTCGGGGTGCGGGTGGTCCTTGAGGAAATACGCCGCCAGCACCGGGGTGACGAACCGCGCCGCCAACAGCGAGAACAGCACCTGCACCGACACGGTGATGCCGAACTGCTTGAAGAACTGCCCGGCGATGCCGGACATGAAGCTCGCCGGGGCGAAGATCGCGATGATGGTCAGCGAGATCGCGATCACCGCAAGCCCGATCTCGTCGGCGGCTTCCAGCGCCGCGCGATACGGCGATTTGCCCATCCGGATATGGCGGACGATGTTCTCGATCTCGACGATGGCGTCGTCGACCAGGATGCCGGTCGACAGCGTGATGGCGAGGAACGAGACGAGATTGAGCGAGAAGCCCAAGAGGTCCATCGCCCAGAACGCCGGGAAGATCGACAAGGGCAGCGAGATCGCCGCGATCACCGTGGCGCGAAAATCCCGCAGGAACAGGAACACCACGATCACCGCGAGAACCGCGCCTTCGAACAGCGTCGAGATCGCGGCTTCGTAATTGCCCTTGGTGTAGTCCACCGAGGTATCGATCAGCTTGAGGTCGACGTCGGGATATTGCGCCTTCAAGGCGTCGATGCGTTTTTGTACGGCGGCCGCTACCACCACGTCGCTGGCGCCCTTGGAGCGCTTGATGCCGAGCGCCACCACCGGCTCGCCGTTGAAGCGCGCGAAGGTGCGGCGGTCGGCGATGGTGTCGGTGACGGTGCCGAGGTCGTCGAGCCTGATCTCGCCGCCGGCCGGCAGGCTGATCATGGTGGCGGCGAGGTCATTGAGGCTGCGCGCGCCGGCCAGCGTGCGGATCGCCTGGTCGTTGCGGCCAATCTCGGCGCGGCCGCCGGCGAGGTCAACATTGCTGCCGCGCAGCCGATGGCTGACATCGACCGCGGTCAGCCCCGCGGCCTGCAGCCGGTCGGGATCGAGCGAGACCAGAATCTCGCGGTCGACGCCGCCGATGCGCTCGACCTGGGCTACGTTGCGCACGCCCTGCAGCGCGCGCTTCACCACGTCGTCGACGAACCAGGAGAGTTGTTCGGGGGTCTTGCCCGGCGAGATCGCCGCATAGGTGACGATCGGCAGCCCGATCACGTCGACGCGCTGGATCAACGGCTCGTTGACGTTCTGCGGCAATTGGCTGCGCACCCGCGTCACCGCGTCCTTGATGTCGTTCAGCGCGCGGTCGGTATTGGTCTCCAGCGCGAACTGGATGGTGGTCAGCGACAGCCCGTCGGTGATCGACGAGGCGATGTGGCGCACGCCCTCGACGCCGGAAACGCCGTCCTCGATGGTCTTGGTGACCTGCGCCTCGAGTTCGGCGGGCGCCGCGCCGAATTGCGATACCGACACCGAGATCACCGGAATGTCGGCATTGGGAAGCCGGGTAATCGCGAGCTTGGTGAACGAGATCCAGCCCAGCGCCAACAGGATGATCGAAAACACCACCGAGGGCAGCGGGTGGCGAATCGACCAGGCCGAGATGTTGAGGCGGGCCATCAGCGCACCTGCGTCCGCTCGAGGTCGTCGGCGAATAGCGGCTGGATGGTGTCGCCGTCGTGCAGCGAGGTGCCGGCGTCGGCGACCACGATCTCGCCCTCCTTGAGGCCTTCGAGGATTTCGATCGAACTATCGGAGGTGAGCCCGACGCTCACCTTGCGGGTCTCGACGATGTTGCCCTTCACCACCTGCACGCTGAGATGATCGACCGCGGTGCGCGGGATCGCCACGCCGCAGCTGCGCTTGGCGTCGATATTGGCGCGGGCGAAGCTGCCAATCTTGAGGCCCTGCTGGTTGGACAGCGACAGCCGGACGTGAGCGAGCTGGGTGGCGCGGTCGAGCTGCGGCGGCGCCAGCCGCACCTTGCCGACGAGGTCGGCGCCGTCGTCGCGGCTGATCCGCGCCGGCGCGCCGGGACTGAGCTTCAGCGCGTGGATGCCCGGCACCTCGACGTCGAGTTCGATCTCGCCTTTCACCGCGATGCGCAGCAGCGGCCCGGCCTGCGGCGAGGCCGGTGCGCCGGGCTGCGCGGCGATCTGGGTGACCAGGCCGGCGGCCGGCGCGCGCAGCGATGTTGCTCCGGTCAAGCGGATCAGTTCCTGGTTGTCGCCGACGCTGTCGCCCTCGCGGACCAGAATTTCGGCGACGCGCGATCCCTCCTGATCGACCCCGACGACCGCTTCGCGGCGCGGCACGAAAAAGCCGGTGACCCGCACCATGTCGGAGAAGCAGGCATTGCCGGCGCGGGCGACGATGACTTGCGCGGCGGCCGCCGGCGGTGCGTCGACCTCGGCGCTGGCCGGCGCGCCGCTTGCGACGCTGATCAAGGCCGCGAATATCGTCGCTGCGAGGCTCGAGCCACGATGTGGCCACGGTATCTCAACGGGTCGTCCCTGCGCACGCAGGGACCCATACGGTGCGGAATAGCATTCTTGCGCTGTGGCGGAGGCCGCTTTCTTCTCACGCGAGCCAGGGGTGATGGGGCCTTGCGTGCGCAGCGACGCCCCGCGGAGCAGCCCGGCTCGATCGCAGCCATGCGATGAGATTGGCGTCACGCGTCGCCTAGCGCACGCCATAGCCGGCGAACTCCTGCACGATGTTGGGGTCCATCGCCTTGGCGTTGCTGATATCCAGCGCGCCCTCGGCGACCGCGCCGTTGCGCTGCTTGGCGAGGCCGCGGCCGTACAGCGAGGAGGTCAGCCGCGGATCGATTTTCAAGGCGGCGTCGAAATCGGCGATCGCGTTCTTAACCTGGCCGTTTTTCAGGTTGACCAGGCCGCGGCTGTCCAGCGCGTCGGCGAAATTCGGCCGCAGCCGCAGCGCCTCGTTGCAATCCTTCAGCGCGGCCTGCAACTCGCCGATCACGCTGCGCACCCAGCAGCGATTGTTGAACGCCTCGACGTCGCGCGGGTTGAGCTTGATGGTGGCGTCGAAATCCTGCACCGCGAGCGCATAGGCGCCCTTGCTGGCATAGACCTGGCCGCGGCGATACCGCGCGTTGGCGTCGTCGGGATTGTCGGCGAGCTTGCCGCTCAAGGTCTTGATGGTGGGATCCTCGGCCAGCGCCAAGCTAGCGGCCGCGCCGGCGGCGCTGGCGGGCTCCGGCGCCGCTGCAGCGGGGGCCGGCTCGATGCCCGGCGGCGGCGCGTTCAGCGCCACCGTCGCAGCCGGCCCCGGCATCAGGGAAAATTCCTCGGTCAGCGACGACGACACCCAGGGCACCTGTTCGCCGTTCGAGGCGCGGGTGATGGCGAGCCGGGTGCGGCTCAGGGTGTCCTCGACGTTCGGAGCCGGCGCGCGCAGCGCCTTCAGGAGTTCGGCGACGAACAGGCCGTGCTCGCCGCCATTGTCGCTGACCACCGAGCCGAGCGCCGCGGAGTACATCACCAGGCTGCCGTTCGGCGCCACCACCGGCGCTAGCCCCGCAGAGAAGCTGCGGAACCGGCGCTCGAACGGGTTGCGCCTTGAAGCGTCGAGCAGCGCCACCTTGATGGCGGCGCCGCGGCCGTGGATCTCGCCGAGCACGGTCTCCAGACTGATGCCGTCGCGGCGCACGTCGGCCTCGGTCCAGATCTGCGCGTCGACCGGGATCAGATAGCTCTGCCGGTTGGACTGGATGCCGAAGCCGCTGAAGAATACCAGCGCCACCGCGCCGGGCGTGACCCGCGCAGAAAGCCGGTCGAAGGCGCGGCGCATCGCCTCGCCGCTCAGATTCTCGCCGGTCTCGACCTCGAAGCCGGCGCGCTGCAATTCGGCGGCAAGCTCGCGGGCGTCGTTGACCGGCTGCTTCAGCGGCGTTTCGCTGTCGGGATATTTCGCATTGCCGATCACCAGCGCGACCCGCGCGGTCTGCTCGGCGGCCGTGGCGGCTTCGATCAGCGGCGTGATCGCCAGAGTGAGGATCGCAAGCAGCGCAAGGCGGATTATCATTCGACGCGGGTCCAGGTGATGGGCGCCGAACGGCTTGCGGCGCGGTGAGCTTACGTCACGCAACCGGCATTATCAAACGACGCCGATCCGCGCTGTCAACAACGCGACCCGCAGTGTCACAAGCCTGGTTGCGTCGGGAGAGAACTGCGGCTTAGATGCAACAAAACCAAGACCAACCGCAGGGTGGAAACTTTGAGCGCAGCGTTTGCGATTTTGCAGCGCGACAGAGCCTGAGCGATGGCGCCGGGCCAGGCCGCGTTCGGCTATCGCCGCCATTCCGACCAGGACCGGCCGGATATTGCTGCCGCGCGGCATCCAATCGTAGTGGTCGGCGCCGGGCCGGTCGGGTTGTCGCTGTCGATCGATCTGGCGCAGCGCGGCCAGCCCGTGGTGCTGCTCGACGACGCCGACCGGATCGGCGACGGCTCGCGCGCGATCTGTTTTTCCAAACGCTCGCTGGAACTGTGGGACCGGCTCGGCGTCGCCGACCGCATGCGCGAGAAGGGCGTGGTGTGGCAGGTCGGCAAGGTCTTTCTGCGCGACGCCATGGTGTATCGGTTTGACCTCTTGCCGGAGCCCGGCCACAAGATGCCGGCCTTCATCAACCTGCAGCAATACTACGCCGAGGCGTTCCTGGTCGACCGGGTGCGGCAATTGCCGCAGATCGACCTGCGCTGGCGCAACAAGGTGACGGGACTTGCGCAGCACAACGACCACGCGGTGCTGACCATCGAAACGCCCGACGGCGACTACCGGCTGGCGGCGGACTATGTGGTGGCCTGCGACGGCGCGCGCTCCGCGCTGCGCGGCCTAGTCGGCGCCGAGTTCCAGGGCGAGTTGTTCGAGGATCAGTTCCTGATCGCCGACGTCAAGATGCAGGCCGAGTTTCCGACTGAGCGCTGGTTCTGGTTCGATCCGCCGTTTCATGCCGGGCAATCCGCGCTGCTGCATCGCCAGCCCGACAACGTCTGGCGCATCGATCTGCAGATCGGCGCCGACGCCGACGCGGCGGTGGAACGGCGGCCGGAGAATGTGCGGCCGCGGATCGAGCGGATGCTCGGCCATGGCGATTTCTCGTTCGAATGGATCTCGATCTACAAATTCCAGTGCCGGCGGATGCAGCGGCTCGTGCATGCCAGGGTGATGTTCGCCGGCGATGCGGCGCATCAGGTGTCGCCGTTCGGCGCCCGCGGCGCCAATTCCGGATTGGAGGACGGCGAAAATCTGGCCTGGAAACTCGATCTGGTGCTGCGCGGCGAGGCCGGCGCCGGCCTGCTTGCGAGCTACGAGATCGAGCGCGGCCAGGCCGCCGACGACAACATTCGCGCCTCGACGCGCTCGACCGATTTCATCGCGCCGCATTCCGCGCAGGAGCGAAGGCTGCGCAGCGCGGTGCTGCGGCTCGCCAAAGACGCCGATTTCGCCAAGCGCATGGTCAATGCCGGACGGCTGTCGGTGCCGTCGGTTTACGACACGCCGCTGTCGACGCCGGATGCCGAAGTCTGGGGTGGCGGGCCGCCGCCCGGCGCTTCGATGATCGACGCGCCGCTAGTGCGGAGCGACGGCGCCGCCTGCTATCTCAGCGACGCCTTTGCCGCGGCCGGGCGCGGCTTTACGCTGCTGCACGCCGATGGTGCGGCGCAGCCGCTGCCCCACGGCATCGCGTCGATTCGCATCGGCGCCGATGCGCCGTGGCGCGACGCCGCCGGGCTGTTCGCGCAGCGCTACGACGCGGCGCCGGGGGGCGCCTATCTGCTGCGCCCGGACGGCTACGTCGCCGCGCGCTTCAAGCAGCCGACGCCGGCCGGCCTTGCTGCGGCGCTGGCGCGGGCGAGGGGGACGTTATGAATATTGGGAGCGCGCTATCGACCGCCTCGAATTTCGCCGACCCCGACGCCGCCTACCGGCTGATCGTCGAGGCGCATCGCGGGCTCAGCGATGAGCAAAGCGCCGCGCTCGACGCCGCCTTGGTGCTGACGCTCGCCAACCACATCGGCGATCTCGGCGTGCTGCGCGAGGCGGTGGAATTGGCGAAGCGGCGGCTGATCGAACCATGATGAATTGAGCCCAAGCACCGCAATCGATCGCACGCAAAGGACGTTGACCGCATGAGCAAAGGTTTCGCATCCACCACCGACATGGCGGAGAAGGCGATCAGCTTCTCCGAGATCGGCCCCGATCTCTATGCCTTCACCGCGGAGGGCGATCCGAACTCCGCGGTGATCGTCGGCGAGGACGGCTGCCTGGTGTTCGACGCCCAGGCGACGCCGGCGATGGCGCACAAGGTGATCGAGCGGGTGCGCACCGTCACCGATCAGCCGATCAAATACGTCGTGCTGTCGCACTATCACGCGGTGCGCGTGCTCGGCGCCTCGGCTTACGATGCGCAGGGCATCGTCGCCTCGCAGGAAACCTATCGGCTGATCGAGGAGCGCGGCCAGCAGGACTGGGATTCCGAATTCGGCCGGTTTCCGCGGCTGTTCCAGGACGCCGACAGCATCCCCGGCTTGACCTGGCCGACGCTGACGTTTGAAGGCGAGATGTCGATCTATCTCGGCAAGCGCGAGGTGCGGCTGCTGCAGCTCGGCGCCGGCCACACCTCCGGCGATATCATCGCATGGGTGCCGGACGCCGAGGTGATGTTTTCCGGCGATCTCGTCGAATATCACTCGGCATGCTATTGCGGCGACGCTTACTTGCGCGACTGGCCGTCGACGCTGAACGAAATCCGCGACTTCAATCCGAAGGCGATCGCGCCGGGCCGCGGCGCCGCGTTGAACGGGCTCGACACCACCCGCGAGGCGATCGCGATGACGCGGGATTTCGTCGGCACGCTGTATGGCGCCGCGGAAATCGCCGTCGCAAGAGGTCTTTCGCTGAAGGACACCATGGCGGCGACCCGCGAGGTGATGGACCCGAAATTCGCAAGCTTTGCGATCTACGAACATTGCCTGCCGTTCAACGTCTCGCGCGCCTTTGACGAGGCCTCGGGCATCGAAGAGCCGGTGATCTGGACTGCGGAGCGCGACCGGCAGATGTGGGCGGCCTTGCAGGGTAATTGATCCGGCTGCGGCAACGATCATGCGCCAAACGACACGGAGGATGACATGAACATCACCACCGCCCCCGAGCTGATCGGCCGCGCCGCGCAGGGCATCACCCCGGGCTACATGTCCGGCTTCGGCAATTCGTTCGAGACCGAGGCCTTGCCCGGTGCGCTGCCGATCGGGCGCAATTCGCCGCAACGCGCCCCCTACGGGCTCTATGCCGAGCAATTGTCCGGCTCGCCGTTCACCGCGCCGCGCGGCCGTAACGAGCGCTCCTGGCTGTATCGCATCCGCCCCTCGGTGCAGCATTCCGGCAGCTTTGCCAAAGCCGATTGCGGGCTGTGGCGCTCGGCGCCGTGCTTCGAGCACGAGATGCCGATCGCGCAATTGCGCTGGGACCCGCCGCCGCTGCTGCAGGGTCAGCAGACCTTTCTGCAGGGCGTCGAGACCATGACCACGGCGGGCGACGTCGCGACGCAAGCCGGCATGGCGGCGCACATCTATCTGATCACCGCCTCGATGCTGCACCAGCATGTCTACGACGCCGACGGCGAATTGCTGTTCGTGCCGCAGCAAGGCGGCCTGCGGCTGGTCACCGAATTCGGCGTGATCAGCATCTCGCCCGGAGAGATCGCGGTGATCCCGCGCGGCGTCAAATTCCGCGTCGAGCTGATCGACGGCCCGGCGCGCGGCTATCTGTGCGAGAATTACGGCGGCGCCTTCACGCTGCCGGAGCGCGGCCCGATCGGCGCCAACTGCCTCGCCAATGCGCGCGACTTCCTGACGCCGGTGGCGGCCTATGAGGACAGCGACGAGCCTTCGGAGCTGTTTGTCAAATGGGGCGGCGCATTGTGGGTGACGCAATTGCCGCATTCGCCGCTCGACGTGGTGGCCTGGCACGGCAACTACGCGCCGTATAAATACGATCTGCGGAGCTTCTCGCCGGTCGGCGCGATCGGCTTCGATCATCCCGATCCGTCGATCTTCACCGTGCTGACTTCGCCGTCGGAGACCGCCGGCACCGCCAATATCGATTTCGTGATCTTTCCGGAGCGCTGGTCGGTGGCGGAGAATACGTTCCGCCCGCCATGGTATCACATGAACATCATGTCGGAATTCATGGGGCTAATCGAGGGCGTGTACGACGCCAAGCCGCAGGGCTTTCTGCCCGGCGGCGCGAGCTTGCACAACATGATGCTGCCGCACGGCCCGGACCGCGAGGCCTTCGATCACGCCACAACCAGCGAGTTGCAGCCGGTGAAGCTCACCGGCACGCTGGCCTTCATGTTCGAGACCCGCTATCCGCAGCGCGTCACCAAGCATGCGGCGACCTCTGGCACGCTGCAGGCCGATTACGCCGAGTGCTGGCGCGGGTTGGAAAAACGCTTCGATCCGACGAAACCGTGATGCACCCGAACGATCTCAGCCTGCGCTCGTTCGTTGCGGTCGATCCGCGCTCGGACTTTCCGATCCAGAACCTGCCTTACGGCGTGTTCTCGACGGCGTCGCAGCCGGCGCCGCGGATCGGCGTCGCCATCGGCGAATACGTGCTCGATCTCGCGGCACTGGCGAGCGCCGGGCTGCTCGAGGTGGCCGGCGACAATGTGTTCGCGCAAGGTGCGATCAACGGCTTCATGGCGCTCGGGCTGCAGACGTGGTCGGCGACGCGGGCGCGGATCAGCGAATTGCTGCGACACGACAATGCGGAACTGCGCGACGACGCCGCGCTGCGCGCCCGCGCGCTCGTTCCGCTGCACGAGGCGACGCTGCATCTGCCGCTCACCGTCGCGGGCTTCACCGATTTCTATTCCTCGAAGGAGCACGCTAGTAATGTCGGCGCGCTGTTTCGCGACAACGCCGATCCGCTGCTGCCGAACTGGCTGCACATTCCGATCGGCTACAACGGCCGCGCTTCGACAGTTGTGGTCTCCGGCACCGCGATCCGCCGGCCGCACGGTCAGTTGAAAGAGCCGGGCGAGGCGGCGCCGCGCTTTGCGCAGAGCCTGCGGCTCGATTTCGAACTCGAGATCGGTGTGGTGATCGGGCAGGGCTCGGCGATCGGCGAGCGGCTCACCGAGCCGCAGGCCGAAGCCATGATCTTCGGCTTCGTGCTGCTGAACGACTGGAGCGCGCGCGACATCCAGCAATGGGAATACGTGCCGCTCGGCCCGTTCCAGGGCAAAGCCTTCGCGACCTCGATCAGCCCGTGGATCGTGACTCGCGAAGCCTTGGAGCCGTTCCGCGTCGCTGGGCCGGCGCAGCACCCGCCGCCGCTGGATTATCTGGCGCAAGCCGGGCCGAACAACTACGACCTCGCGCTCGAGGTCGAGCTGCGCAGCGCCACGATGCCGGCGCCGGCCACGATCTGCGCCACCAATTTCAAATTCATGTATTGGTCGTCGGTGCAGCAATTGCTGCATCACGCCTCATCGGGCTGCGCGATGAACGTCGGCGATCTGCTCGGCTCCGGCACCGTCAGCGGGCCGGGGCCGGGCCAGCGCGGCAGCCTGTTGGAGATTTCCGCGAACGGCGCGGCGCCGCTGGCGCTGCCCGGCGGGGAGAGCCGCGGCTTTCTCGAGGACGGCGATTCGGTGAGCCTGCGTGGCTGGTGCGAGCGCGATGGCATCCGCATCGGCTTCGGCGCGGTGGAGGGCACGGTGAGGGCTGCGAAGTAGTTAGGTTCTCCGCTTCGCAATCCTCCTCAAATTTTCCACATGCAAGGCGTCATCCTGAGGAGCCCGGCGAAGCCCGTAGGGCGTAGCCGGGCGTCTCGAAGGATGGCTGCGGTCGGTCGGAGCAGCGCCGCACTCGCGGCCGCATCCTTCGAGGCCCTCGCGAAGACGCTTGGGCGCCTCAGCGACTGTCTTGGTTGTCAAGCGTTTTGCCATGGCTGATTGTCCCGCAGGATTGCGTTGAGGGTGGTGAGGAGCTTTCGGGCGACGGCGATCAGG
>NZ_DASWPE010000188.1:0-9482 GCF_036404135.1 Rhodopseudomonas sp. | reverse complement strand
GCGCTCATCACCGAACAGGACATTCTCGGCGACCGCCTTGTGCGCGCGCGTAAATCCAGCCGCAAGCTGGAGAACTTCATTTCCGAGGTCACCAGTCTTTCCACCGGTGATCTTGTCGTTCATGTCGAGCACGGCATCGGGCGTTTCATTGGCTTGCAGACGCTCACAGTCGGCGGCGCGCCGCATGATTGTCTCGAACTGCATTACGCCAACGAGACCAAACTTTATCTGCCGGTTGAAAACATCGAATTGTTATCGCGCTACGGCTCCGAACAGGCCGGCGTCGAACTCGACCGGCTTGGCGGTGGCGGCTGGCAGGCGCGCAAGGCCAAGCTGAAGAACCGCATCCGCGAGATGGCCGGCGAGCTGATCAAGATCGCCGCCGAACGGCATCTGCGCGAGGCGCCGAAGCTGGTGGTGCAACAGCATATCTATGACGAGTTCTGCGCGCGCTTTCCTTACGACGAAACCGAGGACCAGCTCGGCGCCATCAATGCCTCGCTGCACGATCTGGAAAGCGGCAAGCCGATGGACCGTTTGGTGTGCGGCGACGTCGGCTTCGGCAAGACCGAAGTGGCGCTGCGCGCCACCTTCGCGGTCGCCATGGAAGGCAAGCAGGTCGCGGTGGTGGTGCCGACCACGCTGCTGGCGCGGCAGCATGCGCGGAATTTCACCGAGCGGTTCCGCGGCTTTCCGGTCAATGTCGGCCAGGCCTCGCGGTTGGTGCCGCCGAAAGAACTCTCAAGGGTCAAGAAGGGCATTGCGGAGGGCGAGATCGACATCGTGGTCGGCACCCACGCGCTGCTCGGCAAGTCGATCAAGTTCAAGGATCTCGGCCTGATCGTGGTCGACGAGGAACAGCATTTCGGCGTCAGTCACAAGGAACGGCTGAAGCAACTGCGCGCCGAGGTGCACGTCTTGACGCTGAGCGCCACGCCGATTCCGCGCACGCTGCAACTGGCGCTGACCGGGGTGCGGGATCTGTCGATCATCGCCTCGCCGCCGGTCGATCGTCTGGCGGTGCGCACCTTCGTGGCGCCGCACGATCCGTTGATGATCCGCGAGGCGCTATTGCGCGAGCGCTATCGCGGCGGTCAGGCGTTCTACGTCTGCCCGCGCATCGAGGATCTCGCCGGCGTCAAGGATTTCCTCGACAAGCATGTGCCCGAGATGAAGGTCGCGGTCGCCCACGGCCAGATGCCGCCGACGGTGATCGAAGACATCATGTCGGCGTTCTACGACGGCAAATACGACATCCTGCTGTCGACCACGATTGTCGAAAGCGGCCTCGATATTCCCAACGCCAACACGCTGATCGTGCACCGCGCCGACATGTTCGGTCTGGCGCAGCTCTATCAGCTGCGCGGCCGGGTCGGCCGTTCGAAACTACGCGCCTATGCGCTGTTCACGCTGCCGTCGCAGCACCAGATCACACCGCAGGCGGAGCGCCGGCTCAAGGTGCTGCAGTCGCTGGAGACGCTCGGCGCCGGCTTCCAGCTCGCCTCGCACGATCTCGACATCCGCGGCGCCGGCAATCTGCTCGGCGAAGAACAGTCCGGCCACATCAAGGAGGTCGGCTTCGAACTCTACCAGTCGATGCTGGAGGAGGCGATCGTCAACCTCAAGGCCGGCGTGGTCGAGCCGGTCGCCGACCGCTGGTCGCCGCAGATCACCATCGGCATGCCGGTGCTGATCCCCGAGGAGTTTGTCGCCGATCTGTCGGTGCGGCTGTCGCTGTATCGCAGGCTCGCCGATCTCGACACCGACGAGGAAATCGACGCCTTCGCCGCCGAGCTGCGCGACCGCTTCGGGCTGTTGCCCGACGAGGTACGCTATCTGTTCAAGGTCGCCGCGATCAAGGCGTATTGCCGCAGGGCCAATGTCGAGAAGGTCGATGCCGGCCCGAAGGGCGTGGTGATCTCGTTCCGCGACAACTCCTTCGCGCAGCCCGACCGGCTGGTGTTCTTCATCAAGCAGCACGGCAAGGCCGCCAAGGTGCGGCCGGATATGAAGGTGGTGTTCCTGCAGGACTGGGAAACTCCGGAGGAGCGGCTGATCGGCACCACCGAAATCCTGCGCCAGCTCGCCAATTTGGCGGAAGGCCGCAAGGCGGCTTAAGTCTGCCGCAACGAAAAACGGCCATCGGCATGGCTGCCGATGGCCGCAGTCAACCCGTCGATCTTAATTACTTCGGATATTTGAATTCGGGCGCCGCCTTCAGCGCGTCCTTGGTGGTGTTCATGGTGGCGAGCCACTTGTCCTGCTTGCTGTCGTAGCGGACATTGACCGAGGACGGTGACACCGCGACGTAGCGCTCGCCGACGCCGAGGAAACCGCCGACGGAGAGAATCAACGCGTCCACCGCGTGGCCCTTGATCGCCAGATCGGTGATTTCACCGACCGACTCGTCCTTCTGATTGTAGACGTTGAGGCCCTTCAGCTTCGAGCTGAACATCTCCTCCTTCGACACCGTCGAGAACTTGGCTTCGGCCGGGGCGTTGCCGGTGGTGGTCGATTCGGCAGCCAGCGCCGGCGAGGCCAGCAGGGCGAGCGAAGCGGTGATGATGGCGAGTTTTTTCATGAGCGTCCTCCGTTGCGGATTGTCGCTCATCAATGCCAGTCTGCGGCGATAGTTCCGCCGCAGCTTACGATGCCGCGCGCTGTCCGTCCTGCGACAATCGTCCGAGCACCGAGCGCGCGGAGTCGTTGGGCAACAGCGTCGCCACGCTCACCGTGGGATCGATGCGGGATTCCCGCCGCGTGCTGTGCGAGGTCTGCCGCATCACGCTGGATAGCCGCCGTGCGATGGCGTGGGCGTTGCGCAGATCGGTCTCGGCGAACACCACGACGATCGAGCCGTCATCGTGCAGCGTGCCGAAATCCATCTTGCGCATCAGCCGGCTGACGATCCGTGCGGCGTCGAGCAGCACGCGGTCGTCGTTCTGATCGAAGGCGAACTTCGCTACCGACAGTCCGCTGCCGCGGTCCTGCGAATGATAGACCGCGGTGGCAAAGTCCCGATCGAAGGCGGACATGGTCAGAAGCCCGGTGCGCGGATCGAGCAGGCCGCCGGCGTCGATCGATTGCAGCGTGCGGCCGAGTCTGGCCTCGAAGGCGTGCTGCCGGATCAGCGGCAGGGCTTCGTCGACCGCGCGCAGCGGGTCGCCCGAAGCGAGTTCGAGATTGGGCAGGTCATAGACCGCGGTGACCCCGGGGACGGTGACCAGGATCGGAAAATTGCGGAAGCGGGCGTCCTCGGACAGCACGGTCAGGAACGCATCCACCACGCGCGGGCTAAAACCTTCGCCGAGGATGATGCCGTCGAGGTCGCGCGCATTGAGGTGCTTGGCGGCGCCTTCGATGCTCAGCGTGCCGACCACGCCCACCCGTTCGCCGAGCGCCACCGACAACGCGGGGTAGCCGGAGCCGCGGCCGATCAGCAGCACCGTGGCTTCGTCCAACGGATCGGTTTGCAACAGCGAGTTGCGCAACTCCGGGTCGGCGGCGAGCCGGCGCAGCACGGTGGCGTGCAGCGTTCGCACCCGCAGCGCAGCGTTAAGCCGTGGCACCAGGCGGTCGAACTTGCCGTCCGGCGAGGCAAAGCTGATGGCGCTGTCCGGCAGCGGTCCAGCGGGATCGGTGACGATCAACGGCACGTAGGGTTGTTTGCCGGCGATTTGCTTGGCCAGCGCGGCCAGCGCGCGGTCGTCATAGCCGCCGGAGACCACCACCGCGGCCGGCTGCAGCCGCTCAACGGCCTGCGTGACGTCGGACCAGGTGGCATCGATGACCGGAAACAATTTGGCGTCTGACAACGCCGCCGTCAGCGACGGCGGGGTCGGAGCGGAGAGCAGGATGATCGGGCCTTGATGGGACATGGACTTCCGGGAGTGGCTGCGGACCCGCCGAACCTAGCCCCGGTGCGCTTAATGCCCCGTCAACGCCGGCTGTCGATTTGAATCGGTCTGTGACGAACTGTCCCGAAACGCTTCAACCATGAGTGGATTCAGCCCCAGCTCGGCCAGCGCCTCACGGGCCCTGGCGTTGTCCTTGGCGCGTCCGGCCAGACGGTAGCCGCTGAGCCGGTCTGGCAGCGCGGTCAACAGCGCGCCCTGGCCGAGCCGCTTCGCCCATTCCAGCAGATCCTGCGACAGGAAGCGATAGCCGCCGACCGCCATGATCCCCGCGGGGGGCGCGGTCACGCAGAGGGCGCCGGTGGCGCGATCGGTGCGCGCGGCATAGCCGGTGTCGACATAGTCGGGCGGCGTGCTGGCGATCTCGAGGCGGTTCGAGGCGTCCGGCGCATAGGCGGCGACCGGCACCATCGGGCCGCGCAGCGCCAGCGTGCCGCCCGGCGTCAGCAGCAATTCGCCGGCGTTGGACGAGCCGAGGGCGTCGCGCGGCGCCCCGTGGACGCCGGGCTTGATCGGCAGGGGCATGCCGTCGTCGGAGCGATGGGCGGCGAGCAGTCCGGCCTCGCCGAACAGATAGACGTCGGTCAGGGTCGAGGCGCCGGCAGGCCAGGCCGGGCTGGAGACCACCTGTTCGGGGGCGCGCCACAGGGCCATGACGTTGCGCAGCTTCGCGGCGTGCTCCAGCATGCCGTTTTCCGAAAGCCGCAGCGCCAGACCCGCCGGCGCGCTCAGCGCGTCACAGTCGAGTTCGGCGAGCTGCCGCTCGAAACTCTCGTCATCGAACGGGTGGTGCAGCGCCAGCGTGCCGCCGGTGAGCAGCCACACCACCAGCGAGGCGGTGAGGCCGGCAAACGAGGAGGGCACCATCGCCGACAAGATCGAGGCGCCCTGGGTCAGCCGGCTTTCCAGCGACAACACCAGGCCGCCGGCGATCAGGTTCAAATGCGTCCGCGGCACCGGGCGGAAGCCGGTCGCGGTGACGTCGAACGAGATGATGGCGGCGCGCCGGGCGTCCTGCCGGACCGGCGCGGGCTCGGCCGGTTCGGCGATCACGGCGTCGAGCGAGGCCATGCCCTCGGGCAGGTCGCTGCCGAAGCCGCAGACGTGGCGGATCGAGAACGCCTCCGCGGCGGCATCCATCGCCAGATGGGCGTGGCCGACGCCGTCGATCCGGCTGGTGGTGACGATGGCGCGGGCGCCGGTGCGGTTCAGCGCCACGGTCAACTCGGCCTGCCGCCACAGCTGCGGCAACAGCGCCACCACCAGGCCGGCGCGGTGCGCCGCCAGCACGGTCAGGAAGAACTCGACGCAGTTCGGCATTTGCACGGCGATCACCGCATTGGCCGGCAGCCCGGCGGCGATGAAATGCGCCGCCAGCGCGGAGATCGCCTGGTCGGCCTGGGCGAAGGTCAAGCGCCGCGGCAATTGCCCGGTGATGCGCAGCTTGTTGTCCGGATCGATCAGCGCCAGCGCGTCGGGCTGGCGGGCCAGGATCCGCCGAAACAGGCCGTCGAGCGTGGGCGACGCGTTGCTCTGATTCACGGGATCACCTTTGCGACGGTGGCGGCGCGTGCCACCAGGTTTCGGGCAGATACCCGGTCAAGGCGTCGGCCGTAGGCCGTTCTATCCGATTCCAGCGGGCGATCCATTGCTCTTGCACGTTATACGCTGGAATCGCGTAGAAGCCGGCGATCAGCACGCGGTCCAGCGCCCGCACCGCGGAGACGAAATCCGCCCGCTCGCGGGCTTGCAGCAGGGCTGCGATCATCGCGTCGATCGCCTCGTCCTTGGCGCCCATGTAATTGCGGGTCCCCTGATGGTCGGCCGCGGCACTGCCCCAGTAGAAGGACTGCTCATTACCGGGCGACAGCGACTGGTCCCAGCGGTTCTGGATCATGTCGAAATCGAACGCCAGCCGGCGCTGATCGAACTGCACGCCGTCGACCGAGCGGACGCTCGCCTGGATGCCGGCGCGCTTGAGATCGCGGACAAAGGCCAATGCGATGCGTTCCTGATCGCGCGTCGTCACCAGGATCTCGAAGCCGAGCGGCTGCCCGGTGGAGCGCTGCCGCAACACCGTGCCGTCGAGTTCGTAGCCGGCCTCGGCCAGCAGCGCCAAGGCCTGGCGC
Source organism: Rhodopseudomonas sp. (assembly GCF_036404135.1). Taxonomy (GTDB): domain Bacteria; phylum Pseudomonadota; class Alphaproteobacteria; order Rhizobiales; family Xanthobacteraceae; genus Rhodopseudomonas_A. The sequence goes on along the minus strand of NZ_DASWPE010000188.1, from coordinate 3,439 downwards.
AGCGCCTCGCGGTCGCGGCCGGAGCCGTCGCTTAGGGGCAGCCGATAGCTGCCGTCGACGATCGCCGCGGGCAGCCGCGACAGGTACGGCCGCAGCAATTCGCACTCGCGGGGATCGGCGGGGCGGGTATAGGCGGAGAGTTCGGAGCCGGCGAAGTAACCAGCGGAGCGGGCATACAGGCCGTAGAAGTAGTTGCGGTTGATCCACTGGAAATCGAACAGCAGCGTCAGCGCCTCGCGGACCCGGATATCGGCGAACACTGCACGCCTGGTGTTGAACACCAGATAGTCCGAGGGCTGCGGCAGCCCGGTCCGGATGGTGTCGCGGATCACCTCGCCATGGCGAACTGCGGGAAAATCATAGCCCTCGTGCCAGCGCAGCGGCTCGTTCTCCACCCGGACGTCGTAAAGCCCGCGCTTGAAGGCTTCGAACTGCCCGTTGGCCTCGCGATAGTAGTCGAGCCTCACCTCATCGAAATTCCACAGCCCGCGATTGATCGGCAGATCGCGGCCCCAGTAGTTCGGATTGCGGGTCAGCGTCACGCTGGCGCCCGCGCGCACCGCGCTGACGCGATAGGGGCCGGAGCCGAGCGGAGGGCTAAGCGAGGTTTCCTCGAACGTCTCGGGATTGACCGCATGTTTCGGCAGCACCGGCATCAGCCCGAGAATCAGCGGCAATTCGCGGTCGCTGGCGCCGCCGAAATCGAAACGCACGGTCAACGGATCGAGCGCTTCGGCCTTGGCGACCTTGGCGTAGTACATCCGGTGATTGGGCCGGCCCTTATCGCGCAGCAATTGCCAGGAGAAGATCACGTCCTCGGCGCGCAGCGGATGCTCGTCGGCGAACCGCGCCCGCGGATCGATCCGGAAAGTGACATAGCTGCGGGCGTCGTCGGTCTCCACGCTCTGCGCCAACAGGCCGTACAGCGTGAACGCCTCGTCATTGCCGCGCGTCATCAGGCTCTCGATCACATAGCCGCGGATCTGCTGCACCGCGAGGCCTTTGACGATCAGCGGGTTGAGGCTGTCGAAGGCGCCGAGCAGCCCGAGCACCAGCCGGCCGCCCTTCGGCGCCTGCGGATTGACATAGGGCATCTGGGCGTAGTCGGCCGGCAGCGCCGGCGCGCCATGCATCGCGATGCCATGCGTCGGAATGTTATGCGTCAGGACGGCAGGCGACGGCGGATCGGGACCCGGGTCCGCCGCGGACGCCGCGACGCATCCCGCGATCGCGCAAGCCGCAGCGAACCGGATCATCGACCGGCCGGCGGCCCGCAGCAGCGCACGATGTGATTCGCTGACTCCCACGATGAATTTTACCACAGCCAGCGGGGAGGGATCGGCTATGTCACCAGGGAGTTGTGGCCGGCATTGATCTTTTCGCGCGCCGTTGTATTGAATGCGGGCCATTGACCACGCCGCAGGCCCTGTCACGTATCCGCCCCAATTGGCACCGAGACAGCCGCCGACGGTGAGATGTCAGCGCCCGCGATCATTTGCGGGTGCGTTACCGCTTCAGAAAGGGTCTCCGCAATGAATTTCCGTCTCTTGGCCGCGTCGGCCTTGCCGCGCGGGCGGGCTATCGCCCTGCTGGCGGCAACAATGACCGCCATGACCGTGATTCCTGCGGCGCAGGCGCAGCAGCCTCCCGCGGCCGCGCCCGCCGCGCCAAAGGCGGCTCCGAAGGCCGCGCCCGCGCCGAAGGCGGCCCCCAAGGCTGCGCCGGGAGCCCCGGCGGCCGGCGCCCCCGCCGCGGCCCCGCCGGCCGACCAGCAGGTGCAGCTGATCTACGCGCCGTGGACCAAGTTCTGTCTGAAGGGCCAGGATGCCAACGCCAAGCAGGTCTGCTTCACCGGCAAGGACGGCCGCATCGAATCCGGCCAGCCGGTGATCGCCGCGGTGATCATCGAGCCGGAAGGCGAGCCGAAGAAGATCTTGCGCGTCACGCTGCCGCTCGGCATGCAGCTGGTGCACGGAACGCGGGTCATCGTCGACAACAACCCGCCGGCGCAGAGCCCCTATGTGATCTGCTTCGCCAACGGCTGCATGTCGGACTACGAAGTCACGCCGGAACTGCTCGCGAATCTGAAGAAGGGCCAGAACCTGATCGTTCAGGCGATCAATTCCAACGGCGCGCCGCTGACCCTGCCGCTGCCGCTGGCGGAATTCGCCAAGGCCTATGACGGCCCGCCGACCGACCCCAAGCAGTTCGAAGAAACCCAGAAGAAGCTTCAGGAAGAGCTGCAGAAGCGCGCCGAAGAACAGCGCAAGAAGCTCGAGGCGCAACAGCCCGCCGCGGCCAATCCGGCAGCGAAGTAAGCCGCGCCGGCAGCCAGATCACAAAAGGGGAGCCCAACCGGAGCTCCCCTTTATTGTGTGTGCGTAATGCGACGGCCAATGCAACGGGCGTTGATGCGGCGATACTGATGGAGCGGAAAAGCCGCGCCTGCGCCGCGGGTGATCAGTTCAGGGACGGATTGCGCGGCCGATAGCTGCCGGATTTGTCTTTGATGAAAATCTCGGCCACTTGCGAGTGCCGGATCGGCTCGCCGGATTCGTCCGGCAGCAGGTTCTGCTCGGACACATAGGCGACGTATTCGGAGTCCGAATTCTCCGCGAGCAGGTGATAGAACGGTTGATCCTTGTTCGGACGAACCTCTTCCGGGATCGACAGCCACCATTCCTCGGTGTTGTTGAATTCCGGATCGATATCGAAAATCACGCCCCGGAACGAGAAAATCCGGTGGCGCACGATCTGTCCAATCTGAAACCTGGCGGTTCTGGTCTTGATCATCCTTCGTCGAATAAACCAGGATTGTGGCCGATGCTAGGGGTAAACCGATGAATCGTGGGTCGCGCCGTCCGCGCCGAGCCGCCCGGGCCGGCGCCGAAAATCACGAATAACGTCGATTCATCAATGCTCGACATCCTGAACCTGGCGCTTCCCTATTTCGGCCTGATCTTTGTCGGCTTCGCCTGTGGCCGCTGGAAGCGGCTGCCGGAGAACGGCCTCGCCTGGATGAATTTCTTCCTGCTGTACGTCTCGCTGCCGGCGCTGTTCTTCCGGATCATGTCGCGCACGCCGTTCGAGGAACTCAACAACCTGCCGTTTGTGGTGGCGACCACGCTCGGCACCAGCTGCGCCTTTCTGCTGTCCGGAGCGGCGGGGCGCTGGATCGGCGGGTTGTCGCTGCGCGAGACCACGATCGCCGCGCTGGCCGGCGGCTATGGCAACATCGGCTATATGGGGCCGGGGTTGGCGCTGGCGGTGCTCGGCGCCAAGGCCGCGGTTCCGACCGCGCTGATCTTCTGCTTCGACAGCATTCTGCTATTTTCCGTCGTGCCGCTGCTGATGGCGCTGACCGGTGGCGACCGCGGACCGCTGCTGTCGACCATCGGCATGGTGCTGCGCGCCATCGTCTTTCATCCGCTGATCGTCG
>NZ_DASWPE010000187.1:0-12624 GCF_036404135.1 Rhodopseudomonas sp. | reverse complement strand
GTCTTCATGGAGATCGCGAAGATGCGCGCGGCCCGGCTGCTGTGGGCCAAGCTCACCGACGGCTTCGGGGCGAAGAACCCGAAGTCGCTGTCGCTGCGTACGCACTCGCAGACCTCCGGCTGGTCGCTGACCGCGCAGGACGTCTACAACAACGTGGTCCGCACCTGCCTCGAAGCGATGGCCTCGACGCAGGGCCACACCCAGTCGCTGCACACCAACGCACTCGACGAGGCGCTCGCGCTGCCCACCGACTTCTCGGCGCGGATCGCCCGCAACACCCAGCTGTTCATCCAGCAGGAAACCGGGATCTGCAACACCATCGATCCGTGGGCGGGGTCCTACTATGTCGAATCGCTGACCGACCAGCTCGCCAAGCGGGCCTGGGACCTGATCCAGGAGGTCGAAGCGAGCGGCGGCATGGCCAAGGCGATCGAGGCCGGCATTCCGAAGATGCGAATCGAGGAAGCCGCGGCGCGGACGCAAGCCAGGATCGACGCCGGCAAGCAAACCGTGGTAGGTGTCAACAAGTATCGGCTCGGTGGCGAAGAATCCATCGACGTCCTGAAGGTCGACAACAGCTCGGTGCGCACGCAGCAGATCGCCAAACTGGAGAAGCTGCGCGCAAATCGCAACCAGGCCGACGTCGATCACGCGCTGCACGCGATCACCGAGGCCTGCTCCTCCGGCAGCGGCAACCTGTTGGATCTCGCGGTGGTGGCGGTTCGGGCCAGGGCGACGGTGGGCGAAATCTCGGACGCCTGCGAGAAGGTGTTTGGTCGGCACAAGGCGGTGATCCGGGCGATCTCGGGTGTCTACACCGCAGAAGTCGGAAAGGACTCCACGCCGATGAAGGAAGTTAGCCAACTGCTGGCCCGCTTCGAAGCCAAAGAAGGGCGCCGTCCGCGCATCTTCCTGGCCAAGATGGGTCAGGATGGCCATGACCGTGGTCAGAAGGTGATCGCCACCGGCTTTGCCGACATGGGCTTCGATGTCGACATCGGCTCGCTGTTCCAGACGCCGGAAGAAGCGGCCCGCCAGGCCGTGGACAACGACGCGCATATCGTCGGCGTGAGTTCGCTGGCGGCGGGTCATCTGACGCTGGTGCCGGCGTTGCGCGCCCAACTCAAGGCGCTCGGCCGTGAGGACATCTTGATCGTCGTCGGCGGCGTGATCCCGCCGCAGGACTTCGAGGCCCTCTATCAGTCCGGCGCCGCGGCGATCTTCCCGCCCGGCACCATCATCTCCGAGGCGGCGAAGGACACGCTGAACAAGCTGATGGTCAACCTCGGCTTTGAGACGGTGGCGGCATAATGACGCTTTCGGTGGACACTGGGAGAGTCCCGGTCCTGCCGGACAACGGACGACAGGCGTGGCGCGCGGTGCGCGCCACGTTGACCCTCGACGACTACGTGAAGGGCGTGCTGTCGGGAGACCGGATGCGATTGGCGCGAGCCATCTCGCTGGTCGAAAGCAGCAACCCCGAGCATCAGAAGCTGGCGCAGGACCTTCTGATCGGGATCACGCCGGCAACCGGCAAAGCCCACCGGATCGGCATCACCGGGGTTCCCGGTGTCGGCAAGAGCACCTTCATCGAGAGTTTCGGCAATCTGCTGATCGAGAAGGGCCACAGGGTCGCGGTGCTGGCCGTCGATCCGAGTTCGAGCCGCAGCGGCGGCTCGATCCTCGGCGACAAGACCCGCATGGAAACCCTGGCCAACAATCCCCACGCCTATATCCGGCCGTCGCCGTCATCGGGGCGACTGGGCGGCGTGACGCGCACCACCCGGGAAACCATGTTGGTGATGGAGGCGGCGGGTTACGACGTCATCCTCGTGGAAACCGTCGGCGCCGGCCAGAACGAGACGGTCGTGGCCGACATGACCGATTTCTTCCTGGTGCTGATGTTGCCGGGCGCCGGCGACGAGTTGCAGGGCATCAAGAAAGGCATCCTGGAGCTGGCCGATCTGATCGCCGTGAACAAATGCGAAGGCGACAACGAGCAGAAGGCCGAGGTGGCACGGCAGCATTATGCCAACGCGCTGCATATCCTGACGCCGTCGAGCCCGAACTGGCAGCCGCCGGTGCTGAAGATCAGCGGGCTCAGCAATATCGGTCTGCCGGAGCTGTGGGAGCGGGTCGAGGCGCATCACAAGATCTTCCAGGAGTCCGGTGAACTGGAGGCGATCCGCAAGGGCCAGCGCATCAAATGGATGTGGAATCTGATTGAAGACAAGTTGATGGACGCGGTGCGGAGCAATCCCGACGTGAAGTCGCATCTGCCCGAGATCCGTCGTCAGGTCGAACAGGGAGAAATCACCGTTCCCCTGGCCGGCCTGAAGCTGCTGCAAATGTTCGGCCTGGCGGTGGCGCTCGAGGGTTAGGCGCAACACCCGCCGCTCCACTCGTCATTGCGAGGAGCCTCTTGCGACGAAGCAATCCAGGGCTACACGCGCAGCCCCTGGATTGCTTCGCTGTTCAGCCGGCGCGACGCGCCGGCCTCGGCTCGCAATGACAAGACCCCCGATTGTACGCGCTGCCTTTTCGTTTTCTCTCGGCTCAGCGCCAACGCTGATGGCTCGCCCGCGGCACAAGTCCCGCGCTCACTGCTGCGTCCGCAGGGCGTGGCGCTCCGATCCCACGACAAATGTCGACGCCGGCGCTGCTCCGTACAACGCGGCCAACCCGGCGCGGCTTGCCGGACAAACGCCTCGCTCGGTGATCAGCGCGGTGATGTAGCGGGCGGGCGTCACGTCAAACGCCCAATTGGCCGCCGCGCTGTGCTCCGGCAGGATGTTGACGGTCTCGATTCGTCCATCCGCGGTACGTCCGGTGATCTGGCTGAGTTCGGCCGGATCGCGTCGTTCGATGGCAATTCGCCCGACGCCGTCCTGCATCGTCCAATCGATCGAGGAGTGCGGCAGCGCGACATAGAACGGCACCGCGTTGTCCCACGCCGCCAGCGCCTTCAGATAGGTGCCGATCTTGTTGCAGACGTCCCCCGCCGCGGTCGTCCTGTCAGTGCCGACGATGCAAAGGTCGACCATCCCTTGCTGCATCAGATGGCCGCCGACATTATCGGCGATCACGGTATGCGCAACGCCGTGGCAGCCCAATTCAAACGCCGTGAGACTGGCGCCTTGATTGCGGGGGCGGGTTTCGTCAACCCAGACATGGATCGGCATGCCATGATCGTGCGCCAGATAGATCGGCGCCAGCGCCGTGCCCCAGTCGATCGTGGCCAGCCATCCGGCGTTGCAATGCGTCAGCACGTTGAGCCGATCCGGCATGCCCTTGTCCATCCAGCACGCGCGCAACAGTTGCCAGCCATGTTCGGCGATCGCCTGCGAGGTCGCGACGTCGTCGTCGCAGATCTTGCCGGCGAGACAGAACGCCCGCTCGCCGCGTTCCGCGGGTGGCAGCGCCAGAACAGCCGACCGCACCAGGTCGAGCGCCCAGCGCAGGTTGACCGCGGTGGGGCGCGTGGTCAGCAGACGCCGATAGGCCTCGGCAAGGCCGTCGTTTGACGGGTCGTCTTGCAGCGCGAGCGCCAGGCCGTAGGCGCCGGCTCCGCCGATCAGCGTCGCGCCACGGACCTGCATGGTGGCAATCGCGCGGACGACGTCGCCGACGTCGCGCAATTCGACGAGCTCGAAGCGATGCGGCAATGTCGTCTGATCGATGATCCACACGCCGTTTCCGGCCTGGTTCGGCCAGATCGTGCGATAATGCTTGCCGTTGATGTTCACTTGGCGATTCCTGCGAGATCGGCGGAGCCGGGCGCGACGCGTTCGGCAATCCGACCCTGGGGAGGCTCGGCGTTGCGCGGCGGCGCGGTGGTGGCGCTGCCGTTGCCGCTGCCGTAATTCAGCGCTTTCACCTGTTCGAACACTTCGTTCATATCGGCCTCGGTCAAACGCGGCGGCTCGCCGATCGCCAGCGCGTGGACATACATTTCGGCGAGGGTTTCGACTTCGATCAGACGCCACATCGCCTGTTCGAGGCTGGTCGCCAGCACGATCAGCCCGTGATGGGCGAGCAGGCAGGCCATCCGCCCCTGCAAGGCGGCCAACACATGGTCCGATAATCGCTGGGTGCCGAAACAGGCGTAGGGCGCGCAGCGAATATCGACGCCGCCGCCCACCGCCACCATGTAGTGCACCGCGGGGATCGGCCGTTGGTGAATGGCCAGCGACGTCGCATAGATGGAATGGCTATGCAGCACGACATTGACGTCGGGGCGCGCGGCCAGGATGTCGCGATGGAAGCGCCACTCCGACGACGGCGTCCTGTCTCTGTGACAGCGGCCGTCGATGCTCATCTCCACGACGTCCTGCGCCGCCATCCTGTCGTAAGCGATCCCGGACGGCGTGATCAGCATGCCGCCATCGATGCGGCACGACAGGTTTCCCGAGGTGCCCTGATTGAGACGTTTCGCGTTCATCTCCCGGCAGGTCCTGACGATGCCCTGCCGCAAGCCGGAATGGCTCAAGCCGATCGGCCGCTCCTGGGGGCGTTCTTGGCGTCGTTCTTGGTGGCGTTCTTGCAATTTCGACATCGCTGGTGTCCTACGACGTGGCCCGCTGCATCGCGGTGCGTTGAAACAGCATGACGATGGCGGCGAAGCCGAGACATATCGGCGACACCCACAACCCCGACGACAGCTCGCCGGTGCGGTCGGAGACGAAGCCGGTTGCGATCGGTCCGACCGCCTGACCGAATGCGAAGCCGACCGTCAGAAGCGAGATGCCCGCGGTCCACGACGCCAGCGGAAGCTGCTTCTGGGTGAGAATGGTGATCGACGTCGGCCCGGCCATGAAGCTGCCGCCGAACAGCAACGCCGACAGCATCATGGTTCCGGGGCCAGGCGCGATCAGCAGCGGCAGCGATCCCAACATCGCGGTTGTGAACACCGCGGCAGGTCCGAGGCCGCGCGGAAAATGCCCGAGCACGCGTCCCCACAACAAGGTCGAGACGGTGGAGACCAGGCCCAGGAACAGCCAGAACAGCATCATCTGTTGTTGGCTGTTGCCCTGGTCGCGCAGCAAAGCGATGATGAATGTCATGTAGCCGACATAGCCGGCGCCAAACAGGCCATAGCCGATGAAGGTCGGCAGGATCGACAAGAACTCGCGGGCGCGCAGCAAAGAGAGTTGCTGTCCGGAGGACTCGGTGATCGATCGCGCGGCCATCAAGGCCGGGAACAGGCCGAGCAGGCCGGTCGATCCGAGCGCGATCCAACCATACGGCCAGCGCGTGATTCCTTCCGACAGGATGGCGGGCACCACCAGCCCGGCCAGCAGAATCCCAAGACTGCTGCCGGCGACATAGATGCCGACCAGCGTGCCGCGCCGCGAGGCATCGCTGGCCGGACAGATCGCGGCGGCGAGCGCCGCGCCGAGTATGAACGTCACCGCCGTCGCCGCGCCGCCGATCAGGCGCAGCGCGAACAGCAGGCGGATATCGGAGGAGCAGGCGGTCAACAGCAGGATGGCGACGCTGACCATATAACCGACGAGGAAGGCGCGCCAGCGGCCCCATCTCGCCGCCGACCACGCCGCCAGCAGCGCGCCGGCGATGTAGCCGGCGCCGTTCGCGGTGTTCAACGCGCCGGCCTCGACATAACTCCATGCCATGTCCTTCTGCATCGACGGCAGCAGCAAGGCGTAGGCAAAACGCGAGAATCCCAGCGACACCGCGGCGCCGGCGGACAAGCCCAGCGCGGTGACGACGTCGCCGCTGCGGCTGCGGGGCACTTCCCATGGCTGCGTGACTGTCATTGCAAGGTTCCGAGCCGCTCCAGACGTCCGCGATCGGCGGACGCCGGAGCTTGGGTTGAGCGATCAGGCCGCCGCGCGCGACGCCTGAACCGAGGGCGCGGCGTTCTGCAGTTCGCGGATCAAGGCCGGACGCGCGGTGGCCAGCGGCACCAACATGCCGTCGATCTCGGCGGCGACCGCGCCGTCCGCCGTCGCCCACGCGCGTAGCTCCGCATCGACCGCGCCGAGTTGCTGCAGCGTCAGCGCGAGCTGCGCCTGCGCGCGGTCGATGATCAGGGCCCGGCTGCCGGCGGTCGCGCGATTGCGCGAATCGATCAGCAGATAGCAATCCTCGGTCAGCGCCTCGATCGCCAAGGACGGCGGCTCGACGTCGCTGGACCACTCGGCCCGCCAAAGCTCGACCTGGGCATCGATTTGGGCGCTGAGATGCGGCGATCGGCGGTGCGCGCTGTCGTAATCCCCGGTGAAATGATAGGCGATCTTCATCAGATCGGCGCGTTCCGGAAACACGTTGGCATAGGCCGGCATCGGCTGCACGTTGGAGACGCCGTATTTCTCCGCCCGCTCGAAATACGGGCTGAACCGATCGATCATCAGATGCGAGGTGCCGGTCGGCGGATGCAGATGCCGGATCTTCGGAAGCAGCGCGAGGGTTTCCTCGTAGGCGGCTTCCTGATCGCCGGGAAAAGCGTATAGCAGATTCCAGTACAGGCCGAGACCCGTGGCCCGCGCATAGCGCAGCAGAGCGAGATTCTGCGCCGCCGTCACTCCCTTGTCCATCAACCGCAGTAACGGCGTGGACAACGCCTCGATGCCGGGCTGGATCACGGTGACGCCGGCCCGGACCAGCATTTCGCAGCGGTCGAGCGAGATGTTGGCCTTCTGCTCGTAGAAGATCTCGAGTTTGCGTTCGCTGGAAATCAGCGCCGGCAAAAGATCCTTGAAATAGGTGGTCGGCATGATGCTGTCGACCATGAACACCTTGTTGTTCGGATGCTTGCCGAGCATCGCATCGAGCTCGCCCAGCACGGTGTCGGCGGCTTTTTCCCGGTAATTCATGCCGACGTCGTTGAGCCCGCAGAACGTGCAATGGTGCTTTTGCCCCCACCAGCATCCGCGACTGGATTGGTAGGGCATCCAGGTGCCGTTCGAGATTGCCGACATGCCGCCTTCGAGATAGCGCTCCACGGAGTCGTAGTAGTCGCTATAATCGAGCACCGGGATGTCGCCGACATTCTTCAGCGGCGGGCTTTCGATCAGCCGTTGCGCGGGGCGTTGCCCGGCGCTGAGTTGCCGCAACAGCGCCACCAGGGTTTCCTCGCTCTCGCCCGTAAAGATGTAATCGGGGTAGTCGAACAATTCCGCCAGGCCGGCCCCCATCGGGCCGTCGCAATTGGCGCCGCCGAGAAGCGTGACGATCTCCGGGCGGCGGCGGCGGATTTCCGCGAGAATCGAGAACGACGCGGCGGTCTGCTCGAAGGTCGAATTCAGGCCGACGATGCGGGGATTGCACCGCAGCGTGGCGTCGACGAAACGTCTGGTCCAATCCGAGGCGTGGTCCTGCAATTGCGCCAGCGACAGACCATGGCGGCCGAGGATGTCGTCATGCGCCGCCGCGGAATAGGCGCTGGTGCGACGGCGCGGCCGCTGCGGCGCGAGGCCGAACGCCTCGCGCGAGAAGGCCTGTTCGCCGAGCAGTTGCTCGGGGCCGGCGTAGCAGATGTCGTTGTAAAGATCGCGGCCCAGTTCGGACGCGTACCAGATGTTGGCGTACAGGATTCCGATATCGAATCCGTGGCGCCTGGCGCAGGCCTGCAGCGTGTGCAGCCCGAGATAGGGCCGGTCGATGCCGAGGAACGGCGGCAGAACCAGCAGAATGTCTTTGTGCTTCGGAACGCTCGGCTGTGCGGGTGTGAACGACATCTTCGGCTCCCTCAGTCGTAGATCATCGTGACAGGATCGGCCATTTTGGTGCGCGCTCGGACGGCCCTTCCGAAGTCGCGTAGATGGGCGTCGACGGTCTGCGTCGCCGCGATGTTGAAGCGCTTCAGCGTGTCCGCCGGCGCCTGGAAGAAGTGGCTGCGATTGTCTTCGGTGCGCAGAAAGCTCTGCAGGCTTTCCAGTTCCACAACGCTCACGCCCTGCTGTGTCGTCATCGGCGTCTCCTCCGCTGGACCCGGCCGCGACGATCCGAAGATGAGCGCATGGACGACCAGGCCGGGCTTGCCGCGGCTTGGTTCGTGATATATGATCCAGCGTATCACATCGGATCGGCGCTATTATATACTTAAGACTAAATCATATATAATAGAGCGAGTCAATTCCGGATCGGGTCGGGATCCGGCGAGCTGGTCGCGTCTGGCTGGATTCGGCGGGCGGGTCGCGTCTGGTCGGCCGCGTCTGGTCGGCCGCGTCTGGCTGGATGGCGGCTGGATGCGGCGGGCGTCCGCATCCGGCGGCCGGGTGGCTCGTCTGTCGACCTAGGGGACTGAGTTGCAATGGAACCTGCGCGCATCACCACCGAACTGCGAACGGCGATCGTCAGAGGAGATTTCCGTCCCGGCGAACCGCTTCGTCAGGATCACATCGCCGAACGGTTCGGCGTCAGCAGCACGCCGGTGCGGGAGGCGTTTCGACAGCTCACGGTCGAAGGGCTGGTGGTGTCCGAGCCCAACCGCGGCGTATTCGTCTCCGAATTGTCGGTGGCCGAAGTGTCCGAGCTGACCGAGCTGCGCTGCTTGCTCGAGGTGCAGATGATGCTGTGGAGCATGCCGCGGACCTCGCGGGAAGATCTCAGCGCGGCCACCGCATTGATCGATGCCATCGATCATTCGGACTCCGTCGACGACGTCCTGACCACGAACCGCGAGTTTCATTCGCTGTTCTATCGCAAGGCCGGGCGGCCGCACATCATGTCGATAATCGACGGCGCCCGCCAGAATTTGGAGCGCTATCTTCGCATCGTGTGGTCGGAATTGAACTACCTGCCGCGGTCGCAGGCCGAGCACAGGAAAATCGTTCGGATGTGCCAGGCCGGGCAGGAGACGGAGATGCGCAGCCTGCTGGAAGCGCATATCCGTCGCACCGGCGACGTCATCATCCACCATCTGAACGGCAAGGCAGCCGTCACGGCGGCGAAGACGCCGGCGACGCCGCGGCGTGCTGTCGGCGCAGTTTCTCGATGAGAAGGTCGCCGGTCGCCAGGATGTGATCCTTCAGCAGGCGGTGAGCCGGTTTGATCTTGCGGGTGCGGCACAATTCGAGGATTTGCCGATGCTCTTCCTGGGATTTCGCGCGATGCGAGGTCGCGGTCCAGGTGTAGCGCAGATATCGCTCGAAATTCGATCGCAGCGATGCGATCAGGTCCAGCGTCCGCTGTTTCTTCGACGGGGCATAGAGCGCCATGTGAAACTGGCCGTTGAGCCGGACGATGTCGTCGATCGAGGCCGCGACGTCCAATTCCCGCAGCAGCGCGTCGGCCTTTTGACAATCGCCGTCGGTGATGTGCGGCATCGCCCATTCCAACGCCTGCGGTTCGAGCATGCTGCGCAGCACGGTGATCTCCAGCGCTTCGTCAACGCTGAGCAGCGTCACCGAGACGCCGCGGCGCGGCTCGGATTGCAACAGCCCTTCGTTCACCAGATCCTTGAACGCCTCGCGCACGATCATCTGGCTCACGCCAAATTGAAGAGCCGTGGCGTCCTGCCGGATCCGCGCTCCCTGAGCGACCTCGCCTTGCAGGATCGAGTGCCGCAACGCGTCAACCACGAACGACGCCGTTGTCGAACTCTGCTGGGGCGAGCGTGGGCTGTTCAGTTTCATCGGGCGGTCCTCGGATCGGCGGGGCGGGAATCCATCTTATCGCTCAGCGCGACTGATCGACACGCATTTGGTGCTGGATCAGGGCGAGGGCCGACAGGATGGAGGTCGCGGCCGCCGCCATCGTCGCCATAAGGAACACCTGCGCCGCCGGCAGGTGATCGATGTACTGGCGCACGATGGTGCAGAAGGCCAAAGTTGCGACGGAGCCCGCCGCCGTTCCGCGCAGCACCGCGAGGCAATCCGGGCGGCCGCGCTGCGCGTGGACGAACACGATCAGCGGCCACGCGATCACCGGGATCGGGGTGAAGATTCCGCTCCATTCGGCGCCGAGGGCGCGCGCCGAGGTGGTTACGAAGAACACGATGGCCGTGGAGGCGAAAATCCGCGCCGGAAGATCCCAGGCCGGGCTCAGCGCGGAGTCGGCGGATCTTCTGGTGTTGCGGGTCAGGAAAAAGATGCATCCCAACGCCGACAGGATCACCGTCCAGGTTTGCAAATAGGATGGCGCCGCCATCATCGAGCGCGCCGCGGCGAAGTAGGCCGCGAGCATGGCGCCGGCCGAGATCACCCGGCCGGCATAGGCGCTGATCACTCCGTAAGCCAGGTAGGAGACGAGCGCGCTGGCAATCCCGGTGGTGGTGCCGGATGCCGCATTGGCGGCAAACCCCGGCCCTTGCTCGATCGTCAGGTAAAGCAGGATCGGTCCGGAGGTGAGAGGCATTCCTGCGAGAACGCCGCCCACAAAACTGCCCCATCGATTCGCCGCCAGCGTGACGGCCAGCATCAAGGCCGGCGTCACGAATAATTTGATGGCGATTAGGTCCACGCGTCAGCTGTCCGATATGGCGATAACATCCAACTATCCGATCGCGGCCGCAATCGGCGGCCGCGGGCGTTCGCCGAAGAACGGGCCGTCGAGCGCAGGCTGCGGCGCGTCTTCGGCCTCTAGGCTGTTGAGGTCGTCGACCACGCGAATCCAGAAGGCGAGCCTGAGATTGTTGAGCAACGTCACCTCTCGCAGCGCCGCCGCAAAGGTCGCCGGCCGCACCGTCGTCATCATCTGCACCGCCTGCTCGCGGGCGTCCTCGGCGTGGCCTTCTTCTGCGGCGCCCGACCAGCCCACCGCCTGTCCGGCGATTTCGTCATTGTGCGCCTCGACCCAGGCTCGCGCGCGACGGTGATGCGCCGTAGGGATATTGTCCGCAAGATGGTCGACCACCCGGCCCCAGCTGCCGATATAGGACAGTCGCTGGGTGTCGTGCTCATCGACCGAACTGGCTTCGCGCATCGCCAGCTCCAGTCGCCGCACCGCAAGCCACGATTTGTCGTAGGGATTTCTGTCGGATGGCGCCGCGGCGCCGTCCTGCATCCGGGATTCCATCTTGAGAATGTCGGAATGCAGCAGCGAGATGTCGGCCTTGGAAAGGTCGGTGTAGTGCAGGGCGACGCGAACGTCGGCGTCGGTGTGGCGCGGGACGTAGAGATCCTGCTCCAGCAGATACTGCTTGACGCCGGCGACGCTGGACAAATCCCGTTCCGGGCACAGGCTGCGGCCGATCAGGATCAGCCGTAGCATGTGATAGCTGGCCGGCGTCAGATACGGGATCGAGAAGGCTTCGCCGATCACCTTGAAGCAATCGTACAGCAACACCGGATGCGGGGTGTTGCGGCGGTCGCCGGTTTCGTTCTTGGCGTTCTCGTTCAAGATCGCGGCGTCATCATGTTCCCCGATCAGCGCGAGATGACTGACCACGCCGGGGATGGTTCCGTAGGTGGAGGACGACCGTGCGATGACGGACAGCATCAATAGCTGGAGTTGTTTGTCGGAAAAGCAAGTGTCGTTGTCTGCCGTTGCCACCTTGGAGTCGACGTAATCGACGATTGCCGGACGAATGCGGCAGGAGGTTTCGAACGCGGCGAACGCGTCGATAATATCATCGTTATGGGAAAATTCGGGGCTGCTTGAAATCGTTGCGCGCAGATCTCTGACCAGAGCCTCGACGGCACCGTTGATAAATCCCGTCATCGCTTCATCGCTCCTTCGACCAATGAGGAAAACGAAAGCCGACGCCTGCAGGCTGATCGTTCGCGCCGGCCTGTCGAGTTATATATTAACGATAATCGATTATCGTTAGATGTCAAGGCGGCGGGGCGGCCGCGCTCGCAGACTGGAAAAGGCGAGCCCTGGCAGGGCAGCTCTGACGGGCAGTCGGTCGTGGCGTGCTACCCCGCCGCCGGCGCGAGCGGCCGGCCCATCTTGCCGGACCTTGGCGGCGACCCTCGTCATCGCTCCCGCTCGTCCGGATCGGCGCGGCCGTTGTGCAGGCCGGCCCACATTGTGGTCCCGTAAACCATGGAGCGCGACCGCCGGGGACAACCAGCGGTCTTTAAGAAATTTCGATCGATCGCCGTGCGATGACAGGCGCGATCGAAGACCAACTTCGGCAGGGAGCGCGTCGGGTCAGGCTGCGAGGCAGCCTGACCCATTTCGACCGGGGGTATCATGGCTGCGAAAAAGCGATCCAAGGCGAAAGCCGCGAAGGTCGGCAAGGCCGGCGCGTCGGAGACGCCGGTCCTTCGGGCCGCTGTTGGCAGCGCAATCAATATGGCCGCGGTGGTCGTCACCTCGGGGTCGGTGCTGCTGATCCTGCTGGCGGCCAAGCGCTTCGCCTGAGAGGCTGGCCGAAAATAAACCATTGAAACTGTTGCGCCCGCTCCGTCTTTGCGAGCCGAGGACGGCACGTAGCGCCGGCTTCGATGCGAAGCAATCCAGGGGCCGCAAGCGTGGCCCTGGATTGCTTCGTCGCAAGAGCTTCTCGCAATTGTGCGTGTTCATTAATTCGCTGATTGAATGGTTTTGGTCTCGGCGAATTGCTTTGGGGTTTGTCCGCCGAGCGCCTGATGAGGCCGGTGGTTGTTGTAATAGATCAGGTATTCGAACAGTTCGTTGGCGAAGTGCTCGAGATTGTCGAAGGTGGCGCCGTCGATGACGTCGTCGTCGATTGTGCGCCAGAAGCGCTCGATC
>NZ_DASWPE010000186.1:0-4710 GCF_036404135.1 Rhodopseudomonas sp. | reverse complement strand
AGCGCCAATGGTACTATGGCTCAAGCCCTGGGAGAGTAGGTCGCTGCCAGGCCTGCAAAGGACAAATCATCCTCACAACATACGATCTCAGCCAAACACACAAACGCCGCGACCCCAAAAAGGGCGCGGCGTTTTGGCGTTGTGCAGTCGCAAAAGCCAATTCGATAGCTCAAAACAGCGTCGGTTGCGTCCGACGCGAGATGGCACGCGCCAGCCCAACGGCAACGTGGGTACGGGATCGTCCGGCGCTAAGCCCCGCAGGCATTGGTCGCAGAAAGACAACCAAACCTCATAGATTTCTTCGCCCAACCGGATACACGCCGATGGCGAAAAATTTCGCCATGATTGGCCGGCAATCTTGGCGACGTGGAACCGCAACAGCATGCGGTCTGCCTCACCCCGTCCTTGCCAAGGAGATCGCCATGCCCGCATTGCTTCGCTCCCTGATCGCGGTCGTCAGCGCCGGCGGTTTTGCGCTGGCGCTCGCGCTATCCGCAAGCGGCGGCGCGTCGGCGCAGCAGCCGAAGCCGAAAGCCACCGCCAAGCAGCCGGCGCAGCCCGCGCCGGCGGCCGAAGCGCCGCAACTGAAACAGATCGCGCTCACCGACAAGCAGATCGATCAATTGGTGGCGGCGCAGCCGGAGATCGATGCGATCGCCGCCAAACTGCCGGACAAGCCCAATGCCAAGCCGGATTCCAAGATCGAGGCGCAGTTCGAGGACGTCGCCAAGAAGCACGGCTTTGCCAGCTACGCCGAATACACCGACGTCGTCGACAATGTCGGGCTGGTGCTAGCCGGCTTCGATCCGCAGACCAAGAGCTATGTCGGGCCGGAAGCGGTGCTGAAAGCGCAGATCGCCGCGGTGCAGGCCGACAAGAAGATTGCCGCCAAGGACAAGAAGGCGGCGCTCGCCGATCTCAACGCCGCGCTGAAGACGCCGGCGCCAGCGATCGAGAACAAGGCCAATATCGATCTCGTCACCAAATCCTACGACAAGCTCACCGCGGTGCTGCCGCAGAGCGACTAGCGTTATTCCGGTTCTGATAGAATCAGAACCGGAGCTCTAGATTGTCGTGTTGACGGGTTTCTTCACGCGAACTGGGAGCCACTTCGCTTGAAAACGCGATAGCAATTTTTCGAGTTGGATAATTGCGCTTCAAGTTTCTGCCGCGGCGCGCCCTGAGAGCGCCGCGGAGGGCTGGATGCAGGCCAGCGCCGCCAGTAGCATCGCGATCATCGCCGCGCATTTGACGTGCAGCACGCTTTCGGTGACGTTGACCACCAGCAGAAACACCAGCAGCGCGACCGCGCCGGCGAACAGCGCCGGCGACATCGCCGCTTCGCCCGCAGGCCTTTTGCGCAACGCGGCGCGCAGCAGCGTCAGCAGCAGCGCGACCATCAGCAACGCGCCGAGCGCGCCGAAGCAGACCACAAACTGCAGATAGCCGTCGTGAAATTGATTGACGCCCTGCACCCCGGGAAACGGCGAATACAGGCTCGGCAGCAGCCAGACGTCGGGACCCCAGCCGAGCAGCGGGCGCTGCCGGATCAGATCGATGCCGACCGCCGCCAGCTGCAGCCGCTCCTCCGCGGTCTGCAGCGGCGGATAGCTGGAATTCACCGTGCCGACGATGAGCTGTCCAAGAATGTGCAGCGTCTCGGTCAGCGAGCCGCGCACCACCGATCGGCCGCTGATGACGAAGGCCTGATAGGCGCCGAGCGCCACCGCCGCGGTGCCGATCACCGCGGCGCCGAGCCAGAGCTGCGGGGTGCGTTGCGTCTTCTGCCGGTACCAGGCCGGCGCCGCGAGCGCAAACAGCCAGGCCGTCAAGGCCAGCGCGGTGCCGACATAGCCGCTGCGTCCGCGCAGCAGCACCAGCAGATCGAACAGCCCGATCAGCAAAGGCACTAGCGCCAGCGCCGCGAGCGTGGTGAGGCGCGTTCGCGCCCGTGGATCGAACAGGAAATAATGGATCAACGTCATGGCGGCGATGATGCACAGGCCGCAACACAACGTCGCCAGATTGCGGTTGATGTCGCCGAGGAAGTCTTCGATCGAGCGCGATTGCAGCACCGCGTCCAGTCCGCCGTTGCGCAGCAGCACAACCAAGGCGCCGACCAGGACGCCGCCGAGCAGCAGCGCCACCAGCCGGTCGGTCGGCAGGCGCAATTGTCGGCACGCCGCGACCAGCGCCACCGCGACCAGCGGCCCGAGCGCGATCGGAATATGTTTCGGCCAGTTTCTGAACTGATTGCCGGGACTGCCCGACCAGGTCGCATAGCCGGCCGCCAACGCCACGAACAGCATCCAGGCCAACCCGAGCAGCAGCGGCGGTTGCAGCAGCAGCGCGCGATTGCGCAGCACCAGCACGGTTGAGGCCACCACCAGGATGCCGACCGCGACGTCCGCGATATTGAGCCACCAGAACGAAAACACTCCGATCAGCGGGACGCAGCCGACGACGAGCCAGGCGGCTTCATCGGACACCAACTCCGATCGACCGGCGCGATCCCAGAGCCTCGTTGCAACGCTCAACACCAAAGCCCCTCTTCTGCAGCTCGCGAGCATCCCCGCCGACCGCCGCAATTTAGTGAATCGGTCGTTAAAGACCCGTCAAGTGCGTTCGCCCGCTGTTACGGGCGAAGTCGGGCGGCGAGATGGCAGCCGCGCGGTTCGGCGCGCGTGGACTCCGATGCGGTCCGATGTTAGTGCAGCCCAGCTTTTTTGCTGCCCTGAGGTGCCATGCGGGTCACGTGCGCGATTTTCCAACTCGACAAGCTTGGCGGCAAGGAGCGCGATTGTCTGGCCGTGGCGCGATTGCTAGCGGCGCGCGGCCATGCCGTGACCGTGCTGACCAGCTCGGCGCCGGCCACGCCGGAACAGCACATCGAGTTGCGTGTGCTGCCGATCAAGGGCACCACCAATCATGTGCGCACCACCGCGTTCGCGCGCGCCGTCCGCGATCATCACGCCGCGGCGCCGGGTGAGGCGCTGCTGGCGTTCGATCGGGTGCCCGGCGCGGATTTGTTCTTCGCCGCCGATCCCAGCTATACGCTGCGCTATTCCGGCTGGACCTCGTGGCTGCCGCGTCGTCGCGCGATGCTGGCGCTGGAGCGCGGCATTTTCGATGCCACCGCGAAGACGCATATCTTTTTTCTCACCACGCGGCAGCGCGACGAATATCGCGCGGCGTACCGGCTCGATGCGGCGCGTGCCACGGTGCTGCCGTTGATTCTGCACGAGGAACGCTATGCCGCGGTCGCCGCGCGCGCCGACCGCGCGGTGCTTCGCGGCACGCTTGGCCTGGCCGATGACGCCGTCGTCGCGCTCTGCCTCGGCATCCCGGCCAAGCGCAAGGGATTCGACCGCGCGCTGGACGCGCTGGCGTCGCATCCGAAATTGCAATTGATCCTGGCCGGCTCCTCGGACGGCTGGATCAAACCGCGGGTGCAGCAGCTCGGGCTGCAAGGCCGGGTGCGGGTGCTGCCCTACGTCGCCGAGGTGACCGAGCTGTTGTCCGCCGCGGATGTCTTCCTGCATCCGGCGCGCGAGGAAGCCGCCGGCGTCGTGCTCGGCGAAGCGCTGCTGGCCGGAACCCCGGTGATCGTGTCGGGGGTGTGCGGCTATGCCCCGGAGGTGGCGCGCTCCGGCGCCGGGATCGTGCTGCCGGAGCCGTTCCAGGGCGAGGCGCTGGCGCGGGCGATCGGCGAGGTGATCGCGCGGCTGCCGGCGTTCCGGCAGGCGGCGGCGGCGGAATCCGCGCGGCTGCAACAGGTCCGCGGCCATTGGCTGGCGACCATTGCCGATCAGGTCGAAGCTCTGGCCCAGCACCAGGGCTAGCGAAAATCCGCGCGCTGGCTTACCCTTACGCCATGAGCCCGTCAGGTTTTGCACTGTTCGACACGGCCATCGGC
Organism: Rhodopseudomonas sp.; assembly: GCF_036404135.1. Taxonomy (GTDB): domain Bacteria; phylum Pseudomonadota; class Alphaproteobacteria; order Rhizobiales; family Xanthobacteraceae; genus Rhodopseudomonas_A. Next base: position 794 of record NZ_DASWPE010000186.1, on the reverse strand, counting down.
CGCTGCGGCGTGGTCTGGAGCGGCGAGGGCATTGTCGGCGTGCAACTGCCGCAGCCGAGCGAGCAGCAAACCCGGGCGCGGATCGATCAACGCTGCCCGGGGCTGCAACCGGCGTCGCCGCCGCCCGAGGTGCAGCAGGCGATCGACCGCATCGTCGCGCTGCTCGCAGGCCAGAAGGTCGATCTGTCCGGCGTTGCGCTCGATCTCGCCGAGGCCTCCGCATTCCAGCGCAGCGTCTACGCGATTGCGCGCGCGATTCCGCCCGGTCAGACACTGAGCTATGGCGACATCGCCCGACGGCTCGGCGACGTCGCATTATCGCGCGAGGTCGGCCAGGCGCTCGGCCGCAATCCCTGTCCGATCATCGTGCCGTGCCATCGCGTGCTGGCGGCCGGCGACAAGCCCGGCGGCTTCTCGGCGAACGGCGGCGTCGCCACCAAACTCAAGCTGCTGTCGATCGAAGGCGCCCGCGTGAACTACACGCCGTCGCTGTTCGATTGACGAATGCGAATTGTGGCGCTTCACCAATTCGAGCGTCGTCCTGAGAGCCTGACTTAAAAAACAGCAAGTAAAATCAGGAGTTGCGTCATGCTGTGCATGTTCATTAATTCGCTGATTGAATGGTTTTGGTCTCGGCGAATTGCTTTGGGGTCTGTCCGCCGAGCGCCTGATGAGGCCGGTGGTTGTTGTAATAGATCAGGTATTCGAACAGTTCGTTGGCGAAGTGCTCGAGATTGTCGAAGGTGGCGCCGTCGATGACGTCGTCGTCGATTGTGCGCCAGAAGCGCTCGATC
>NZ_DASWPE010000185.1:0-37690 GCF_036404135.1 Rhodopseudomonas sp. | reverse complement strand
GCCACCGATCCCTCCAATGTCGCGCTGGCGGTGCCGGGCAATTATCCGGGCGGGGTGATGCAGCTCCTGACCGACATCGAGCAGATCAAGGTCGATCCCGACCAGCCCGCCAAGGTGGTGATCGACGAGAATTCCGGCGTGATCGTGATGGGCTCGGATGTGCGCATCTCCACCGTCGCCATCGCCCAGGGCAACCTGACCATCAAGGTCACCGAGACGCCGCAGGTCAGCCAGCCTTCGCCCTTCTCCAACACCGGCACCACCCAGGAAGTACCCCGCACCTCCATCCAGGTGGATGACAGCCGCGGCAACCGCATGGCGGTGATGCCGGACGGCGTCTCGCTGCAGCATCTGGTGGACGGGCTGAACGCGCTGGGGGTGGGACCGCGCGACATCATCTCCATCCTGCAGGCGATCAAGGCCGCCGGCGCGCTGCAAGCCGACCTGGTCATTCAATGAGACGGCAAGACAGCGTCGCGCAAGCTTGTGCGTGCAACGCTCGCGCAAGTGATTGACGAGAGAACGAATGCCGAGCTTTGCGACATGGTCCGGACTGGCGGCGGGGTGCGTTGCGCTGGCGGCCTTGGCGCCGGCCGCCGCGCAATCCGAGCCGACGCTGTCGAAGCCGCTGAACTTGAGCGAGTTCGCCAAAGCATCGGCGGCTAAATCGCAGGCCAAATCGCCGGCCAGATCGGCGGCGAAGCCGTCGTCGGCGCCGCGGCCGCTGCCGGACACCAATCACGCCGCGGCGGCGAAAACCGCCGCGCCGCTGCTCGCTCAGGCGAGCGCCAGCGCAGCCAAGGCCGCGCCGCCGCCGTCGCCCGGCGCAAGCGAAGCGGCGCCAGCGGCACCGCCGGAGTCCGACGCCGCGAAATTCTGCAGCAACATCGCCGACGCGGCGCTGGATGCCCGCGTCGCCTGGCAGCAGAAGGAATTGCAGGCGGCCGAGGACAAATTGCGCCAGCGCATCGCCGAACTCGAGGCCAAGCGCGCTGAGTATGAGCAATGGCTGAAGCTGCGCGAGGAGTTCTTGAAGAAGGCCGAGGACAGCGTGGTCGAAATCTATTCCCGGATGGAGCCGGAAGCCGCAGCATTGCAGATCGCCAGCATGGCCGACGACACCGCCGCCGCGGTGCTCGCCAAGCTGCGGGTGCGCAACGCCAGCGCGATCCTCAATGAGATGGAGCCGGCGCGCGGCGCCCGCCTCGCCGACACGCTGGCCGGCATGCGCCGCGCCGACGATGGGAATACCAGGAAATGAAGCTGATGCGATTGCCCGTTGCCCTGCTGGCGTGCCTCGCCGTGAGCGGCTGCGCCAACAATCTCGCCGAACTGGGCCAGGCCCCGGCGATGTCGCCGATCGGCCAGGGCCTGCACGCCGACGCCCGCGCGATTCCGATCGAGGCGCGCGGCCGATACGTCCAGAGCCGCTATTCGCTGTGGAACGAGCGCCGCGATCTGTACCGCGACCCGCGCGCCTCGCGGGTCGGCGATCTGTTGACCGTCACCATTTCGATGAACGACAAGGCGACGCTCGACAACAAGACCGATCGGTCGCGGGATTCCGAGACCAAATTCTCCGCCGATTATCTCGCCGAATTTCTGCCGTGGTCGAAGAAGGGCCAGGTCGACGCCAACGTCTCCTCGCAGACCTCGACCAAAGGCGCCGGCAAGATCGACCGCACCGAAGAGGTGAAGTTCTCGGTCGCGGCCGCGGTGGTCGACGTGCTGCCGAACGGCAACCTGCTGATCTCCGGCTCGCAGGAAGTCCGGGTGAATTACGAGATGCGGGTGCTGAACGTCGGCGGCATCGTCCGGCCGCTCGATATCACCCGCAACAACACCATCGCTTACGAGAAAGTGGCGGAGGCGCGAATTTCCTACGGCGGCCGCGGTCGCCTGATGGAGGTGCAGCAGCCGGCGTGGGGGCACCAGATCTACGACCAGGTGGTGCCGTTCTAGCACGACGGCCATGGCTTGAGTGGCGATCGGCGGATGAGAGAGACGTAGCGCAATGCAATGGCTGGCGGGTTTTCTGGTGCTCACGGCGGTGTCTGCCGCCGCCGGCGTGCTGTCCAGCCTTCATCTGCTGTCCACGGTGCAGCAGCACAGCGCGGACAGCCCGCCCCAGGTTGCCGCGCCGCCGGCGGTGCAGGCGTTCGGTCCGGGCGCGCGGCTGCGCAAGATCGCGCCGGTGGTGACCAATCTGGCGTCGCCGCCCGGCGCCTGGATTCGCGTCGAAGCCTCGGTGATCACCGATCAGGTCAATGAAGACGAGGCCAATGTGCTGGTGGCGCGGGTCGGCGAAGACGTCGTGGCCTATCTGCGCACGATCTCGCCGGCGCAGATCGAAGGCGCGCGTGGCCTGCAATATCTGCGCGAGGATCTCAACGAACGAGCCGCGATTCGCTCGAGCGGCAAGGTGCGCGAATTGATTATCGAAACGCTGGTCGTGCAATGAGCCGCGCCTTCGCTATGCTGCTTGGCGTTGCGGTCGCTGCGCTAGTGCCGGACGCGGCGTTCGCGCAGATGCCGGACCTGTCGACGCTGATTCCGCCGGGTGGCGGCAGCGCCAGCGGCCGCATCATCCAGATGGTGGCGCTGCTCACCGTGCTGTCGCTGGCGCCGGGCCTGTTGATCATGGTGACGAGCTTCACCCGCTTCGTCGTCGCGCTGTCGTTTCTGCGCACCGGGCTCGGATTGCAGACCACGCCGGCCAATATCGTGATGATCAGCCTGGCGCTGTTTCTCACCTTCTACGTGATGGCGCCGACCTTCGATCGGGCCTGGCGCGACGGCCTGCAGCCCTTGATGCAGAACGAGATCACCGAGAAGGAAGCCTATAGCCGCGTCACCGAGCCGTTCCGCGAATTCATGATGGCGCATGTCCGCGACAAGGACCTGCAGACCTTCGAAAATCTCGCCGCGGAGAGCCTGCGGATTCGGCCGGAGGGCGACAAGGTCGATCTGCGGGTGATTATTCCGGCCTTCATGGTGTCGGAACTGCGCCGCGCTTTCGAGATCGGATTTCTGATTGTGATGCCGTTCCTGGTGATCGACATGGTGGTCGCCACGCTGACCATGTCGATGGGCATGATGATGATGCCGCCCACCGTGTTCGCGCTGCCGTTCAAGGTGTTGTTCTTCGTGCTGATCGACGGCTGGAATCTGCTCGCGGTCGGGCTGGTGCGCTCCTATCTGTAGAGACGCTTTCGACCTCCGCTTGTGCGCCGCGCTGTTCAGCCTTGAGTAAGGTTTGCGCGCTAAGCTGTTGCCACGGCAGGTTGGGCGAATTCTGAAATTCGACTCCCAAAGGCATGACGCCGCCCTGCCGTACCGGTGAAAGCCCGGTATGTCCCCCCAAAATCGATTCATCAAATCAAGGGACATCCGATGTCGAGCCTCCTCACGAATACGTCCGCCATGACCGCACTGCAGACCCTGCGGACGGTCAACGACAGCCTTGCCACCACACAGAACCGCATCTCCACGGGCTATCGGGTCGCAACCGCGTCCGACAACTCCGCCTACTGGTCGATCGCCACCACGATGCGGTCCGACAACGAAGCGCTGTCGGCGGTGTCCGACGCCCTCGGTCTCGGTGCCGCGACCGTCGACACCATGTACACCGCGCTGACCTCCGTGGTCGGCGACAGCAAGAGTGGCCTCACCGCGATGAAGGCCAAGCTGGTGGCGGCCCGCGAACCCGGCGTCGATCGCGCCAAGGTGCAGGCGGAAATCTCCGCGATCCAGGACGACCTCGAGAACACCTCGGGTCTGGCGGTGTTCAACGGCGAAAACTGGCTGACGGTGGATTCCAGCGCCACCGGCTACAACGCCACCAAGTCGGTGGTGTCGTCGTTCACCCGCGTCGGCGGCACCGTCGCGATCAAGACCATCGACGTCGATATCGACAAGCTGAAGCTCTATGACGCGGCCGGCGGCACGCCGGCGGGCATCATGGACAAGTCGGTCACCGTCGGCACCACCAGCAGTTCGGTGGCGACGATCGACATCTCGACGCTGACCGATTCGGCGACCGACCTGCAGAAGCTCAACGACTACGTCGCCATCGTCGACCAGGCGCTCGGCAGCGTGACCCAGGCTTCCGCCGACCTCGGTGCGGTCAAGACCCGCATCGATTCCAACTCGAACTTCATCAAGTCGCTGCGCGACGCCATCGATCGCGGCGTCGGTCAGCTCGTCGACGCCGACATGAACGCGGAATCGACCCGTCTGCAGGCCCTGCAAGTGCAGCAACAGCTCGGCATCCAGGCGCTGTCGATCGCCAATTCGGGCAGCCAGAGCATCCTGTCGCTGTTCAAGTAATCCCCGCGCTCTCCTGATAGTGACGGCGGCCGCGACCGATCCGGTCGCGGCCGTTTCCTTGATATTAACTACGTAACCCTCGGACAAGCTTCGCAATCGACAATGGATTCGAAAGCACAGCAGAGGGTTCGATGGTCGATCGCGAATACGCGCAAAAGCTCTGGACGAATCTGCTCGAGCTCGGGCCGCGACGGCTCACGGTGCTGGCGCTGGTCGGGCTCGCGGTGTTCTTCGGCGTCGGCGGCGGCGCCTATTATCTCAGCCGGCCGGAATTCAACGTGCTCTATTCGGGCCTCAGCCGAGATGACATCACCCGGGTCAGCGCGGTTTTGCGCGACGCGAATGTGCCGTTCGATGTCAACGCCACCGGCGATACGATTCTGGTGCGTCCGGGCCAGGCCGCGCAGGCCCGCACTTTGCTCGCCGACAAGGGGCTGCCGAGCAGCACCAGCGGCGGCTACGAGCTGTTCGACAAGATCGGCTCTCTTGGCCTGACCTCGTTCATGCAGGAGGTGACGCGGGTCCGCGCGCTGGAGGGCGAGATCGCCCGCACCATCCAGGTGATCAAGGGGGTCAAGGCGGCGCGGGTTCACATCGTGATGCCGGCGCGCGGCTCGTTCCGGCGCGAGCAGGCGCCGCCGACCGCGTCGGTGGTGTTGCGCACCGACGGCCCCGCCGAGCCGCGCACCGCGCGCTCGGTGCGCCATCTGGTGGCGGCGGCGGTGCCCGGCATGACCCCGGACAAAGTCACGGTGCTGGACAGCGACGGCTCCTTGCTCGGCGCCGACGACGACGGCAGCGGCAGCGGCGCCACGCCGACCACCATGGCCAATCTGCAGCGCGTGGTCAGCCGGCTGATCCAGGAGAACGTCAGCAAGGCGCTGACGCCGTATCTCGGACTGGACAATTTCGAAGTCAGCGTCGCCACCCAGCTCTCCACCGACAAGCGGCAGACCAACGAGACGGTGTACGATCCGGAGTCGCGGGTGCAGCGCTCGGTGCGCGCGGTCCGCGAACGTGAATCCTCGCAGAGCCTGGACCGGCAGAGCCCGACTACGGTGCAGCAGAATCTGCCGGATCAGCAGCTCAACGCCAGCGGCGGCAAGAATTCCAACGACGAAAAACAGCGGCGCGAGGACGTCACCAATTACGAGGTCTCGTCGAAGACCACGACCACGGTGAGCGACGGCTACCTCGTCAACAAGATGTTCCTCGCCGTGCTGGTCAACCGGCCGCGGCTGATCGCCAGCCTTGGCGACAAGGTCAGCGAATCCGCGGTGGAGGCCAAGGTGGCCGAGATTTCCCAGCTCGCCGCCACCGCCGCCGGCCTCGATCGGCCGCGCGGCGATCAGATCCAGGTCTCCGCGGTGGAGTTCATCGAAGGCGCGCGCGATCTGGCGCCGGTCCCCGGCATCACCTTCACCGAGGTGCTGATGCGGCAGTCCGGCAATTTCGTCAGTGCCATCACCATCCTCGCGGTGGCCGGCATGCTGATCTGGTTCGGCTTGCGGCCGGCGATCAATGTGGTGCTGGCGAGCTCGAAGTCGAACGACGGCGCCGCGGTGCTGGCCGCCGACGCCGCCGCGCTGCTCGGCGGCGACGCCGTCGCGGCGGCCCAGCTCGGCCATGAGGCGATGCCAAATCTGGTGCAGGACATCTCGCGACGTGCCCAGCACGCGCCACAAAAGCGTTTGGAACAGATCGTCCAACTCGATGAGAAGCAGGCCGCGGCGATTCTAAAACAATGGATCCGGCAGGAGGAGCCCGCATGACCGCGGACATGGTGGCACGCTTGTTGACCGATTTCGATCGGCCGGAGCCTCCCCGAGGGCGCAGCCGGGTGGTGCCGTTCGACCACGCGCTGCACTCCAGCCCGAAGATGACGGCGAAGCCGGCGCCGCCGCCGCCAGAAGAAAATGCCTATCAGCGCGGCGTCGCCGACGGCTACGCCGCGGCGCTGGCCGAATATGAGCGCAAGCTTGATGCCGAAAAGGTCAAATTCGACGCCCGGCTGGAAGACGAGCGCGGCGCGCTGCTGAATGAGACCGCGGCCGGGCTGGCCGGCGAAATCCTCGAACTCGGCCACGCGTTCGAGGCCAGGATCGCCGGCGTCACCGCGCGCATCCTCGAGCCGCTGATCGTCGGCGCGGTGCAGAAGCAGGCGGTCGCCTCGTTCGTCGAGAAACTGTCGTCGGTGGCGTCCGACACCCTGCGCCCGGCGCTGCGCATCACCGCGCCGCCGGAATTGATCGAGCTTTTGCGCAGCAAGCTCGGCCCGCGGGCGATGTCGGTGGATCTGGTCGCCGGCCCGGTCGCCGAGGTGTCGATCATCGCCGACGAGGTGGTGCTGGAAACCCAGATCAAGGTCTGGGCCGACCGCTTGAAGTTCGCGGTTCTCGCCTGAGATGGCCGAACAGGAGCGACCCGAGCTGATCATCATCCGGCGCCGCAGTTCGCTCGACGCCGAAGAGAAGAGCGGTGTCTGGAAGATCGCCTACGCCGATTTCATGACCGCGATGATGGCGTTCTTTCTGGTGATGTGGCTGATCAACGCCACCAATCCGGAGACGCGCGAAAGCGTCGCGGCCTACTTCAACCCGATCAAGCTCACCGATTCCACGCCCGATCGCAAGGGCATCAACGATCCGAAGCGCGTCGATCCCGGCAAGGCCGACGACGGCGACAACGAGCGGCCGCAACCCGAGCCCGACAAGGCCGCGGAGCCGGCGCCGCGGCCGCAGCCGGCGCAAGCGCGCGACGAGGCCGCGCTGTTTCGCGATCCCTATGCGGTGCTGTCGGACATCGCCGGCGGCCCGCCGCGTCTCGCGCCGGGTGCCGGCACGCCGGACGCCGCGCGCAAGGACGGCATGAAGGGCGGCGAGGCCTACCGCGATCCGTTCGATCCGATCAGTTGGCCGATGGCGCAGACCTCGCCGCTCGACGACAAGGCGCTGGGCCGCAAGGAGGCCGGCAGCCTGCCATTCGACGACGCGGCCGCAGCGCTGATCGAAGGCCAGGGCCGGCGTCCCTCGCAGGGCAGGCCCGACGCCACCGTGGCGGCGGCGCCGGACGATGCGCCGGCCGGCGCCGCGCCGCCGTCGTCCGAACCGCGGCAGGACAAGCCGCGGCCGGTCGGCCTGTTCGCCGACGAGGCCACCAAGACCGGCGCACCCGGCAATCGCCTGGCCGCGGCGCGCGGCGATGCTGCGCCGGCGGCCAATGCCGCGGGCAAGTTGCAGGCGAGCATCAGCGCGGCGCTGGCGACGCTCGGCGCGGCGCGCCCGCAGGCCGAGGTGCGCGAAACCAGCGAGGGGCTGCTGATCAGCCTGACCGACGACGTCAATTACGGCATGTTCGCCACCGGATCGGCCGAGCCATCGCCCGGCCTGATTCGTGCGCTCGACAAGATCACGCCGCTGATCGCGCAGAACCGCGGCCAACTCATCGTGCGCGGCCACACCGACAACCGCGCCTATCGCTCGGCGGAGTACGACAATTGGCGGCTGTCCACCGCCCGCGCCCACATGGCCTATTACATGCTGATCCGCGGCGGGCTGGATGCCCGGCGCATCGAGCGCATCGAGGGCTACGCCGATCGCCGCCCGAAAGATCCGAACGATCCCTCGGCCGCGCCGAACCGCCGCATCGAACTCTTGATCCGCGCGCCGACGCCATGATCCATTTCGGCATCATCGCCCTCGCATGGCTGGCGCTGCTCGGCGCGGCGCGGGCCGAGGACAGCGAGGCCGCGACGCGCCAGCCCTATCAGCTGGTGCGTTCGCTGCAGGCGTTGCAGGACGATATCGCGCGCGGAAGTCTCGACGCGCATAACGCGCAACGCGATCTGCTGAAGCGGCTCGGCGAGCAGTTTCAGCAATCCGACCCGGAGCTGTGGAAGGATTCCCGCAATTCGCGCGCCGCGGTCACCTTCCTGCTGAGCGGCGGCGACCCCGAGGTGGTGCGCACGCTGCGCGCGCGCAACCTGCTGGCGCTCGACGAGGCGGTGGTCGACGGCGCGTTGGCCTATATCGAAGGCCGCCCCGACGAGGCCCGGGAACGGCTCGGTGCGGTGCGGGCGCGCAATCTGCCGGCGGCGCTCGGCGCCGAGATCGCGCTGGTGCAGTCGGCGCTGCTCGCCAAGAGCGACGTCAAGGCGACCATCGACCGGCTCGACGAGGTGCGGCTGCTGATGCCCGGCACCCTGGTCGAAGAGGCGGCGCTGCGCCGGGAAATCTTTCTGGTTGGGCAGGCCGATGATTTCGACAAATTCGAATTTCTGGCGACGCGCTATTTCCGTCGCTACCGGCATTCGATCTATGCCGGGAATTTCCGCCAGCGCTTTGCGCTGTCGGTGGCGCGCTTCAGCTTCGCGCAGCAGACTGCGCGGTTTCCGCGGCTGGTCGGCGTGCTGGATCATCTCGACGGCGCCAGCCAGCGCGCGCTCTATCTGTTGATCGCGCGCACCGCGCTGCTGCGCGGCAAGACCGAGATGACGGAGCTCGCCGCCGAGCGGGTGATGGCGCTGAGCGAGCAGGACAGCCCGACCCGCGCGCGGGCGGAGCTGTATCGCGCGGCGGCGCGCCTGGTCACCAACGGCCATCAGCAGGCGCTGCAGGATCTGCAGCAGATCGACGCCGGCCGGTTGCCCGAGCAGGATTCCGAGCTGCTGGCGGCGGCGCTCAAGCTCGGCCGCGACGTGCGCAAGGCGCTGCCGGCGGTGACGGCGAAGGTCGAGATCAATGACGGCGTGCCCACCGCGATGCGGCCGCGGATCGACTTCAGCGCCTCGCTCGGCGCGATCGACCGCGCGCAGCGGCTGCTCGAGGAGTCGGACGCGCAACTCAAGGAGCGAAATCGATGACCAAGGCCGACCCGCTGCTGGCGGCGTTTCGTCAACTCGCCGTCGCCAAATCCGCCGCAAAGGGCAGCGCCGCGACCGCCGCGGCCGCGAAGGATCGGCCGGACAAGATCGAGCGCTTCCGCGACCAGCTCAAGGTGATCGCGCAAGCCGCAAAGCCCGGCGCCAAGCCGGCGACCGACGGCGGCAAGACCGACGAGGGCCGCGACGCCGCGACGCCCCACGTCGAGGTCGCGGCGCGCGGCGCCGAGATCGCCGACGAGGACGAGGTGAGCAGCCGGCGCCGCGCCGGCAAATCGACCGAACGCTCGACCCAGCACGCCGCGGCCGAGGCCGCCGCCTCGGCGTCGCAATGGCGCAACCCGGACAGCGCGCTGAGCCTGATGATCGCGCAGTTCGACCAGGCCCACAGCCCGCCCAGCGCCGAGGCCGACGCCACCGCGCCGCCGGCGCATCCACGCGTCGAGCCGCGCGACGCGGATCTGACGCCCGTCGATCTGACGCGCGCCGTCGACGCCGCGAGTTCGGCGGACCGCGCCGAGCCTCGGGTCACGCTATCGATCGATTCGGCGGAGACCCGGACGCTGCCGCCGGTCAAGGTCGCGGTGCGCGACCAGGAGACCCATTTCGAGCCGGTGCAACAACTCACCCAGTTGCAGAAGATCGTCGACCGCATGAGCGCGGAGCTGCCGGCGGCCGCGACGCCCGCGGTCGGCGCCAGTGCCGACGTCGCGCCGTCGGGCCTCACCAGGGCGACCGAGGGGCCGGTCAAGAGTCTGACGCTGCAACTCGATCCGCCGGACCTCGGCGCGGTGACGGTGAAGATGCGACTTGCCGGCGACGCGGTCGAAATCCGTCTCAGCGCGGAGCGCGCCGACACCGCGCAGCTGCTGCGCCACGAGCGCGGCGCGCTGACCGATCTGATGCAATCCGCCGGCTACAAATTCGACATCGCCGCGATCGATCACAGCCAGCCGGGCGATGCCAATGCCGGCTCCGGCCAGCAGCAGCCGCAATCCGATCAGCGGTCCTCGCAGCAGCCGCAGGGCGGGGCGCAGATCAATTTCGCGGAGCAGGGACGGCAATCCAGCGATGCCCAGGCCGGCTCGCGTCACAACAGGCAGCAGCATGAGCACTTCACCGCGCCGGCAGACCGCCCGCAGGATAACGACGTCGTTCGCGACCGCGCTGACGGCGCTGTCTATCTGTAGCCTGGCCGGCGGCGCCAGCGCCGGCGGCGCCTGCGAGCGCGAGATGGCGCTGGCGGCGCGACGCCACGGCGTGCCGCTCGGCGTGTTGTATTCGGTGGGCCTCAGCGAGACCGGGCGCAGCGGCGTGCTCAATCCCTATGCGCTCAACATCGACGGCAAGACCGTGCTCGCCGCCGATCTGCGCCACGCCGTCGGCGCATTCGCCGATGCCAAACGCAGCGGCGCAAAATTAGTCGATCTCGGCTGCATGCAGATCAACCATCGCTACCACGCCGACAAATTCGCCAGCATCGAGGCGATGTTCGATCCGGCGCACAATGTCGACTACGCGGCGCGGTTTCTCAAGGAGTTGCGGGCGCGCGAAGGCAATTGGACGATGGCGGTCGCGCGCTACAACGCCGGACCCGGCAACAAACCCGCACAGCAGCGCTACGTCTGCGGCGTGATCGGCAGCCTGGTGGCGAGCGGCTTCGGCTCCTGGACCAGCCGGGCACGCGCGTTCTGCGCCGATCGCGCCGAACTGCGATGAGCGCGTAGTGCCGTGATCAGCCCCACGCAAGCGATCTGGACTCTAATGACAAACAGACAGAATGGAGAGCATCGATGAGTCTGTATGGCGTCATGCGCACCGGCGGCTCCGGAATGACCGCACAGTCGAACAAGCTGTCGGCGGTGGCCGACAACATCGCCAATGTCAACACCACCGGCTATAAGCGCGCCTCCACGGAATTCTCCTCGCTGATCTTGAAGAGCGGGTCCGGCAGCTATAATTCCGGCAGCGTCGAGACCCAGGTGCGCTATGCGATCTCCGATCCCGGCACGCTGCAATACACCACCTCGGCGACCGATCTGGCGATCCAGGGCAACGGCTTCTTCGCGGTGAGCGATGCCAACGGCACGCCGTTCCTGACCCGCGCCGGCTCGTTCGTGCCGGATGGTCAGGGCAATCTGTATAATGCGGCGGGCTACTATCTGATGGGCTACAATCTCAAGAACGGCCCGCCCAACGTCGTCGCCAACGGCTTGACCGGCCTTGAGGTCGTCAACATCGGGCAGACCGCGCTGGAAGGCAACCCGTCGACGCAGGCCACCGCGTCGGCCAATCTCGACGCCAACGCCGCCATCACCACTGGCGCGCCGAACTACACCTCGAAGACCTCGCTGATCACTTACGACAATATCGGCAACAAGGTGACGCTCGACATCTACGCCTATAAGACCGCGGCGAACACCTGGAACATGGAGGTCTACGACAGCACCGCCGCCTATCCCGGCACGCCACTGGCGACGAATACCTTCAGCTTCGACGTCAGCGCCACCGGCAAGGGCAAGCTCGCCGCCACCAGTCCGACCTCGCTGTCGCTGACCATCCCGAACGGCTCGCCGTTCAAGCTCGATCTGTCGGCGATGACCCAGGTCGCCGACGAATTCCAGTTCAAGGCCACCACCGACGGCAATTCGCCGAGCTCGATCGACAAGGTGGAGGTCGACACCGACGGCACCATGTACGCGATCTACGACGACGGCACCCGGCTTGCGACCTACAAGATTCCGCTGGCCACGGTGCCGAGTCCGGACAATCTGGTGCCCGAGGTCGGCAACGTCTACTCGGTCGGCATCGACTCCGGCAACGTGCAGGTCGACTTCGCCGGGCACAGCGGGCTCGGCATCGTCAAGTCGGAAGCGCTGGAAGCCTCCAACGTCGACCTCGCCAACGAACTCACCGCGATGATCGAATCGCAGCGCGGCTACACTGCGAATTCCAAGGTGTTCCAGACCGGCGCGGATCTGCTCGACGTGCTGGTCAATCTGAAGCGCTAGCCGCGATCCGGTCAACACACAGGCAGCCCCATGACACTCACCGTCGCGCTCAATTCGGCCCGCTCCTCGCTCATGGCGGCGGGCACCCAGGCCGCCGCGGTCTCGCGCAACATCGCCGGCGCCACCCAGGATGGCTATTCGCGCAAGAACGTGCTGCTGGCGACGATGCCGGGCAACGGCGTGTTCGTCGAAGGCATCCAGCGCGCCACCAGCACCGGACTGTTCAACAACGTGCTGAAGGCGGCGTCGACCTCGGCCAAGCAGGACAGCATCTATAACGGCCTGCAGAAGATCTCCGCGACCACCATCGACGATCCGGAACTCGATCAATCGCCCGCCGCGCAGCTCGCCAAGCTGCGCACCGCGTTGCAGCAGAGCGCGACGGCGCCGGACAACGTCACGCTGGCGCAGGCCGCGGTGACCGCGGCGAAGGCGGTGGCGGCCTCGCTCAACGACGCCACCAGCACGGTGCAGGGGGTGCGGCTCGACGCCGATGCCGATCTGGCGAGTTCGGTCGCCAACATCAATCAGCTGCTGGCGCAATTCGAAACCGTCAACACCGCGATCGTCAAGGGCACCATCGCCGGATCGGATACCACCGACTATCTCGACCTGCGCGACGGCATCCTGTCGAAACTGTCGCAGGAGGTCGGCATCACCGTCTCCACCCGCGCCAACAACGACATGGTGATCTACACCGACTCCGGCGTCACCATGTTCGAGAAATCCGCGCGCACGGTCTCCTTCGACCAGACCTTCGGCTTCTCGCCGTCAACCACCGGCAACGCGGTGTATATCGACGGCGTGCCGGTGATCGGCGCCTCCGCGGTGATGCCGGTGCAATCCGGCAAGATCGCAGGGCTCGCCGCGCTGCGCGACGACACCACGGTGTCGTATCAGAACCAGCTCGACGAGATCGCGCGCGGCCTGGTCGAGAGCTTCGCCGAGAGCGATCAGACGGGCGCGTCGCTGCCTGACGTTCCCGGGCTGTTCACCTATGCGGGCGCCCCGGCGATCCCGGCCTCCGGCGTGATCTCGGTCGGGCTCGCCGGCAGCATCAGCGTCGCCGCCTCGGTCGATCAGAGCGTCGGCGGCGATCCGACGCTGCTGCGCGACGGCGGCATCTCCGGCAACGCCGCCTACACCTACAACACCGACGGCAATGCCGGCTATTTCGATCGGCTGCAGCAACTGGCCGATGGCTTGACCGAAAGCCGCGCCTTCGATCCGGCCGCGCTGGCCAATCCCAATGGCGGGCTGATCGACTTTGCCGGCTCCTCGGTGAGCTGGCTGGAATCGCAGCGCAGCAGCGCCAGCGACGAATCGACCTACAGCCAGACGCTGCTGGAGCGCAGCGCCGACGCGCTCAGCAACGTCAACGGCGTCAATATGGACGACGAAATGACGTTCATGATGCAGGTCGAGCGTACCTATTCGGCGTCGTCGAAGCTGATCTCGGCGGTCGACCAGATGTTGCAAGATCTGCTGGATTCTGTGGGGTAACGGACATGGCGACGACTTTCATTTCGACGAATTCGATCTCCACCACATTGCGGATCTCCGCGATGAAGAGCCAGGCGGCGCTGTCGCGGGCGACCCAGGAGGCGACCACCGGGCGCAACGCCGATGTCGGCCTCAGCCTCGGGGCCTTGACCGGCCGCGACGTGGTGCTGCGCTCCGAGTTGCTCAATGTCGACAAGCTGGTCGACACCAACGGGCTGGTCGCCGGGCGGCTCGACACCGCGCAGCAGCGGGTCGACGAACTGATCGACGCCGCCAAGTCGTTTCAGAAGGATCTGTTGGCGGCCCGCAATTCGGCCGACGGCGGCAGCATCATCGCGCAGTCCGCTGGCGCCAACCTGCAGGGCCTGATCTCGACGCTGAACGTCACCATGGACGGCCAATATCTGTTCGGCGGCATCAACACCGCGACCACGCCGATGGCGGACTACGCCGCGGGGTCCTCCAGCAAGACCGCGATCGACGCGGCGTTTGCGACGACCTTCGGCTTTGCGCAGAATTCCGCCTCGGTTTCGGGGATCGGCGCGACCGACATGCAGAGCTTTCTCGATACGCAATTCAGCGCGGAATTTGCTGACCCGGCGTGGGGCGCCAATTGGTCGACCGCCACCGACCAGGTGATGCGCAGCCGGATTTCGACCACCCAGACCATCGACTCCTCGGCGAGCGCCAACGAGCCGGCGTTCCGCAAGCTGGCGAAGGCCTACACCATGCTCAGCGATCTCGGCACGCAGAACCTCAACCCGGCGGCGTTTCAGACCGTGGTCGACGCCGCGATCGGCGAGATCGGCGAGGCGATCAACGACCTCGCCAATGTCGGGGCCAAAATCGGAACCGCGCAGGAGCAGACCAGCGGCGCCACCGACCGGCTCAAGGTGCAGGGCGATCTGATCACCGACCAGATCGACGCGATGGAGAAGGTTGACCCGACCGAAGCCTCGGTGCGCGTCACCAACCTCAACAACCAGCTCGAGATGTCGCTGGCGCTGACCTCGCGCATTCAGCAGCTCAGCATCCTCAATTACATCTGATCGGAAGCGCACTGATGACGCAGTCGGCTGTTCATTGATATGACCCTTTCCAGCTACGACACCATGATCGAAGACAGCGGGCAGGAGGCGCGGGCCCGCGAGAAACTGGCGCTGAGCCACGGCGTTGAGCTTCTGACGCGGTTGCAAGGTGGCGAGCTGCGACCGCCCGACGACATCGAGGCGCTGCTCTACATCCGCAGGCTGTGGACGTTCTTCATCCAGGACCTGTCGAGTTCGCGGAACGGGCTGCCGGAGAAATTGCGCGCCGACCTGATCTCGATCGGACTGTGGATCATCAAGGAGGCGGACCGCATCCGCCAGGACAAGGCCTCCGACCTCGGCGAGTTGATCGCCATCAACACCGTGATCCGAGACGCGCTGGCATGAAAAAGCCGATGTGTATCTCGTTGCGCGGCGGCGAGCGGATCTATGTCAATGGCGCGGTGCTGCGGGTCGACCGCAAGGTGACGCTGGAACTGGTCAACGACGTGGCGTTTCTGCTGGAAGGCCAGGTGATGCAGGTGGCGGAGGCGACGACGCCGCTGCGGCAATTGTACTTCGTGGTGCAACTGATGCTGATGAGCCCGCACGACGTCGAGGACGCCAAGGCGGTGTACCGGCAGCAACGCTGCGCGCTGGTCGCGGTCAGCGAGAACGCCGAAATTCTGCGCGGCCTGGAGGCGCTGGAGGATCTGGTCGAGGCCAGGCGCTATTACGATGCGTTGCGAAAGCTGCGAACGCTGTTCGAGGTCGAGCGGGCCATCCTGACCAGCCACGATGTTTTGCCCCTGGCCGAGACGGCCTGATGCGAGGAGGATGACATGGTTGTCGATGGTGTAAACACGACGCAGTCGACGTCGTCGACGACGAGCGACAGTTCGTCGTCGGCGGCGGCCACGGTCGGCTATAATGATTTCCTGCAGCTTTTGATCGCGCAGATGCGCAACCAGGACCCGACCAGCCCGACCGACATGTCGCAATATATGAGCCAGTTCGCGCAACTGTCGTCGGTCGAGCAGGCGATCCAGACCAACACCAAGCTGGACACGCTGTTGTCGACCAGCGCGTTGTCGCAGGCCGAGGGCCTGATCGGCCGCACCGCCTCGTTCACCAGCGAGGATGGCGAGAGTTCGACCGGCAAGATCACCGCGGTGCACATCATTCAGGGCGGCGCGGTGGCGACGCTGGACAACGGCGTCCAGGTCCAGCTCGGCCCGGGCATCACCATCAGCTGAGCGATGAACGAACGCGACGCCCTCGACATCGTCCAGCAGGCGATCTGGACCATCATTGTGGTGTCCGGGCCGGCGGTGGGCGCGGCGATGGCGGTCGGCGTTGCCATCGCGCTACTGCAGGCGCTGACCCAGGTGCAGGAGATGACGCTGACCTTCATTCCCAAGATCGTGGTGATGCTGGTCGTGGTCGCGGTCTCCGGCTCGTTCATGGGCGCGCATATCTACGCCTTCACCGAGCTGTTGTATTCGCGGATCGAGCACGGATTCTGAAGCGCGGGTGGCGACGCCACCTTCACGCAAGCTCGCTGCCGCAAGCTGCCGGCATGTCTCGATCACAGGATTCCTCATGACCGATGTAATGGTGCCGGCGCTGCCGGTGGAGCGTCGGATCGGCACCGATGTGGCTTTCGCGGTCGGCATCGCCGCCATTTTGACGATGCTTGTGCTGCCGGTCCCGACGCTGCTGATCGACGTTGGCCTGGCGTTTTCCATCGCGCTGTCGGCGTTGATCCTGATGGTGGCGCTGTGGATCCAGCGGCCGTTGGATTTCTCGGCGTTTCCCACCGTGCTACTGATCGCCACGATTCTGCGGCTCGCGCTCAACGTGGCGACGACGCGGGTGATTCTGTCGCATGGCGGCGAGGGCGAGAACGCCGCCGGCTACGTGGTGGCGGGGTTTTCCAAATTCGTGATGGGCGGCGATTTCGTCATCGGCCTGATCATCTTCGCCATCCTGGTCACGGTGAATTTCGTGGTGATCACCAAGGGCGCGACGCGGATCGCCGAAGTCGGCGCGCGCTTCACGCTCGACGCCATTCCCGGCAAACAGATGGCGATCGACGCCGATCTGTCTGCCGGGCTGATCGACGACAAGGAGGCGCAACGCCGCCGCCGCGAACTCGAGGAGGAGAGCGCGTTCTTCGGCGCGATGGACGGCGCCTCGAAATTCGTGCGCGGCGACGCTATCGCCGGCCTGATCATCACCGCGATCAATATTTTCGGCGGCATCGTCATCGGCGTCACCCATCATGGTCTGCCGCTGGCGCAGGCCGCCGACGTCTTCACCAAGCTGTCGGTGGGCGACGGGCTGGTGTCGCAGATCCCGGCGCTGATCGTCTCGCTGTCGGCAGGCCTCTTGGTGTCGAAGGGCGGCACAAGGGGCTCCGCCGAACAGATGGTGCTGCGCCAGCTCGGCAGCTATCCGCGCGCGCAATCCGTGGCGGCGCTGATGATGGTGGCGCTCGGCATGATGCCGGGGCTGCCGCTGTTGCCGTTCGCCTTTCTCGGTGGGGTGATGGCGTTCATGAGCTACGCGCTGCCGCGGCGGCGGGCGGCGGAGCAGCAGCAGGAGCAGGCCCGCGTGACCCAGGATCAGCAGCGCGCGCAGGCGGAATCCAAGGACTCGATCAAGGAATGCCTGAAGGGCGCCGACGTCGAGCTTTGCGTCGGCAGCCAGCTCGCGGTGCAGATGCTCAACGCGCATGGCGAATTGGCGCATCGGGTCGGCAAGATCCGCCGCCGCTTCGCCACGCAATACGGCTTCGTGATTCCGGAAATCAAGCTGACCGACGATCTGTCGATCGGGCCGAAGAGCTACCGCATCAAGATCTACGGCACCGTGGTGGCGCAGCACGATTTGCGGATCGGCGAAGTGCTGGTTTTGTTCGACGGCGATCGCCGGCCGGACGTGCCGGGCGACGAGACCATCGAGCCCGCCTTCGGCATGAAGGCGATGTGGATTCCGGATACCTTCCTCGATCAGGTCAAGCAGGACGGCTTCAAGGTCGCCGACAACATTTCGGTGCTGCTGACGCATCTCAGCGAGGTGATCCGCAGCAATCTGGCGCAGCTATTGTCCTACAAGGACACCCGCGCGCTGCTGGACCGGCTCGATCCGGAATACAAGCGACTGATCGAGGACATCTGCCCGTCGCAGATTTCCTATTCCGGGCTGCAGGCGGTGCTCAAGCTGCTGCTCGCCGAGCGGATTTCGATCCGCAATCTGCATCTCATTCTCGAGGCGGTGGCGGAGATCGCGCCGCACGTCCGGCGCTCCGAGCAGATCGCCGAACACGTCCGGATGCGCATCGCGCAGCAGATCTGCGGCGACTGTTCCGACAACGGGGTGTTGAAGGTGTTGCGGCTCGGCAATCGCTGGGATCTTGCCTTCCATCAAAGCCTGAAACGCGACGGCAAGGGCGAGATCGTCGAATTCGACGCCGATCCCCGGCTGGTCGAGCAGTTCGCCGGCGACGTCTCGGTCGCGGTCCGCAAGGCCACCGGGCAGGGCGAGAACGTGGTGCTGGTGGCGCCGCCGGAGGTGCGGCCCTATGTCCGCATGATCACCGAGCGCATGTTCCCGACCTTGCCGATCCTGTCGCATGTCGAGATCGCGCGCGGCGTCGAGGTGATGTCGCTCGGAGCCATCTCGTGATCGCGCCGGCCGCGACCACGGTGTTGGCGGTGTTCCTGGTTTTCTGCCGCGTCGGCACCTGCATGATGGTGGCGCCGGGCTATTCGCGCTCCAACATTCCGCTGCAGGTCCGGCTGTTCCTGGCGCTCAGCGTCACGCTGATGTTGTCGCCGTTGCTGGAGGCCACGGTGCGGCCGGCGCTGGACGGCGCCGCCGCCCCGGCGATCCTCGGCCTGATTTGGTCGGAGCTCGTCATCGGGCTGATGATCGGCCTCTCCGCGCGGGTGTTCTTCGCAGCACTGGAGACGATGGCCACCTTCATCGCGTCGGGGATCGGGCTCAATCTCGCCGGCACCGTCGACGACGGCGAGCACGTGCCGGCGCTGGTGCCGCTGATCACGGTGTCGGCGACGGTGCTGTTCTTCATGACCGATCAGCATTGGGAGCTGCTGCGCGGCCTGCTCGGCTCGTATCGGATCTGGCTGCCGGCTGTGGGCGTCAGCGCCGGCGACGGCCTCGGCCAGTTGGTCGATCATCTGTCGCAGGCGTTCACGCTGGCGCTGCGGGTCGCAAGCCCCTTCGTGATCTATTCGATCATCGTCAATCTGGCGATCGGGCTCGCCAACAAGCTGACCCCGAGCATTCCGGTGTATTTCATCTCGCTGCCCTTCGTGCTGTTCGGCGGGTTGCTGCTGCTGTATCTGACCAGCCGCGAAATGGTGCTGCAGTTCTCCATCGCCTTCGCGGCCTGGCTCGCGGGGTGAGGCGCGATGAAGTCGAAGGATCGCAAAATTCGTCGCATCGCCGCGGTGCAGGCCCGGCTGCACCGCATCGCCGAATGGCAGTTGATGGAATGTCAGGCCAAGGAGAGCGAGCTCGACGACCGCCGGCGGCGGATCATCGAGGGCTTCAACGACGACA
Organism: Rhodopseudomonas sp.; assembly: GCF_036404135.1. Lineage (GTDB taxonomy): Bacteria > Pseudomonadota > Alphaproteobacteria > Rhizobiales > Xanthobacteraceae > Rhodopseudomonas_A. Next base: position 18,350 of record NZ_DASWPE010000185.1, on the reverse strand, counting down.
CCAAGCTGCCGGAGCTGATGGCGCAGGTCGCCGGGCGGAGCCTGCGGGCGGCGAGCGTCGAGCATGGCGTCGTCACCAAGACCAGACAGCGGCTGGCGGCGCAGGCCCGCGACGAGGCGCGCAAGCTGAAACAGGTGCTGCGCAAGGTTCACCTGCTCGCCGGCCGCGCGATTCGCGAGCAGGAGAAGCGGATATTGGAGGACGAAATTGACAAGTCGGTCTCAGTCGAACAGCCCTAGCCCGCGTCCGGCACCCCCGGCCGCCGCGCGGAGCCAGCCATGACGGTCGCCCCGGTTCAGGATCTGATCACCGAGGTGATGGCGGCCGCAGACCCGGCGTCGCAGCGCATCGCGGCCAGCCGACTGGAGCGGCTGTCCCCGGCCGCTGCGCAGGACTTCGCCGCCACGGTCGATCAGAAGATCGAGGCCGGCGCGCTCGAGCCGATCACGCCGCAGGCGGACGGCAGCGCAGCGGCGGCGGCCGGCGCGGCGCTCGACGGCGCCGGGCACGCGCCGATCGTCAAGGCCAGCGGCGGCAACGCCGCGGTGTATCGCAAATTCGAAGCCTTTATCCTGCAGATGTTCGTGGAATCGATGCTGCCGAAGGACGCCAACGAGGTGTTTGGAAAAGGCACCGCCGGAACCGTCTGGCGATCGATGCTGGCCGAACAGATCGGCAACGAGATGAGCAAGGGCAACGGCATCGGCATCGCCAAGCAATTGGCGAATTCGCGCGCCGCGGCGGATGCGGCCGTCGAGGGCTGAGCGCGGACGAGAACATGGAGGGAGAAGGCAGATGGATCTTGAGCAGCAGCGCAATGTCGTGGCATGGGGCGAGCAGCGCTCCGGCGTCGAAACCAACAACGGCGAGAGCAATGGCGATGTGCCGCCGCCGCTGCCCGCCGACGCCGAGGAGCAGGCGGCGCCGGGGCAGTGGCTCGGCACCGCCAGCAGCACGTTGAACGCGATCGAGCGGCTCAATGCGACGATCGACGAGGAAACCGAGCGGCTCGCGATCCGGGTCTCGGTCGATCTCGAAGCCTCCAGCCAGCGCAAGAACCGCGGGCTGCTCGAACTGACGCGGGCGATGCGGCTGGCGCAAGGCGCCCCGATCGATCCGCGCGTGGTGCCGCATCTGGCGCGGCTGCGCGCCAGCCTGGTTAGGAACCAGGCGGCGCTGCAGATCCACCTCGACGCGGTGCGCGAAGTCTCCGCGATCATCGCCCGCTCGATTCAGGAAGTGGAATCCGACGGCACCTATTCGGCGGGGTCGCGGCGATGCAAATGATCCGGCTGTTGATCGCCGGCGCCTGGGCCTGTCTGGTCACCGCCGGCGCCAGCATGGCGATGTCGTATTGGAAGCAGGATCGCGCCGCGCCGCCGCCCGCGGAGGAGGCGCTCGGCGGTCTGGTCTACGAGAAGACCAAGGTCATCAACGTGCCGATGATCGCCGACGGCAGCGTTCAAGGCTACATCGTCGCGCAATTGGTGTTCACCGCCGAGGCGCGCGCGCTGCGGCAATTGCCGGTGCCGGCTGAACCGTTCGTCGTCGACGAGGCGTTTCGCGCCATCTACGGCGACCAGAAGCTGGATTTCAAGAATCTGGCGCGCTACGACCTTGCGCAATTCACCCAGACGGTACGCGAGCACGTCAACGACAGGCTGCAAAGCGACGTGCTGCGCGACGTGCTGGTGCAGGATTTCAACTATGTCTCGAAGGATCAGATTCGCCGTTAGCGCGCGATTTCAGGTCGTCGAGACGATATCCCATGTAGCGCTTGGATTCGATCGGGTCGTAGCCGAGATGGCCGCGCAGCTTCTTGCGCAGCTTGCTGACATGGCTCTCGATGACGTTCTCGTCGAAGCTTGCGTCGAACAGTCCGTAGATGGCGTTGAACATCTGGTTCTTGGTCAGCCACTTGCCTTGATGGCTGACCAGATGTTCGAGGATGCGCAGTTCGCGGCGCGGCAGCTCCAGGGTGCGGCCGCCGATTTCGGGATCGCGGCCGTCGAGAAATACCCGGATCACGCTGGTCGGGGTCTGTTCGGCCGGGCCGATGGTGCGGCGGCGGATCACCGCGGTGCGCGCCAGGATCTCGCGAACATGCACCGGGGCGTTGACCACGTCGTCGACCCCGGCCTCGAACAATTCGATGGTGCTCTTGAGATGCTTCAGACCGTTCAAGGCGATGATCGGCGCGCGGCAGCGGTTGCGGATGCTCGGCGGCAGACTGATGCGGTCGGCGCAGTCGCCCAATAGAAACGCCCCGATCGCCCCGAGGTCGTTGCCGACCGCGCCTTCCAGCCAATCGCGAAAATCTGTCGACGAGAAGCCGATCGAGACGATGCCTTCGCGATCAAACCCCGCAGCGTAGCCCTGAATGACGCCCTTACGGTCGTCGATGACAACAAACATGTAACAATCCCCCAGCGTGATCGCCTAGATGCCATTGCGGAGCCGAACCCGGCACGTTCGCTCCATTCGCCCGACGCATACCGACGCAACACAACAGTTACGGGATTCGGAAAAGCGCGGGATGCGCTCTCCGGAAGGATGGGCACGGAGCGGTCGTCTTACGTCTGTGGGGACAGCGACCGTGACGATGTCGTTCGACGACGTGATGGATGGTCGCGGCGGTCCGCACAATGCAGCGGCATTTCGCTCTGTTCATCCGACTTCGACGCATCGCATGTGCGAATCCGAACTCGTAGTATTACGTATTACGTCAAAATGGTGCCCGACGGTCAAGCGAATCGAAATATGCGGAAACGCAGCGCAACTAATCAAACTGCCAAAGTTGCATAAAAGACTCACTGCGGCGTTCGTTCGTGTCAGATCGCGCGCTTGGCGCTGCAACGTCATGCTACATAATGCAACGCACTGCTACGTAGTGCGACGCGGTGATACACGTTGCTACACGTTGCTACGCAATGCTCCGTAAATCATGCGTCGGTTCGATGACGAATCACTGCATCGGGTCGATGCGGATGCGCGTCGCGTGGCTCCGGTGAGCGATGGCTGGTGGATTATTGCGGGGGGAAGGCGGCGCGGCCGAGGGCGCGGCGTTGCGTCAACGTGATCGCGAACTCGGCGCCCGGCGGATCATGATCGCCACGCAATCGGGCCGTTGCTTTTCGGCGGAGCCTCAGCGGGAAACGATCAGGCCCTTGCTCGTCGTCACCTGCAGCCGGCCGTTCGCCGACGTGATGTCCTGGATGCGGCCGAGCGCGGGGACATCCTGGCCGAGACTGACCTCGATCACCCCCGAGGGCCCTTCGAGCACGGCGGCGCCGTCGTAAGCGCGCCGTACTCGCCAGCCGGCGACCACCGCGGGCTCTGCGGCGGCCGGCGGTCGCGGCCGTTGAATGGTGCCGGTGATCTCGCCCGGCGGATCGCCCGGTTCGGCGTAAGCCGACTGCGTCGCTTCCTGCGCCGCGGGTTCGAGCTTGCGCGCCGCGACCGGCTGATCGGCGCGGTCAAAGCGGGCGGCGAGCCGCACGATGCGGTCGCTGAAGGTCTGGTTGGCGGCGGCGAGCGCGCTGCGGTTGGCCGCCACGTCGTTGGAGAGCGCGGCAATGCTGTGGCGTAACTGTTCAACGGAATCGCGAAGGCCGCGCAGCTCGGCGGCCGGCGGCCTCGCCGTTGTGGTAGTCGCCGGCTGTACGAACAGATAGGCCAGCCCGCCGGCGCAGAGCAGTGTGGAGAGGCCGACATACGAGGCCAGCGACACGAACGGCATCGTCCATGGATACGACTTTGGTGGACGCACCACGAGAGTCGCCGGTGGTACCGGCCGGCGCGGCTTCGGCTTGGCGGGCTCTGCGCGCGCCATCGCCTGGGTGCGCCGGAAGCTGGCCAGCACCTCCTTGGCGAGCATTTCGTCGAAGCTCGCAGTGCCGACATGGTGCCGCGCGCCGTTGCCGACCGGGCGGAGCGGCGGCGCGGCATTGTCGGCGGCCGCCGCGGCTGTGCGCGGCTCCGCCGCTGCGGTCGGCGACGTGGCCTTGTTAGTTGATGCGTCGACCATGGCTGTCTGCGGCGATGTTGAAAAAATATTTGGCTATGGATAGCAGGCGAAGCTTGTCCGAAGCCGTCGCGCGGCGATCTTGCGGTGATTTTTTCGTGCATTTGCAGCTGCACAGGCGCGTAAAACTTAATGTGTTTGTTTTGTGCAAAAATCGAGCAATGTTTTATCTAAGCCGACTTTCTTCGTTTTGATTCATGTTGAGTGAAGAACTCGGTCATAGGTTGCCGCGATGAGTACTGATTTGAAATCTTGGGCTGAAAAATTCGCTGCCGAGTTGACCGTTGACGGCGAGCGCGTGCCGTTCGAGCGCGTGCTGGCTCACCACCTCGACGAAATCACCAAGCTTCGCGCGACGTCGCGTCTCACCTGGCGCAGCATGGCGTCGCTGCTGGCCCGCGCCGGCGCGCGCCGCGGCGACGGCGGGCCGATCTCGGCGGATCAATTGCGGGTCGGCTACGCCAGATTGGCGCGCCGAGAGGAGACCAGCGGTTCGACGCCGCCGCGGTCGTCCTCGTCCTGATGGCCGAATCGCCCGCGACGCGGAGCGCGGCGCATCGGCCTTGGCCGAAAGTCCAACTTCACAGCCGACGCGGTCGCGGTCGCGATGGGGCCTGCGGCGCGTCCGCGTCGCAGGTAGTAGGGTGTGTCTTGGCGCTTTACGGCGAATGCCGGGCGTCAAGCCGTGGCCGCGCCCGGCTGCGGCGCAGCCGTCGAAGCCCGGCACCGCAGCCGCGGTTCAGATGATCGCGAGCGCCTGCTCGAGATCCTCGGTGAGGTCCTCGACGTCCTCGATCCCGATCGACAGCCGGATCAGATTGGGCTTGATGCCGCGCGCCAGCCGGTCGGCTTCCGGCAGCGAGCCATGGCTCATGGTCCAGGGTTGCCCGACCAGGCTCTCCACCGCGCCGAGGCTTTCGGCCAGCGCGATCAGCTGGACGCGTTTTAGCACCTCGACGGTCTGCTGCTCGTCGGCTTTGAGATAGGCCGCGACCATGCCGCCGCCATTGGCCATCTGCCGTTTGGCGAGGTCGTGCTGCGGGTGGCTTTCGAGGCCCGGATAGATCACCCGTTCGACCTTGGGATGCGCCTCCAGCCAGCGCGCCACCGCGAGCGCGTTGTCGGCGTGGCGCTGCAGCCGCAGCGGCAGCGTCTTGATGCCGCGCAGCGCCAGGAAACTCGAGAACGGATCGAGGATGCCGCCGGTGGCGTTCTGCAGAAACGCCAGCTTCTGCTCGAGCCCGGCGTCGCGCACCACGATGGCGCCGCCGACGATGTCGGAATGGCCGCCGATATATTTGGTGACCGAATGCACCACGATATCGATGCCGTGCTCGAGCGGACGCTGCACCGCCGGCGAGGCGAAGGTGTTGTCGACCACGGTGAGCACGCCGCGCTCGCGGCCGATCGCCGCCACGGCGTCGAGGTCGGCGAGCCGCAGCAGCGGATTGCTCGGGGTCTCGATCCAGATGAAGGCGGTGTCGGGCCGGATCGCGGCGCGGATCGCCGCGGGATCGGCGGGATCGATGTGCGTCACGGTCAACGCCGCCGAATGATTGCGCACCCGATGAAACAGCCGCCAGCTGCCGCCGTAGAGATCTTCCGACGCCACCACGTGGCTGCCGTGCGGCGCGAGTTCGAGAATCGCGGCTTCCGCGGCGAGCCCGGAGGCAAAGGCAAAGCCGGCATGGCCGCGCTCGGCATCGGCGATCGCCGCCTCGAACGCCGCCCGGGTCGGGTTCTGCGAGCGGGCGTATTCGTAGCCTTTATGGACGCCGGGGGCCTGTTGCACGAAGGTCGAGGTGGCGTAGATCGGCGTCGTCACCGCGCCGGTCGTGGGATCGGGCGTCTGGCCGCCATGCACGGCGCGGGTGTTCGGCCCGGGGAGCCGGCTGTTACGAATCTTGTCATGCATGTCGGTCGACCTTGCGGCGGAGGTGGTTGACGAGATCGATCCGCGTGATCAACCCCAGGAAATGCGAGCCGTCGACCACCACGACGACGTGGCCGCGGTCGAACACCGGCAACAATTGCTCGAGCGGCGTCGACACCGGCACGGTCTCGACCCGTTCGCTCATCGCCAGGCTGACCGGCTGGGAAAATCGCTCGGCGTCGGCGAAGGTCGCCATCAACAGATCGGACTCGTCGATGATTCCGACCACGTGATCGTCGGTCAGCACCGGCAGTTGCGACACGTCGTACAGCTTCATCCGCGAATAGGCGAAGTTCAAGGTGTCGTCGGGCGCCACGGTGATCGCCGCGCCCTCGTCGTGGCGGCGCTGGATCAGGTCGCGCAAATCGCCCTGCTGCGGCCGGCGCACGAAACCCTGGTCGGCCATCCAGGCGTCGTTGAACATCTTCGACAGATATTTGTTGCCGCCGTCCGGAAACAGCGTGACCACGCGCTTCGGCTCGGTCTGTGCGCGGCAATAGCGCAGCGCCGCGGCGAGCAGCGTGCCGGAGGAGGAGCCGGCGAGAATGCCTTCGCGGCGCAGCAGCTCGCGAGCCGCGGCAAAAGACTCCGCGTCGGAGATCGAATAGCCGCGCGCCACCAAAGACAGATCGGCATTGGGCGGCACGAAATCCTCGCCGATGCCCTCGACCAGCCAGCTGCCGAGTTCGCCGGGCTGCCGTCCCTCGACCACATCGACCAGGATCGAGCCCTGCGGATCGGCCAGCACCATTTCGGTCGACGGCGACATCCGGGCGAAGAACCGGCTGATCCCGGTCATGGTGCCGCCGGAGCCGATGCCGGCCACCACCGCGTCGACCCGGCGATCCATCTGCTCCCAGATTTCCGGCGCGGTGCCGATCTCATGGGCCAGGGGATTCGCCGGATTGGCGAACTGATTGACGAACACCGCGCCGGGGGTCTGCGCAGTGATGCGCGCGGCGAGGTCCTGGTAATAGGCCGGATGGCCCTTGCCGACGTCGGAGCGGGTCATCACCACTTCGGCGCCGAGCGCCTTGAGGTGCAGCACTTTCTCCCGGCTCATCTTGTCGGGAATGACCAGGATCAGCCGGTAGCCTTTCAGCGCCGCGACCAGCGCCAGGCCAAGCCCGGTGTTGCCGGCGGTGGCCTCGACCAGCGTGCCGCCCGGCTGCAACTGGCCGTCGTGCTCGAACGCGGTGATCATCGACAGCGCCGGGCGGTCCTTGATCGAGCCGCCGGGATTCTGGAATTCGAGCTTGGCGAATAGCCGGCACGGCCCCGCATCGAGCTGGGTGAGTTCGACCAGCGGCGTGTTGCCGATCAGATCGATCACCCCGCCGGGGGTCTGTTGGTTGGACGGCAAGGCTGCAATCATATTCACTGTGCGTCTCGCAAAGATGGCGTTCCCGTGATCGGATCACCGCGCGCCGCGGCTGGCAACTAACTGAGCCTCGGATCGCGCCGTCGTCAATACGCGGCGACGACTTCAGCACAAACCGCAAGTCTTGCCGCCCCGCGCAGCATGGAACTGCACAAACCGTCACGCCGGCAGCATTGTGTTCTTCCCGGCATCGGTCAACGCAAGCCGCGCCCTATCGCGGTCATGTGAAATCACGTTGCGGTGACGGCCGCCGCATCTGCGCGCCGCGTCGCGCAGAGCCGACGAGTCGCGGCCGCTTGGATTGTCAGCACGGTGATACCTCGCGCAACGTTGACAGTAACGAATAGGTCGCCGGCCCTCGCATTGAAGAAAACTGTTCACGCTGCGCTGCGCACAATGAAAGCCAATCCTCGCGCAAATGCGTTACGAGTCGTGGCATCCGCCCGCGACAGCGGCGGACTGACCACGCAACTATCAGCTCACGCAACTATCAGCGCACGCCGGTCGCATGCCGACCGTCCGCTGATATGAAATCTGCAACGATGTGATCGCGCATGGGTCTGCCGCCGAGCTCAACCGAACCAACCCGGGTGGCGATCGCCACCGGCGACGGCGTCGCGGTCACCGAACATTTCGGCTACGCGACCCAGTTCCAGATCTGGGAATTTTCCGGCCGCGCGCCGCGGCTGGTGGAGACGCGGCGCAATCTGCCGGCCTGCGGCGCCGATCGCAGCGCGGAGCGCCGCGACCCGATGGATATTTCGGTGGATCTGGTCGCCGATTGCCGCGCCGTGGTGGTGGCGCGGATCGGCGAGTGCGCCATCAACCGGCTGGCGGCGCTCGGCATCCTGGCGTTCGAGACCGAGGACGCGGTGGCCACCGCGCTGCGCGAATTGGCCGATAGCACGGTGTTGCGGGAGCCAGCGCGCGCATGACGATGCCAGTGGATTCCTGCCCGGCGCAGACCATGCGGATGGCGGCGACCAAGCCGGCGTTTCCGGCGTTGGAGGGCCGCCACCCCTGCTTCAGCACCACCGCGGTCGGCCACGCCCGCAGCGCGCGGCTGCATCTGCCGGTCAGTCCCGGCTGCAATATCGATTGCGCGTTCTGCATTCGCGATTTCAATCGCCGCGAGCAGCGCCCCGGCGTGGCGACGCGGCTGCTCAGTCCGGATCAGGCGGTGGAGATCACCGAGCGGGCGCTCGAACTGTGCCCGACCATCAACGTGGTCGGCATCGCCGGGCCGGGCGATCCGTTGGCGACGCCGCATGCCTTGCAGACATTTGAAAAGGTGCATGCGCGCTGGCCGGAGCTGGTGCTGTGCCTGTCGACCAACGGCCTGATGCTGCCGCAGCGGATCGAGGAGATCGCCGCGGTCGGCGTCAGCACGCTGACCGTCACGGTCAATTCGGTCGACCCGCAGATCCAGGCGCAGATCACCCCGAAGATCGCCTGGCAGCGCCGCAGGCTCGACGGCATCGCCGCCGCCGAACGGCTGATCGCCAATCAGCTCGACGGCATCGCCAAAGCCGCGGCGCTCGGCCTGACCATCAAGATCAACACCGTGCTGATCCCGACCGTCAACGACGACCACATCGGCACGGTGGCGGAGCGCGTGGCCGAGGCCGGCGCGCAGCTCATCAACATCATCCCGCTGATCCCGCAGCACGGCTTCGCGCATCTGCCGGCGCCCGGAATGATGAAGCGCTATGTCGCCCGCGCCGACGCCGAGCAACACCTGCGGGTGTTTACGCATTGCCAGCGCTGCCGCGCCGACGCCTGCGGCATTCCCGGCGTCAGCGACTACACCGCGCAACTCTACGGCGACGGCATCAGCGCCGAGCCGACCTTCTCGCACGGCTGACGCCGTCCATCCGACACCACAACAGGAGCGCCGATCATGGCCAAGAAGCTCAAGCAGATTGCGATTTACGGCAAAGGCGGGATCGGCAAGTCGACCACCACCTCGAATATTAGCGCGGCGCTGGCCGAGGCCGGATATAAAGTGATGCAGTTCGGCGCCGACCCCAAGGCCGACTCCACCAACACGCTGCGCGGCGGCGAATACATTCCCTCGGTGCTCGATCTGTTGGCCGAGCGGCGCCGGGTCGACGCCTATGAGGCGATCTTCGAAGGCTTCGGCGGCATCTATTGCGTCGAGGCCGGCGGCCCGCAGCCCGGCGTCGGCTGCGCCGGCCGCGGCATCATCACCGCGGTCGAACTGCTGAAGCAGCAGCGGGTGTTCGAGGAACTCGACCTCGACATCGTGATCTACGACGTGCTCGGCGACGTGGTGTGCGGCGGCTTCGCGGTGCCGGTGCGCGAGGGCATCGCCGAACACGTGTTCACGGTGTCGTCGTCGGATTTCATGGCGATCTACGCCGCCAACAATCTGTTCCGCGGCATTGAGCGGTTCTCCAATTCCGGCGGCGCCCTGCTCGGCGGCATCATCGCCAATTCGATCAACACCGATTTCCAGCGCGAGATCATCGACGATTTCGCCAGCCGCACCGATACCCCGATCGTGCAATATGTGCCGCGTTCGCTCACCGTCACCCAGGCCGAATTGAGCGGCCGCACCACCATCGAGGCGGCGCCGCAATCGGCGCAGGCCGATGTCTACCGCCAGCTCGCGCGGCGCATCGCCGAACATACCGATTCCAAGGTGCCGACCCCGCTCAACCCGACGCAGCTGCGCGAATGGTCGGCGCGCTGGGCCGACCATCTGGTCGCCGCCGAACGCGCCGAGGCCGAGCGCAACCGGCAGGTCGCCTGAGCGGTTCAATTGTCATCGCGAGCCGAGCGCGGCGCGAAGCGCCGGGCGAAAGCGAAGCAATCCAGGGGCAACATTTGCTGACCTCACCCGCAACCCTGGATTGCTTCGTCGCAAGAGCTCCTCGCAATGACGCGGTTGAACGCCTGATTTCGCATGAGGCGTCGCCACCCGCGATGCCGAGACCCAAGCTGCCATTCCACCGTCGCACCGGACCTTACGCATGACCCTCAACTTGAAAACCTCCAGCGTCGAGACCCGCGAGCAGCGGCTCGGCACCATCATCGGCTGGGACGGCACCGCGACTGAGCTCGCCGATCAATCGGCGTTTTCGCGCGGCGATTGCGGCGGCTGCGGCGGCAAGGCGCGGCGGATCTGCGAATTGGAAGGCCCGTTCACCCAGGGCTCGGTGTGCAGCGAGCAGATGGTGGAATGTCAGGCCGGCAACATCCGCGACGCCGTCTTGATCCAGCATTCGCCGATCGGCTGCGGCGCCGGCCAAGTGATCTACAATTCGATCTATCGCAATGGTCTCGCGATGCGCGGGCTGCCGGTGCAGAACATCCGCTTCATCTCGACCAATCTGCGCGAACGCGACATGGTCTATGGCGGCGTCGACAAGCTCGCCTCGGCGATCAAGGCCGCGGTCGAGCGCCACGCGCCGAAGGCGGTGTTCATCGCCACCTCCTGCGCCTCGGGCATCATCGGCGATGACGTCGAAAGCGTGGCGCGCGCCGCCGAGGCCGAATTCGGCATTCCGGTGATCCCGCTGCATTGCGAGGGCTTCAAGTCGAAGCACTGGTCGACCGGCTTCGACGCCACCCAGCACGGCATCCTGCGCCAGATCGTGCGCAAGAACCCGGAGAAGCGGCAGGACGATCTGATCAACGTCATCAATCTGTGGGGCACCGACGTGTTCACCCCGATGCTCGGCGAACTCGGGCTACGGGTGAACTACGTCGTCGACATGGCGACCGTCGAGCAATTGGCGCAGATGTCAGAAGCCCGCGCCACCGTCTCGTTCTGCTACACGCTCGGCACTTATCTGGCCACCGCGCTGGAGCAGGAATTCGGCGTCGAGCAGGTCAAGGCGCCGCAGCCCTACGGCTTCGCCGGCACCGACGCCTGGCTGCGCGAACTCGCCCGCGTCACCGGACGCGAGCAGCAGGCGGAAGACTACATCGCCCGCGAGCACGCGCGGGTGAAGCCGCTGCTCGCCGAGTTGCGGCCGAAGCTGAAAGGCCTGAAGGGCTATGTCGCCACCGGCTCGGCCTATTCGCACGGGCTGATCGGCGTGCTGCGCGAGATCGGCGTCGAGGTCGACGGCTCCTTGGTGTTCCACCACGACCCGGTCTACGACAGCGAAGACCCGCGGCAGGACTCGCTGGCGCATCTGGTCGAGAATTACGGCGACGTCAGGCATTTCACCGTCGGCAACCGCCAGCAATATCAGTTCTACAATCTGTTGCAGCGGGTGAAGCCGGACTTCATCATCATCCGCCACAATGGCCTCGCGCCGCTCGCAGCACGGCTCGGCATCCCGGCGATCCCGCTCGGCGACGAGCACCATGCGCTCGGCTATCAGGGCATGGTCAATCTCGGCGAGTCGATCCTGGCGGCGTTGCAGCACCGCAAATTCCATCAGGATATCGCGAAGCGCGTCAGCCTTCCCTACAAGCAATCCTGGCTGGCGCAGTCCGATCCGTTCGCGCTCGCGCGTAGCACCACCGCCGCCGCCGCCGAGTAAAGGACTCCAGCAATGGCCATTCTTGCGCTCAAATCGCGCCCGACCGAGATCACCGCGGATGCCGACACCTCCGGGCCGATCGAACTGGTTCGCTACGTCTGCGCGATCGGCGCGATGCAGAGTGCGGCGGCGATTCCGCGGGTGGTGCCGATCACCCATTGCGGGCCGGGCTGCGCCGACAAACAATACGTGAACCTGGCGTTCTACAACGGCTTCCAGGGCTCGGGCTATGGCGGCGGCCCGGTGGTGCCCTCGACCAACGCCTCGCAGCGCGAGGTGATCTTCGGCGGCGCCGACCGGCTGCGCGAACTGATCGACTCCACGCAAACCGTGCTCGATGCCGATCTGTTCGTGGTGCTGACCGGCTGCATCCCGGATCTGGTCGGCGACGACGTCGGCTCGGTGGTGCGCGATTTCCAGAAGAAAGGCGTGCCGATCGTCTACGCCGAGACCGGCGGCTTTCGCGGCAACAATTTCACCGGCCACGAGGCGGTGACGCGGGCGATCATCGAACAATATCTCGGCGAATGGGACGGCGTCCGCAACAAAGGGCTGGTCAATCTGTGGTCGCTATTGCCGTATCAGAACACGTTCTGGCGCGGCGACCTCGAGGAGATCAAGCGGCTTCTGGAAGGCATCGGGCTCAAGGTCAACGTGCTGTTCGGGCCGGATTCCGCAGGCCTCAGCGAATGGCGCGACATCCCGCATGCGCAGTTCAACCTGGTGCTGTCGCCGTGGCTCGGGCTGTCCACCGCGAGGCTGCTGGAGGAGCGGTTCTACCAGCCGTTCCTGCACATTCCGGTGCTGCCGATCGGCGCCCGGCAGAGCGGCGAGTTCTTGCGGCAGGTGGCGGAGTTCGCCGGGCTCGCGCCGGAGCCGGTCGAAGCGTTCATCGCTCGCGAGGAAACCCGCTACTACAATTACATCGACGGCTTCACCGATTTCTATTCGGAATATTGGTGGGGGCTGCCGGCGAAATTCGCGGTGGTCGGCGACAGCGCCTACAATCTGGCGTTGACCAAGTTTCTCGTTACCCAACTCGGGCTGATCCCGGCCAAGCAGATCGTCACCGAGGACCCGCCGGTCGAGCACCGCGACGCCATCCGCGAGCAATTCCGCAACATCGACCACGACGTCAGCGTCGAGATCGAATTCATCGAGGACAGCTACCAGATCCACCAGAGCATCCGCAACGCGGATTTCGGCCACAAGCCGCCGATCATCTTCGGCACCACCTGGGAGCGCGATCTGGTCAAGGAAATGAAGGGCTCGCTGGTCGAGGTCGGCTTCCCCGCCTCCTATGAAGTGGTGCTGTCGCGCAGCTATGTCGGCTATCGCGGCGCGCTGTCGCTGCTGGAGCGGATCTACTCCACGGTGGTCAGCCACAGCGCCTGACCGCCGCCGATCGCGGCCCGGGAATCTGGCTTGCGGCGCGCGAGGGCCCGCACAACATGATGCCGATCGACCCGATGATGCACATGCAGGGCTGAGAGCGTAGCGCGGCGCGCATCGCATTGCTCGCCGAGGAACGATTGCCGCACCGAGGAATTATTTCGCGGTCGGCAGCTGCAAAGCGTCGCGAGCCTCGCCAGCCGAAGCTCGTCCCGGCGCTTTCGGATGTCGTCCTGTGGAGTTGCTTTGTGTCGTGGTCAGCCCGGTTTTCGCCGCCGATTCCTCTTCCCGGAGGCGGCGAATTGGCCACCCTGCACGACGCCCGCGCCTTCCTGATCCGATTGCCGCGTCACGAATACAACCTGCCGCGCTGGCAGACCGCGCTTGCCGCGGTGCTGATGGTCGGCAGCGACGGCGGTCCGACCGATTTCGCCCGCATCGGCATGATGCAAGCGCTGCGCGGGCGCCCCCGCCGGTCTTGACTTCCGCCGACCGGCGTCGCCGCGGCGCGCCGGCGCTCAGCCCACCGCCGGCAGCCTGTCGATCAGCTTGTCGAGCGTCACCGGATAGTCCCGTACCCGGACCCCGGTGGCGTTGTACACCGCGTTGGCGACCGCGGCGGCCACCCCGCAAATGCCGAGCTCGGCGATGCCCTTGGCCTTCATCGGCGACGACATCGGATCGGTCTCGTCGAGGAAAATCACCTCCTGATGCGGAATGTCGGCGTGCACTGGCACTTCGTAGCCGGCAAGGTCGTGGTTGACGAAGAAGCCGGCGCGCTTGTCGACCACCAGTTCCTCCATCAGTGCCGCGCCGACGCCCATGGTCATCGCGCCGATTACCTGGCTGCGCGCGGTCTTCGGGTTGAGGATGCGGCCGGCCGCGCACACCGCGAGCATGCGCCGGACCCGGATTTCGGCGGTCGCGGCGTCGACACCGACCTCGACGAAATGCGCGCCGAACGTCGACTGCTGATACTTCTTGTCGAGATCGCCATATTCGATGCCGTCCTCGGCGCTGAGGCTGCCGTCGCGCGCGGCGTCGGCCAGCGCCACGCCGCGATTGCCGGATCGCACCTCGCCGTCGGTGAACGCGGCTTCGGCTGAGTTGAAGCCGAGCTTCTGCGCGATCATTTCGCGCAGCTTGAGACAGGCGGCGTAGACGCCGGCGGTGGAATTATTGCCGCCCCATTGCCCGCCGGATCCGGCCGACACCGGGAATGCGGAATCGCCAAGCCGCACCGCCACTTTGTTCATCGGCACGCCCATCATCTCCGCGGCGGTCTGCGCGATGATGGTATAGCTGCCGGTGCCGATATCGGTCATGTCGGTCTCGACGGTGATCATGCCGTCATTGTCGAGCCGCACCCGCGCCGCCGATTTGGTGAGCTGGTTGTTGCGGAACGCGGCGGCGACGCCGAGCCCGACCAGCCAGCGGCCGTCGCGCGTCGCGCCGGGCTTCGGGTTGCGCTTGGCCCAGCCGAAGCGGTCGCGGCCGGTCTCGAAGCACTGGATCAACTGCCGCTGCGAGAACGGCAGCTCCGGCTTGGCCGCGGTGCCGACGGTCTGCGGCTCTTTCGCGGCGGCCTTGGCATTGTCCGGCACCACCTGGGTATCGTTGAGAATCCGAAACTCGACCGGGTCGATGGCGAGCTTCTCGGCGATCTCGTCGATAGCGATTTCCAGCGCCATCATGCCGGTGGCTTCGCCCGGCGCGCGCATCGCATTGCCTTCCGGCAGATCGAGCACCGCGAGCCTCGTCGCGGTCATGCGATTGGCGCCGGCATAAAGCTGGCGGGTCTGGCTGACCGCGCCGTCCGGCTTGCCGCCCGGCAGATCGCCGGACCAGCTTTCATGGCCGATCGCGGTGATCTTGCCCTTGTCGAGCGGCCCGGCATTCTCCGCGGTGACGATCGCCAGCACGCCCGGCGCCGACTTCGCGGCGGCAAGGTCGATGGCGTTGATGCGTCCCTTGGCGATCGCAGCGCCCAGCACATAGCCATAGGCGGCGTTCGGCACCACGTCGTGGCGTTCATAGGCGTAGCGCGCGGACCCGGTGGTCTTCAGCGGGCCGTCGATGCGATCGAGCGGCTGGCCGATCACCTTGAGCTGGTCGATCGGATTGCTGCCCGCGGGGGTGTCGAACTTCATGGCTCAGCCTTTCGCTTCGGCCAGCACGGCGCCGAGCGTGCGCTCGACCAGCGGCCGTTTGAATGCGTTCTGTTCGGTGGTCCTGGCGTCCGCCAGCAATTTGTCGGTCACCGCCTTGGCACCGCGCGGCAGCTCGGCGTCGGCGGCCTCGATGCGCCATGGCTTGTGCGCGACGCCGCCGAGTGCCACGCGCCCGGTGCCGTCGCGCTGCACGATGGCGGCGACCGAGATCAGCGCAAAGGCGAACGAGGCGCGGTCGCGCACCTTGCGATAGATCTGCGTGCCGCCGGCGGGCCTCGGCAGCGTCACCGCGGTGATCAGTTCGCCGGGCCTCAGCGTGGTTTCGATCTGCGGGGTGTCGCCGGGCAGCCGGTGGAAGTCGGCGATCGGAATCCGTCGCGCCGCGCCATCGGCGTTGACCGTCTCGACGGTGGCGTCGAGCAGCCGCATCGCCACCGCCATGTCGCTCGGATGGGTGGCGACGCAGGCCTCGCTGGCGCCGACGATGGCGTGCTGCCGGCTGAAGCCTTGCAACGCGCCGCAGCCGCTGCCGGGCTGGCGTTTGTTGCAGGGCTGGTTCCCGCTGGATACGCTGCTCGCCACCTGGGGGCTGTCGCTGATCCTGCAGCAGGCCTATCGCTCGATCTTCGGCGCCCGCGAGGTCGGCGTCGAGCTGCCGCAATGGATGCTCGGCTCCAAGCAGATCACCGACACCATCGAGGTGCCGATCAACGGCATCTTCGTGATGGCGCTGACGCTGCTGATCACGCTGTGCGTCGCCTTCATCATGTACAAATCGCGCTGGGGCCGCCAGGTCCGCGCGGTGATGCAGAATAGGGTGATGGCCGGCGCGGTCGGCATCAACACCGAGAAGGTCGATCGCTATACGTTCGGGCTCGGCTGCGGCATCGCCGGCGTCGCCGGATCAGCCTTCACCATGATCGGCTCGACCGGGCCGACCTCCGGCCAGCTCTACATCGTCGATACGTTTTTGGTCGTGGTGTTCGGCGGCGCCGCTAGCCTGTTCGGCACCATTGCGTCGGCCTTCACCATCTCGCAGGCGCAGTCGACCATGGAATTCTTCATGTCCGGCTCGATGGCCAAGGTGCTGACGCTGTTGGCCATCGTCGCCATCCTGATGCTGCGGCCGCAAGGCCTGTTCGCGCTCAAGGTGCGCAAATGAGGACGGCAGCGATGCACACTCCGCGTTTCTTCAATCGCACCGAGGCGCTCGGCCTCGTGGTTCTGGCGCTGTTGCTGGTGGTGATCCTGCCGCTGTCGCTCGACGTGTTCCGGCTCAACCTGGTGGCGAAGTACTTGACCTACGCCTTCGTCGCCATTGGTCTCGTGCTGTGCTGGGGCTTTGGCGGCATCTTGAGCCTGGGGCAGGGGGTATTCTTCGGGCTCGGCGGTTATTGCATGGCGATGTATCTGAAACTCGAAGCCAGTAGCGTCGCCAACACCAAGATTCAGTCGACGCCGGGCATTCCGGATTTCATGGACTGGAATCAGATCACCCAATTGCCGCTGTTCTGGCAACCGTTCCATAGCCTCACGCTGACGATTCTGGCGATCCTGATCGTGCCGGCGCTGTTCGCCTATCTGATCGGCGCCGCGATGTTCAAGCGCCGGGTTGGCGGGGTGTATTTCGCCATCATCACGCAGGCGGTGGCGGCGATCCTCACCATCCTGATCGTCGGCCAGCAGGGCTACACCGGCGGCATCAACGGCATCACCGATCTGCGCACGCTGAAGGGCTGGGACATCCGGCCGGACCACGCCAAATTCCTGCTGTATTTCTTCGAGGTGGCGTTGCTGTTCGGCTGCATCCTGATTGCATTGTTCGTGCGGCACTCCAAGCTCGGCCGCATCCTGGTGGCGATGCGCGAGAAGGAGGACCGGGTGCGGTTCTCCGGCTACAGCGTCGCCAATTTCAAGATCTTCGCGTTTTGTCTCGCGGCGATATTCGCGGCGATCGGCGGCGCGATGTTTACGCTCCAGGTCGGCTTCATGTCGCCGTCCTTCGTCGGCATCACGCCGTCGATCGAGATGGTGATCTACACCGCGGTCGGGGGCCGGCTGTCGATCTTTGGCGCGGTGTATGGAACCTTGTTAGTCAACTTCGCCAAGACCAGCCTGTCGGAATCCTTCCCGCAGCTCTGGCTGTTCGGGCTTGGCGCGCTGTTCATCGCCGTGGTGCTCGCCTTCCCGAATGGCCTTGCCGGCATCTGGCGCGATCACGTGCAGCCGCGGCTCGACCGGCTGATCAGTCGCAAGCCGAAATCCGGCTGGAGCGACAATTCCGTCGCCGACGGCGCGCCCGCGGAGTGAGGAGACGATCATGCTGATCAACCATCAACAACCCGATTTCCTGCTCGCGGTGGAAGCGCTCACCGTGTCGTTCGACGGCTTCAAGGCGGTCAACGACCTGTCGTTCTACGTCGATGAGAACGAGATCCGCGTCATCATCGGCCCCAACGGCGCCGGCAAGACCACGGTGCTCGACGTGATCTGCGGCAAGACCAAAGCGACCTCCGGTGCGATCCATTTTCGTGACAAGGACCTCACGAAGATGAAGGAAAACCAGATTGTGCAGGCCGGGGTCGGCCGCAAATTCCAGACGCCGTCGATCTATGACGATCTAACTGTGTTCGAGAACCTGGAGATCTCGTTCCCGCGCGGCCGCTCGGTGTTCGGCGCTTTGACCTTCAAGCGCGACGCGGTGGTCCGCGACCGCGTCGAAGAAGTCGCCCAGATGATCTTCCTCAAGGACCGCCTCAACATGTCGGCCTAACTGCTCAGCCACGGCCAGAAGCAGTGGCTGGAGATCGGCATGCTGCTGATCCAGGACCCAGACCTCCTGATGCTCGACGAGCCGGTCGCCGGCATGAGCGTCAGCGAGCGTGTCAAGACCGCGGAGCTGCTCAACAAGATCATCAAGAACCGTTCG
>NZ_DASWPE010000184.1:0-1869 GCF_036404135.1 Rhodopseudomonas sp. | reverse complement strand
GTAGTCAAGCGCCTGGCGAGAAATCTGTTGACGGAGGCCGAATAGGTTTGATTCGATGCCTCATGCACATCGCCAAGGTCCCCAACCGCAACGCCCGGCCCTCCTTCCTGCTGCGGGAAACCTACCGTGAGGACGGCAAGGTCAAGAACCGCACCCTCGCCAACCTCTCCAAGCTGCCGATCGAGCGCATCGAAACCCTCCGCGCCGCCCTGCGTGGCGATCCGCTTGCCCCGGTCGGCAGCGAGGGCTTCGAGATCCGCCGCTCGCTGCCCCATGGCCACGTCCTTGCCGCGCTGACCGTCGCGCGGCGCATCGGCCTGGACGACCTGCTGCCGCGTCGTGCGCCCCAACGTCGCCGCGACCTGGCACTGGCGCTCATCGTCGCCAGGCTGCTCGACCCGGCGGCGAAACTCGCAACCGCGCGGATGCTCGATACCGTCACCGCCAGCCACTCGCTCGGTGAAGCCCTTGGTCTCGGCAGCGTCACAGCGCGCGAGATCTACGCCACCCTCGACTGGCTCGGCAGCGAGCAGGACTTCATCGAAAACCAACTCGCCCGCCGCCACCTCAAGAACGGCACACTGGTGCTCTACGATGCCACCTCCACCTACCTGGAAGGACGCTGCTGCCCGCTGGCCCGCCACGGCTACAGCCGCGACAGTCGTGGTGACCGCCCGCAACTGGTGATCGGCCTGCTGTGTGCCGCGGATGGTTGCCCCGTGGCGGTGGAGGTGTTCGAGGGCAACACCGCCGATCCGGCCACCGTCGCCACCCAGATCACCAAGCTGAAGCAGCGCTTCCGGCTGCGCCACGTGGTGATGGTCGGCGACCGCGGGATGATCACCAGCGCCCGGATCGAGCAAACCCTGCGTCCGGCCGGCCTCGACTGGATCACTGCCCTGCGTGCACCGGCGATCCGGCAGTTGGCGGAAGGCGGGCTGCTGCAGTTCTCCCTGTTCGACACACGCGATATGGCCGAGATCAGCAGTCCGGACTATCCGAACGAACGGCTGGTGGTGTGCAAGAACCCGCTGCTGGCCGAGGAACGGCGGCGCAAGCGCGATGAGTTGCTGGCGCTGACCGAGACCGACCTGGGCAAGATCCAGGCTCGGGTGACGCGCGAGACGAACCCGCTGCGTGGCGCCGCGGAGATCGGCAAGGTGGTCGGCGCCGTCCTCGGCAAGCGTAAGATGGCCAAGCACTTCGACCTGACCATCACCGACACTGTCTTCAACTACACACGCAAGGCCGAGGCCATTGCCGAAGAGGCGCGGTTCGATGGTTTCTACGCGCTGCGCACCAGCCTGCCGGCCGAGGTGGCCGATGCCGCGGGCACCGTGCGGGCCTACAAATCCCTGGCCCAGGTCGAGCGTGCGTTCCGCTGCATCAAGACGGTCGATCTGGAACTGCGGCCGGTGTTTCACTGGACCGCGCCACGGGTGCGGGCGCATGTCCTGCTGTGCATGCTGGCGTATTACCTCGAGTGGCACATGCGCCAGCCCTTGGCGCCCATGTTGTTCGACGATCACGACCGTGCCTCCGCCGAAGCCGAACGGACATCGCCGGTGGCCAAGGCCAAGGTCTCGAAGGCGGCTTACCGGAAGGCCTCGACCCAGCGTGCCGGGACCAGCGACGACGCAAGCCAGCCCGTGCACAGCTTCCGCACACTGCTTGACGATCTGGCGACCCTGACCCGCAACACCGTCTGCTTCGCCGGACAGAGGACACTCACCGTTCAGACCACACCGACACCAGTGCAGCGCCGTGCGTTCAGCCTGCTGGGGGTCGAACTGCTCGCTGCGTAGACAGCATACCGCTTCAGTTCAAAGTCATATCAATGACTTGCGCCAAAAAGACGGTAAAGTTCGG
>NZ_DASWPE010000183.1:0-11530 GCF_036404135.1 Rhodopseudomonas sp. | reverse complement strand
GACACCTATGTGAAGCTGATGCGCGAGCTCGCCGAGCTCAATCCGCTGGTCGAGGCGGTGAAGGCCTATCGCCAGGTCCGCAGCGAGCGCGGCGAGATCGAGGCGCTGCTCGCCGATCCTTCGACCGATCCGGAGATGCGGGCGATGGCGGAGGCCGAGCAGCAGGCCCTGCAGGCGCAGGAGGGCGAGCTGGCGCAGCAGATCCGCGTCGCGCTGCTGCCGAAGGACGCGATGGACGACCGCAACGTGATGCTGGAAATCCGCGCCGGCACCGGCGGCGACGAGGCCTCGCTGTTCGCCGGCGACCTGTTCCGGATGTACGAGAAATTCGCCTCGCTGCAGGGCTGGAGCGTCGAGGTGGTGTCGGCCTCGGAAGGCACCATGGGCGGCTACAAGGAAATCATCGCCGAGGTGAAGGGCCGCGGCGCCTTCGCCAAGCTGAAATTCGAATCCGGCGTACACCGCGTGCAGCGGGTGCCGGACACCGAGACGCAAGGGCGCATCCACACCTCGGCGGCGACGGTGGCGGTACTGCCCGAGGTCGAGGAGGTCGACGTCGACATCAAGCCCGACGATCTGCGGATCGAGACCATGCGGGCGCAGGGCGCCGGCGGCCAGCACGTCAACAAGACCGAATCGGCGATCCGCATCACCCACATCCCGACCGGGCTGCAGGTGATGATGCAGGACAGCCGCTCGCAGCACAAAAACCGCGCCTCGGCGATGAACATTCTGCGCGCGCGAATTTATGACGCCGAGCAGCAGCGGATCGATTCCGCGCGCTCCGCCGAGCGCAAGGAGAAGGTCGGCTCCGGCGACCGCTCGGAGCGGATCCGGACCTACAATTTTCCGCAAGGCCGCGTCACCGATCACCGCATCAACCTCACGCTGTACAAGCTGCCGCAGGTGATCGCCGGCGAAGCCTTGGGCGAACTGATCGACGCGCTCACCACCGAGCACCAGGCCGCACAGCTCGCGGCGCAAGGCAATGCGGCGTGAGGCGGGGCGCTGCGACTCTGACGACCTTCGGTCCCGCACGGCCGCGATATTTTCCCTCCCCCCTGCGCGGGCAACCGCATACGGATTGGAGGGCGTGCAGAGTGCACCTCGACCGTGAAGTTGCCGCTGCATATCAACGGGTCGTCCCTGCGCACGCAGGGACCCATACGGCGAGGAGTCTCGTTTTGTGCCGTGGCCAAGGCCTTTCTTCATCTCCGAAGCAAGGGGTGATGGGTCCCTGCGTGCGCAGGGACGACCCATGGAGAGGCCATGCTCGATCGCTGCTATGCGGAGCTGAGCTGACACCGTCATCTGCGATCGCTCTCCCCGCAAGGCAGACGGCATCCGCGGGCGCCCGCAAGGCGCTCACCGAAGCACCATCGTCGTGACTGAAAGCTTTGCCGCACTTTCCATCGACGCCGCGCGGCGCGCGGTGGCGGCGCGGCTGCGCGACGCGGCAATCGAGAGCGCCGAGCTCGACGCCCGGCTGTTGATCGGCGCGGCGCTCGGGCTCGATCTCACCGGCCTGATGGTGGCCGCGGCGCGCGTGCTGACACCCGACGAAGCGCGGTGGCTCGAGGCGCTGCTGGCGCGGCGCATCAACGGCGAGCCGGTGGCGCGAATTCTCGGCGTCAGGGAATTCTGGGGGCTGCCGCTGGCGCTCTCCGCCGATACGCTGGTGCCGCGGCCGGATACCGAGACCCTCGTCGAGGCGGCGCTGCACCTGTTTCAGGGCCAAGCCGCGCCGCGGCGCATCGCCGATCTCGGCACCGGCTCCGGCGCGATCCTGCTGGCGCTACTGTCGGAATGGCCGCTGACGCAAGGCGTCGCCAGCGACATCAATCTGAACGCGCTGCGCACCGCCCGCGGCAACGCCGCGCGCCTCGGCCTTGCGCCCCGCGCCGGCTTCGTCGCCTGCAACTACGCGGCGGCGCTGCGCGGGCCGTTCGACCTGATCGTCTCCAACCCGCCCTATATCCGCAGCGCGGAGATTGCGACGCTGGCGGTCGAGGTCCGCGACCACGATCCCCGCCGCGCGCTCGACGGCGGCGCCGACGGCCTCGACGCCTATCGGGCGATCGCAACCCAGGCCGCCGGCTTGCTGGCGCCCGGCGGCGCGCTGATCTTGGAGATCGGCGAGGGCCAGGGCGACGAGGTCGCGGCCTTAGTGCGGGCGGCGGGGCTGGCGCCCGATCCGGCGCCAAAGCCCGACCTCGCCGGGATCGCCCGGGCGGTGATCGGCCGCCGGCCGGCCGGTTGAGGTCGGAACCGATTGCAAAAAACCGCTTGGAATATTGTCCAAGAGCGACTACGTTCCGGGCCATGACATCAGGGTTGCTGGCCCCGCGCACGCTGCGGGTGAAGGCCACCATTCTCACCGTTGAGAATGCTCGCCGATGAGAATGCCCTGAGTAAAAAGGTTCCAAAAAGGCGGATTGGATTGAGCGCGATGGCTGAGAGAGCTGCGCCGCTTGCGACCGCAAAGCGAACGAAAGCCTGATATTGCGCTTGAAAACTCACGCGAGTCCACCTGAGCTTGTTCCGGCTGACTGAATGAGTCGGTCCGCGCTCCTGGCGCTCGCGGTCGGTTGGGGAACGCGTCTGTTGAACGCGATGGTCGGCAAAACCGATTTGAACGGCAGTGCGATCTGGATGCCCAAGGCGCGTCCGGAACCGGCCGTGGCTATCTCTGTGACAATGACTTCAATGTGGGTGTGGTAAAAAGGCTCGACATGAGAAACGGTCAGAACAACAACAAGCGGCTGCGTAACCGCAACAATAACAGCAATAATAACAACAATAACAATAACAACCGGCGCGGCCAGAACCCGATGACAAGGGTGTTCGAATCCAACGGCCCCGATATCAAGATCCGCGGCACCGCCTCGCACGTCGCCGAGAAATACGTCCAGCTGGCGCGCGACGCGCGCTCCTCGGGCGACCCGGTCGCAGCCGAGAATTATTATCAACACGCCGAGCATTATTTCCGTCTGATCGCCGCCGCGCAGGAGCAGTTTCGCCAGAACCTGCCGCAGCAGCGCAGCGACAACGAGATGCAGGACGATTCCGGCGAATTCGGCGACGGCGAAAGCTATTCGAATTTCGGCGCCGAGCCCGGCCTGGTGCCGGTGCAGCCGCAGCCCTTCGTGCCGCGCGAACCGCGTGAGCAGCCGCAGCGCGAGCAGCCGCGCGACCAACAGCGCGAGCCGCGCGAGGCGCAGCCCTATCAGCCGCGCGAGCAGCAGCAGCCCCGCGAACATCGTCCGCAGCCGCAATACCAGCCGCAGCCGGTGATTCCGGTCAGCGACAGCGTCGATCGGCTGCCGTCCTTCATCACCGGACCGCAGCCGCAGATCAACGGCGCGCCGGGCTTCGAGGCCGCCGGTGGCGAGCGTTTCCCGCCGCGCCGCCGCCGCCGTCCGCAAGGTCCGCGCCCGGAAGGCGCCGCGGCCCCGGCGGCCCCGGCCGACGACTTCAACCCCGGCAACGAATAGGCCGCGCCCCGCCGACGTCGCTCAGCGCGGCGCCGGCATCCCCAGATCGCCCATATGGCCGTCGTCGCCGTCGCGCGGCGACGGCAGCATCGCCGGCTGCAACGCCGGGATCAGCCTTGTGCGCTCGCGGCGCACCGGGATCGCGCGCGCCACCTGCTTGGTGGCCTCGACGAGGTGCACCCCGGCGAACGGCAGCGCCAGCGCCGCGCCGACTCGCTCCCAGGCCGGCGCCGAGCGCAGCATCCAGTTATGCCCGATCGGCGGCAGAAACAGCGCCTCGCTCCACGCCGTCGGCGTGAACCAGCTGCGCCGCAATAGCTGCGCGATCTGGGTGCGTGAATACGGCCGGCCGTGGCCGAACGGCGTGGTGTCGGTGCGCGCCCACACCCCGCGGCGATTCGGCACGATCGCGATCAGCCGGCCCGACGGCGCCAGCACCCGCCATAATTCTCGCATCAGCCCGTCCGGATCGTCGGACATTTCCAGCGCGTGCACCAACAGGATGCGGTCGACCGAGGCGTCCGGCAGCGGCAGCGAGCGCTCCTCGACCAGGGTCGACAGCGTCGGCCGCGCGGTCGGCCATTTCAGCACCCCCTGCGCCGCCGGCATGAAGGCGATGCAGCGCTCGCTGTCGTTGCGAAACAGCCCGAGATAGGGCGTCGAATAGCCGAGCCCGAGCACGCGCTGGCCGCGGGCATCGCGCCAATGCGCCTGAATCCCGCGATTGATCAGCCGCCGCGCCATCACGCCGAGGCGTTGCGAGTAGAAGTCGCGCAGTTCGGTGACATCGATCGTCATGGATGGCAGTCTATCACCCGGCAGCGCCGCCAAGACGGCATGAATGTCACCAGCAATAACGCATTGCCGCGCAAGCGTTAACGCCATATTTCAGAGGCCCCGGGGTGGTTCAGCCCCGGTCGGATAGCTCACGGAGATGTCATGGCCGCCGAAATTCGCGTGTTCACCTGCCTCAAGGATAATTTCGGCTACCTGGTGCACGATCGCGACAGCGGCGCCACCGCCTCGATCGACGCCCCCGAAGCCGGTCCGATCCTCGCCGCGCTCGACCGCGAAGGCTGGACGCTGACCGACATCCTGGTGACGCATCACCACGCCGACCACATCGGCGGCATCGCCGAATTGAAGCGCGCCACCGGCTGCCGCGTCGTCGCGCCGCACGACAATGGCGCGGCGATTCCCTTGGTCGACCTGCGGGTGCGCCAGGGCGACGTCGTCAAGATCGGCGGGCTGTTGGCGCGGGTGCTGGAAACGCCGGGCCACACCCTTGATCACGTCGCCTACGTGTTCGACGACGACAAGGCGCTGTTCGCCGCCGACACGCTGTTCTCGATCGGCTGCGGCCGGGTGTTCGAGGGCAGCTATCCGATGATGTGGGAGTCGCTGTTGAAGCTGCGGGTGCTGCCCGACGACATGCGGCTGTATTGCGGCCACGAATACACCGCCGCCAACGTCAAATTCGCACTCACCGTGGAGCCGAACAATCCGGCGCTGCAGGCCCGCGCCGCCGAGGTGGCGCATCTGCGCACCGCCGGGCTGCCGACGGTTCCATCGCTGCTCGGCGAGGAGAAACAGGCCAACGTGTTCCTGCGCGCCGACGAACCCACGGTGGCCGCGGGCGTCCGGCTGAAGGGCGCGGGCCCCGTCGAGGTGTTCACCGAATTGCGCGAACGCAAGAACAAGTCGTGAGCCGCTGATGCCGACTCACGCGCTCACCGCCGCCGCCATCATCGCCCGGCTCGGTCTGCAGCCGCATCCGGAGGGCGGGCATTTTCGCGAGAGCTTTCGCGATTCGCGCGTCGACGAGGCCGGACGCAGCGCCTCGACCGCGATCTACTTCCTGCTCGCCCGCGGCGAGCGCTCGCATTGGCACCGCATCGATGCGGTCGAGATCTGGCACTACTACGCCGGCGCGGCGCTGCAGTTGCAGATCGCCGACGCCCACGGTCAACGGACCTTGTTGCTGGGGCCGGATCTCGCCGCGGGGGAATTGCCGCAAGGCATCGTGCCGCCCTTCGCCTGGCAGGCCGCGCAAAGCACCGGCGACTGGACGCTGGTCGGCTGCACCGTGGCGCCGGGGTTCGACTTCGCCACGTTCGAACTCGCGGCAAAGGGCTGGGAGCCGGCGTAACCCGCGGCGCGCTATCCCCGCTCAGCGCCCTTTCCAGATCATATCTTTCGCCGCGACCAGGCCGCCGCCGGCGATCAGCGCGGCCGCCAGCGCCAGCGAGGCGCTCGGCTCGGCGAAGCCGGCAAGGATCAGAAACCCGGTCGACAACAGCGGCGTGGCGTAGCTCGCCGCCCCCAGCACGCGGATGTCGCCGCGCTTCATGCCGATGTCCCAGGCGTAGAACGCCGCCCCCACCGGGCCGATGCCGAGGATCGCCACCGCCGTCCATTGCAGCGCCGTCGCCGGCCACCGCGTGGTTTCGACCGCGCCGTGCAGCAGCGCCGCCAGCACTGAGGTCGCGAGGCAGAAGCCGGCCACCGCGTCGGTCGGCACCGCCCGCAGCCGGCGCGACATCACCGAATAGCCAGCCCAGACGAAGGCGGCGACGAACGCCGCAACCAGCCCGGCGATGTGATCGGGCGCCCACGCGGCCTTGGCGTTGCCGGCGAACAGCAGCACGGTGCCGAGCAATCCGAGCAGCGCGCCGACCAAGTGATGCCAGCGCAGCCGTTCGCCGGGCAACAGCGCGGAGAACAGCACGATCAAGAGCGGCCACAGATAGTTCAACAGCCCGCTTTCGGCCGGCGGCGCCAGCCGCAACGCCAGGAAATACAGCGCGTGATAGCCGAACAGCCCGCCGACGCCGACCGCCCAGGCCAAAGGCGGCTGCCGCAAGGCGCGGCGCGCCGCGCCCGGCCGCGTCAGCCAACTGGCAAAGCCGACCGCCGCGCCGATCGCAAAGGTCATCGCGGCGAGCTGAAACGCCGGCATGGTGCCGGAGGCGACCGTCAGCAGCGCCAGCAGCGACCACATCAGGATGGCGCTGAGCCCGATCAGCGTCGCCGTGCGCACCGTCATCGCGCGGCGCGCCCGGGTGACGCCGCCGTCAGGTCATCAATTGCCCGCCATTGATCGACAGCGTCGAGCCGGTGATGAAGCCGGCGTCGTCGGCGGCGAGGAACACTACCGCGCGGGCGATTTCCTCCGGCTCGCCGAGCCGGTTGACCGGAATCAGCGGCAGGATGTTCTTTTCCAGAACCTCCTTCGGCACCGCCTGCACCATCTCGGTGTTGATATAGCCGGGGCAGATCGCGTTCACGGTGATGCCGCCGCGCGCGGTCTCCAGCGCCAAGGCCCGGGTGAAGCCGAGGTCGCCAGCCTTCGCCGCCGAATAATTCACCTGGCCGAACTGGCCCTTCTGGCCGTTGACCGAGGAGATATTGATGATGCGGCCGAACTTGCGGCCGCGCATGCCTTCGATCACCTGCCTGGTGACGTTGAAAAGCGAGCCGAGATTGGTGCTGGACACCGCGTTCCATTGCTCGAGCGTCATTTTGTGAAACGCGCCGTCGCGGGTGATGCCGGCATTGTTGACCAGAATTTCGACCGGGCCGAGCTCGGCTTCCACTTTCTTGACGCCCTCCACCGAGGCGTCGAACGAACTGACATCCCATTTGAAAACCGGAATTCCCGTTTCGGCCTTGAATTTTTCCGCCGCCGCGTCGTTGCCGGCATAGTTGGCCGCCACCTTATATCCCGCAGCCTTCAACGCCTTGCTGATTGCCGCCCCAATTCCTCGTGTTCCTCCGGTCACCAACGCGACACGCGCCATCGTCAAACTCCTCCCCTGCGCCTGATCCGTCCCGCACTGCGCAGGACAACAACCGAATCAAGCGCCGCATTGCCATTGAAAGCGTGATCAGATGCTGAGCCTTTAACCTTGTTATGACCGTTGCTGACTGCGCTCCGTTTCGTAGTAGCTTCGAATTAATCTGGCCGCGTGACGAACATCAAGCAAAAACGCCCGGCACGATGGCCGGGCGTCGGAATGATTAGGTGCAGTGCGGTGAGAAGAATTTTTTGCGCTGTGCTGCGTTGCGAGATCAATCGCGCGCGACGCACATCGCAATACCCATGCCGCCGCCGATACACAGTGTAGCAAGGCCTTTCTTGGCATCGCGCTTCTGCATTTCGTGCAGCAGCGTCACCAGCACCCGCGCGCCGGAAGCGCCGACCGGATGGCCGATCGCGATCGCGCCGCCGTTGACGTTCACTTTAGACGTATCCCAACCAAGATCCTTGTTGACCGCGCAGGCCTGCGCGGCGAAGGCCTCGTTGGCCTCGATCAGATCGAGATCGCCGATATTCCAGCCGGCCTTTTTCAGCGCCGCGCGCGACGCCGGGATCGGCCCGGTGCCCATGATCTTCGGATCGACGCCGGCCTGACCCCACGACACGATGCGCGCCAGCGGTGTCTTGCCTTCCTTGGCCGCCTGCTTGGCGGTCATCAGCACCACCGCGGCGGCGCCGTCATTGATCCCCGACGCCGAGCCGGCGGTGACGGTGCCGTCCTTCTCGAACGCCGGCTTCAGCTTCTGCATCGCCTCGAGCGTGGCGCCGTGGCGCGGGAATTCGTCGGTGTCGACGATGATGTCGCCCTTGCGGTTCTTCACCGTGACCGGGACGATCTCGTCCTTGAAGCGGCCGGCCTTCTGCGCCGCCTCGGCCTTGTTCTGCGAGGCCACTGCGAACTCATCCTGCTGCTGCCGGGTGATTTGATACTGCTTGGCGACGTTCTCGGCGGTGTTGCCCATGTGATAGCCGTTGAAGGCGTCCCACAGACCGTCCTTCAGCATGGTATCGACGAATTCCACCGCGCCCATCTTCACGCCGCCGCGCAGATATTGCGCGTGCGGCGCCATGCTCATGGATTCCTGGCCGCCCGCCACCACGATCTCGGAATCGCCGTTGAGCAGCGCCTGATAGCCGAGCGCCACGGTGCGCAGCCCGGAGCCGCACAGCTGATTGACGCCCCAGGCCGGGCTCTCCACCGGCACGCCGGCGGCGATCGAGGCCTGCCGTGCCGGGTTCTGGCCCTGCGCCGCGGTCAGGATCTGACCCATGATGACTTCGGACACCCGGTCCGGCTCGAGGCCGGCGCGCTCCAGCGCGGCTCGGATCACCACCGCGCCGAGGTCATGAGCGGGCAAAGTAGCAAAGGCGCCGTTGAAACTTCCGACAGCGGTACGAGCAGCGCTGACGATGACGACATCGTCGGACATGAGCATTTCTCCTGGGCTTAAACTGTTGGACTGTGCCCGCCGGGGCGGCGGACCGGGTCGGGCGCTATCCTGTTAACCTCGTTACGGCGTGTCAATCGGCAAAGCCCAAATCGACGCCGCAGCGCAATCAAAATGCCGTTCTAGGCGGCACCGGCAGCATCCACACGCTGCCAAATTAACCTTCGCGAACAAAAAGGTAGCAGAACCGCGACGGAAGTGCTTATTTTATTGCATTGCGTTTCGTTCCTCCGGCGCAAGCCGGTTCCTGTCCTCCTAGGTGTGGGTGACCATGGCGAAATCGAATCTGCCGACGACGATCAAGAAGTATGCAAACCGGCGGCTCTACAACACCGGAACCAGTACTTATGTGACGCTCGAAGACCTCGCCGCGATGGTGAAGGACGGCGAGGATTTCCTGGTCTTCGACGCCAAATCCGGCGACGACATCACCCGCTCGGTGCTGGCGCAGATCATTTTTGAACAGGAGAACAAGGCCGGCCAGAACCTGTTACCGACCACCTTCCTGCGCCAGCTGATCAGGTTCTACGGCGACAGCATGCAGATGGTGGTGCCGCGCTATCTGGAGCAGTCGATCGATACGCTGACCCGCGAGCAGGAGAAGTTCCGCAAGCAACTGACCTCGACCTTCAGCGTCGGGCCGTTCGCGCCGCTGGAAGAGCATGTCCGCCGCAACATGGAATTGTTCGAGCGCACCTTCTCGATGTTCAAGCCGTTCGTGCCGCCCTCCAGCGCGCCGGCGCCCGAGCCCGAGGCGCCGCCGGAGGCCGCCGTCGAAGGCGGCAATATCGACGACCTGCGCCGCCAGATGAAGGAGATGCAGGACCGGCTCGATCGGCTGTCGGCGGAGCCGAAGAAGGACCTCGAGCCGAAGAAAGAGGATTGAGCTGAGTTCTCGATGCGCCCGGCCTCGGCCCGGCGCCTTGCATGTGGCTTACTTCCCGGCATGGCGGAGCTGTGCCATTCACTATACGACGTCATTCCGGGGCGCGAGAGCGCGAGCTCGAGCGAACCCGGAATCTCGCAACCGGCATGGCGCTGGACGCGCAGCAAGATTCCGGGTTCGCACGCCGCTGACGCGGCTCGCGCCCCGGAATGACGGCCCACTTTTTGTGGAACGCATCCGGCCCGTGCTCACTTCGCCAGATCAGCTCGCCGCGGTGGCGCCCTGGCCGCGGATGCTCCATGGCCGCTCCGCGGAGGCGAGCCCGATCAGCCGGCCCTGGATGTAGTCGCAGCCCCAGTCGCGCAGCATGATCGCGGACGGCTCGTCCTGCACCCATTCGGCGACGGTCTTGATCTCGAGCCGGCGCGCCAGATCGATCAGCGTCTGCACGAAGGCGCGGTCGTCGGCTGAGCGCGCGATGTTCTGCACGAAGGCGCCGTCGATCTTGACGATGTCGACGCCGAGATTGCGCAGATTGCGGAACGAGGTGTAGCCGGCGCCGAAATCGTCGATGGCGATGCGGCTGCCGAGCGCTTTCAGGCGATTGACGAAACCGCGGATGTCATCGAGGTCGTGGATCGCCACCGTCTCGGTGATCTCCACGATCAGGCGCTGCGCGACACCGGGATGCGCACGCATCATGGATTCGATGGTCGCCAGCCAGTCCGGGTCCATCGCCGTCGCTGGCGAGATGTTGAGCGAGAGCTGCACATCTGGCGTCTCGGCGAGTTCAGCGATGACGAGTTCGAGCACGCGGTGATCGACCAGGCGAATGAGGCCAAGGCGCTCGGCCACCGGCACGATGTCGGGCGCCAGCAGCAACTGGCCATCGTCCTGCTTCATGCGCACCAGCGCTTCATAGAAAGCGGGGGCGCTGCGATCGGCGCGCACCACCGGTTCGAAGGCGCAGACGATGCGGCGTTCGTTCAGCGCTTTGACGATCTCGTCGGTGACGCGGATATTGACGCGGCGCTGGGCGTCGCGCTCCACATTCGGTCGCCACAGATTGAAGCTGCCGCGGCGGCGGCGCTTGGCGGCGTCGAGCGCTTCCTGCGCGCGGTTGACGGCTTCGTTGACGTCGCGGCCGTAGCGCGGAATGCTGATCGCACCGATGGTGGCGGTGACGGAGACCGGGCCGGATTTGGTCGGGATCACGTCGTCGCGGATGCCGGCGAGGAAACGTTCGGCGGCGATATTGGCGTCGTCGGCGGTGCAGTTCTTCAGCACCAGTCCGAATTTGTTGCCGGAGAAGCGCCCCATGATATCGCCGCCGCGCAATCGCACGCGAATGCGCTGGGCGATGTCGGCGATGACGTCGTCGGCGACATCGAAGCCGAAAGCATCATTGATGCGGCCGAGATGATCGATGGCGATCAGCATGAAGGCGAATGAGGCGCGAAAGCGCGTGGCTTCTTCGATGCTTTCCGCAAGTGCGGCCAGGAGATGCGTACGATTGAGCTCGCCGGTGACGGGATCGCGCTGCGAGAGTTTTAAAAGCTGTTCGTCATGGGCATGGCGCTCGTTGTTGATGCGCACGATGCCTTCGACGCGCAGCGGCCGGCCATCGCTGCCGGTGCGGACGCTGCCATTTTCCTCGATCCACAACAGCGGCGCGGTGGTGGAGGCGCGCACGCCATAATCGATGCGATAGGTGCCGCCGGATTGCAGCGCCGAGACCAGCGCTTCGCTGCGCACGGCGCGATGCGGCTCGATCAACGCTGCGAAGTCGCTGCCGCGGGCGATGGTGTCGGTGGGGATGTCGGTGAAGATGGATGCGGCCGGCGCGGTCCAGGTGATGGCGTCGCTGGCGATGTCCCAGACG